>SHZW01000017.1 GCA_009692155.1 Nitrospiraceae bacterium
TGCGCTCCTGCTGTCGCTCCTGGCGGGTGTCAACTTTCGGCGTATCCGTCTGGGCATAGACCGGGATAGCCGCCGCTGCCGTGATCAGACTGATGAGAAATGCTCTGGTAAACATGCCGGGCTCCTTTCGTTTGAATGACGGTTCGTGTCTATTTGTTGATTGCACGCACCTACGCTACTGCGGTTGACAGGACGGGTCACGCATAGAAAAGAATAGACCAAAACAGGGGTGACTTGAACCCTGTTTCACGATTATACTGCCCTGCGATGTTAGTCAAAGAAGCTCTCGCACAAGCCTTCGTCACCACCCAATCTTTCAAATGGGACAAGGACAAGGGTTTTAAGCTGGCCTCCGGCGCCACGAGCCCCTTCTACGTGGATTGCCGGGTGCTGATGGCCCACCCGGGCCCCCGCGCACTGGTCGCCCAACTGGCCTCCGATGCCATGAAAGACCTTCCGGTTGATTGCATCGGCGGGCTGGAAATCGGGGCCATCTCGATTGCAACGGCCGTATCAGATCAGGCCCATCGAACCGGGAAAAATTGGCGGACGTTCGTTGTGCGCAAACAGGCCAAGGATCACGGCACGGGGAAGCTGATCGAAGGCGCGGCCCAGGCCGGCGACCGGGCCGTGGTGGTGGACGACGTGCTGACAAGCGGCGGATCGGTGATGAAATCCATACAGGCCGCTCGCGATGCGGGGCTCACCGTGTCCCACGCGCTGGTGATTGTGGATCGGCAGGAACAGGACGGACGCAAGAAGGTGGAAGCCCTGGGCGTGACGCTCATCAGCCTGCTTACGATCAAGGATCTTCAAAACGCTAAATCCTCATAGCCCCGTGCCTCGCGCCTCGAGCCCCGCGCCAGCTATTTACATTGAAACTTGATCGCCCAACGCTTGAGTTCGATTGCCTCGGAACCGCCGACGTTGTCGTGAATCCGCCGCAAACCCGTCGTTTGTCCTTCCTTCAGCACGGTATATCCTTTCGGACACTTTTTCTGCATCATGCCCAACGCATCGCCACGGAACGTTGAAACGAGGGCATTATCCCCTTTATATGGATAGACGACGACCCCGCCGGTGTCCGTTTCCTGAACAAATTTCACGCCCTCGGAACAGCCGGCCAGCAGGACCATAAGCAGAACCGCTGCCCTTGACCAGCCATTCGGGCCGCCCGTATCATAAGAATAACAATCCTTGCGCGAACCACTGGAGGCGCGGCCATGACTCCCACAAGACTCCTCGCAAGCCTCGCTCTCGGCATTACGTTGATCGTCGGTGGCAGCCAGCACGTGTCGGCCTATCATTCGTATGTCATCTCCGTGCAAAAGTTGAAAGCCACGCTCGAAAAGGCTCCGGACCATCTCACGAAAGGTTTCTTCCTGGTCGACGTCCGCTCGCCCCAGGAACATGCCGGCGGCGTCATCCCGGGCACGGACCGCAATATCGAATTCTCCCAAATGAAGACCCGCCACCACGAAATCGGCGCGAAATCCGATGATCACATCGTCGTGTACTGCCAGTCCGGCCATCGCAGCAACATCGCCGCGGAAACCCTGGCCGACCTCGGCTATAAACACGTCTACAACGTCGGCGGCAGCATGAATGCCTGGCAGGCAGCAGGCTACGAGATCCAACCGGCGCCACGGTAAGGCTGCCGAAAAAGGCCGCCGAGCTCGCCATTTCGATCGCGCAGGCTCCACTCCGAGCGGGGACAGGCCTATCAGCGGTCTGTCCCCGCCCATACTTTTTAAATTGGCGACGTGGCTGACTCGCAACTGCGCACGTCCATCTCCACACCCAACCGCGTAGCGGTAAGGGAAAAGGCAAGAGAGCGCCTTTTCCCGCCCATTCTAAATAATTTTGAGCGGCGGGACAGTCTGCCTTCGACTGCGCGCATCGAACGAGCACCCTTCCGAGGTGTGCGCGTTCTGCGAGCACGAAAGGCAGACTGACCTGCCAGCTCGTCCCGATCGTACGCGCTGCGCGAGCACGGGAGTCAGTTCGGTCGCCGCGGAAACACCCCGATCACCGTCGGCAACGGAACGTGGCTGAGTCCCTTCCCATCCACGAGAGGCTGCCACATCGCACCCGTTCGCGCACCCGATAGTTCCGAGCCGATCAGCACATCCGATGAGGTCCCGCCATCCATCGCCATCGCGTGAGAGATCTCGCGGAGCCCGTCTCGCAGGCAGACGGCCAGTTCCCAGAGCGGGACCTCCCCTTTCGACATGATGACGAGCAGGCGGCCCTCGCGAGTTTCTGCCACCACGGTCTGCTGCGCCGCCTTGCCTGACTGCCGCACACGCGGCATGCCGCGCCGATCGAGCAGCATCAGCGACTGCGCGGCTTCCTGGTAGGCCGGCTTGTCGTCATCAAACGCATCGTGTTTCAGGTCCAGTACGCGTGCTTTCTTCAGGCTGGGTGCCAGCGGCTCCGCTATAAACAACCCCTGCCACAGTCCATGTCGTTTGCCGCCGAGCGATTTGCCGTCTTTATAGAGCAGCCCCAGGTACGAGAAGTCGTCCATAAAGAGGCCGGCATTGAACAGCGCCAGCGCCTTGGTCCGTTGATGCCAGTCGCCGAGCGTCAGCGGCAACTCCAACCCTTCGGCTCGGTAGTGATAGACCGCAAACCGGAAGCGCTCGGGATCGATCTTCAGCATATAGAGTGGCGGCACCTGCGCGCAGGCCTCGCCCGGCGTCCAGACAGTCACTTCCAGACCGTCTGCGAGGCGATCCCATGACGCATCTCCCGCTAACACTGCCTCCGGATCAGCGATCAAGATACACGCGCACACCAGCGCAATCCGCATAAACTCACGGACGGCGTGACGCGTGACGCATGACGTATTACCGCAAGATGTCATCCAGGGCTCCCGCGATGAACGGAAAACGGAAATGGAATCCCAGTGATTGAGCGCGGTGGGGAAGGACACGTTGACCGGTCAGGAGCAGTTCTTCCGCCATCTCACCGAACGCCAGCTTCATCGCAAAGCCGGGAGTGCGGAGAAAAGCCGGCTTGCCGAGCGCCCGGCCAAGGTTTTTCGAAAAATCCGCATTGGTCACAGGATGCGGAGCGGTCGCGTTGACCGGCCCGCTCGCCGCGTTGTTCATCAGAAACATCAACAGCTCGACCAGGTCGTCGAGATGAATCCAGGACATCCATTGTTTGCCATGCCCCAGCGGACCGCCGAGTCCCAACCGATACAGCGGCAGCATCTTCCTCAGCGCGCCCCCGTCCTTGCCGAGCACCACTCCGATTCGCGGCATGACCACGCGGACGCCCAACCGCTCCGCGGCGCAGGCCGCCCCTTCCCACTCACGGCAGAGGCTGGCGAGAAAACCGTCTCCGGAGGAAGCCTCTTCCGCAAATTCCTCGTCGCCGCGCGGGCCATAGTAGCCGATCGCCGAGGCGCTCATCAGCAGCACGGGGCGGGTCTTGAGCTTGGCCAGCGTCGTGACGATGGCGGTGGTGGTCCCTTCGCGGCTTTTGCGGAGCAGATCCTTGGTCGCCGGCGTCCAGCGGCCGTCGGCGATCGGCGAGCCGGCAAGATTGATGACCACATCGCACTCGCCCAGCGCCTTCGACAACTCTTCCGTCGGTCCGCGAAAACCCTGCCAGGGGGCAAGCTTCACGGCGTGATAGAGCCTGGCCTTGGCCTTCTCCGGATCGCGCGTCAGCACCGTGACCGCATGGCCGGCATTGGCCAGGCGCTGACAGAGCACCCGCCCGATGAATCCCGTTCCTCCGGTGACGACAATACGCATGAAATAATCTTTTTAGCGACAGTTCCCGTCGCCCGTCCGCTGATACGTCGTCCCATCAAACGTCACCGCGGGTCCGTAAAAGCTGCGATCCTTCGGGTTCATGGATGCCGCATACGGAATCCGCTGCTGCTGGCCATTACTGAATTGCAGAATCAGCGTGCCGCGAAGCTCGTCGCCTTCTGCCGTCCAGCGGCCATTGTTGCCGCCCTGCACACCGGCAAGGCCAGACGAACCAGAGCTGGAAGTCTCGCTGCTGAGCTGGAACAGGCCGTTACTGCACAGCGCCCCGCGTTTCTCGCTGGAATACGACCCCGAATAGGTGGAGTGGCCGCTGTAGGCCGAGTACTGGCCGGCCAGGAATTGCACGGCCGCCCCGCGCGAGGCTTTTCCCGCCGGCGCTTGCGCGGAAGGAGCCGTTGCCTTGCCGGAGCCTCCGGCACGAGTGAGCGTCAACGGCGCTTCCATGTCGCCGCCCGAGATGGTCAGCTTCGACCCTTTGAGCACAAACTTGTATTCTGTCGAGCCGTCATCCTCGGCAATGACGAGCTTGTTGCCCTGCACCTGCCATTGGATGGGCCCATCCATCTGGCCGGTCCCGTCTGCATTCAGAATCAACTGGAACGGCTCACCGGCAAAGTCTCCGCTCCACGTGCCCACCAGCGCAGTATTCGATCCGGCCCAGATTTCAGACACACCAAGGGCAAGCATCCACACGAAAGCTGCAAGTACGATCATTACCCTGCTCATGATTCCCCTACACTGATCACTGATAACTGATCACTTCTTCTATGATGCCCCCAGTGCCGCGGCCGCTTTCTTCACCGCGCCCGGCTTCACGAATATCAAGACGGCAAACCGGCCCATGCCCGCGTTCACGGCATCTGCCGCCGTGACATTGATCCTGGCATCCACCAGGCGCCCCAATACATCGGCCACGGCGCCGACCCGATCGTCGCCATGCACGACGATGCAGGACTTCGGCCCCTGCACTTTCCACTTGTTGTACTTCGCCACTTCCTTGAAACGCGCCGGATCCTCCGGCACGAAATCCAGTTGCGCCTTGCGGCCGCGCGGGAAGCCGGAGAACGCGAGTAAATTCACCCCCGCCCCCTTGACCGCATCCAGCATCTTCACCGCTTCGCCAGACTTATCCGGCACCGCCACTTTGAAGTACTGGGCGACTTTGATCGACTCCGCCATGAGACACCCCCTTTCAAATAGATGTTCTGGAACCAGGAGGATTTTACCCCGATAGGAGGACGGCGAACAGGGTGTAAATTTATACTCTCTCGCCAGGGCTAAGTTGTTGGAATAACTAGTTAACCTGGCTGCAGCTTCATTAGGCCGTTCAAAAAGCTCTTCCAGCTAGGCCGCAAGGAGTCCGGCTACTGAGACGTACGTTTTTGGGTACGTCGCAAGGAGACGGATGACTGAGAACAACGGTGGAAGGCTTTTTCAACGGCCTAGTTAGCCGCCGATGATGGGAGGCACGACGGCAACCGTCGGCGCGACGATATGGGAGAACATCATGGTCGCGCCGACAACCCAGTCGATGACGGGCTGCGGGTAGATACCGAGGATCAGCGTGCCGGCCAGACTGGCGTAAATCACGGCTTGCATCGGCGCGGAGACAACCAGCGGGGAATTGTCCACCGGCTCGTTGATGTACATCTTCTTCACGACGACGAGGTAATAATAGATCGAGATCACGACGTTGACGAGCCCGACAATGATCAGCGTGTAGAGCCCTTCCTTGATCGCGGCGACAAAGATGTAGAGTTTGCCGATGAAGCCCGCCAGCGGTGGCACACCGGCAAGCGACAACAGAAACACCAGCATCGCGAACGCCAGGAACGGCGAACGGCGGTTCAAGCCGTTGTAGTCCTCGATCTCGTCGCTGTTGATCAGGTTGCCCACGGCGATGACGATGGCGAAGGCGCCGAGATTCGCGAACAGGTACGTTAATAGATAAAACAGGATGGCATCGCTCCCCATTTTGGTGCCGGCGGCGAGGCCGATCAGCACGTTGCCGATTTGCGCGATGCCCGAATAGGCCAGCAACCGCTTGATGTTCTTCTGGGCAATCGCGACGATATTTCCGTATGTCATCGACAAAATTGACGTGAGAACCAGCAGCAGCACCCAGGCCGGCTTGAAGGCCGCGAGGGAGATAAAAAACAACCTCAATAAAATGGCGAAGGCCGCTCCCTTGGGCGCGATGGAAAGGAACGCCGTCACGGGCGTGGGCGCGCCGTGATAGGTGTCGGGAATCCACGAGTGAAACGGCGCCGCGCCGATTTTAAATCCGAGGGCCGCGAAGATCAGCAGGTAGCCGATGATCAATCCCGGCGTCGCCGGGGCGGATGCGATGTCCGAGAGCACAATCTTCCCCGTCTCGCCGTAGACCAGGCTGATGCCGTAGGCCAGCAGGCCGGCCGCGAAGACGCCCAAGATGAAGAACTTCAGTCCCGCTTCGTTGGACGCCGGGTCTTCGCGCAGGTAGGCGACCAGGACGTAGAAGCCGAAGGTCGAAAACTCCAGCGTGATGAAAATGGACAGCAGGTCGTTGGCCGAAGCCATGAACATCATGCCCAGGGCCGACATCAGCACGAGAAAGTAATATTCGCCTTTGAAAAATTTGAACCGCTTGACGTAGTCGATCGAGGCCAGGATCACGAGGATCGTGGAGACGACGATGAAGATTTTGAAGAAGATGGCCATCCGGTCCAGCACGAACATGTGATTGAACAGGGTGCCCGTCACGCCGGCCCGGTCGTACCAGACGAGATTGGCCAGCACCACCGCCAGCCCGAGCACGCTGAGATAGGCCAGATTCCGCTTCGGGAACCGTGGCATGGAGAAATCAATAATCAGGACGACGCAGAGCCACACCGTGAGAAACAGCTCCGGCAGCATCAGCAGCAGATCGGCGGGACTCAACGTGAGCGTGAACGTCACGGCAGCGGCCCTCCACCAGGCGCGATCCCGCCCGCGTGCGAGACGATCGGCACGACTTCAATGATGCGGGCGATCAGCGGGTCGACGCCGGCGCGCACCACGTCATAGAAATGCAACGGGAAGAAAAAGAATCCGATGCTGCAGGCGATCATGAGCAGCAGCGGGAACCGGTCCACCATTGAGACCGCGTCGTGGGCGTGGGCATAGTGTTCGTCCATCGGGCCGTA
The DNA here is from genome assembly GCA_009692155.1 of Nitrospiraceae bacterium. GTDB lineage: Bacteria > Nitrospirota > Nitrospiria > Nitrospirales > Nitrospiraceae > 2-02-FULL-62-14. The sequence goes on from SHZW01000017.1 coordinate 6,956, forward strand.
GAACAGCCCGCGCATCATGCGGAAGAGATACCCCATCGTCAGCACGATGCCGACCACCGCCACGAACACCTGGAAGGGATACTTGTGCCAGGCGCCGACCAGGATCATGACTTCGGCAATGAAATTGACGGTGCCTGGCATGCCGACCGAGGCCATGCAGGCCACAATGAAACACCCCGAGACAAACGGCATGCGATTGATCAGCCCTCCGAGAGATGGAATGTCCCGCGTGTGGGTCTGGTCGTAGACCCAGCCGGCCATGGCGAAGAGCATCCCCGTCGCCATCGCGTGCGCGAACATATAGATGATCGCGCCGCTCAAGCTGATGTAATCCAGCGCCGCCATGCCCAGGAACACGTAGCCCATGTGGCTCGAACTGCTGTACCCGATGACGTATTTGGTGTCCTTCGCGTAGAAGGCCGCGAGCCCACCGTAGATGATGCTGAAGATGCAGAGAACCGCCGCAATCGGCATCAACTGCCGCGTGAGGTCCGGCATGATCTCAAAGCAAACGCGGATGATCGAGAAGTGGCCGAGCTTCATCAAGACGCCCGCGTGCAGCATGCTGGTGGCCGCCGGCGCCGCCGCATGCCCGACCGGCGACCAGGAGTGCAGCGGCCAGATCGGCGCGATGGACGCAAACCCGAAGAAGATCAGCAGCCAGATCAGCGTGCCGACGGGGCCCTCGAAGTGCGTGTGCTGCTTGAGCGCCACGATGTCGAAGGTGTTGAGGCCGGACAGTTTGTAGATCAGCAGAATGCCCATCAGCGCGAGCACTGCGCCCGCCGAGAGGAAGAGGGTGAGTTTCATCGCCGCGTATTCCTTGCTGTTCGAGGCGAAATTGAAGATGAACCCCACCGAGTCGCGCTGCTTCAGCCCTTCCGGATCGGTCATGGCGAGATAGCCCTTGGTGTGGCTCCCCCACACGCCGAGCAGCAGGTACATCGGAATCACGGACATTTCGTAGAAAAAATACAGAAAGAACAGATCCAGCGACATGAAGACGCCGATCGTGGCGGCTGCCAGGATGAGCAGGAAGATGTAGAACTCCTTCGTGCGGTCCTTGATGTGCCAGGAGATGAAGATGCCGGCAAAGAGCAGAATCGACGAGGCCAACACCAGCGGCACGCCGACACCGTCCACGCCCAGGTAAAAGGCGATGCCCAATTCCTTGGACCACTCGTAGCGCTGGACAAACTGGTAGCCGCCCTTGGCCGGATCGAAGGAGAAGAACATGATCCAGGAGGCGACGAAGCAGATACCGGCCGACAGGGCCGCGACCAGCCTGACCTGGAGCGCCTGGCGGTTCGGGACAAAGATCAGGCCGATGGCTCCAAGAAACGGCGCGAATAATATAACAAGGAGAATGTAGTCCATAACTCTCAGCTTCCGGCTCGGGACGCGAGCCGCGGGCCACGGGAGGAAATAGCCGCATTGTTCGTCTCAGGGTCTCGAGCCTCGTGTCTCGAGGCTCGCGGCTCAAGCCTCGTGCCCGTCGCGGTTGCGACTGTCCCCCTCTCCAACCGTTCTGTCAGCGCTTGAATAGACCCGTTCATCATCCGTAAAAACGGCGAGGGGTAGAGCCCGATCCAGAAAATCATGATGCACAGGGAGACGGCAATGATCATCTCGCGCGCGTTGAGATCCGTGATCGTACGGGGAAAATTCGGCGACAGCGGCCCGAACATCGCCCGCTCGTAGTACCAGAGGAAATAGGCCGCGCCGAAGATCACGCCTGTGACCGCAAAGACGCCGAAGAGCCAGTAGGCCTGGAACGTGCCTAATAGGATGAGGAACTCGCCCACGAATCCGTTGGTGCCGGGCAATCCGATCGACGCCAGCCCGATGATCAATAAGAATGTCGCCAGCAGCGGGACCTGCTTGGCCGCGCCGCCGAAGGCCGAGAGATCGGTGCTGTGCCGGCGGACGTACAGAAACCCGGAGACAAAAAAGAGGCCGGCCGTGCTGAACCCCAGATTGATCATGGTCAGCAGGCTGCCCTGCAGGCCCTGGAAGTTCAGCGCAAAGATGCCCAGCACGACGAATCCCAGGTGACTGATGCTGCTGAAGGCCAGCAGGCGCCGGAAGTCCGGCTGGATCAGCGCGACGATTGCGCCATAAAGAATGCCCACCAGCGCCAGCGTCATGAGCGCCGTCACGACATGGCTGTTGGTCGAGGCATCCGGCAGCAACGGCAGGCTGAACCGCATGAAGCCGTAGGTGCCCAGCTTCAGGCCGGCCAGCACGACGGACATCCCGATCGGCCCTTCCACCAGCGCGTCGGGCAGCCACGTATGGAACGGGAACATCGGCGCCTTGAAGGCCAGCCCGAGGAAGATCAGCCAGAACATCAGCAGCTGCTGATCGGGCGGAATGGGCACTGCGAGCAGATCGAGGAAATCGAACGAGTAGGCCGGCTGAACGGCATGCGCCACGGCCCAATCATGGTAGTTTAAATTGAGCAGCACGATCCCGACCAGCATGAACACGCTGCCGAGGAGCGTATAGAGCACGTACTTGAGAGCCGCGTACTGCCGCTCCGCCCCCCCGCCCCAGAGCTTGATGAGGAAATAGCTCGGGATCAGCATCAATTCCCAGAAGACGAAAAAGAGGATGAGATCGAGCGAGACGAAAATGCCGACGATGGTCGTCTCGAGTGCCAGGAGCGCGATGTAATATTCCTTGATCCGGACACGGACCGTGTCCCAGGAATACAGCACGACGAGAATCATCAGGAACGCCGTCAGCCCGACGAAGAGGACGCTGATGCCGTCGATCGCCAGGTGATAGTTGATGCCAAGCGCGGGAATCCACGCCAGCCGCTCGGTGAACTGCATGGCCGGCGACTCCGGCACAAAATCCTTGAACACGAGCGCCGCCAGTGCCAGTTGGAGCGCCGAAATGCCCAGCGCGGACTTCCTGATGAGGTCCTGGTCTTCCAGCACCCAGATGATGAGCGCGCCGATCAGCGGCAGGAACACCAGCCAGGACAGGATCGGAAAGGCATAGGTCAGTTCTTGCATCATAGATTCAGTCGTAAAGTTCGAAAGTCTTCAAGTCTGAAAGTCTCCGGATGACTGACTTGATGACTTTATGACTTTCAGACCCCCCTGTTCACTTTAACGCCACCCCGAATCCCATCGAACCGGTCGTCCACCAGACCACGACCAGATGCACCAGGATGAAGAGTCCGGCTACGATAATGGCTGCGTAATGGTGGACCATCCCGCTCTGCAGTTTGCGCCAGACACGCGCAGCCAGGTGATTGGAGTAGCCGATGACGTTCAGCCCTGCGTAAATCACATGTTTTTCGATCCACGTGATGAGCCACGCACTGTCTTCCGTGAACTCGCCGACCCCGCGCACGATGCCGTCGATGATCGTCCGGTCAAACCAGTCCCAGGCCTGCCCCAGCTTCTTCGTCGGCTCGACAAAGAGCAGATCGTACAGCTCGTCCACATAGTATTTATTGAGCAGCGTCGTGTAGACCGCCGGCGCCTTGCCCGCCCACTGGTTCGCAGCCTCCGGCCGGATGCTATAGAGGTAGTGCGCAAGCCCCCAGCCCGCCAGCGCAATCACGGTCGCCACGCCCATGAGGCTGACCACCAGACCGAGGCTGACGCCGTGCTCTTCCGCGACGCCTGCCGCCACCGAGGGATGGAGGAAATGGTGGAACCAGCCGTTCTCCGGCGGCACGCCGGGAAAGCCGCCGACCACGGACAGTCCGGCCAGCACAACCAGCGGGCCGATCATGATCATCGGCGATTCATGCACATGCTCGGCTGTATGGTGATCCATGCGCGAGCGGCCGTAGAAGGTCAGGTACGTCAGCCGGAACATATAAAAGGAGGTCAGCAGGGCGCCGGTCGCCGCCATCGCATAGAGCACATAGTGATGGTGGACGAAGGCGTGCGCCATGATCTCGTCCTTGCTCCAAAACCCGGCCAGCGGGAAGATGCCCGCGATGGCCAGCGTGCCGATCAAAAAGACCGCGTGCGTCCAGGGAATTTTCTTCCTCAGCGCTCCCATCTTGCGGATGTCCTGCTCGCCTCCCAACGCGTGAATCACGGAGCCGGCAGACAGGAACAGCAGCGCCTTGAAGAACGCGTGGGTCATGAGATGGAAAATCGCGGCCGTATAGGCGCCGATTCCGCAGCCCAGAAACATGTAACCGAGCTGGCTTACCGTCGAATAGGCCAGTACCCGCTTGATGTCGGTCTGCACGAGGCCGATCGTCGCGGCAAAGAGCGCCGTTGTCCCGCCGACAACGGCGACGGTCGTCATGGCCACCGGCGACAGGTCGAAAATGGCGTGGTTGCGGACGATCATATACACGCCGGCCGTCACCATCGTCGCGGCATGAATGAGCGCGCTGACCGGCGTGGGGCCTTCCATCGCGTCCGGCAGCCAGGTGTAGAGGGGGAGCTGCGCGGACTTGCCGATCGCCCCGACCAGCAGGCAGAGCGCAATGGCCGTCGCCATCTTGGGGGACAACTGGCTCGCGTGCGCAAACACCTGCGTGTAGTCCAGTGTGCCGAAGTTGTAGAACACGAGAAAGATTGCCAGCAGGAAGCCGGCATCGCCGATCCGGTTCACCACGAAGGCTTTGGTCGCCGCCTTGGCCGCCGACACCTTGTCGTAGTAGTAGCCGATCAGAAGATAGGAGCAGAGCCCGACGCCTTCCCATCCGATGAACAGCACCACGTAGTTGTTGCCCATGACAAGCAGCAACATCGAGACCATGAACAGGTTCATGTAGGTGAAAAACCGCGTGAACCCTTCTTCGCCGTGCATGTAGCCAATCGAGTAGAGATGAATCAGGAAGCCGACGCCGGTCACAACGAGCAGCATGATGCAACTGAGCTGGTCGATCAGGAAGGCGAGGTTGATGTTCAGCTCGCCGCCGAAGATCCACCGATAGGCGACGACTTCCCGCGCCACCCCGGTTTGGAGCTGATCGGCAAAGACCGCCAGCGAGGCGGCAAAGGCCAGCCCGACGGAACTGCAGGCGATGCGGCCGGCAATGTCATGCGAATAACGGCTTCCCAGCAGGCCGTTGAGCAGCACGGCCACGAGAGGGAACACCGGGATGGCGAGGATCAATAAGTCGGTCACGTTACCACTTCAAGAGATTCATTTCGTCCACATTGGTGGAGATTTTTCCCCGGAAGACCACGATGATGATGGCCAGCCCCACCGCCGCTTCGCCGGCGGCGATCGCGATCACGAACAGCGCGATGATCTGACCCGTCATGGACTCCAGGTAATGCGAGAAGGCCACGAGGTTGATATTGGCGGCGTTCAACATGATCTCCACCGACATCAATACGATGATGAAGTTCCGGCGGATCAGCACGCCGACCAGACCGGTGACGAACAGGATCGCGCTGACGGCGACGTATGCGCTTAATGGAACCATGCTTAATTCAAAATGCAAAATGTAAAATGCAAAATTGGCCGACCAAAACTTTTCATTTTTAATTTTTCATTTATCATTCCGCCTCCACATCCGCCGCCGTCGGCGTCTTGGCCAGGACGATTGCCCCGATGATCGCGCCCAGCAGGAACACGCCGACAATTTCAAACGGCAGCAGATATTCGCTGAACATTTTGATCCCGACCGCGTAGCTGTCCCCTTCTTTCAACACCGCCGAAGCCGGCGCGTCACCCCTGGCGCCGTGGAACGGCGACCGCAGGAACAGCAACACCAGCTCGCCACAGATCGCCACTCCCGCAAACAGCATGACGGCATACCTGGTGTGCAGGTAGCGCTCGTCGCTTTTGAGATTGAGGAGCATCAGCACGAACAGGTAGAGCACCAGAATCGCGCCGGCGTAGACGATGACCTGCGCGGCAAACAAAAATTCGGCATTGAGCAGCACAAACAAGCCGGCCACGTGCAGCAGCAGCGCCAGCAGCGCCAAACCACAGTGGACGGGATTCCGCAAGGCGACCGTGAGGATACCCGCCAGGATGCTCATCACTGAAAAATAGACGAAAAAGACAGGGATCATCGTGTGCAATTCAGGTCAAATGCTTGGGTGGCGGTTGCGTGGACTGCTTCACCGACTGGGGAAAGAAGTAGCGGTAGTCATGGTACATCTGGTCGTTCTTCTCCTGCCCGTGCGCGTACAGATACTTCTTGGCATCCTCCAGGTGCTTCTCGCCGATTTCATAGAGCCGCTGCTTGTCGAATAGCAGCGTCCGCTTGTCGTGCGTGGAGAACTCGTACATCTTCGTCATGGCCAGCGCGTTGACCGGGCAGGCTTCCACGCAATACCCGCAGAACACGCACTTGGTGATGTCGATGTAAAACTCGCTCGCATAGCGCTGCAACGGAAGCGATTTATCCTCGGCGCTGATCACCTTGATGCAGTGGGAGGGGCAGGCCACTTCGCACAGATCGCAGCCGACGCAGCGCTCCTTGCCGTCGTCGTACCGCAGCAGGCCCAGGGCCCCGCGATGCGCGTCCGGGATCGTCCGCTGCTCGCGTGGGTATTGGAACGTGATCGGCTTGTGCAGCATGTGCTTGAAGGTGACCTTCATCGCGCTCCAGATTTCCGCAAAGAGGGCCGCCTCCCAGATTTTCTTGGCCGCTGTGACGACGCTCATCTTTTTGCTCCAAAGTATTCAGTCATCAGCTCTCAGCTTTCGTGATCCGTTAACCGTGATCCGTAACGGGACCTCTCTCACGGTTCACGCATGACGGGTCACGGATCACGCCTTCTCGACACTGACCGCCGCCTGCTTGAAGTACGGCACGCCGGTAACCGCATCCACCTCGACGGCCATGAGATCCTTCACCGGAGGATTGTTGAAATGCTCCGGATAGAAGCAGGAGTCCGGCAGCACCGAGAGATCCGCCTTGGCGCTCAGCACCGCCGAGCCTTTCGCCGACGACACGCGGACCCGGTCGCCGTCCTTCAGTCCGACCCGCTCCATGTCCTGCTGGTTCATGTGCAACTGCCCGGTGCTGGAGGCGATCAGCAGCAGGCCGGAGGCCTGCGTGGACAATTTTCCAGAATGATAGAGCAACTGGCCCATCGTGAGGCTGAACCGCTTGCCTCCATCGGCCGCCTTCTGCTCCGCACGGTACCGTGCCGCAACGCCGGCCTGATAGCCGTTGGCGAGATATCGATCCGGATTCACCGTGACCTTTTTCGGCTGGCCCAAATTGTAGTACCCGGGCAGCACCTTCATGATCTCGCGCTGGATGTCATGCGACGATTCGTACTCCATCGAGACGCAGCCAAGCCCGCTGCCGACGGCCGACAGAATCTGCCAGTCGGGCAGGCTCTCGCCGATCGGGTCCATGGTCTGTCGGATGCGCTGGACCTTGCCGTCCTGGCTCGTCATCGTGCCGTCTTTTTCGGCGAACGTGCAGGCCGGCAATACGACATGCGCGATCTGCGCCGTCTCCGTCATGAAGGGGTCCTGGACGATCAACAGCTCCAGCTTCTCCAGCGCCGCCTTGACCTCCGCGGAGGCCGGCAGGGTACCCAGCGGATTTTCGCCGACCAGATAGAGCGCCTTGATCTCCCCGTTCCGGCATTTCTTCAGAATGTCCATGAATCCCACGCCGGTGCCCTTGTTCGGCAGCGGCGTGCTCCAGGCCTTGGAGAACTTCGTGCGTGCGTCATCATTATCGAACGCCACCTGGCCGGGAAGAAATTCCGGCGACGTCCCCATGTCCACCGCGCCCTGCTCGTTGGCTTCCTCAGTCACCGTGTTGATCCCGCACCCGGGCTTCCCCAGCTTGCCCGTCACCCAGAGCAGATCGATCAACGCAAGCACGTGCTGGTAGCCATTGGGACGGCGAACGATGCCTTCCCCGCAGATGATGACCGAACGCGGCGCTTCCGCAAAGACCGTCGCCGCTTCGTTGATCTGATCTTCTGAAACACCGGTCGCGGAGACGACCGTATCGAGCGAGAGTCCCGCCACCGCCTGTTTGAGCGCGGCCAGAGCCTGCGCATGTTTGCCGGTCACCTCGGTATCGATCAGGTCCTGCTCGATCACGGACTTGATAAGTCCCTTCACGAAGAGGCCTTCCGTGCCGGGCTTGACCAGCACCGGATGCGACGCCAGCTTGGCAAGATTGGTGTTGGCCGAATCCACGACGATCACCTGCGACTTGTAGACGCGGATCGCTTCTTTCACCCGCAGGCTGAAGACCGGATTCGTTTCCGTGACGTTGGAACCCACCACCAGAATCGCCTTGGCCTTCGTGATGTCCGCCGAATCGTTCGTCATCCGGCCCACGCCCAGGGCGTGCTGCACCGCATGGACGAAATTGAGGTGTCCGTAGCGCGCGCTGCTGTCGAGCTGGTTGGTGCCGATCGCGGCGCGCATCAGCTTCTGGAAGAGATACAGCTCTTCGTTGCTGCAGCGGGCGGTGATGAGTCCCGCGACGGCGCTCGACCCGTATTTGGCTTTGATGTCGGCCAGGCGGCCGACCACCGTCTCGATGGTTTCGATCCAGGGCGACTCCGCCAGTTTCGCGCCCTTCCGGATCAGCGGCTGCACGAGGCGCGCCTTGCTGTCGATGAACTGAAACCCGAACCGCCCGCGCACACAGAGGCCGCCGTGGCCCTGGGCCGTCTCCGACCGGTCGCCCCATTTATTTTTCCAGGACAGCGGCGAGGTCACGCGTACGACTTCGTTGTCCTTGGTTTCGACCTGCATCTGGCAGCCGTCGCCACAGTAATTGCAGGTGGTCGTCGTCTTCTTAAGCTGCCAGGGCTTGTACAGATACTTGGAGAACTTGTTCGTGATCGCGCCGACCGGACAGACCGCAAGGCAGTCGCCACAGAATTCACAGGCCAGCTGCGTATCGCCTTTCGCCACGACCTGGGTGAACCCGCCCTTCTTGATGAACTGCAGCGCGTCGATCATCTGCACGTCCTTGCAGATGTTGATGCACTCGCCGCACGCGATGCAGCGGTTCATGTTGAAGTCGAGCACGAGGCTGCGCGTATCCTCCGGAATCAGTTTCTGCTTGGCGTTGGCCAGCGTGGTGACCTGGTGCTGGAACGCCATGTCCTGTAATTCGCAGTGGCCGTCCGCGTCGCAGACCGGGCAGTCCAGCGGATGCACCGAGAGATGCTTTTCAACCGCTTTTTTTCTGGCCTGGAACAGATCGTCGCCTTCCGTGCGGACGATCATGCCGGCCGCAGCCTTGGCCGTGCAGGAACGGACGGGCGACTTCTTTCCCTCCTGCATCACAAGGCACATGCCGCAGGAACCGAAGGGATCGAAGGTATAGTGATAGCACATGGCCGGGATGATCTTCCCCGTGCTCGAGATCACGTCGTAGAGCGAGACACCGTCTTTGGCCGTGACGGTCCTGCCGTCGATCGTCAGCTCGATCGACGCCGCTTCGACGTCAGGATTGGTGGCCGGTTTTAACCCCATGTTTTCCTCAAGTACGATTTAGTGATTTTGCGATTGATTCCGATCCGGAAACTTCACCAGATCGCCAGATCATCAAATCACCAAATTCCTCAGCGGTCGCATTCCCCCATGACAATGTCATAGGTCCCGAAGATCGTGACCGCGTCGGCAATCATGTACCCGCGCGACATATGATCGAACGCGCCCATGTGAATAAAGGAGGGCGAGCGGATCTTCATCCGGTAGGGCTTCCCGCCTCCCGTGCTGACGATATAAAATCCAAGCTCTCCCTTGTGGGCCTCGGTGCCGCAATAGATCTCTCCCGGAGGCGCATCGAACCCCTGCGAGAAGAGCTTGAACTGCTGGATCATGGAATCCAGGTTCGTGAAGACGCGATCTTTCGGCGGCAGCGTGACGCTGGGCACATCGGCCATGATCGGCCCGTCCTGCATCTGGTCGAGGCATTGCTTGATAATCTTCACGCTTTCGTAGAGTTCCATTACGCGAATCCAATACCGGTCGTAGGTATCGCCGTTCTTGCCGACCGGCACGTTGAAGTCGCAGTGGGGATAGGCGGCATACCCGCCGTTGTGTTTCCGCATGTCGTAGTCCACGCCCGATCCGCGCAGCGTGGGACCGCTCAACCCGAAGCTCAGCGCGTCCTCCGCCGAAATCACCGCCACGCCCTTCGTACGCGCAACCCAGATGCGGTTTTTCTCGAGGAAGACCTGGTACTCGTCGATCTTGGAAGGAAAATAATCGAGGAACGCCCGCAATTTTGAAATCAGCGACGGCGTGAGGTCGCGCTCGACGCCCCCGATGCGGTACCAACTCGTCGTCAGACGCGCGCCGCACAGTTCATCGAACCAGTCCAGGAGAATCTCGCGATCCCGGAACGTGTAGAAGAACACCGTCATCGCGCCGATGTCGAGCGCCTGCGTTCCCAGCCAGAACTGATGGCCGATGATCCGCTGCACCTCCGCCACGATCGTCCGGAGATACTCGGCCCGCTCCGGCACCGTGATGTTCATGAGCTTCTCGACGGCACGGCAATAGGCGAAATTATTGTACATCGCGCAGACGTAATCGAGACGGTCGGTGTGGGGGATGAACTGGTGGTAGGTCCCGTCCTCGGCCAGCTTTTCCACTCCACGATGCAGGAAGCCCAACACCGGCGTGGACTTCACCAACCGCTCGCCTTCCAATTCGAGGATGACCTTCAACACCCCGTGCGTGCTCGGATGCTGCGGCCCCATGTTGAGCAATAATTCTTCCGTGCGCTGCAGCGGCAGCGTGGCGGTTTCCGGATGCTCCGGATTCACCTTATAGATGGTGTCGCGCTGATCCTCGAACCGGTAGGTTTTTTCCGTGTCGTTCACGCTACACCTTCTCGTTCAAAAACTCGAACGTATCCCGCCAGCCTTTACCCTGCAACGGGAAATCCTTCCGCAGCGGGTACCCTTCCGTATAGTCGTCCGGCATGAGAATCCGGCGCAGGTCCGGATGGTTCCGGAACCGGATGCCCATCATGTCGTAGACTTCGCGCTCCATGAAGTTGGCGCCGTACCAGACGTCCGTCAGGGAATCCACCTGGCACTCCGCTTCGGAGACGCGGGTCTTCAGCCGGATCCGGTGCCGCTTGCGGATTGACGCGACTTCCCACACCACTTCGAACCGCTCCTCGTCATCCGGCCAATCGACGGAACTGACGTGCACCATGTAATCGCAGTCGATCTCGGGATCGTGGCGCAAAAACATGGCCACCGCATGGACTGCCGAAGGCCGGACCGTCACCGCCAGATCGCCGCGCCACTCCACGGCGTCGACGAATCCGTCCGGAAACTCCCGCTTGATGCGCTCGGCGAGTGCGTGCATATCTAAGACCGTGATGCGTGATCAGTGATGAGTGATGGGTTGCAAGACATTGGGTGCTGCGCGTGCCCTCTTTTCTCAATACTCATTACGGATTACGCTTCACTCATCACGCCTTTACTTGCTCGGGTTGCGTCGTGAACACGCGCTTTTGCATGATGCGCTCCTGCAATTTCAAAATGCCGTCGAAAAGCGCCTCGGGGGTCGGCGGGCAGCCCGGCACGTAGATGTCCACGGGCACGAACCGGTCCACGCCCTGCACCACGCTGTAGCTGTCGTAAATATTGCCGGAGGTCGCGCAGGAGCCCATCGCGATCACGTACTTCGGTTCCGGCATCTGGTCGTAGATTTTCCGGATCACCGGTGCCATGCGCCGGCAGACCGTGCCGGCCACGATCATCAGGTCGGACTGGCGCGGCGAGGCGCGGAAGACACCCGCGCCGTAGCGGTCCATGTCGTACCGCGAGGACACCGCCGCAATCATCTCGATCGCGCAGCAGGCCAGCCCGAACGTCATCGGCCAGAGCGAGCCCTTGCGCGCCCAGTTGACGGCCCGCTCGATCGTCGTGGTGATGACGTCGATGTCTCCGTCCTTCTGATGCCGCCCGAGTTGAATCAGTCCCATGTAAACCTCAAGAGCTTATAGCTTATGGCTAATGGCAAGAACCCGTTTCATTCCCTCGTGACCAATTGCTATAGGCCATCAGCCATACGCCCTTCTCTGCTCAGTCCCACTCTAGAGCGCCTTTTTTCCACGCGTACACATAGGCCACAACGAACAGCGCGATGAAGATCAGCATTTCGATCAAGCCGACCAGCCCGATTTTGAAAAACGTCACGGCCCAGGGATAGAGAAAGATGACTTCGATGTCGAAAATAACGAACAGCATCGCAAAAATGTAGTACCGGACGGGAAACGGCATGCGGGCGTCCGAGAACGGTTCGCTGCCGCACTCGTACGTACTGAGCTTTTCAGATTCCGGATATTTCGGTTGGACGAAATAGCTGAGGACCAGCGTGACCACGCCGAACGCCAGCGCAATTCCGATAAAAAGAAGGACCGGAAAATACCGACCCAAATAGTCGAGGAGCTGTTCTGATCCAACCACGCGAATCCCTCCTAACTACCTTAACTTCCAAGACTAAGGAGGTCATGGTAGTCGAATAATTCCGGTCAAATCAAGCGTTCAAATGGCCTACGCGGACTCAGCCACAAAAGCCCCAGGGATCAGCCTGCAACCTAAAGCTCTTGTTTTTTCGGATAGAACAGCACGTGGGCATATCAGGAGGACTTTCCCGCTTCCTGGTTGGTCCGGCGGAAGATACGATGAAAGAACGGTCGCCTAGCGTGTCTTGCGCATGCGGTCCGACGGCATGCGCAGCTTGGCGGGAGTATCCGGATGGCGCGCATCCCATTCAGCCGTCAGCGGCGGGAGCGCCTTGGCCTTCTTTCGCCGATGGATCTGAGTTTCGATCCGGCGCGGGCGTGTATCGGGGACGGGCGGACTGTCGGGTCGAGGCCGCTGCTGCTGGTCCATCTCCATGCAGGCTCCGGAAGACGGCAGGCGCACAACGGCTCCACCCTACCACGCCACCACAGTGACGTTCAAACACAGTAATTTCATGGGCTTTGCTTGACAATGCGCACTGATTTGCTATTGCGTGCGGCAGGTTACAGGAGGGAGGCAGTCTGTATGACAAGGATCGGCACGGGCCTCGTAACGGTCAGTATTTGTGTGCTGCTCTGGACGACGACCGGCATTGCAGAAGATCTGCTTCCATCTGAATCAGCCGTTGCAAGCCCCTCGTTCTCCACCGCCCCCGGCTTTATTCGTCCCGTGATACAGTACGAGGCACGAATCAGCCAGATTACAGGCGACAATCAAACCACGGGAAATAAACGACTGCTCGGCGGCGGCGAGCAAATCTATCTGGATCTCAAGAATCCGCACGAAGTCGCGCCAGGCGACAGATTCACCGTCTACCGGGGAGTCAAAAAAATCTATCACCCGGTTCGCGGCCATTACCTCGGCGATTTGACCGCCGTCATCGGCGTGGTGAAAGTGCTCAGGGTCACGGGCAGCAAAGCCACCGTCAGGATCGAGCGTTCCTACGACGCCATGTACCCTGGCGACGGTGCCTCGCGCCCGGCGCCTGCTCCGCCGGCACCGGCCTCCTTCAATCAATCGCTTCCGGACGGAACCGGCGTGATCGTCGAGCTCCCGCCCGGGCAGACCCTCATCGCGCAAGGCCACGTGGTCTACGTGGATTGGGGGCTCAACGACGGAGTCAGGATCGGCGACCGGCTGGAAGTGTTTCGGGAAAGTGCCAGCATTCCGATTCAAGTCATTGGCGAGTTGCAAATCATCGCCGTGGAAGATCACACCGCCACGGCGCGAATCATCCGTTCGCTCGCTCCGTTGCTACGGGGCGACCGCTTCACAGCCAAAGACAGGCTCCAGAAACAAGCCGGCCTTGATGCACCGCAAGCCCGCAAAGAGGATCTTTTCCAGGAGATGACGGGGTCAGCCACCGCCGCGTCGCCCAAGACCGCCACGATGGGAATGTCTCAGGAAGCGCATGCCGCTCCGCAGTCGCGTGATATCGAACGCGAACTGGCTCGACTGGCCAAGCAACTGGAGTTCGAACCAGGAAGCGCGCCGGCGACGGCCGCCAGCCTCCCGATTCTGAAGCAAATCAACACGCTCCTCAAGGAAGTGCCTGACAGCCGGGTGGTCGTGAAGGGGTATACGGATAACCAGAAAGTCGGTCCCTCGCTGAAAGAGCTGTACAATTCAAACCAGGAACTGTCGCGCGCACGTGCCGCCGCGGTGGCCGACTCCCTCGCCGAGGAGGGAGGGGTCAATCCCCAGAACATCTCGGTCGTTGGGTATGCGGACGCCAAACCAGTGGCCAGCAACAGCACGGAAGCGGGACGCAAGCAAAACCGCCGGATCGAGATTCAGTTACTCCCAACCGAACGGCCATCTGCTCCGGCACCGAAGGACGTCATGCCGGAAACCAAAGAGCTGTCTCCACCTGCGCCGGAACCAGCTTCAGCAATCACTGCCCCGCCCGCTCCGTAACTCCCTCACGGAGTTCATTGTTCCCGTCCTTCCGCGCTGCTAGAATGTCCCATGTCCGTTCCGGAATCCACGGCTCGCACTGACGCATTCCCGGCCGCCCGCCCAAACGCCGCGCAGCCGTCCTTCGCCGATGTGATCGTTCCCCGCCATCTGCATCGCACGTTCACCTACAGCATCCCGGAATCTCTACGGCCCCAGATCCGCATCGGCAGCCTTGTCCGCGTGCCGCTGGGACCGAGCACCGTGCCGGGCATCGTCGTCACGATGTCGTCCGAGGGCCCGCCGCTTCCCGTCACAATGCGTGCGACGCCGATTCGTGTGCGCGACATCCTCGCCGTGGTAAGCGAGCCGGGAGATACGACCATTTCGCCGGATATCCTGGAACTCACCCGGCAGGTGTCCGACTATTATCTCGCGCCGTGGGGACAGTGCCTGCGCCTGATCCTGCCAGCATTGCCCGGCACGCGCGAGACGGCACGCGGCCGCCGGGCATCCCAGGCCCTGCAGGCGCCGGCTGCAGCAGGTCATCCGACCGGCTCATTGCAATTACCGCCGCCCGTCGCACCGCCATGGTGGTCCCGTTTCCAGGAAGCACTGGCTGCGCAGCGTCACGAGACGTTCCTGGTGGAAGACGCCCTGCCGCGCCGGTGGGCAACCCTGCTCCACGCGGCTGGAATCGCTCTGGAACGCAAAGGGACCGTTCTGATCATTTCACCGGAAATCCGCCGAGCGGCGGCGCTGGCAGCGCTGAGCCTTGCCCGCTGGCCCGATCGTGTTGCTCAGATCCACAGCGACCTGCCCCCCGCCGTGCGCGCGCGCGAGTGGCGCCGCATTCAAACCGGCGCGGCCGATATCGTCGTCGGCACGCGGTCGGCGATCTTCGCCCCGCTGCGCGCCCCCGGCCTGATCTGCGTGGACGACGAAGACGATCCCTCGCTGAAGGAGGAACAGGAACCGCATTACCATGCGCGAGAGGTGGCCGCGATGCGGGCCCGGCAGCATGGCGCGGTTCTGTTGCTGGGAACGGCTCACCCTGCCGTCGAAACACGCCGGCATATCGGCGCTCAGCCGACACCCGCGCCGGCACCGCGCGCCTCCGTCCGCCTGGTGGATCTGCGACAGACCCCACCGCGCACCCTGCTCTCGGAACCGATGCGCGCCGGTATTCGGGCGGCTCTGGAAACCAGGACAGGCGCGATCCTGTTTACAAACCGGAAAGGATTCGCCCCGGCCCTGCACTGCCGGGATTGCGGCGCCTCGCCGGCCTGTTCGCATTGCAGCGTGTCCCTTACCTTCTATAAGCGGGCCAACCGGCTGGTCTGCCGCTACTGTGGTGCGACCGAGCCGATTCCAGAGATCTGCCCTGCGTGCCGGTCCTCGCGGATCGAGCCGGTCGGCTCCGGCACGGAACGGCTGGAGGAGGAACTCCGCCGGCTGTTCCCCGACGCGCGCATCGGCCGGCTCGATCGGGACACGGCGCGCACACCCGAGCAGGCCGCGCGATTGCGGAACGGCATTGCCGAGGGACAATTGGATCTGCTGATCGGAACCCAGTTGTTGTTTCAGGACATGCCCATTCAACCGGTCGGCTTTGTCGGCATTCCCTATGCGGATGCCGGTTTGCACCGGCCGGACTTTCGCTCCGCCGAACGGACCTATCACGCACTGCGCGATGCCGTCGGACTGGCGCGGACCGACGGCCTGGTCGTGCTGCAAACGATCCTGCCGGACCACCATGCGATCGCCTCGATCGCAGAGGGCGATCCGGCGCGATTTTACGAGCAGGAGCTGGCCTTCCGGCACGCGTTGGGCTATCCGCCGTTTGCGCATCTGATCAGCCTGTGTGTATCCGGCAAGACGGAAGCCGCCGTTCGTACGGCGGCGGAGCGCTGGGCAGCGGCCGTGAAAGAGCACGGCAAGAAGAATGCTGGAGCCGTGACTGTTCTCGGTCCCATCCCCGCCTCGGTGGAGTTGGTTCGAGGACGTCACCGCCGGCAGATTCTTGTGAAGTCAGCCGATGCAGACGCGGCCCGGCAAAGCGTGCAGGCGACCCTGGAGAAGATCGAAGCGGGCAAGGAACATCGCAGGCTGAAATTCGACGTTACGGTTGATCCGCTGGAACTGGGGTAGCTCAGCGCCGATTCTGTGACTGCTTCCGCGACCGATTTCCGTCCGCCACTTCAGTCTTAGCCTGAACCTCGGCCTGTTCCAGTTCCTTCCGTTTGATCCAGCGGAAAATCCCGATTCCAAAGCTGACCCAAAAGACGGACGAAAACAGCCCGGCCACGACGGCCGTGAGAATCAGCCCCATCTGCTCGTCCGACGGTTCCGCGGCTGCAGCTTCGCCCGCCGCCATCCTCACCTGCACCATCGTGGCCATCGGCCAGGCGGCGCTGGCGAATCCCAGCAACACACAGGTCCAGGCCCACATGTGTGCGATCGTTGTCCCTTGCCAGATGAGAAATCCGGCGGCGGCCAACGCGATGGCGGCCACAAGCGCGACAGGGAGTTCTCCCCATACCAGCCAGAGGCCGATCGTGACGACGATCGCGCCGAGCACCGCATGGATTTTCGGATCGTGCATGGAACCAACGCGGAACGATGAATGATGAACGCTGAACGAAGAGTCTGCCGGTTCCCGGCTTACTCTGTCAATTCAACATTCATCATTCACAATTCAACTTCCCGTCATGTTGCCTTCGCGCGCAGGGTGCAGTATCGTGCGCGGACCATGGATCTGCCGCAGCTGCTCCTCAGCCTGATCGTCATCTACGGCTCCGCCCGATTGCTCGGTGAGCTGGCCGTGCGCCTGGGCCAGTCAGCGGTGCTGGGCGAGTTGCTCGCAGGCGTGCTGGTCGGCGGCAGCGTGCTGGGCTGGGCCGAGCCGACGGAAACCTTGAAACTCATGGGCGAGATCGGCGTGATGCTGCTCTTGTTCGAAGTCGGGTTGGAATCGGATCTGCAGGCATTCCTGAAGGTCGGCTGGTCGGCGGCGGCGGTCGCTCTCATCGGCGTGATCGCGCCGTTCGCCTTGGGCTACGGCGTAGCCGCCGCGCTGAGCATGACGCCCTTGCAGGCCGTGTTTGTCGGCGCGACGTTGACGGCGACCAGCATCGCCGTGTCGGCCCGCACGCTCAATGACCTCGGCAGGCTCAAGAGCTCGGAAGGCAGCATCATTCTGGGCGCCGCCGTATTGGATGACATCCTGGGCCTCGTCATTCTCTCCGTGGTCGTCGGGTTGGCGCGCACCGGATCGGTGTCCTGGTTGGACGCCGGGCAGACGGCCGGCACGGCCGTTCTGTTTCTGGTCGGCGCTATCGTGCTGGGCGGCCGGTACGCCCACTGGTTCGGCAGCCTTGTCGGCTGGATGCAGCACCGGGGCAGCCTCATCGTTTCGGCCGTCACCTTCGCGCTCGCGCTGGGCTATGCCGGCACGCTGGTCCACCTCACCCCGCTGATCGGGGCCTTTGCCGCCGGGCTGATTCTGGCGCGTGTCGAACACCAGATCCATCCCGGCAAGCACATCAAGCCGGTGGCCGACCTGTTCGTGCCGATCTTCTTCGTGCTCACCGGCGCCGCCGTGGACCTCGGCAGCCTCAATCCCTTCTTGGAACAGAATTGGCCGGTGCTGCTGCTGGCCGGCGGGCTTACGGTCGCAGCGATCCTGGGGAAACTCCTGGCGGGGCTCGGAGCAAGGGAGGCCCGCGTCAACCGGTGGGTGATCGGCGCAGGCATGCTCCCGCGCGGCGAAGTGGGATTGATCTTTGCCGGGGTCGGACTCACGTCGGCCATCATTTCCACGGCCGAGTACGGCGCCATTCTGGTCGTCGTCGCCGTCACCACCCTGCTTTCGCCCCTGCTGCTGAAATGGTTCGTCAAAGCCGCCTGAGCGAAGGCTGCCGGATGACCGTTTAGTTTTTGGGCGTGGGATTGGCCTGAGGGGGCGCAATCGGAGGTGTGTCGGGGTTGGCGCTTCCGGGCGAGGACTGCCCGTCGCCCGTCCTGGCAAAGAACTTCGCCGTCCTCGCTTCGAGGTCATTCACATAGGCGCCCCATTTTTTGAAGCGCCGGTGGGCTTCGTCATACGTCTCCGCAAAGACCAGCCCGTCGAAGACTTTTTCGACATCCGGGAACAGCTTGAGCACTCTCTCGGCCTCGACAATCCGGTGCTCGGTCTTCTTGATCTGCGGATCAATCTCATAATGCTGAATGTACTGGGAGACGCCGATCCAGACCACACCGGCGATGGGCACCGCGATCGCGGCGGTCGAGAAGATGACGGCGATGGACGACAAACCGGCTATCCCGCCCACGAATGCTTCCGCCGTCGAATACTTCTTGCTGAGATGCTCGTTACCGGCCAGGTTGCTCTCCAGCGCCTCGATGAAGACTCGCAGACCGTACTCGGTGTTGTAGTAGGTTTTGAGCAGCTCCTGCGCGGTGCTTTTGTCCTCTGAATCGAGCCTCGAGGTGCTGAGTAAATCGGTGTCCACCGTCAGGCCCAGATAATCCGGCGGGACCGGCCGCTGGTAGTCGCTCGCTTTGGGAAGGGGCGTCACGCAGGACGCCAGCAACAGTCCCACCATGGCGAGCAGAATCGTTCGTCTGGCTGTCATGGCCGCCTGAATCAGCGGTCTCCGTTCGACTCTGCCAGCACCGGCGCGATAATCGGGACGGCAGGAGGACGGCTGAGTTCAGGTGGATCGGTCAGCGTGCTGGTGCGGAACGTCAGGAAGATGAAGATCGTATACTGCCTCCACGCGGCCGTCTTGGTGTACCACGGCGTCGCGAGGGCCAGTTTGCCGGTTGCCGCCTCGTAGATGTTCATCGAGTAACGGACGTACCCGATTTCCCGGATGAACTTAATTCATAGGGGTGCCCAGGAACACCTCGGAAACGTTCGGCGAAGGTTTCAGCGTAACAATTGGTGCATCCTGGGCTCACTTTGGAGCAGCCCCGGACAGGATTCCACGTTGCGTCAGTCCATTCGATCTTAGAGTTGTCACTCATGAGGATTCTCTTGTATCAACGGATTCGGCTTGGAGGTATTTATCTGGCGGCTCAATCACTTAAACCGTTAAAAAGCCGCCGGTTCAAGCACGCTTGGTATGTGGTATGCCCGCCGTCGCTAAAGCTCTGGCGGGCAACCTTCGCTGCCGCGAAGGTTGGTGCCGAAGGCGGGACTTGAACCCGCACGGCTTTCGCCACACGCCCCTCAAACGTGCGTGTCTGCCATTCCACCACTTCGGCACTGGGCGGGATTATACCGAGACGCCTGACAAATCTCCACTGATCCTGTTCCGATCATGTGCGCTCCTTTTCCGAGCGGGGACAGGCCTGTCAGCGGTCTGTCCCCGCCCACACTCTCCTCACTATGGACGACATGGCTGACTCGCAACTGCGCGAGTTAAGTGAGGGAAAAGGCGTGGAGCCTTTTCTCCTCACTTACACTCCCTCTTGTAAACAGCGGATAGGGCTTCCTTCGACTGCGCGCATCGAGGGAGCACATTCTGATCGTGCGGCCTCTGCGAGCACGGAAGGAAGCCTGATCCGTCATGTTCAACTTCTTCCTCGCGTTGCGCGAGCACGGCGAATCAGCCAGGGAGCCCATTCCTTTCCTTCTTGTCAAACAAAGGATTTGTCCGATAGAATCGCCGCGAGTAAGCGTCCGTGCGTATCAGCTTCCCGGCGTCCCCGGCAATCATGACTGTGAACAAATCCGATATGTCGCAACGCCCTGTTTCTTCCAAGATCGCCGCGTTCTTCGACGTCGACAACACGCTCGTTCCCGGCACGGCGATCGAGGTGCGTTTCTTCCAGTATTTACGGCGGCAGGGCATCGTGGGATGGATGGACGCCGCCCGAAGCCTTGGGTATCTCCTGCAACACATGCCGCCGGTCTCCCTGCATCCCCTGCGCGAGCGCAAACTGTACCTGGAAGGCAAGCGACCGGAAACGATCGAGCCGCTGGCTGACGCGTTTGTCCAGCGCGACATCCGCCCGCTCGTGTCCCGCGCCGCGGTGGCGCGGATGGAGGAGCATCAGCGTAGCGACCATCATGTGGTGTTCATCACGGGATGCCCGGAGTTTCTCATCGCTCCATTGGCGAAATTTCTCGGCGTGGAGACGATCTTCTGCGCCCAGCCTGATCTGGACGAGACCGGCGCCTACACAGGCCATCTCGTCCTGCCCGTCCCCTATGGCGAAGGCAAGCGCCTGCTGGTCGAAGAATTTGCGCACGAGCGCGGGCTCAATCTCAAAGACTGCTTCGCTTACGGGGACAGTCCCGGCGACGTGGACATCCTGCTGTCGGTCGGGCATCCGCTCGTCGTCAATCCGATCCGCGGGATGGAGCGGATAGCCACGCAATACCACTGGCCGGTGGTGAGATGGGAATAAAGCGAGTCGTAAAGTCATAAAGTCGAAAGTCATCAAGTCCGGTTGGGAATTCCTAAGACTTGACGACTTTAAGACATGACGACTTGATGACTAAGAATTATGCGCATCACCGAAATCTTTTATAGCATCCAGGGCGAATCGAGTTTTACCGGCCGGCCCTGCGCCTTCGTGCGGCTCACCGGCTGCCCGCTCCGCTGCACCTGGTGCGACAGCGAGTATACATTCCATGGCGGCACCGAGATGGCGCTCGACGCTGTGCTTGCACAGGTCCGTTCCTACGACTGCCGGCTGGT
This sequence comes from Nitrospiraceae bacterium, assembly GCA_009692155.1. GTDB lineage: Bacteria > Nitrospirota > Nitrospiria > Nitrospirales > Nitrospiraceae > 2-02-FULL-62-14. The sequence goes on from SHZW01000017.1 coordinate 27,999, forward strand.
GGAAGTCACCGGAGGCGAACCGCTGCACCAGCCTGAAGCGTTCACGCTGATCGAACAGCTCTGCGCGGACGGTTACGAAGTGCTGGTCGAGACGAGCGGCGCACTCGACATTGCCCCAGTGGACCCGCGCGCCCACATTATCATGGATGTGAAATGCCCCGGCAGCGGCATGATGGACCGCATGGACTGGAAAAACCTGGATCGCATCGCGCGCAAGGACGAAGTGAAATTTGTCATCAAGGATCGGACGGACTATGAGTTTGCCCGCACCATCACCGAACGGCACAATCTGGCCGGGCGCTGCCCGATCCTGTTCAGCCCGTCGTTCGGCGAGTTGGACCCGCGCCAGCTTGCCGAATGGGTGCTGGCCGACAAGCTGCCGGTTCGCGTCCAACTTCAACTGCACAAATTGATCTGGGACCCGCAGACGCGCGGAGTGTGAGAAGACCGTTAATCAAGGAGAACTGATGAACGTCACGGTGAAGCAAGGAACGATCGAACGTGAACCGGCCGAAGTGCTGGTCCTCACCCATTTCGACGGCGACGCGCGGCTGAACGATGCAGCGGCCGCCGTGGATCGCGTCTGCACCGGGCAGTTGCGCGAGTTGCTGAAAAGCGGCGAATTCGACGGCAAGTTGAACCAGGCGGTGCTCCTGCATACGTCGTGCAAGGCTCCGGCAAAACGCGTGCTGCTGGTCGGGTTGGGAAAAAAGAACGATGCGCGGGTGGATTCTATCCGGCAAGCCATGGGCACCGCCGTCAAGCGCGTGCGGCAAACCGGCGCCTCCTCGTTCGTCACCTGTCTGCACGGCGATGGGTTGCCGAAAACGTCTGCGGTCGAACTGGCGCAAGCCCTCGTCGAAGGCGCCATCCTGGGCACGTACCAGTTCACCGAGTATTTGAGCGACAAGAAAGTCGGTGCCAGGCAGGTCGCGCGCCTGACGGTCCTGGCCGCCGATGCCCGGCAACTCGCCGCCCTCAAGGAAGGCGCACGGCGTGGCGCGGCAACCGCCGAAGCCGCGATGCTCGTCCGCGATCTTTGCAACCATCCCTCAAACGTGATGACCCCGACACGGGTGGCGGCGGAAGCAAAAAAGATCGGCCGCGAGCGCAGCGTGCGCGTGAAAATTCTCGAGCGCGCGCAAGTCGAGCGGTTGGGCATGGGCGCCTTCCTCGGCGTCGCGCGCGGCAGCCACGAACCGCCGAAGTTCATCATTCTGGAATACAACGGCTCCCGCCGGAACGGAAAACCCATTGTGATTGTCGGCAAGACCATCACTTTCGACACGGGCGGCATCTCGCTCAAGCCGGCGGAAAACATGGAGCAGATGAAGGCCGACATGACCGGCGGCGCCGAAGTGCTGGCCACCGTGCGGGCCGCGTCCCGGCTGCGCCTGCCGATTCATCTCATCGGCATCCTGCCCGCCACGGAAAACATGCCGGGCGGCCGCGCGATCAAGCCCGGCGATATTTTGAAAAGTCTCTCCGGCAAGACGATCGAAGTACAGAACACCGACGCGGAGGGCCGGCTGATCCTGGCCGACGGGCTGGCCTACGCCGCGCGCCTGAAGCCGGCCGCCGTCATCGACATCGCCACGCTCACCGGTGCCTGTGTCGTGGCATTGGGACAGTTTGCGATCGGCATGTTCGGCAACGACGATCAGCTCAAACGGTCCGTGCGGGACGCCGGTCTCAGGGCGGGCGAACGGGTCTGGGAAATGCCGCTCTGGGACGAATACTTCGAACAGCTCAAAAGCGACGTGGCCGACATGCGCAACATCGGCGGACGCGGCGGGGGCATGATCACCGCCGCGCTCTTCCTGAGCAAGTTCGTCGGCGACCATCCCTGGGTGCACCTCGATATCGCTAGCACGGATTGGAGCGAGCGCGAGCGGGCCTACATTCCCAAGGGTCCGACGGGCATCGGCACGCGGCTGCTGATCCAGTATCTGATTGATCAGAGCCTCTAGCCCTCACTACGGGGACGTGACACTTCACGAGCAAATTGGGCAACTGTTCATGTTGGGCTTCGACGGGACGGCCGTCTCGCCGGAGTGGGCCGAGCTGCAGGCCCGGTACAAGCCCGGCGGAATGATTCTCTTTGCGCGAAACCTCGAAGACCCCGCGCAGATCATTGAACTGACCAACGGTCTCCAGACACGCTCGCCGCACTCCCCGCTGCTGATCGCCATCGACCAGGAGGGCGGCCGCGTCTCGCGCCTGCCGAAGCGTTTTACGATTTTTCCGCCTTGCGGGCTCGTCGGCGCCTGCCGCTCAGAAGAACTCGCTTATGCGGCGGCAGCCGTGACTGCCGCCGAACTGCGCGCGGTCGGCGTTAATATGAACATGGCGCCGGTCCTCGACGTGCACAGCAATCCGGCCAATCCGATTATCGGCGACCGGGCCTACGGCACTGAGCCTGATATTGTCTCTGAGTTAGGACTCGCGGCGATCCGCGGACTGCAAGGCAAAGGCATCGTGGCCTGCGGCAAACATTTTCCCGGCCACGGCGATACCGGCACGGACTCGCACAAGGAATTGCCGGTCGTGAAGGCTCCGCTCGAGACGCTTGTCCAGCGGGAGTTGCCGCCCTTCCGGCACGCAATCGCCAACGGACTGGCTTCGATCATGACGGCTCACGTGGTCTACCCGGCGCTGGATGCGCAACACCCCGCGACCCTGTCCCCTGCGATTCTCACCGGTCTGCTGCGGGAGCAGCTGGGATTCGACGGCGTGATCGTCACCGACGACCTGGAAATGCGCGCGATCGTGGATCATCACGGCATCGGGGACGCCGCCGTGCAGGCGTTCCTGGCCGGCGCCGACATCCTCCTGATCTGCAAAGACCATGACCGGGCCGTGGCCGCGATGGAGGCCGTCCGGAAGGCCGTCGAGAGCGGAATTATTTCACCGGACCGGTTGGACGCGTCTGTGCGCCGGATCATGCAGCTCAAGCGGAAGTTCCTGCGCTCGCACCTGCCGGCCGACCCGAGCGTGGCGCAACTGGTCGTGGGGTGCCGCACGCATCAGGTCCTGCTGGACACGATCCGGCGCACGCACGAACGGATGCCGAAAGCACAGTTGTGACTCCCCCGTGCAACGGGACCATTGCTTCTTCCGGCGCTCCCGCCGGACCGAAGGAACTCTGGGCCTGGTGCCTGTACGACTTCGCCAATTCGTCGTTCACCACCCTCATCATCACCGTCGCCTACAGCGTCTACTTCATCCAGGTCGTCGCGCGCGATCTCGGCGGTGCGACGGCGGAACGGGTCTGGTTCTGGGGCTACGCGATCTCGATGCTGGTGGTCGCGCTGCTCTCGCCCCCGCTGGGTGCGCTGGCCGACGCACGAGCGATCAAGCGCCCTCTCCTGATCGGCTCCACGCTGCTTTGTGTCGCCTGCACGGCGCTGCTCGCGTTCGTCGAGCATGGCGATGTCTGGCTGGGTCTGCTGCTCGTCGGTCTTGCCAACGTCACCTTCGAGTTGGGATTTCTCTTCTGCAGCGCGTTTCTGGTCGAGATCACCACGCCGGCCACCATGGGACGGATTTCCGGATACGGCTGGGGGCTCGGCTATGCCGGCGGGCTGCTGTCGCTGGCCCTGGCTTATCCGTTCATCACAGGCGGCTTTGCAGAAGACAATCTCCCGCTGTACCGGCTCAGCTTCGCCGTCACCGCCGCCTTTTTTCTGGTCGCGTCGCTCCCCACTCTGTTGTGGCTGCACGAGCGCGCCACACCCCAGCCATCCGCATCCGGTGCGTCGGTATGGCGCGACACGTTTGCACGGCTCTCGGCGACAGCGAAGGCGCTCACTCGCTACCGGGATCTCTCGTGGTTCCTCATCGCCTATCTGATCTATACGGACGCGATCAACACCGTCATCGTGGCCTCCGCCATTTTTGCCAACAAAGTCCTGGACTTTTCTCCGGGCGATCTGATTATCTATTTCCTCGTCACGCAAGTGACGGCGGGCCTGGGCGCGGTCGGCTTCGGCCTGCTGGCCGATCGCATCGGCTCGACGCGCACGATCAGCCTCACGCTGCTGGTCTGGATCGGAGTCGTGGGAGCCGCGTCGGTCGTGCAGACCCCGGCGCAGTTTTACGCGATCGGGCTCGTGGCGGGCGCCGTGCTCGGCGCCAATCAGGCGACCAGCCGGGCACTGATCGGACGTTTTGTGCCGCCTGGCAAGCAGGGCGAGCTGTTCGGCTTCTTCACCGTCACCGGCAAATTCGCCGCCGTCATCGGTCCGGTGGTCTACGGCGAAGTGACGGCCTGGACCGGCAGCCAGCGTTGGGCGGTTCTCTCCATGGCCGCCTTCTTCGTCGTCGGACTGCTGATCTTTCAGCGAGTGAACGAACAGCGGGGGATGGAAGCGGCGGCACAGAACTAAGTGCGTCGTAAAGTCTGAAAGTCGTAACGTCGAAAGTCTTTCCAAAAACTGACTTTATGACTTTGGACTTGATAGACTTGCTGACTAATTGAGATCGCTACATGGGCGTTAAAAAAGGCAACTTGCTCGACGAGCACAAGCGGCACCCCGGCAGTTGCGGCCTCATCATCAAGGTCATGGGTGGTGGTGCAGGCTTTGAGAAAGTTCTCTGTTGCGATCACGAGTTGACTGAAGATGATAGTGTCCCCGATGTCGGCTCCCCGCTGGGTCGCAGCAGAGGCCGCATGCCGGTTTCGGCTATTCTTGACGAGAAAAAATTGTATCCGGATTCGTGCGGGCTGCGCGTGATCGTCATTGACGGCGGCGCAGGATTCAAAGAAATCCGCTGTTGCGGGCATTCGCTGACACTGAGTTCGATGCGCGAGTTGAAGTTTGAGCCGATGCGCGGACCGGAGTCTGGAGCGTCAGGGACAGAAACCGGACAACATGGAACTGCGTAAGCGCGTACCGCCGAGCGCGGTGGAAGGAGGCCTATGAGCGACCGCATGGAAGGGATTAAGCACTGGCCGTGTCGGATCGTGTCCTGGATGGAATGGCTCGACGTGTGGGGCTACGTCACCGCAGGCTTGAGCCTGCTCATCCTGGGCATGCTGATCTTCGTCCAGAGCTGGCACACGTTCATCACTGCGGCGAGCCATTCGAGTCTCCTGCCGGCCGGCCTGCGGCTGCTAAACGATCTGCTGCTGGTGATCATCCTGCTGGAGCTGTACCGGACGGTGATCCGGTTTTTGCAGACCGGCATTCTCGCCCTGGAACCTTATCTCGCCGTTGGCATCATCGCCTGCACCAGACGAATCCTGACCGCCGGCGCCGAACTGTCACACATGCCTGAAATCACGCCAGACCTATTCAACCGCTACATGATGGACGTCGGATTGAACGTGGCGGTGATCATGGTGCTGGTCGTCGGCGTATTCATAGTCCGCAACAGGCCGGCGCCGGCTCAGGCCGGCTCGCCGCTCCCGACCGCCGGGCACACGCACTAGCAGGATATTGAAAAGGGGCGTCCCAAAGTTATCAAGTCGTAAAGTCTAAAGTCGAGATGACTTTCTGACTTTGGACATTTTGATTTTCGACTGCCCTTTGCCGTTCCTACTCCGGTAACGGCCGGCCGCGGGTCTCCGGCGCGAACGGCAGCACGAGCAGTCCTACCAGATAGATCAGTCCAATGGTGCTGACGGCGTAGCCAACGCTGCCCATCACCGCCGTCAACCAGCCGGTCAGAAACGGCCCGACTGAGGCAAAGACTCTCCCCGCATTGAAGCAGAATCCGGCGCCGGTCGCACGCAGTCGGGTCGGGTACAGTTCCGGCAGGTAGATGGGAAATCCGCTGAAGATCCCGTTATTGAAGAATCCCAGCACCGGCAGCAGCAGCAGCACGTGCACGTACGCGCGCGGCGTCAGGAAGGTGATCGGCAGCATGATCAGACTGCCGGCGCACATGAGCGCGAAGACCGGCCGTCGCCCGAAGCGATCGGCCAGCGGACCGAAACTCAGATAGCCGAACAGGGCTCCCGCATTGAGCGCCATGATGGCGTAGCTGACGCGAGCCGATAATTCCTGCCGGCTGAGTCCCTGTAGATCTGGCAGGGTGCTGATCAGCGTGGGCGTCCAGTTGGTGGATCCCCACAGACCGAACACCGCGACAAAGGCCAGCGCCGAACCGGCGAGCGTCGGGCGGAGCAGATCGCCCTGGAACAATTCCGCCAGTTTCGCAAAGGAGCCGGTCCCGGCCGCTGAATCCTGCCGATGCGCTTGCACCCACCGCTCCGGCTCTTTGACCCATAGACGGACAAGCAGCGCAGCCACCGCAGGCACAATGCCCACCACGAACAGGGCGCGCCAACCGTAGCCGATCAGCAGGAGATTCAGCGCCGCGGCTAAAAAGAACCCAGCCGCCCAGGCGGATTGCAGCAAGCCAGCGGCCTTGGCTCGTTTCTCTTCCGGCCAGACTTCCGCGACCAACGCTGCGCCGGCCGCCCATTCCCCGCCGATTCCCAGCGCCGTCAGAAAGCGGTAGATGGCCAGGTGCCACCATGTCTGCGACAACGCGGCAAGACCGGTGAAGACGGCATAGATGAGAATGGTGACGATCAGCGTTTTGGTCCTGCCGAATCGATCGGCGGCAATGCCGAACAGCACGCCGCCGATCGCCCAGCCGATGAGGAAAATGGAAAAAATCAGCCCGCCGTACCAGCCGATGCTGTCCGGCGTCGCGCCACCGGCCGATGTTTGCAGCAACTCGTTGAGGGCCTGGTGCAGCACGATCGCATAGATCGTCGCATCCATCGAATCGAAGACCCAGCCCAGCCAGGCCACGAACAGAACCAGCCATTGATAGGGCGTGACACCGTCACGCCAGGAGGAGGTCGATTTCGATATTTCCGGCAGCATAATCGCGGGCTACCCTACGGGGCTTGCTCTCGTGTGTCAATGTTGGGCTGACGCCTCGCCTCTCACCTTGTACCTCTTGCCTAGCATTTTTCGATATGGCATCATGCCGCTCTCTGGTGTGGGCTGGCGTGGGATGACACAACTCTTGGAATACATCGGCAGCATCCATATTTATCTCGGGCCTTATCGTGGCAATCCGATTGCGCTCTATCTGAAGCGATTGGAGCATAGTTGCCAGATCGGACCGAAGGCCTATCCGTGGAACGACGTCGTCGGAACCGGAGAAACGCCCAACAAGGCGGCGGCGGATTTCGAAGAGAAATGGAAGACGAAAGGCCTGGCGCCCGAAATGTTTTCAGGCCCGTCATGGGAAGGCGGAATCAAACCCGAACGGCCCGCGCCGCCAAAACCAGCCGTGCCGCCAACCGCTCCCGGTGCCGTGCCTGCCGCTCCGAAGCCAGCCGCACCGACTGCATCTGTCCCCGCCTCTCCCGCAGATCCCTCACCGTCCGGCGAAAACGAAAATTAGTTTCCTGGGGCAATGGCCTCTGGGCTATAGGCGATGGGGTTCTCAGCATCGCGAGGGCTTTCCCTATCGCCTATTGCCTCACGCCTGCTTGATTTTCAAGCCGGCTGTGCTTGATGCTGTAGCCGAAGTAGACGGTAATCCCGACGATCGTCCACACCACGAACCGAATCCACGTGACGAACGGGAGGAACGTCATCAGGCCGAGGCACGCGGCCATCCCAAGGATGGGAATGACCGGCATGAAGGGCACGCGAAAGGGACGGTGCAGTTCCGGCCTGGTCCTTCGGAGGACGATGACGCCCCCGCAGACGAGAGTGAAGGCAAACAGCGTCCCGATGTTGGTCATGTCCGCCGCTTCGCCGATGGGCACCAGGGCCGCCATGAACGCAATGCTGATACCGGTCAGAACCGTCGCACGATGCGGTGTGCCGAATCGCGGATGGACTTTTGCAATCCACGGGCCTAGGAGACGGTCGCGCGACATGGCGAAAAAGATGCGGATCTGCCCGATCATCATGACGACCAGGACGCTCGTGATGCCGGCCAGGGCACCAGCTGCCACGATCGCGGCGCCCCATTTGAAGCCGGCCATGCGCATGGCCTCCGCGACCGGCGCGTGAATGTCAATTTTGGTGTAAGGCACCATGCCGGTGAGGACGGCCGCCACTGCCACGTAGAGCACCGTGCAGACGGCGAGCGAGGCGATGATGCCGATCGGCAGATCCCGTTGCGGGTTGCGCGCTTCTTCGGCCGTCGTTGAGACGGCGTCGAACCCGATATACGCGAAGAACACGATGGCGGCGGCCGCACCGACGCCTTCGAAACCATAGGGCATGAACGGCGTCCAGTTGGCCGGCTCGACGGATGACAGACCGACCGCGAGAAACAGCAGAATGGCGGCAAGCTTCACTGCCACGATCAGGCCCGTCGCCTGCGCGCTTTCTTTGACACCGATCACCAAAATGATCGTCACCAACAGCACGATGATCGCGGCAGGGAAATTGGCCACCCCGCCGGCATGGGGACCCTGCGTAGCCCAGAGCGGCAGCTCAATCCCTATCGTTTTTAAAATATTGTTGAAGTAGCCGGACCAGCCGATCGCCACGACGACGCAGGCGACACCGTACTCCAGAATCAAATTCCAGCCCGTGAGCCAGGCCAGAAACTCGCCGAGCGTCGCGTACGAATAGGTATACGCGCTGCCGGCGGCCGGAATCATCGTCGAAAATTCGGCGTAGCAGAGCGCCGCCAGTGCGCAGGTGATCCCCGACAGCACAAACGAGAGGATAATGCCCGGCCCGGCGCCGGGCCGGTTGACGTCCCCCAGGATCGCCGTGCCGATCAGCACAAAGATGCCGGTGCCGATGATCGCCCCGATGCCCAGCATGGTGAGGTCCCAGGCCGTAAGCGTTTTCTTCAGGCGATGGTCGGGATGATCGCTGTCCGCAAGGATCTGCTCGACGGACTTGGTGCGAAACAGACGAGAGAGAGCCATCAGGCGCGCGCGGCCTTCACCAACGCCTGAAAGAGTTTCCGGTGGAACGCATAGCGGTCATAAAGAAACTCAGGATGCCATTGCACGCCGAGCAGGAACCGATGTTTCGGGGATTCGATCGCTTCAATGATGCCGTCGGACGCGACGGCGCTCGCCACAAGAGACGGCGCCACCCGCTTGACCGACTGGTGATGGGAACTGTTCACGCGGATACGCGCCTGTCCCAGAATGCGCCGCAAGAGACTATGGGGCGCGACATCCACCGTGTGCGACAGTTCCGTGGCCGATACCTTCTGTTGGTGCGGCAACGGCGAGTCGGCTTGCGACGCGATGTCCTGAAGCAAGCTGCCGCCGAACGCGACGTTGATCGCTTGCATCCCGCCGCAAATGCCGAGCACCGGCAACCTGGATGCCGCAGCCATCCGCGCCACATCCAGTTCAAAATCCGCCCGCCGGCGGCTCATGACGCGGAACTTATAGCGCCGGCGTTCGCCGTAGAGCGATGGCGGGAGATCCGGCCCGCTGCCGGTGAGCAGCAGGCCGTCGAGGTCGTTGAGCAGGCGGCGCCGGTCGGCATGGTCCTCGGTCAGCGGCAGGATCACCGGTACCCCGCCCAGATCCTCAATTGCGAGGATGTAGCGGGCTCGAAGAAAAAAGGTGGCCTCGCGGCCACCCCATTCCTTGCGATCGCCTGCGTTGAAATCCGGCGTGACTCCGATGAGAGGTTTCATCAAGGCGTTGCTGAAGCAGGGGCAGGAGCCGGCGCTGGTTCCGGCATGCTTGTGGCGGCCGGTGCTTCATCCCGGATAGGCGGTACGCCAAAGAAACGGACAGGCTCTTCTCCTTTCAGATGTCTGGGCGTAATCACATAGGTGCCCCGCATACTGGTATCCCAGACTGAATTGGCCGCCTTCTGGTTGCCGGAGCTGAACAGATAGGTGAATCCTCCAATAATACCGCCCGTGGTGGCAAAGGCGAGTTTCAGAGCACTGTAGGGAATCGAGATAACGAAGCTGACCACACCAAGACCATATTGAGTCCCCGTATTCTCCGTGTCCTCATTTGATTTTTCCTGTGCCAGGCCCATCGGGACCACGGTCAGGCTGGAAAATGCAACGATCATCATGATCGCCACGGTTTTGGTGAACATATTTCGCACTGGTTTCCCTCCTTGGTTGACGGCACGGTCACTACACACGCGCGCCGCTCTGTGGTTATAACAAATTCGCAGGCTGATGCAAACCCCTCTGCCATGAACCATCAACCATTCCGATCACGAGCCGCCGTACCCGGCCACGTCCAGTTCCGCAAGGATACCCGAGATCAGCCGGTCCTTGCATTTCGGCACCACCGCATCCAGTTCCCTCGTGAACGCCTCAGCGGCGACACAACCGCTTTCCTGCTTCAGGCCAGCTTCGATCGCCAGGTCCAGCTTGAGCGCGCAGAAGTGCTGCACGAACAGGTCGCGTCCGCGATTTTCAAAGTCTGCCCGCTCGCCATCGAGCAGCGTCGGGAGAATTCGCTTCAGCCATGTCTCGAATCCGGCCGCGTCCCTAGCATGGGCGACTTGACGCTCATCCACCTCCACCGCGATCTGCACCCCGCCTTTCCAGCTTCGTTTTTTTACATTGAAGGTGCAGCGGAGGAAGCCGGGGAGATCCTCCACCGGTTCAGGACCATAAAAGAAGGCGATGCGATACGGAGGAGCTTCGGGAGCGGACTGGGGAGATGGCGCCATACCGGTGGACGAATTGTATCATGCAGCGGTGGCGTTTGTCCGTGTCCTGCTCAATTGACGGCTTCGCCCGGCACGATTAAGATGCGCGTGTGGATCATCACAAACTCACTGCCGACATCCGGCGGGCCGTGCAAGAGACGTCCGGTCTCGACGGCTGGCTGTTTTATGATTTTCGCCACAGCGACCCGCTGGCCTACCGCGTGCTGAAGCTCGATCCAACCCGTCACGTCACGCGCCGCTGGTACTATTGGATTCCAGCGCGGGGCACGCCCGTCAAGCTGTCGCATACGATCGAGCCGCACGTACTCGATGAACTCCCCGGCAAGGCCGTGCTCTATGCGGGCTGGGAGGAGCAGCAGGCTGCGCTCAGGCGCATCCTGCAAGGCGCGGTGCGCGTGGCCATGCAGTATTCGCCGCTCAATGCCGTACCTTATATTTCGCGGGTGGATGCCGGCACCGTCGAACTGCTCAGGGGTTTCGGCATCGAGATCGTCACCTCGGCGGATCTCGTTCAGCAGTTTGAAGCAGTGTGGGACGACCGCCAATTGGCCTCGCACAAACACGCAGCGAAAAAGCTCCGCCGCATCGTGGATGAAGCCTTCGCGTATGTGCGGAGGTCCATTACGACTCGAAAGACTGTCACCGAATACGACCTCCAGCAATTCATCATGAAGCGATTCCAGACGCATGGGCTCATCACCTCGTCGCCCCCCATCGCCGCCGTAAATGCCCACAGCGCCGACCCGCACTACAGTCCGGCCCCGAAGGGGTCTGCGCGAATCAAAAAAGGCGACCTGGTGCTGATTGACCTGTGGGCGAAGAAGCCGGCCGCGGGCAGCGTCTACGCCGACATCACCTGGACCGGCTTCGTCGGCACGGAGATTCCGGCACGGCAGCGCGAGGTCTTCACCATTGTCCGTGATGCGCGGGATGCAGCCTTGAATTTCGTCCGCGCACAGGTCTCCTCCGGCTGGTTTCCCTGCGGATGGGAAGTGGACGACGTCTGCCGGAACGTCATCCGCAACGCCGGCTATGCCGACCGTTTCGTCCACCGCACCGGACATTCCATCGGTGAAGAGGTCCACGGCAACGGCGCCAACATCGACAACCTCGAAACGAAGGACGGTCGCCGCCTTGTGCCCCGGACCTGTTTTTCCATCGAGCCGGGCATCTACCTTCCCGGCGAGTTCGGCATCAGGAGTGAGCTGGACGTGTATGTCTCGGACCGCGAGGCCCACGTTTTTGGTCGGCCGGTGCAAACGGAACTTGTAGCGATCCTGAAATAGCTTGAGGCGTGAAAAGTGAGGCGTGCGGGGTTAGGCGTTGAAAGAGTGTCCTCTCACGCCTCTGCGCCTCACGCCTCACTCCTGACGCTCACTGGGCTTTTTCTTGACTTCGCTCTCCTGCGACCGATAGCATTATATTATGTTCGGGACAATGGGCTTCTCAGAGTTGATCATCATTCTGGTGATCGTGTTGATCCTCTTCGGATCCAGCCGCCTGCCCGCGTTGGGTGAAGGCGTCGGCAAGGCGCTGAGGGGATTTAAAAAAGCGGTGCACGAAGAGCCGCCGCCGCCCGATCCGAATATGCCGAATGCTCAAGCAGCCGGTGCGCCGCCTCCGATCGAAGAAGCCCAAATCGTTCCGCAGGCGCCTTCAACTCACACTCCGGCACCCCAGACTTCGTCGCATGCACCGGCTGCCGCCGCGCCGGGTGGCCGCCTAACTCTGGCAGCCTATCACCCGGGGTCGGAAGCAACGCCCGGCACGACCGCTGCGCTCATGGCCTCCGCCGCGCCACAGGCCTATCAGCCGAAACAGGCTCCACCCAAACCTGCGGCGCCTGCCGGGCAGCCTGCACCGACGCAGGGGTATCCCTCGTATCAACCGCCGACGATGGAAGATCGCGCGGCAAGTCCTGCGCCCACGATGCGCGCCCAGTACCCGCCTCTCCCGCCGACGGCTCAGACCAAACCGCAGGCCAAACGTGCCTCGGCGATCGTCAACAAGGATGCCGTCGCCAGAGTGCAAGCTCAACAAGCGGCCCTCAAGGCAAAAGCCGCACAGCCTGCGCCGGCCTCCTCCGACATGCAACACTTCGGCGAAGGACTCGGCGATGCGCTCCGCACGTTTCGTCAGGCCGTCAACGATGTCCGCTCGACGGTGGACCCGCAGATGCGGACGATCCAGGCTGAAATCGACGCCGCGCAGAAAGAGATCGAACAAACCGTCGAAAATGCCAAGCAGATGCCGTCCGTCCAGGAAGAACCGCCGAAGCAAGCGTGAGCGCTGCAAAGAGCCGATGGCATATGGCGTATGGCCGGAGGCTCTCACATCGATTCAGTTTTTCCACCATAAGCTATCAGCCATATGCTCTGTGCGGTTTATTGCTCCTGAGCGGCTGCTACGGGAACCAGGGGGCTACAGATCCGAAATTCGCCGCAGCCTCCCTGATCGTGCTGCTTCAGGATCGCGATCCGCAGATGCGGGTCACCGCAGCGCAAGCGCTGGGGAAGATCGCCGTTCCGGATACGGCGCCGGCGCTGCTTCGCAGTTTGGATGATGCCGACCCGGCGGTGCGCGCCATGAGCGCATGGGCTCTGGGAAGCCTCGGCGAGGATGTACTGGATCAGGCTGGGTTGGAACTGGCCAAGCGGCTGGATGACCCGTCTCCAGCCGTCAAGCTGGCTTCCGCGCGCGCGCTCGGTGCCCTGGGTGGCACGCGGACGATCATCGAGTTGTTGACGAAACAGCTGGCACGATCGGACGTCGAAACCCGACGCGCGGCGGTGCAAGCGCTGACATGGCTCGAAGCAGGCTCCGCGTACCCTGCGCTGATCGCGGCCCTCGGCGATTCCGACGCGCAAGTCCGGCAAGGAGCGGTCGCGGCCCTCGGCGAAATGGTCGATCCGCGTTCATTGCCGGCCATTCGCGATCGGCTCCTGAAAGACACGGATGCCGGCGTGCGCGGAGAAGCGGCGTACCGGCTTGGAAAATTCAGCGACCGCACGATCGTCCCGGCGCTCCGATCGGCGTCCACCCGCGATCCAAACGCCGCCGTCCGACGCTGGGTGGAATGGGCACTCGAGCAGATTGTGCCAGCTAGCCCTGATTATCCCTGACGGTTCGTCACGAAACCGCGCAGACGTCATGCGAAACGGGCGCGTGGAGACGCGAAGGAGGGAGGCGTTTTTGCTGCAGGACGTTAACCGACTGAGCGGCGAGCCCGCCCGGTGCAGCGGCGTATCCGCGGTTGCAGTAGAAGCGTTCAGGGATAATCCGGGCTACTTTGAATCGGTCTTCTTGAGCGAATTCACAAACTCGAGCATGCGCGCCCGCGTGTCCGGAGCGACGGTCGTGAAGCGGACACCCATGCCTGGGAAAAACGTGTATTGATCGGCTTTCGGGCACACCCACGCGACCCTCCCCTTCGCCTCCAGCCACTCGGCCGACCGATCCGGCAGCGCAAACGACACGGTCAATTCGGTTCCGATTGCCACCGGCGCTGTGCTCTCGATGAAGAGCCCGCCGCCACCGACACCTGTCGCGCGGCTCTCGACCGACGACCCGTCGGGCGCCAGATACCGGACCTTTGCCGTGAGCGACACACGCGGCTCCGTCCTCGCTTCGTTGGGGCGCGCCTGCTGCTGAGAAAAATTGATATAGTCGACGATCGCCCCCCCCAACTCACCACCCCCAGCACGCTCCCGTCGGATCCCAGCAGAGTGATCGTTTCCCGCTTCGTGTCGAGTTCCAGCGATTTTCCCTGGTGAGCTTTGGTAACGACCACTGGCAGCTTCATTCAGATCCCTCCGGTATGCCGATTCCAGTGGGTAAGTATAGCGTATGCCGGGGAGGCGTCTAACAGCCTGAAAAATAACGGGGTGTTCCCCCTAGGAAGAACACCCCGTCGTGGAAACCTGCCCTGCCGCAGGGCTATGCAGACTTCGTGTCTTGTTCGTAAATTCTGATCGGCTGGCTCTTGCCGACGATCACATCCTCGTTGATCAACACTTCCTTGATCTGTTTTTGTGACGGAATCTCGTACATGAGATCCAGCATGACCTCTTCGAGAATCGACCGCAGGCCCCGCGCGCCGGTTTTCTGCGAGAACGCCTTGCGGGCCACGGCGGCGATCGCGCCGTCCGTTAATTTCAGCTTCACCTTTTCGAACGACATCAGCTTTTCGTACTGCTTGATCAGCGCATTGCGGGGTTCGGTCAGCACGCGGATCAGCGCCGGCTCGTCCAATTCCTCCAGCGTAGCCACCACCGGCAACCGCCCGACAAATTCCGGGATCAGCCCGTACTTCAGCAAATCCTCCGGCTGCACATGCACCAGAACCTCGCCGAGCCGCGTATCGGCCTTGGTCTTGATGTCCGCACCGAAGCCCATTTGTTTTTTGTTGAGCCGCTGCTCGATGAGGGCGTCCAATCCCACAAAGGCCCCGCCGCAGATGAACAGAATGTTGCTCGTGTTCACCTGAATGAATTCCTGATGGGGATGTTTGCGGCCGCCTTGCGGAGGCACATTCGCCACCGTGCCCTCGATCAGCTTGAGCAGCGCCTGCTGGACCCCCTCACCGGATACGTCTCGCGTGATCGACGGGCTGTCGCTCTTGCGGCTGATCTTGTCGATCTCGTCGATATAGACGATGCCGCGTTCGGTACGCTCAACGTCATAATCCGCCGCCTGGAGCAGCTTCAGGATGATGTTTTCGACGTCTTCGCCGACATAGCCGGCTTCCGTCAGCGTGGTGGCATCCGCAAGGGTAAAGGGCACGTCCAGATATTTGGCCAGCGTCTGCGCCAGCAGGGTTTTGCCCGTACCGGTCGGTCCGACGATCAGGATGTTGCCCTTCTGCAGCTCGACATCGTCCACCTCGTTGGCGGAGATGCGCTTATAGTGGTTGTGGACGGCGACGGCGAGGACCTTCTTCGCGCGGTCTTGTCCGATCACATATTGATCGAGATGATGCTTGATTTCGTGCGGCTTGCGGAGCTTGGAAGAGATTTCTTCCTTGGCCTCTTCCCAGTCTTCCGCAATGATGTCGTTGCAGAGATTGACGCACTCGTCGCAGATATAGACGGTGGGGCCGGCGATCAGCTTGCGGACCTCGTCCCGGCTTTTTCCGCAGAACGAGCACCTGAGATGACGATCCGTCTTGTCTTGCTTGGGCATGCCCCCTCCCTGCTAGAGAGATAGTGCCTACTTGTCCTTTGCCCCGTCGCCCCCGGAATCCTTGCCGACGCTCTTGAGCGCTTTCGGAGGCCGCGTGATCACTTCGTCGATCAGCCCATAGCGCTTGGCTTCTTCGCCCGACATGAAGTAGTCCCGCTCCGTGTCGTGCGCGATCTTGTCGAGCGACTGGCCCGTGTGCTTGGCGAGAATTTCGTTCAACCGCTCACGGATCTTGAGAATTTCACGCGCATGAATGTCGATCTCCGTCGCCTGCCCCTGGAACCCGCCCATCGGCTGGTGAATCATGATCCGCGCGTTCGGCAACGATACCCGCTTGCCCTTCGTGCCCGCCGCCAACAGCAGCGCGCCCATGCTCGCCGCCTGCCCGAGACAGATCGTGTTGATCGGCGACTTGACGTACTGAATCGTATCGTAGATGCCGAGTCCTGCAGTGACGCTTCCACCCGGTGAATTGATATAGAGATTGATGTCCTTCTCGGGGTCCTCCGCTTCCAGGAACAGTAATTGCGCGATGACCAGGTTGGCGAACATATCGTCAATCGGCGCGCCCAGGAAGATGATGCGGTCCTTGAGTAGGCGCGAATAGATATCGTAGGCACGCTCGCCACGATTGGTCTGTTCCACAACGATCGGCACTAACATACTGACGATTCCTTTCTGCTCCGGTTCAACAACGCGGCCATATTAACACATTTTTCTCGATATGACTTCTTTTCCGTCACTCTCCGCAGCGGCGCCGGGGCTTCTGCGAAGAAGAGGCGGCTCCGGCGCCGCCCATCCCTATTTTCATCTGAGGGACGACCGGATTGGTCAACTGCGGCCGTCGAGCGAGCACATTCGTATCGTGCGCGCTCCAGGAGCACAGACCAATTCGGTCGTCCTCTCATTTTTGTATCATCGCGTGCCGATACACGAAATCCAGCGACTTGTCCGCCATGATCCGGCCACGGAGCTCGTCCATCGCCTCTTCGCCGCCGGACTTCACAATCCTGGCGATCTCCTCGACAGAAATCCGCAGCTCCGATGACATGCGCTGGACCTCTGCGTCAAGATCCTCCTGCTCGACCGTCAGCCCTTCCTTCTCCGAGATCGCTTCCAGAACCATGCCGACTTTCACGCGGCGCTGGGCCTCGGGATGAAATTCTTCCCGCCACTTTTTGAAGGCCTCCTGCCGCACGGTCGGATCTTCCAGTTCGGTGGCCCGCTCCCGCCCCTTCATCCGTACTTCCTGGTCCACCCGGTGCCGAATCATCGCCGTGAGTTCGCGCTCGACGAGTGTTTCCGGAATGTCGAAATGGTGCGTTTCCACCAGCCGCTTGAGGATCGTGTCCTTATAGGTTTCTTCGATGTCTTTCTTGAGCGCCTTTTCCATTTCCTCGCGCAGCTTCTCTTTCAATTCCGCCACCGACTGGTAGGGGCCGCAGTCCTTGGCGAATTCGTCATCCAGCGGAGCGAGTTTTTTCTGCTTCACGGCTGCGACCGTGATCCGGAATACGACCGTCTTGCCCGCCAGTTTCTGATCCGGATGAGTGGCCGGATAGGGCTGGGAAATTTCGACCACCTGGCCTTCCTTCTTCCCCATCAATTGCTCGTCCACCTCCAGGCCCATCATCGACAATTTGGCGCCGATTTTGTGCAGATGACCGTCCTTCTTCGCACCCTCCAGCGGAGCCAGATCGACGAACCCTTCCACGTTCAGCACGACGTAGGAGCCGTCGGCCAATGCGGCGCCAGTCGGCGCTGCCTCTAATTGGGCCTGCCGTTCCCGCAGCACATTCAACGCCTTGTCGATCTGATCGTCCGTCACCGTGCGGGTATCGATCTTCAGCGAGATGGGGTTGGGCGCCTTGTAATCGCGCAATTCAATCTTGGGCTTGATTTCGACGGTAGCCGTGAAGGAAAACGGCGCATCCTTCTTGATCTTCACCCGTTCGATCGGCGGAACTTCCACCACGATCGGCACGATGCCGGCCTGTCGGATCGCTTTTTCATAATAGGTCGGGATAATGCGGCGGACGACATCTTCGCCGACATCTTTGCTATACCGCTGTTCCAGCAGAGACTGCGGCGCCTTGCCCGGACGGAAGCCTGGAATGCGGACTTGCCGATTCAGGTCGGCATAGACTTCGGCGAACTGCTTATTGACGTCTTCCTGAGAGACCTCGATCTTTAGCGACCGTTTGATCGGACCCAATTCGGTGACTTCGACTTTCATGGTGCCCTCAAACACAGACAGTATAATGGTGTTTATCCGTCGCCGTAATCACTGAAAACCAATGAAGAGGCGACGGCTCAAGCAAGCTTGGTATGGTGCGAGAGGAGGGACTCGAACCCCCACGGTTTCCCACGAGATCCTAAGTCTCGCGCGTCTGCCAGTTCCGCCACTCTCGCGCCTGCAGCACGACAATCGAGCCGGTCCGGAACCACGTCACCGCCCAGTTCTACGTCGATACTTTATAAAAGGTTGTACAGGCCCATGCGCGCCACTGTCAAGCGATCCCAGGCTCACGGCAGGAGGAGATTGCAGGATAGGGAATGCCAACCGGCCAGGAGTGTACAGGCTTCCATCGCACTGGCAAGCGATCCCAGGCTCGTGGCAAAAGGGAGATTCGAGGCACAGGGAAAACCCGCTCGGTCAGGGGTGGTACGGGCTCGCGAATCGCAGTATACTAAAGGATATTCCGCACGGGCGCATGGCCGGATGTTCGATGAGGCGGGCCGGTTGGTTGTCCGGCTTCCTCTCTTCATCATTGTATATTCGCCGTCCCTTCACGCCGTCCCGCCGGCCCGTGTACTCGAAAGGGGTGCCTCATGAAGTGCGCCATCGCGATTGCCATCGTCATTTCGCTGTTCATCTCCTCGCAGAAAACCGGCTGGGCCTACCGGGATTACTTCACGGTTGAGCAGAAAAGCCAACTGGCAAAAATCCAGACCGTCCTGGTGGAAACCGTCGCATTGACCGATAAGGGAGCGGTCGACGCCGGACCGATCCGTGCCATGATCGTCTCCCGCCTCTCTGAACTGGGCTACACCGTGATCACCGACGGATCGAAACCGTACGATGTCATATTCAAGGTGAAATGCGAGCAGCGCAAAACCTGGGAAGGCACGGCCACGGCCGGCGGCGACGCGGATCTTCCCGATTCACCGTCGCGCGTTTGGGAGGGACCGGCCTGCCAGCTCAATTACACACTGGGCGGAATGAAAATTAAATGGCAAAAGGAAGTCCGCACCGATTTCGAAGATGCCATTACCGCCGCGCAAAAGGCCAACGCCGGTGACCCCGGCGACTACGCGATGGCGAAGCTGAAGGAACGGCTGTCGACCTACGACTTCCCGGTGATCGTCACCGCCGACTGGGGGCAGGCCGACCGCCTCCTGAAAGTGCTGGACAACTCAAAAAGCGATCAAATGCGCCGGCTCAAGGTCATCTCGCTGCTCGGCGAGATGCAGGCCGACGCAGCACTCCCTCGCCTGAAGGAAGCACTCAAAGACCAGGATCTGGCCAGGCAGGCTGCCGAGTCGATCGGCAACATCGGGAGCGACGGCATCCCGCTCCTGATCGACATCGTGAAAAACTCGCAGGACAACGACTTGCGCATCTCGGCCGTGAAAGGCCTCGGGCAGGTGGGGGGGCTGCAAGGAGATACGACCGCCGTGCTGCCGCTGCTCGAAATCCTGAAAGATCCGAATACCGACTGGACGCTGCTGACGGAAATCGCCTGGGCGCTCGGCAAGATGCCGGACAAACGGTCGATCGAACCGCTCTACGCGCTCGACCGAAAGCTCCAGGCGATGCGCGATCCAGAGAACATCAAACTCAAGAAGCTCAAGGAAGCGGTGTTCTGGGCGATCAAGCAGTGCGACACGTGGGACCAGTATAGCTGAGAGCACACCGGCGGGTTCTTAGAAACACGAGGCGGCTGAGATCGATGATCTCAGCCGCCTTTCTTTTGCCGTCGGTAGTGTGCAGCCACCTTGATTCGATTGCCGCATAAACCCATGCTGCACCACTGGCGAGCGTGGTTTTTTTGTTGTATCGTAAAAATAAAGGATGCAGGCGTCGTTTCGGCATTTCTTCACAAGGGACAGGTCGCCGACACAGAGCAGCTCGCTTGCAGCCTCGGCAAGAGGTACCAGCAGCCTGGCTGCGCCGGACGTTTCCGAATGAAACCGGCGTTCAAACCGACCGCTGGTGCGGATGAGCTGCGGATAGCCTGGGCGCTGGCTGAGCAGTTCGTTGATCGCCTCGAACGTGCAGACCGCGCTCAAGGCCGCCACGAAGTTCATCAAGGAAAACCGCGTGGACTTCCTGATGGGCACCTTCAATGGAGACGTTGCCCTTGCGGTGGCTGACCTGGCGAAGAAGGAAAACAAGCTCTTCATGGTGACCGGCGCGCATGCGATGGAGCTGACCGGCTCCGGATGTAACTCGCACACCTTTGTCTTCATGCCGAATGCCAACATGATGGCAAGGTCGGTGGCGCCCCATCTGGTCAAGGCCTACGGGACAAAGTGTTATATGGTCACCGCCGACACGGTGGACGGCAAG
>SHZW01000004.1 GCA_009692155.1 Nitrospiraceae bacterium
GGCGGCCAAGTTGCTGCAGCTGGATGCGCGGTCGTTCCGCTATCGCCTGAGCAAATTTGCAATCACGAGAGGCCACGACGAGGACGAAGATGGTGGGAGCGATGGGAAGCGAACGAACGGTCCGCATTAACGCGCCGGCCAAGGTCAATCTGGTGCTCCGCGTGCTGGATCGCCGGCCGGACGGGTACCATAATCTGTGGTCCGTGATGCAGACGGTGGGCCTGGAAGACGAATTATATGTCAGGCTGTCCGCGCGTCCGGGCGTTCGGCTGCAGTGCGACGAAGCGGACATGCCGACCGACGGGCGCAATCTGGTCGTGCGCGCCGCCTTGGCGGTGATGACGCGTGCAGGGCATGCGGAAAGCCGGCCTCCCGGCGTGGAGATTCATCTGATCAAACGGATTCCGGTGTCGGCCGGCCTGGGCGGCGGCAGCAGCGATGCGGCTGCCACGATCGTCGCCTTGAATGCGCTGCTGGGGCTGGGCTGGTCGCGTGAGGCGATGGGGAGTGTCGGCGCGCCGCTGGGGAGCGACGTGCCGTTTTTCCTGTTCTCGCCCAGCGCGCTGGTGCGGGGCCGGGGCGAAGACGTGACGGCGCTCGCGGTGACGGGCACGCGCTGGATCGTGCTGGTCAATCCGGGGTTTCCGATCGAAACACGGTGGGCCTACGAGCAATTGTCGGCGGGACGGACGGCGGTGCAACCGCTTGCGGAGGCTTTGCACCGGATCGACCGCGGTGGCGTGGTCTCCTGGGAGCAGGCAGTGGGACTGATGGAAAACGACTTCGAGGCGGCGCTGGTGCCGACGCATGGCGTGCTGGGGAAGATCAAGCAGCAGTTGCTGGCGGCTGGCGCGGAAGCGGCACTGCTGTCCGGGAGCGGCGCCACGGTGTTCGGGGTGTTTCGCGACAAGACCGCTGCGGTCCGTGCGCAGCAGGCGTGCAGCCGCACCGAAGGCTGGCGTGTCTTTGCCGTTCCAGCCGGGACTGCCCCGCTTTCGTGCGAGACCGGCGGCACGCCGCGCCCGACATCGGTTGGTTGACAAGTTCTCGGATTTTCCGTTACATTTCAATGTTCACCGGCTAGGCGGTTGCTCTCGGAGGGGAGTATGGAGAAGACGCTCAAGCTCTTTTCGGGAAACGCGAATCCGGCCTTGGCCAAGGAAATTTGCGGGTGCCTCGGCATCGGGATAGGTGCGGCTGCGATCTCGTCATTCAGCGACGGGGAAATCCGCATTAAAATCGATGAAAACGTCCGTGGCGCGGACGTGTTCGTGGTGCAGTCGTGCTGTACGCCGGTCAACAATTCGATCATGGAATTGCTCATCATGATCGATGCGCTCAAGCGCTCGTCGGCCTACCGCATTACGGCCGTGATTCCGTATTTCGGTTACGGGAGGCAGGATCGCAAGGACCAGCCGCGGGTGCCGATCACCGCCAAGCTGGTCGCGGATCTGGTGACGACCGCCGGCGCCGACCGGGTGCTCACGATGGATCTGCACGCCGGACAGATCCAGGGATTTTTCAACATCCCGGTCGATCATTTGTATGCGCTGCCGGTGTTGCTGGGCTACATCAACAAGCGGTTTGCGAAGGATCTCAAGGATGTGGTGATCGTTTCGCCGGATGCGGGCGGTGTCGAGCGGGCGCGGGCCTTTGCCAAGCGGTTGCAGGCGAACCTGGCGATCATCGACAAACGGCGCGAGGGACCGAACAACGCGCAGGTCATGAATATTATCGGCGATGTCGAGGGAAAGCATGCGATTCTTCTGGACGACATGATCGATACGGCTGGCACCATTGTGCAGGGCGCGCAGGCCTGTTCCGACAAGGGTGCGAAGTCGGTCTGGGCCGGTTGCGTGCATCCGGTGCTGTCGGGGCCGGCGCTCGAACGGCTGCAAGGGTCACGGTTGACCGAGGTCGTCGTGACCAATACGATTCCGCTGAACGGCAAGGACCAACAGTGCCCCAAGCTGCGCGTGCTGTCCGTCGCGCCGCTGTTGGGCGAGGCCATTAAACGGATTCACGAGGAAAAATCGGTCAGTTCACTATTTGAGTAGTTGAAACCAAAGCCAATAGCGAGTAGCTCGCAGCCGCTGCTCAACGTATCGAACGGAAGGCTGCCCGCTATT
Source organism: Nitrospiraceae bacterium (assembly GCA_009692155.1). Taxonomy (GTDB): domain Bacteria; phylum Nitrospirota; class Nitrospiria; order Nitrospirales; family Nitrospiraceae; genus 2-02-FULL-62-14. Next base: position 2,130 of record SHZW01000004.1, read on the forward strand.
CGCTATTGTCATGTTCAGGTAAGGAGATGTCATGAAATTGGATCTTGCAGCAGAAACCAGAACCGGCTTGGGCAAGGGCGCCGCCCGTCAGTTGCGGCGCAATGGCCGGGTGCCGGCAGTCCTCTACGGGCAGGGCGAGTGCGTGCTCCTGACGCTGGAACCGGAAGACCTGCGGGAAATTATCCGCGCGCATGCCGGCCGCACGGCGCTGATCACCGTGAAGATCGCGGACGCCGCATCCAAGGGCACTAGGATCGCCCTGCTCCGGGACTATCAACTCGATCCCGTCAGCGGCGACGTGCTTCATGCCGACCTGTTCGAGATCCTGATGGACAAGGCCATCCGCGTGAAAGTGCCGGTGAGCGTGATCGGCGGCCAGCCGGCCGGAGTGAAGGAAGGCGGCATCCTGCAGCACAATATGCGTGAGATTCACGTCGAGTGCCTGCCGTCGGCGCTGCCGGATTCGATTCCCGTGGATGCTTCGGCCCTGGTGATCGGGCAGGGTATCCATGTGAAGGAATTGCAGCCGGTGGCCGGTGTGCGGTTTCTGGACGATCTGGAGCAGATGGTCGTCAGCGTGGCAATCCCGATGTCCGAAGCCAAACTGGAGGCTTTGCTGACCAGCGCGGCGACGACCGGCGAGGGCAAGGAGCCGGAAGTCATTGCGAAGGGCAAGGAAGCGGCGGCGGCTGCGGAAGTGGCGGCCGGCGGCACGCCTGCAGGTGAGGTGAAGCCCGGCGTGGCCGGGGCGACGGCCACGGCTGAGAAGGGTAAGGAAGGCGCCAAGGAAGCGGCTCCCAAGGCTGAAAAGAAGACTGAAAAGAAGGCTGAGAAGAAGGAAGAGAAGAAGAAATAGCCTTGCGAGTCATTGTCGGACTCGGCAATCCCGGCGACCGATACGCACGTACCCGCCACAATGCCGGCGCCCGTGTCATCGAGCGGGCGTCCGTGCAATGGTCCATCCCTCTCAAGACTGTCGGATCGGCCCGCATGGGCACCGGCCGGGTTGGTCCGTCCGACAGGCCGGTCGAGGTTGCACTCGCCATTCCGCTCACCTGGATGAATCAGTCGGGGACGGCCGTCGTGGAATTGCTCGCGCGGCTGGGATGTGCCCCTCAGGATCTGACGGTCGTCCATGACGACCTGGATATGGAGCCAGGCCGGTTGCGTCTCAAGCGGAGCGGAGGAGCAGGCGGACATAACGGCGTCTCTTCCATCATTGCCGAGCTGAATACCGATCAATTTTACCGATTGAAACTCGGCATCGGGCGTTCGGTGCCTGGCATGGATGCCGCAGACTATGTCCTGGAGCCGTTTACACAGGATGAAACAGCCGTGATCGACAGCAGCGTGGAGCAGGCGGTGTTGGCGCTGGAATGTCTGATGGTGGAAGGACCGGATGCCGCGATGAATAAATTCCATATCAGAGGGCAGGAGGCGCAGGAATAGTATGGGCTTGTGTTGCGGCATGATCGGTTTGCCGAACGTTGGGAAGACCACCGTGTTCAACGCCTTGACCGGCGGCGGCGCGCTGGCGGCCAATTATCCTTTTGCGACCGTGGATCCCAATACCGGCATTGCGCTGGTGCCCGATCCGCGCCTGACGAAGCTGACCGACCTCTTCAAATCCAAAAAAACCACGCCGGCTACCCTGGAAGTCCGCGACATTGCCGGGCTGGTCGAAGGGGCCAGCAAGGGCGAAGGGCTCGGTAACCAGTTTCTCGGTCACATCCGTGAAGTGGACGCTCTGCTGCACGTCGTCCGGTGTTTCCAGGGCACCGATGTCGTGCACGTGAGTGGAAGCGTGAATCCGCTTCGTGACATCGGTGTCATCGAAACCGAGCTGATGCTGGCCGATCTGGAAACCCTCGAGCGGCGCAAACAGAAGGTCGAGAAAAAAGTGCGCGCCGGCGACAAAAAGGCGGCGTTCGAGATGGCCTTGCTTCAGCGGCTGATAGAGCTGCTCGACAAAGGCGAATGGCTGGGCAACCTGCCCTACACGCCGGAGGAGCGGGCCATTCTCGATGAATGCCAGTTGCTGGCGGCCAAGCCGGTCCTCTTCGTGGCCAACGTTTCGGAAGGGCCGAACGCTGATGAAGCGATGGTCAAGCTGGTTCGGGAGTTTGCCGAAAAACGGGGGGCGAGGGTCGTGACGATTTGCGGCCAGCTCGAAGCGGAACTGTCCACGCTTCCGGAAGAGGAACGGACGGATTTTCTCAAGGGCATGGGCCTGACCGAATCCGGTCTCGTCCGCCTGACACGCGAAGCCTATCAGCTTCTCAGGATCATGACCTTCTTCACTGCCGGCGAACAGGAGTCGCGGGCCTGGCCGCTCTTGGAAGGCACTAAAGCGCCGCAGGCGGCGGGCAAGATCCACTCAGACATGGAACGCGGATTCATCCGCGCTGAGGTCTATCATTATAATGATCTTCTCGCCTGCGGGTCGGAAGCGAAGGTGAAGGAGAAGGGATTGTTCCGGCTGGAAGGCAAAGACTATGTCATGAAGGAAGCCGACATCGTCTTTTTCAGATTCAACGTCTAAGGATATCTCGGCTGATGAAGGGCGAACTGCTCCGGCGAAAGTATGAAGCAGGGTGACGAGGCCCTCGCGTCCGCGCCTCCCGAAGCGACCCTTCCGGGCTTTAGCGTGGGGAAGCCTTCTGGAATTCCCGCGGCCGCGGTCGTTGACCGCGGTGCCTTGGTCAGTTCCAGCTTTCCTCCCCGCTAAAGCCTCGGTGGGTACCCCGCTTCTCCGGCAATGTCCGCTCAACCTCGCCACCCCACTTTTAGAGAGTGAAAGGCGACAAGCCGCTTGCAAGCCTGTCGCCTTTAACGCTTCGCCAAGCTCAACGGGCCACTCCAGTCAGTAGTGATAGCCTTCCAATCCTGGTTGCCTCCTCTGAAATATTGACGCTCTTCTTAGGAAAGCGTAGCCTGCATCCAGCCGAAATGGTGAATGTCCACGTTTTTCTTCCTATCCTCCAACCCAAGGAAAGAGTGATGAGCCAACGCGCGCAATGCGCAAAGAAGTGTGCCAGCATTACGCTGGTCAGCCTAGTGCTGGTTGTGCTCGGCTACTTCAGTACTGGAGAGGGAAGCAGTTCCCTGACCATTCTATCCCTTGCTGCTGGGGGAGGGCATACCTGTGCACTGCTGAGCGATGGCACCGTGCGATGTTGGGGAGGCAATGTAGACGGTCGCCTTGGTAATGGGACCACAACTGACTCGTTCATTCCTGTCCAAGTAGTCACGATCTCCTCCGCTCGCGAGACTACTGCAGGGCTGAGTTATGGCTGTGCGCTTTTAGGAAACAGCACTGTCCAGTGCTGGGGAGATAACAGTTTCGGTCAATTAGGCAACGGGACGAAAGACAACTCTTCAGTTCCCGTCATAGTGACAGGGATTAGCGCTGCTGTGGTCATTGCATCTGGAGAGTTCCATGCCTGTGTGGTGTTGCAAGACGGTACTGTGCGTTGTTGGGGACGAAACAAGGAAGGCCAACTCGGCGACGGGACGACGACAGATTCTTCGGTTGCTGTGACGGTGCCGATGATCACCTCGGCAGTGGCGATCGCGGTTGGCTCTGACCATACGTGTGCGTTACTTCGAGATAGCATGGTGATGTGTTGGGGGGCCAATGGGAGTGGTCAACTAGGTAATGGGACGATGACAAATTCGCTTGTTCCAATGGAGGTGAGAGGGCTCTCGTCGACGGTATCGATAGGGGCAGGCGCTGGTCATACCTGCGCGCTCTTGGCAGACGGGAGCGTGAAGTGTTGGGGGGGGGAATCAAATTGGTCAGCTCGGAAATGGGAATAGGGATGACTCTTTGGTTCCGGTGGCAGTGAAAGGTATTGCATCTGCGAAGGTCATTACGACCCGTTTTTTCCATACCTGTGCTCTACTCCGTGATGGGAAGGTGAAGTGCTGGGGGAAAAACTTGCTCGCTGGGAAGTTTAAGAAAGATGCAGGGATTATTGTTGCAACGCCAGTGGAGGTGCAGGTGGTCCCTTAGGAGAAAAAGAATGGTGAAGAAAACAGGGACATTCAAGGTTTGCAGGGCAACCACTACTGGCACAGCCCACTGAACGTGGCGAAGCGTTAAAGGCGACAGGCTTTCAAGCGGCCTGTCGCCTTTCTATTTTTTTATTTGTTGGAGACGCTATCTTCCGATAGAGCGCAGCCCGGTCTCCCTTCAACTGCGCGCGTCCAACGAGGGCCTTCCGAGGCCGCGCGTTGCGCGAGCACGAAGGGGGACCGGGCTGCCAGCTCGTTTCCTCCGTGTCACGTTTGACAGTCCGTTCGGCGCTGTGTTAGCGTGCCTTCCGTTCAGAGATAGTCGGGTTCAAAACTTATCCCTCGCTCCAAGCCATGACTTGGGGCCGTTGACCAGGAGGATGACTGCATGCAGCTCTACGAGTCCATCTTTATCATTCGTCCGTCGCTCTCCGACGACGACACCAATAAACTGATCGAAAAAATGAAGGGCATGATCGAGAAGGCAGGCGCCACGCTGCTCATTCTCGAGAACTGGGGCAAGAAAAAACTGGCCTACGAGATCAAGCGGGAGCGCCGCGGGACCTTCGTATATCTGCATTTCAAGGCGTTGGGAAATGTTGTCGGCGAGTTGGAGCATGCCTACCGGCTCGAAGACTCCGTGCTGAAGTTTCTGACAGTCCGTCTCGAGCATCCACCGGCTCCCAAGCCGGAGGTGCCGACGGCGATGGTGGGACAGGCACCACCGCCCAGGGAGTTCGAGCGTGACCGGGTTTAATAAAGTCATTCTGATCGGCAACCTGACGAAGAATCCGGAGCTGCGCTATACGCCGAACGGCACGCCGGTGGCCAGTTTCGGGCTGGCGGTGAATCGAAAGTATCGTCAGGCCGAAGAGCTGAAGGAAGAGGTGTGCTTCGTGGATATTGTGGTGTTCGGCAAGCAGGCCGAACATTGCGGGCAGTATCTCAGCAAGGGGAACGGCGTCGTCGTGGACGGCCGGCTGCAGCAGCGGCGCTGGGAAACGGAAGACGGGCAGAAACGCAGCAAGCACGAGGTGGTGGCGCAGATGGTCACCTTCCTGCCGAAACGCCAGGAAGCGGGCGGGGGCGAGCAGGGCGCGGCGGATGAAGCCGCTGGTCTCGAAGAAGAACCGCAGGGCTAGTTCAGAATCATCGGATCAGGAGGGACGAGCGTGGAACGAGGAGGCGGAAGATTATTTCAGCGGCGGCGGCAATGCTGTTTTTGCATGGACAAGACGCCGATCGACTTCAAGGACATCGGTCTCTTGCGGAATTTCCTGACGGAGCGTGGCCGGATTGTCCCGCGCCGGGTGTCCGGCAACTGCATGGGGCACCAGCGTGATCTGACGGTCGCGATCAAGCGGGCGCGCACGATCGCGATGCTGTCGTTTGCGTAAGAGTACTGAGCCTGTCCGGCCCCGCTCGGTTTGACTTGGTGAGCGGTTCCATGTATATCGGTCGCACCACAGCAACTGGCCTCGCGGTGACATTCATGGCCTTGCCGGTCCTCCACCTCCACGAGATTCCGAACGATGGGCTGAGTCTTTCCTGCGACGTGCAGGTGGACGACCTGGCCCTGGGTCCGGAGGATGTCCGGATCCCCGGTGGGCTGGCCATGTCGGTCAACGCCGTCAAAGCCGTGACCACGGTGCACGTGACCGGGACGCTCAGCGGGACCGCGCGCCGGCAATGCGTCCGGTGCCTGAAAGAGTATGACGATGCGCTGTGGATTCCGGTTGTCGGGGAGTATCTCAGCGACGCGGATCTCAAATCCAAGCCGGCCGGCCGGGAGTCGCCGGAGCGGTCTGGCGAGGATGAAGACACGGACGATGAGAGCTATGTCTATACGGGCGAGGAGATCGAATTAGCCGACATGCTGCGGGAGCACGTGATTCTGGCGGCGCCGATGCAGGCGCTCTGTCACGACGAGTGCCGTGGGCTTTGCCCGGTCTGCGGGCAGGATTTGAATGTGCGCCGGTGCGAATGCCGGGAAGAACAGATTCAGTCGCCGTTTGCCGTCTTGAAGCAACTGCGTGAGACCGTGAAGGGACAAGCGAAGCGAACCACGAAGATGAAGTGAGGATCGACCATGCCGAATCCAAAACATAAACACTCAAAGGCGCGCCGCGACAAGCGGCGGGCCCAGTGGCGGAGAAAGAAATCCGCGGGGCCCAACCTGTCTGCGTGCCCGCAATGTCACGAACTGAGGCCTCCCCATCAAGTCTGCATGAATTGCGGGACCTATAAGGGCACCGCAGTCATCGCCGTCGAAGAGTCCTAAACGGTCGCCGGCAGGACGTCGTTTGGAGCGCGGCGCGGTACCCACAATGAAAATCGCTGTTGATGCGATGGGTGGTGACCACGGGCCTGCTCCTGCGGTCGAAGGCGCCATCCAGGCGGCGCAGGAATTCGACGTCGGCGTCATTCTGGTGGGCGACGAAACCAAGCTTCGAGACCAGCTCGCACGCACGCGCTGCACTGATCCCCGCATCACCGTTCATCACGCCCCGCAAGTCGTCGGCATGCACGAATCGCCGGCGCAGATCGCCAGGAAAAAACGGGACTCCTCAATTTGGATTGCGACCGAGCTGGTCCAGGCAGGCACCGCGCAGGCCGTCGTCAGCTCCGGCAATACCGGCGCCAGCGTCGTGTCGGCGATTTTTCTGCTTGATCGAATCAAAGGCGTGGAGCGGCCGGCGATCGCCACGACGCTGCCGACGCTGACCGGAACCGCCGTGATGCTGGATGTGGGCGCCAATGTCGACTGCACGGCGAACCAGTTGCTCCAATTCGGCATCATGGGGCACGAATATGCCAAGGACCTCTACGCCAAGTCCGCGCCACGGGTCGGGCTGCTGAGCATCGGCGAAGAGGACAGCAAGGGGAATGAAGTCACGAAAGAAGCGCTCAAACTCCTGAAGGGCAGCGCCATCAATTTCATGGGCAACGTCGAAGGACGGGACGTCTACAGCGGGGCGGCCGACGTGATCGTGTGCGACGGGTTCATCGGCAACGTGGCGCTGAAGATTTCCGAGGGGCTGGCGGAAACGATCAAGAAGCTGCTGATGAAGGAAATTGCCGGGACGTTTCTGGGCCGGCTCTCGTATCCATTCATTGCGGCTCCGCTGCTTGCGCTCAAGCGCAAAACCGACTATGCCGAATTCGGCGGCGCGCCCCTGCTGGGGGTGAACGGTGTCAGCGTCATCGCCCACGGCCGGTCCTCGGCCAAGGCCATCAAGAACGCGATCCGGCAGGCCAAGTTGATGGTGGACGGGCGCGTGATCGAAAACATCCGCCGCGACATCGAAGAGAGCATAGCGGGGAACCGCCCGGCTGCGAAGGGAGACTCGGCGTGAGGGCGAGAATCACCGGGACCGGCTCCTATGCGCCGGAGCGCGTGTTGACCAATGCCGACCTTGAACGGATGGTCGAGACGTCGGACGAATGGATCGTCGAGCGCACCGGCATCCGCGAGCGCCATCTCGCCGCGCCGGGCGAAGCCTGCTCCGATCTCGGGACCAAGGCCGCCGCGCGAGCGCTGGAAGCCGCCGGCGTCGCGGCATCCGATCTGGACATGATTTTGGTTGCGACGTGCACGGGCGATGCGCCGCTGCCGTCCACGGCCTGCCTGATTCAGCATCGCCTCGGGGCGACGAAGGCGGCGGCCTGCGATATCGGCGCGGCCTGTTGCGGGTTTGTCTATGCGCTCGCCGTCGGCGATGCCTACGTGAAAACCGGCTTTCGTCACGTGCTGGTAATCGGCTCCGAAGTCATGTCCACGATCACCAATTGGAAGGACCGCAACACCTGCGTGTTGTTCGGCGACGGGGCCGGCGCAGCCGTGCTCAGCGCCACGACGGAGGACCGGGGCATTCTGTCGTCGCACCTGCATTCCGATGGGTCGCTCTGGAACCTGATCTGCGTACCGGGCGGCGGATCGCGGATGCCGCCGACCGACAAAATGCTGGCCGACGAGCTGCAGTACATCAAGATGAAGGGCAATGAAACCTTCAAGGTGGCGGTCAAAACGCTCGAGGAGTCGGCTCGCGAGGCCTTGAAGGCGAATGGACTGACGGTCGGGGATCTCGACGTCTATGTGCCGCACCAGGCCAATGCGCGGATCATCAAGGCCGTGGCGACCCGCCTCGAGCTGCCGATGGAGAAAGTGGTGCTGAACATGGACCGGTACGGGAACACCTCGGCGGCCTCGATTCCCATCGCCCTGGATGAAGCCGTCCGCGCGGGGCGGATCAAGAAGGGTCACGTGGTGATGATGGCGGCATTCGGGAGCGGGCTGACCTGGGCCACGTCTCTGGTGCGATGGTAGAACGTGAAGCGTATCTCGTAAGACTCCTACGAACGACGTTTTTTCCGGTTGACATTGTGGCGATAATTCCCCCATATCATACGGCGTTATGGGCTCTGGAATAGGGCTGGTATTTCCCGGCCAGGGGTCGCAATCGGTCGGGATGGGACGCGCATTGTACGATGCGTATCCCGCGGCTCAGACCATTTATAAGGAAGCGTCGGCAGTACTCGGCTACGATGTAGCCGAGTTGTGTTTTAACGGACCTGCCGAGCGCTTGAATTCGACGGAGTACACGCAGCCTGCCTTGCTGACCGCCAGCATCGCGGCTCTGCGGGCGTTGGCGCCGGCCGGTCTCAAGCCGGTGGCGGTGGCCGGGCACAGTCTCGGCGAATATTCCGCATTGGTGGCGGCCGGCGGGCTGACGTTCGCAGCGGCAGCTGCGCTGGTTCAGAAACGGGGCCGGTACATGGCCGAAGCGGTCCCGCCGGGCAGCGGGTTGGTTGCGGCGATCCTGGGCCTGGCTCCCGATGCCGTACGCGACGCGTGCCGCGAAGCCTCGTCGGTCGGGGTGGTGGCGGCGGCGAACTTCAATTCTCCCGGTCAGGTCGTGATTGCGGGAGAAAAGGCGGCGGTCGAAAAGGCGATCGAAGTTGCCAAGGCCAGAGGGGCCCAAAAGGCCATTCCGCTTCCGGTGAGCGTGCCGGTGCATACGCCGCTGATGCAATCCGCGGCGGACCGGCTGGCGAAGGATGTGGAAGCGACCGCCTGGTCGGATTTGACGGCGCCGCTGATCAACAATGCCGAGGCCAAAGCCTTGCGGACGGTGGCGGAGGTGAAGGCTTCTTTGATCAGACAACTGCCGTCGCCGGTGTTATGGGAAGATTCGATCAAGGCGATGCACGGCATGGGCGTGACGACTTTTATAGAAGTGGGGCCCGGCACCGTGTTAAGCGGATTGATCAAACGCATCGTGCCGGACGTGAAGACGATGAACGTGCAGGACCCGGCGTCGCTCGAGGCGACGTTGAAGGCGTTGCAGGGATAATGGAGTGTCCATGTCGTTAGCGGGTAAAACGGCGATTGTCACGGGCGCGGCGCAGGGAATTGGCCGGGCCATCGCCGAAGCACTGGCTCGCGCCGGCGCCGATGTCGCGGTCGCCGATCTGGATCCGGGCCGGTCGCAGGACACGGTCACGGCTGTCACCAAGATGGGACGGCGGGCCATGAACATCAAGGTCAACGTCGCGAACTGGGACGACGCCAAGGCAATGGTGGATCAGGTCGTGAAGGAATGGGGCAAGGTCGATATTCTGGTCAACAACGCCGGCATTACGCGGGACGGCCTGCTGCTCCGCATGAAGGAAGAGGACTGGAACCTTGTCCTTCAAGTGAATTTGAACGGGACGTTCAACTGCACGAAGGCGGCGCTCCAGCCGATGAGCAAGCAGCGGTCCGGGCGGATCGTCAACATCGCCTCGATCGTGGGCGCGATCGGCAACGCCGGCCAGGCCAATTATGCGGCGTCCAAGGCTGCCGTGATCGGCTTCACGAAGTCGGTGGCGCGGGAGTATGCCAGCCGGGCGGTGACGGTCAACGCCGTGGCGCCAGGCTTCATCGATACGGCGATGACGCAGCAATTGTCGGCCGAAGTCAAAGAGGCATTGTCCAAGCAAATTCCGTTGGGACGGTTGGGGCAGCCGTCCGACGTGGCGGAGGCGGTGAAATTTCTGGCCTCGGACGAGGCGGGGTATATTACGGGTCACGTGTTGCATGTCAATGGCGGTATGCACATGGCATAGTACGAGGGGAGGTGCAGGACGTATGGCAGCAGACGGCAAAGTAGAAGAAAAAGTCAAAAAGATCGTCGCGGAAAATCTCGGCGTGGAGGAGGACGAAGTCATTCTGGACGCCAAGTTTGTGGACGATCTCGGTGCGGATTCCCTGGACACGGTCGAATTGGTCATGGCCTTCGAGGAAGCGTTCGATATCGAAATCCCCGATGAAGATGCCGAAAAAATTCTCACGGTCGGCAAGGCCATCGACTACATCAAGGAAAAGATGTAACTCGGGCCGGTGCGGTCTATGACGGAGCACGGCAGACGTCGGGTGGTCATTACGGGGCTGGGGCTGATCACGCCTCTCGGGATCGGCGTGAGCCCCACCTGGAAGGCGCTCTGCGAAGGACAGTCCGGCATCGGCCGCATCACGCGTTTCGATCCCACCCGGTATGCCTCCCAAATCGCGGGAGAGGTGAAGGGCTTCGATCCCGCCGCCTTCATCGAGAAAAAAGAAATCAAGAAGATGGATACCTTCATTCACTACGCCGTCGGCGCGAGCCTGATGGCGGTGGATGATGCGGGTCTGAAAGTTGCCCCGGAGGAGGCCACGCGGGTCGGCGTCTATATCGGCTCCGGCATCGGCGGGCTGGGCTCGATCGAGCATTACGGGAAGGTGCTGCAGGAAAAAGGCCCTGACCGTGTCTCGCCGTTCTTTATCCCCATGACCATCATCAACCTGGCGTCCGGCCAGGTGGCGATCCGGCTCGGTGCCAAGGGGCCGAACTCCTGCGCCGTGACAGCCTGCGCCACCGGCAACCACTGCATCGGGGACGCGTTCCGCCTGATCCAGCTGGACGAGGCGGATGTCATGGTCGCGGGTGGAGCCGAAGCGGCGATCACCCCCTTGGGCGTGGCCGGATTTGCGGCATCACGCGCCCTCTCCACGCGGAATGATGAGCCGACCAAAGCCAGCCGGCCGTTCGACAAGGATCGGGACGGGTTCGTACTCGGCGAAGGGGCGGGCATCGTCGTGCTGGAAGAACTGGAGCGGGCCAAGCGGCGCGGCACCAGGATCTATGCCGAGCTGGTCGGCTACGGCATGAACAGCGACGCCTATCACATCACGGCGCCGTCGGAAAACGGCGAGGGCGCGGTCCGCTGCATGGAGCTGGCGATCAAGGACGCGAAGATTTCCAAGGACGAGGTCGGCTACATCAATGCCCACGGGACGTCCACGATGGCCGATGCGATCGAGACCAGCGCGGTCAAGCAGGTGTTCGGCGAGCGAGCCCGACGCATTCCGGTCAGTTCGACCAAGTCCATGACCGGCCATCTGCTCGGGGCCGCCGGTGGGATTGAAGCGGTGTTCAGCGTACTGGCGATCTACCACAAGCTGTTGCCGCCGACGATCAATCTCGATCATCCTGATCCGGCGTGCGACCTTGATTACATTCCGTGGAAGGCGCGTCCGGCATCGGTCACGGTGGCGCTCTCCAATTCATTCGGGTTCGGCGGCGTCAACGCCTGCCTGTTGTTCAAGCGAATAGCAAACAGCGAATAGCATGTAGCCCGAACGGGATTTCCCTCAACATTGATCGAAAGCGGAGCTTCCTTATCCAGCTATCCGCTACTCGCTACCAGCTATTTTCTAGATTATATGGCGCGTACTCCACTCGATGAGGCTCAACAGGCGATCGGGTACACGTTTCGCAATTCCCGGCTGCTCGACGAAGCGCTGACGCACACATCCTATGCCAATGAGTTCAAGGACCAGGGCTCGACGGACAACGAGCGGTTGGAGTTTCTTGGCGACGCGGTCCTGGCGCTGATCATCAGCGAGCATGTGGCCTCGGCCTGTCCCGATTTGGCGGAAGGCGCGCTGTCGAAGCTGCGGTCTCATCTGGTGAGCGAAGTGTCATTGTCCCGCGCAGCCCGCCGGCTGGATCTCGGGAAACTGCTCCGGCTGGGTCGCGGCGAGGAACGCACCCAGGGGCGCGACAAAGAGTCCATTCTCGCCAATACGCTGGAGGCCGTCCTGGCGGCGGTCTATCTGGACGGGGGGCTGGATGCGGCGCGAAGTTTTGCCCTCAAGGCTTTTGCTCAGGAGTTGCGCGAAGCCACGAGCCGTGAAGCGGGCGAAACGCTTTCAGGCGATTACAAGACGCTGCTTCAGGAATGGTGCCAGCAACGGCATGACTGCGTGCCGCAGTACGTGACGACGAACGAAGCGGGCCCGGATCATCAGAAGACGTTCGAAGTGCAGGTGACGGTGCAGGGCAAGGCGCTGGGCCGGGGCGAGGGGCGAAGCAAAAAAGAGGCGGAACAGGCGGCGGCGCAGCAGGCGTTGGAAGCAGTGAGACGTGAAAAGTAAAAAGTGAAAAGCATGGAGGGAGGAGGAAGGACGATGATGAGAGGATATTTCAAAACGGCGATGCATGCGGCTTTGGTGACGGCCGTTCTGTGCTTCACGGCGGGAGCGAGTCTGGCGGCGGACAAGGACAAGGCTCCGGCCAAGGGGCCCAAGGCGATCATCAATACCAAGTTCGGTGAGATTGAAATCGAGTTTTTCACGGACAAGGCGCCCAACCATGTGGCGAATTTCATCAAGCTGACCAAGTCCGGCTTCTACAATGGCACTATTTTCCACCGTGTCATCCCCGGCTTTATGATCCAGGGCGGGGATCCCAATACGAAGGATCAGTCGAACAAAGCGGCCTATGGCATGGGCGGGCCCGGCTATAACGTGAACGCGGAGTTCAGCGACATCCAGCACAAGCGCGGTATCCTGTCCATGGCACGGGCCGAAGATCCGAACAGCGCCGGCTCGCAGTTCTACATTGTGGTGGAGAATTCATTTTTCCTCGACCTCAAGTACACGGTATTCGGTCAGGTGGTCAAAGGGATGGGCGTGGCGGACAAGATCGTCAACCAGCCGCGTGATAATAGGGATCTGCCGGTGCAGCGAGTGGAGATGACGGTAACCATTGTAGAGTAGCCGGTGCAGCCGAGTTGCCTCCGTGATTGCAGAACGCGAAGGCGAGGACGTGCTGGCGGTCAGCCTCCCTTCCGTGCTCGCAGAGGGCGCACGATGAGGAAGAATGAGCGTGGCGGTCGGTCTGCCTTCCGTGCTCGCGCAACGCGCGGCCTCAGAAGGCCCTCGTTGGACGCGCGCAGTCAAAGGCAGACCGTCCGCCGCTCTAATTAAAAGCGTGGGCGGGGACAGACCGCTGATGGGCCTGTCCCCGCTCGGAATGGAAAGTGCAGTCGAAGGGAACCTGACTGCTGCTCGATGAGAGGGGAGAGTGTGGGCGGGAGTCGTAGGTTTGCCTAAACGGCAAGAAAGACTCCCGCCCAGTTTGTGCCGGGAAGTGTCATTCGGCACCAGGGTGGCACCAACCAGCACTGCTTTTCTTTGGAAGACCAACCCTCATAGACGGTCTGACCCGGTTTATGAGGAGCTACGCGAGCGAGAAGGCTTGAGACCAGTTTAAAGGGGGCAGGTCATTCATGGGGTCGCCATCGCTCCACCGCGCCTGCGGGCACGTTCTAAAGCACCGCTAAATACTTCATGCCCTGCCACTGAGTCACCATTAAACACACTCTTTATTTTTATCTCCTCCCCTGATCGTAAGGTGACTTCCACTATTTGAAGGGTTGTTTCCCTTCCGGTTCTCTCTGTCATATTAATTTTGACAATATCCTCGTACCTGACTTGCCGGGCTCGCATAAAATAATGGATCCGGATTCCGTCCTCTCAAGAGTAATTTTCCGAACTAATCTAAACCACATTACCCAAACCCACCCAGTGAATAAAAGGAAGCCAAGCCAGAGGAGCGTTTCACCTTCTGGGATGGGGTTTGTCACCAACATAAAAGTAAAAAACTAGGCATAAATAGAATACCCATGTAATACCATGAAGCGGTTGTAAGGGTTGTTTGGGGAATTCTGCGCTCCAGATTCTTCGCATTCATCTCAACCAGCGATACAAGATTTTGATACTTATCAAGCCAATGATAAAACTGCATCACCTTCTTGTCGGCGGGACCATAAATCAACAACTTTGGAGAGAAACTGGTCATTTCAACGCGTGAAATATCCGACCTGCTAATAAAAACGCGAGGCTGGCCAGGATAGAAGCACGCCAACCCCAAATCAGTTGCTACGAAATAGTGCCTGGAAGTATGGATAAACCAGAAACCGAATAACAGAGTGAGCAAAAAAAGATATACACGATTACTTCGTCCTTTTCGGTTTCCGGAGGGCTGGCAAATAAAACAAAAAAAACAAGCAAAACAAAAGCGCATACCAACAAGCTGAATGATATGGGGTATCGGAAAGTTTCTTCTTTGGTGGTGGAAACTGGGCTCATAAGCCTTCCCGGGGGCTGGTCATCGTCTCATACCCCGAACGAGCAATCCAAGATCTGAGACAATCTGTCTAAAATATTGCAGACACATAGAGTGCCCTCGGTGATCGCAGGTGCATTGATTGGGGATTGATGACAAGCCTAGGACAGCGAGGGGAAGGTGTCAAGGGTGGCGTTGGTCAATCGAGAAAAGGCGTGGAAATATCTTTAACCAGAGCACTGGACCGGTTTCCAAGGGCAAGCACGGGTGTTTCTGGCCGCTGATTGCTGGTCAAAGGTCAGTGGTGATGGCCGCAGTCGTGGCCGTGGGTGTGTTGCGTTGGTGGGGAGGGTGTGGGTGTGAACTGGCCGGGGAGGACGATGCGGCCGCTATCGTGCTGCTTGGCCAGATGTTCGGCGACCTGCGGGTGGTACGTCCGGATGTAGCCGACGAGGCCGTTAAGAAACCGGGACGATTGCAGCCCGCCGCCTGAGAATTCCGTCACAAATTTCAAGGCACGGTCCAGCACCTCGGTCGCCAGTGTCGTGTCCGGAAGCGGCTGGTCCTTCTGCTTGCTGAATACCTCGTACTGTTTTTTCAGGTGTTCAGCGAAGATCGGCGCCATGGCTGTCGGGATGTGCAGCGGGCTGAGATTCCTCCGGAGCGACTGAATGCCGGTGATGACTTCCGCGTCCTGCCCGTCCAGCCGGTTGCAGAAATACCCGAACGTAATCGTCTCGATGAAGTTGAAGAGCCCGGCGGCCTTGTCGTCACCCAGCGTGAAGAGGTCCTTGTAGAAATCCTTGCGGGCTTGCGCGAACCGTTCGCCGGAGCGCTTCTGCTGGTAGTCGCTGCTGGAGTCCAGGTATTGGCAGTCGGCAGGGCAGGCGATGCGCGTCATGCGGTGTTCGCCGCAGCACTGGCTGCAGATAATCCCGTTCAGCGCGGGGCAGGATCTTTTTCCTTTTCGTTCGTGACAATAGACGCACTTGCTCATTTCGGAGTGGCACCTTCCTGAGGTGGCCTGGAACCAGTGAATCCGTAATCCGCCAGGGTTCGTTTCTGTTTGTCGGATTTGAACGGCGACTCAAGCCCGTTGATCTCGGCGGCGTTCCCGTAGAGATAGGGGACAAGAATAAGATTCTTCGCGCGGTCCACGCTGATATCGGCCGGGGTCGGCAGATATTCCGCGATCACGTTGAAGTGACGGTCGGGACGCATCCGCCAGATCTTGCCGGCGGTGAAGTCCGAGACGTACATGTTCCCCCAGGTGTCGAAGTCCACGCCGTCGAGATTTTTGAATCGTGCCGAGAAAAATCCGTTCGAGACCAACTCGGTGATCATGCCGTTCTCGGCGATCTCGACAATGCTGCCCTTGTGCCAACTGACGGCAATCAGCCGCCCGGTCTTCGGATGCACAGCCAGTCCGCGCGGACCGGCCAGCGCGGCGTCGCGTACCAGCACGGAGACGGCATGTTGCTTCGCGGGGTCAATCCGGTAAATGACGTTGGCATCCATGTCGGACGCATAGAGGAGGCCCTGCTGATTCGCGGCCACATCCACCAGCGAGACCGCGCCCGGCTGTCCGGCAAACGAAACTGCGACCACGGGCTTCCCGGTCTTGACGTCGAAGGCGCGGAGCGCATCCAGATCGGCAACGTACAGGAGTTGGTTGATGACGGCCATGCCTTTGGGCGCGTGGAGCGTGGTGCCTCCGTCCCCGCCGCGAATAAATTGCGACGCGATGACTTTGCCGTCCCGGTCCAGCTTCGTGATGAAGCCGTTGTTGTCTTTTGCGGCCGGCTCGCCGTTGACGTTGGAGATGAAGTAGCACTCGCAGGTCTGGTCTGACAGGAAGCTCTGGGGAGCCTGCAAGCCGGTGACTTGCAGCGCCGGCGCGGGCGCGGGCAGTCCCAGCAGCAGGAGGATAGCCAGCGCGACCGGTCCGGAACGGAGTGGCAGGCGGTGTGTCAACGTTGTGCTTTCTGGTTTGTGCCGGATGTCATCTGAAGCAGGCATGCAAAGATTCGTGGATGGTACGGGACACTTGAAAGGCGTGTCAAGGAACGTTGACACCGATTTCAAGGCCCTGCTATTGTGCAACGGTTTTTCAGCAAGTATGAAGTATGACTGATGAACGCTGAACGGAGAGAGGTTCAGTTGTTTCTTCAGTTCATCGTTCACAGTTCATAGTTCATTGTTCATCGTTTCGGGAGGAGAACGTGGCGGCGAAATTAATTGACGGCAAAGTCCTGGCGCAGTCGATCCGGGAGCGGATCGCCAAGGACGTTGCCGAGTTGCACGCCAAAACCGGCGTGAGGCCTGGTTTGGCGGCAATACTGGTCGGAGACGACCCGGCCTCTCATTTATATGTAAAGAACAAGCAGAAGGCCTGCGATGCCGCGGGCATCTACGTGGACGAACACAAGCTGCCGGCTTCGATGAGCCAGGCCGACTTGCTGGCGCTCATCGAGAAAAAGAACGCCGACCCGAAGGTCCACGGCATTCTCGTCCAGCTCCCGCTGCCCAAACACATCGACAGTAAGGTGATTCTGGACGCCGTGTCGCCTTCGAAAGACGCCGATGGATTCCATCCCTACAACCTGGGCCGCCTGGTGGAAGGCAATCCGGTCTTCGAGGCGTGTACGCCCAAGGGCGTCATCAAGATGATCGAATCCACCGGGGTTGGTATCGAGGGCAAGCGAGCGGTCGTCGTTGGCCGCAGCAACATCGTGGGCAAGCCGGTGGCCTTGATGCTGCTGCATCGTCATGCCACGATCACGATCTGCCATTCGAAGACGAAGGACTTGCCGGCTGTCTGCAGGGAGGCGGAGATCCTGGTCGTGGCGATCGGCAAGGCAAAATTTGTGACGGCTGACATGGTTCGCGAAGGCGCCGTGGTGATTGACGTCGGGGTGAACCGGCTGAGCGATGGGACCTTCGTCGGGGATGTGGATTTCGGGCCCGTCAGCCAGAAAGCCGGCTGGATTTCGCCGGTGCCGGGTGGCGTCGGGCCGATGACGATTACAATGTTGCTTTACAATACGGTCGAAGCCGCAAAGCGTTTCGCTGCCGCAAAGAAATAGGACACGATGAGCACCGGCCTCAAACGGCGCCTGAAGGAAATTCTCGAACGCGGCGAGTTCGCCGTCACGGTGGAGTACAACCCGCCGAAGGGCACCAACGCCTCCACGATCCTGGAGAACGCCAAGTCGCTCATCGGGCGCGTGAGCGGCGTGAACGTCACGGACAACACCGCGGCGATCATGCGGGCCAGCTCGCTGTCGATCTGCCGCCTGCTCTACGAGATGGGGCATGACCCCGTCATGCAGATGACCTGCCGCGACCGTAACCGGCTCGCGATCCAGTCCGATCTGCTGGGCGCGCATCTGCTGGGGATCCGGAACATTCTCTGTTTGACCGGCGACTACCCGACGGTCGGCGATCATAAGGACGCCAAGCCGGTGTATGACCTCGATTCCGTGCAGATCATGCAATTGGTGCAGGGATTCAACCAGGGGCGGGATCTGGCCGGCAACAAGCTCGACGGCCCAGCCGACTTTATGATCGGCGCGGCCGTCACACCCGAGATGGATCCCCAGGGCCCGATGCTGGCGAAATTCGAGGCCAAGGTGAATGCCGGCGCGCGGTTCTTCCAAACCCAGGCCATCTACCATGCCGACCAGTTCAACGCGTTCATGCAGAAGGTCCGGCCGTTCAAGGTCAAGGTGCTGGCGGGCATCTTATTGTTGCGTTCCGCCAAAATGGCGGAGTTCCTGAACGCGAACATCCCCGGCATCGCGGTGCCGGCCGAAATGATCGCGGAGTTGCGGGCCGCCGGCCCCACACGCGAGCAGGAGGTCGGAATTGACATTGCGGTGCGAACGATCAAGGCCGTCCGTTCGCACTGTGATGGCGTGCATCTGATGGTTCTCAAAGCGATCGATCGGCTTCCCGAGGTTCTCACCAAATCCCAGCTGGGCTAAATCGGCTTCCAGTTCACGCTTCGCGGTTCTCTATGGTAGGATTTTCCTCATGGCACGGATGACGGTTCCCGCATTCCAACAGTATAAGCGCGAGGGGAAGAAGCTCATCCTTGTGACGGCCTACGACGCCCTGTTCACGAAGATTGCGGAGCAGGCCGGCATCGAGACCATTCTTGTCGGTGATTCGCTCGGTGTCGTCGTGCAGGGGAAACCGGACACGCTGTCGGTCACGATGGAGGACATGCTCTATCACACCAGGCTGGTGGCCGGAGCGGCACAGCGGGCGCTGGTAATTGCGGATATGCCGTTTCTTTCCTATCAAGTGAGCGTGGAAGAGGCGGTGCGTAACGCCGGACGATTGCTGCAGGCCGGTGCGGCGGCGGTGAAGCTCGAAGGCGGCGCCGCGGTCGTGGATCGGGTGCAGGCGATGACCCGATTCGGCATTCCGGTCGTGGGGCACCTCGGCATGACGCCACAATCCGTGCATCAATACGGCGGCTACAAGGTGCAGGGGAAGCAGCCGGAGCAGGCTGATGCGCTGCTGGCCGACGCCAAGGCATTAGAAGCAGCCGGGGCCTTTGCCCTGGTACTGGAGGCGATCCCGGCCACGCTGGCTAAAACCGTGACCGAGTCGCTCGCGATTCCCACAATCGGCATCGGCGCCGGCGCGCACTGCGACGGGCAGGTGCTGGTGCTCTACGATCTGCTGGGCCTGTTCGACGACATCGCGCCGAAATTCCTCAAGCCCTACGCGCATCTCAAAGCCGACGCACTCCAGGCGCTCCGCCGGTATAAAGAAGAAGTCGAGCAGGGGAAGTATCCGACTGATGCCGAGAGTTATCACTAGCCGACTGCCGAAATAGCCTTCAGCGCGCATTTCGTACGATCACGTCTCCGAGTTCCATTACATCTTCGGGCATATTTACCCGCGTGTTGGTTTGTGGTACCGTTGCGCCTCGTTTCGGACGAATTCGATAGTACGGAGGACCTGTCATGGCCAAGATTGATGCGCTGTTTAAGATCATGTTCGATCATGGAGCGTCGGATCTCCACCTGCCATCAGGGCAGAAGCCGGTCCTCCGTGTCCGGGGCGAGATGGAACGAATCGAGGCCGAACCGGTGCTGGAGCACGAGACGCTTCGCGCGATGCTCTATGAAATCGCCCCCGAGTCAAAGATCAAGCAGTTCGAAGAGACCGGCGACGTGGATTTCGGCTACGAGATCGCGGGCCTGGCGAGGTTCCGGTGCAATTTTTTCAATCAAAAATACGGCTGCGCGGCGGTCTTCCGGCAGATTCCCACCAAGGTATTGACGGCGGAGCAGCTCGGGCTGCCGCCGATTCTGCTCAAATCCGCCATGCTGAAGAAGGGATTGGTCCTGGTCACAGGGCCGACCGGCAGCGGCAAGTCCACGACGCTGGCCGGCATCATCGATCACGCCAACAAGAACCGCAAGGACCATATCATCACCGTCGAGGATCCGATCGAATTCGTGCACCAAAGCCAGGGCTGCGTCGTCAACCACCGTGAGGTGGGGCTGCATACGAAGTCATTCGGGTCGGCGCTTCGCGGCGCGCTCCGGGAGGATCCCGACATCATCCTGGTCGGTGAGATGCGGGACCTGAAACCATTCGCCTCGCGGTCGAAGCGGCGGCGACCGGCCACCTGGTGTTCGGCACGCTCCATACGATCAACGCGCCGAAAACCATCGATCGCATCATCGAGGTGTTTCCAGCCGAGGAATAGCCGCAGATTCGCAATACGCTGTCGACCAGTCTGCGTGTGATCATCGCGCAGAATCTGTTCAAGCGTGCGGATGTCAAGGGGCGGTGCGCGGCGCTGGAAATCCTGGTCTGCAATAATGCCATCGGCAACCTGATCCGCGACGGGAAAATCTTCCAGATTCCGTCGGCCATGCAGACGGGCAAGAAACTCGGGATGCAGACCCTGGATGACGCGATTCTGGAGTTGCTTACCAAAAAGTGGATTAGTCCGGAAGAAGCGTTCGAAAGGGCGGTTGATAAGTCCCGGTTCGCGGCGCTACTGAAGACGCCGCCGGACGACCTGGCGTTCTAGCTTATTCGGGGAAGACAAAGAGGGGCGGCATGGATTGCCGCCCCCCTTTTTTTGTTTGGAACCCGTTCAACGACGGGAGGAATCATTGGAAGGAGAAGCTTTGAATGACCCAGCGGTCGTTTTCCTTGATGAGGACATAGTGGGCCTTGATTTGCTTGGTGTCGAGGGACTCAATGGTGCCGGAGATGGTCGCGACGTCGTCCTCGATCGATCGGGACCAGAATTGGCTCTTGGCACGGCCCATGACGACGGCGTTCTTTTCGACACGCTCCTGAAAATTTTCTGGCGACATGGCGGCCTTGGTCTTTGTCGCGAGATGATCGTAGGCTGCGGCGAACTCCCGTTTCTCAAGGGCCTGCAGCTGGGCCTCGATCACCTTCACGGCCCCGTCGGTTATTCCCCAGAACCACCAGTAGGACCCTAAGATGAGGACGACGATGAGCAGTCCCTTCATGGCCGTCTCACGGATACTTCGTTTCGATCGCGGAGGAGAGCCCTCCGCGGGCGGTGAATTCTCCGGTCACGACGGCCCAGACGGGACGGCAGGAGGCGGCGACGTCCTGCAGGATGCGATTCACGGCATTCTCGTAAAAGATGCCGAGGTTCCGGTAGGCGTGGATGTACATCTTCAGGGACTTCAATTCCAGGCAGGCCTTGTCCGGCATATAGCGCAACCGGATCGTCCCGAAGTCGGGGAGTCCGGTCTTGGGGCAGATGGCGGTGTACTCCGGGATCTCGATGGTAATTTCGTAGCCCTTATACTGATTGGGAAACGTCTCGATGCCCGGCAGTTTCGCGGAAATGCCGCTTTTTGCATGGCGCTCAGAGTAGCCCGTGTGTGTTGCTGATCCGCCTTTCTTTCCCTTACGCTTCATTCTTCATCCTTCACGTCTTTGATCGCTCGGGTTTGTCTTGTTTATCTGGTTTGTTTGGTTAAACGAGATAAACCAGACAAACAAAACAAACCAAAGAAACGAGCGTCTTCGCTAAACCTTTTTCATCCACTCCACTTGCCCGATTTTTTCCAGCTCGAAGTAGAGCGTCACCCAGGGGCACATCATCTCCGGGTAGACCTCGCAGAAGCCGCCTTTCCGCACGCCGCCGCAGGGGCCGTGGCTCATAAACTTGGGGCACTCGGCTTTGGCGGAGCCGTCGGGAACCGGCGGGCGGTTGTGCACGCCGCCGGCATGGTTCGCCCCGTTTTCCTCGCCCGGTATGAGTACGCGTAATGGCATGGGTAAGCCAGGATTATTCAGGAATGCCGTCGCGAGGCAACGGAGACCGAAGGCCGCCGTGGCTGCTCGCAAGCGAGGGCGACGCAGACGTACTCGTGCAGTACGTCGAGGAGACCGAGCGAGAACAGCCGCGCCGGTCGAGAGAATCGGTTGCCGCAGTAGGTATTCATGAATATTCCTGGCTCAGTTTATACCGCTTCCATGAATTGAGCAATTTCCGTGAGCTGCAGCTCGCGGACGGCGATCTCGGGGGCGTAGATCACCTCGTCGGCGCCCCAGCCGATGAGCGGGGTGGCGCGTTTCGTGACTCCGGCGACGTGACGAAGCAGGGACTTGATGTTGCCGGTGATGCGGATCGTATTGGGCTGCAGCGGCGCGGCAAGCTTGCCGTTCCGGATCAGATAGGAATCGCCCACGACCGTGCACGTAAAATCGCCGGCGCGCAGGCCATTCATCGGGTAGGTGTACCAGATGCGGCCGATGTAGACGCCGTCCCCGACGAGGCGCAGCAGGCTGTCGGTCGTGTGCGGATCGGCGCCTTCGATGCAGACGTTCGTGGCGGCGATGGACGGGGGCACGTCGAACTGCCGGCCGCCTCGACTGGAAAGACGGAACCCGTTGCGCGGCGTCAGCGTTTCCGGATGATCCCTGGGACTGATCCCGAGTTTCTGCCGCGCCTGGGGGTCGCGCGTGAGGCGCTCGGTTTCGTAATGGTTCGAGAGCAGTCCTTCCAGCATGCCCCGCTTGATGAGGTCCGTGCGGCCGGTCGGAAATCCTTCGCAGGTGAAGGCCCGTGTGCCGACAAGGCCCTTTGCAGCGCCGTGGTCGTAGATGCTCAGGAGGCTTGCGGCGACCGGGCGCCCGAGCTCGCCCAAAAAAGCCGATCGGCTGCTGAAAAATGCATCGGCGCTCAAACTGGGGAGGATGACGTTGGTCATGAGGTCGGCGACCGGTTGCGGGCCAAGCACGACGGGGTAGCTGCCACTGGCAAGCCGCTGCCCGCCGGTCGACTGGATGGCGCTGGCGGCGGCCAGGCTGCCGGTTTCGCCTTTGAATTGAGCTAGGTGCGTGGCGGTGGCGTAGCCGCTGCCCTTCGCCTGCTTGCGCTCGACCATGGCCGTGATCGACGAGGTGACGAAGGTCGATTCGTCAGTGCGAACCTTGGGCGCGAGGGTCGACGCGAGCGCCATGCGTTGCCGGACGAGACTGACATCGCCGCCGACGATCAGCCCGAGCGCCGCCAGTTTCTCCTTCGAGCCGGCCAGCTTCGCCAGCGCGTCGGACGACGCAAACGTTTTCAGGGCTTCGTTCACGACCTGCCAGCCGGTATCCACCAACGCCGAGTCGGTAATCTCCATGATGCGGCGATCGTGGTAGGCCTGAATTTTCTTCCCGGCGGCGATGGGATCGGGCGAGGGCAGCGAGACGAAATCGGGGTCCGGCACGGCATTGGCCCGGGCCTTCTCGATGGCGCGCTGGATGCCCTTCAGCGACAGATCCCGGGCTTCGCTGCCGAGTCCGATGCGGGGCTTGCCGGTTCCGTTGAACACGGCCCGGACGCTGACGCCGAAATGCTCCGAGGACTTGGGCTCCTCGACGCCGTTACAGGGAATCTGCGACGTGTAATTGAGCCGGCAAATGAGTTGTCCGGTGCTGGAGGCGTAGACCTCGGCCTCCCGCACGTCTTTCGTGCGGGCGATCAGCCGGAGTGCGCGCTGCACGGTGGATTTGAGTTCTGTCAGCGAGAGCATGGGATCAACTTCCTGTGAGCCGGGCCCGGCTTCTCATTGTCGGCGCACCATTTCCTAACCGCTTAATCTGCATCGGCTGACCCTTGCCGCAATTGGGGATGGGACCAAGGCGAAAGTCTTTCCCGACCGCATCGACTTTGGTGAGATAGTCCCTGGTGTCGGCGGTCATCCCGCCGTCCCGATACAACTGGCCGAGCTGGCCGTTGCGGATTTCGTAGACTTTCTGCGCGGAGATGCTGAAGTTCTCACGGGATTCCGCGATCGACGGCGTGCGATGGCCGACCAGATAATACCCGTGATCCACGTCGGCGATGATCTGCTCCGGATCGTGAGAGCCGGCGTCGAACACGGTGTTCGACATGCGGATGAGCGGAACCAGCGAGGCCTCCGTCGCCTTGAAGGAACCGTTGGGTTCCACGCCCAGGATCGCCGCGGTCTGCCGGCTGTTCATGAAGCCCTTGAAGATGCCCTTGTCGATGTGCACGACTTTACTGGCCGGTGTGCCTTCGTGGTCGTAGGCGTAATGGCCGAGCCCCGGCAGGGCGGGGTCCGAATAGGCGGTCACGAGCGGCGACGCGATCTGTTTGCCGATCTGGTGATCGGTGAGGGTGCGGAGCAGCCAGCTGCGGCCTGCGTAACCTGTTTCCATCTTGAGCGCGCGGTCCAGCTCGGTCGGGTGGCCGAGG
This sequence comes from Nitrospiraceae bacterium, assembly GCA_009692155.1. Taxonomy (GTDB): domain Bacteria; phylum Nitrospirota; class Nitrospiria; order Nitrospirales; family Nitrospiraceae; genus 2-02-FULL-62-14. Next base: position 26,313 of record SHZW01000004.1, read on the forward strand.
ATTTCATGCGATTTGAGCACGTTGTAATGCGGATCCGTGACGACCGTGACCTCCTTGTCGGTTGCGCGTAACGCGGGCGCGTCGATCAATTGCAGGCAATCCCGGCCCAGGCTGGTCGCGAAGGTGAGGAGATCGAGATGGCGGATGGAGTCGCTCCGGGTGCCTTCCGTCACCGTTTCCCAGCCGCGCTGGTGGCCGATGTAATCGGTCAGCGATTGATCGGCCTTGTCGTTTTCAGCCACCACCGAGCACCAGCCCAGCGTGTTGGCGAACGTTTGGTCGATGACGGTGCCCTCCGAGCTGACGAAGAGTTCACGGGACAGGCCGGTGGACGTGGCGATTGTGTTAAAGCGAATCCGCGATCCCAGTCCCATCACGGCGCGGGAGACCTCGGACGTATAGCGGGAGATTTCCGCGAGCGGCACGGAGCGCGGGTCAACGGCGTATTCCGCTTTAATCGTGTCCTGATGGGTTTCGATCGGCGCCAACGACAAGCCGGCGAGGCTGTCCCCCAGCCCCTTGAACCGGGTACGCGCCTGGTCCTTGTGCCGGGCGTTGGCGATGGCCCGGTCGTACGCGTGCCGGAATCCGTTTCGCAGGATCGTGGCTAAGCGGGAGAAATCGGCGTTGCCCAGGCGGTGGCCGTAGTAACCGGGAGCCGACAAGGGATGGCCGGCGAGCACGCGGATGCCGAACCCGAACGTATAATCGTCCTGCGCGGACTTGCCGGCGCCGTTCTCGGCGTGGGCGGATTTGATTTCCTCGATTTCGATGCGGAGATCGGCATACCGGCAATGCCGGTACCGCTTGCGTGCCGTGCGGGCCAGCTCGGCGGCCATGCGTTTGATGCGATCGAGCGATTCGATCGTGAGCGGCTTTGCGCTGAGCGTGCGAGCCATGAAAATCTGCCTTTCACGACGGCGAATTGTCCAAAAGTTTCGCCATTATAGAAAATAGCCGGCGAAACCGCAAGGTAAGGCTGAGAAGGGGTTAGGGCCAATGGCCCTAGTTGGGAAGGCCCTGCTAGGCCTTCTTTTACCGGGGGTGGGCCTTCTGTTAAGTTGCATTGATATCCGGGACGTTATACGATCCGCACGCTAGGAATGAGTGGGAGGACCTTCAGCCCTTTTAGCTCTTACCCGACCTTTGGAGTTGACATGATTTCGAGCAGTTTGTTAAACTTCGCTCTTGAGTATGCTCGAAAACGGTAGAAGAATCAGCAATTTCTGCAAGTTCTCAGATGTGCGACAACGTAGAATCTTATAAGCCAGGCAACGCTTGGTAGGAGGCCGCCAATGAGTCTCGATTACGTCAAATTCACCCCTGGTTTTGAAAAGTTCATGCCCAAGGAATATCGGGACATGGTTGACCATGGTCCCTTCGGTAAGAAGACGACCGTCTCGCAGATGGGGAGTTTCAAGGAAGTCATGGAAGAGCATCCCATGTGCGCCGGTTGCGCCATGACCCTGTTCATCCGTCTCGCCGTGATCGCATTCCCAAATCCCGAAGATACCATCACCGTCGGCACCGCAGGCTGCGGACGTCTGGCGATTTCCCAGGCGGCGATCCCGTTCGTGTATGGCAACTACGGAGACCAGAACGGCGTGGCGAGCGGCCTGTCCCGCGGCCTGCGGCTCCGCTTCGGCGACAAGCCCAAGGACGTGGTCGTGATGGCGGGCGACGGCGGCACGGCCGATATCGGCTTCCAGCAGGTGGTCCATTCCTGGTTTCGCCACGAGCGGTTCACGACGATCATGCTCGATAACGAAGTGTACGGGAACACTGGCGGGCAGGAGAGCGGCATGACCAGCCGCGGGGCGGTGTTGAAGATGGCCCCGCTCGGCAAGAAGTTCGACAAGATGGACATGGTCGGCCTGGCCAAGCTGGCGGGCTGCGCCTATGTCGCCACCGTCGTGCCGAACAATCCGCGGCGTGTGGAGAGCGTCATCAAGAAAGCGGTGCTGGTCGCCCGTGAAGTCGGCTCCAGCTACATCCAGGCCTACACGTCCTGCAACATTGAGTACGCGATTCCCACCGACAAGGTCATGGAAGACGCCAAAACCGTCGAAAACGACCGGTACGCGTTCTCCGAGTACATCTCCGACGAAGCGAAGGAATACCTGGCGGAACGCTACGGCTACAAGGAGTATCTCCCCAAGCCGGCGGCGGCCGTTGCGGCGCTTGCGGACAAGGCCTGAGCACCGTAACCGAAGGACCTCTCAAGGGGGGAACCCATGGCAAAGCGCTTTAACATTCGCATGGCGGGCGTGGGCGGACAGGGTGTCGTCACCGGGTCGCACATTCTCAGCACGGCCGTCATCAACGCGGGCGGCGAAAGCACCATCGTCCCGTTCTACGGGTCTGAAAAGCGGATGGCGCCGGTCGAAAGCTACGTGCGCGTGTCGGACGAGGCGATTTACGAGATCGGCGAAATCACCTTCCCTCACATCATCATCATCTTCCACCCGCAGGTCATCACGCACGGCAAGTCCTACACGATGCCGTTCTACTTCGGGTTGAAGGAGGATGGGGTCGCGCTGATCAACAACGACGGGCCCATGAAGCTGCACCCGCTCCAGGCCCGCGAGCTGGAGGAGCGGCGCGTGAAGCTCTATTACCTGCCGGCGACGAAACTGTCCCTGGAAGTGGCGGGCATGGACCTGTGCACGAACATGGCGCTGATGGGGGCCATCGGATGCATCACCGGTCTGGCGACGCTCGATGCGCTGGGCCAGGCGGTGAAGGACCGGTTTCTTGGCAAGGGGTTCGTGGTGTCCGGCGGTACGGCGGCACTTGACAGCGTCGTGGAGCGGAAATTCAAAAAGAAGCAGGAATTGATTGATAAGAATATGGCCGTCATCAAAGCCGGCTGGGACTACGCGGCTGAGCACGGCTGGGACGAAATCAGCAAGGCGGCGAAAAAGGCAGAAACCGACGCTGTCGCGAAAGCGTAACCAGGGGGAAAAGAGGCATCCATGTATCTTGTAGCGGATATCAACGTTGAGATTTGCGCGGCGAAGAGCTGCAAACTCTGCACGCAGTATTGTCCGGAAGCCAACACGATCCTGTACAGCGACGAGATGGGCAAGGACAAGGGCTTCAAGTACGGCTCGGCCTACGTGGCGGTGGACCGGTGCAAGGGCTGTGCGCAGTGCGTCTGGGTCTGTGACAACATGGCCAAGAACAATGCGATCAAGATGATCATGATCGACCAGCTTCCCAACGCGGCGCTGACGGATAACATCATCTATGGCGAGAAGAGCACGACGGTGGCGCTGGCCGCCCCGGTGGTCGGGTAGTTCATGGGCGCCAAGACGTCGCAGGAACAAGAGCGCATTATCGTTCCGGGGCCGGCCGGGTTCCATCCGCCATCCGCGGCCCAACTCGGCGTCATGTTGCCGGATCCCGGCCAGGGACTCTTCTACGGCATCCTCGAGCCGAACGAAGAGAAAGTCATGGAAGAGGTTGCGCGGAAAATGCTGACGAGCCCTAACGCGACGATCTTCCCGGGCCCGCTCGTGCTCTGGAACTGGAATGAGCATGCGGCCGAGAAGGCCAAGGCGGTGCTGGAGATCGCCTCGCAGATTCCCGAAGTGCTGATCATCCCCATGCCGGACTACCGGCCGAAGTATCCCAAGATCGATCCCGAAGAAGTCATCAACCCCAACCATCCGAATCTGACCATCTGGGGCAACAAGATCGAAGCCTGTATCTTCATTGGCGTGCACTGCCATTACGCGAATTTGACCCTCAAGATGATTCGCGCGGGGACGAACTGCTGCACGGCTGCGCTCTGCGCCGAGCAGGGGCACGAGGATGCGATGTTGACGGTCCGCGATTGCGACGCCGCCAAGCTTCGGCGTATCGCGCAAGTGTTCAAACGGGTGCGCGAGGAAATGAAGATCAAGCTGTCAGACAGCGGCGAGAACGTGCGGTTCACCGGCACGCAGTCGAAGGTGCATGACGGCAAGACCCACACGAATCCGATGACGTTCATGCCGGGCGGTGGCACGGCCGGTGCGGCGGCGTTCGGCCACAAGGCCGAGCACATGAAGAGTGAAGCGTAAGTTAAGGTGAGGTGACACGATGAGCGAAACCAAAACAAATCCGCAAGGCGATCCGGTCACCAGCATGGAACCGGAGCAAAAGACAAACCCGCAGGGCGATCCGATCACCAGCGTCGCGGTCCCCAAGGCGGACGTCAAAAAAGATCCGCATGAGGATGCCAAAAAGCAGCGCGTGGTCACGCTCGAGTACCTGCTCCAGGAGGCGCCGCGGACCAAGGAGTTCATCACGGGCAGTGAAGCGGCCAAGGAAGCCATCCGCCGGTCGAACGTTGATATGGCGATCGCCTATCCCATTACGCCGCAGAGCGAAACCATGCAGCTCGTTGGCGTGCTGTACGGCGAAGGCTACGTCAAGGAATATTACCGGGGCGAGGAGGAAGTCGGCGTCATGGCGGCGATCGCAGGCGGCTCGCGGGCGGGCGTCCGGTGCTTTACGGCAACAGCCGGGCCGGGCACGCTGCGCGGCCTCGAAGGGATCGCATCCTGGCCCGGCCATCGGCTGCCGGCGGTGGCGATGTTTACGTGCCGGGTCGTCAATGCACCGCTCGCCATCCAGCCGGACAACATTGAAATTGCCTACCTGCTGAACTGCGGGATGATCGTCTTTCACGCGGAGAATCAGCAGGACATGTTCGATTTTATCATGGCCGGGTTCATCATCAGCGAGATGAACGATGTGACGCTGCCGGTCGGGGTCTGCTGTGACGGGTTCTTCGTCACCCATGCCCGCGGATACGTGCGCATGCAGGATAAGAGCATGAAGCTGCCGCCACGGGAAGCGTGGCGTGGTGCGGTGCCGGTACTGGACGCGGAAAACCCGCCGGCGCGGTTGTCGCGAGACGCCCCGGTGCAGAAGTCGAACTTCATGGCCTACAACATCCACGCCGTGTGGCAGCAGGAAGTGTGGGCGGCGGTCGAGCGTTCCCGCAAGTACATCACGAAGTACATGGGCGGGCTGTGCACCGCGGAGAACATGGACAAGGCGGACGTCGTCATTGTCGCGTCCGGCAGCGCCGCGGCCCAGTCCCGCGAAGCGGCGCGGCTGTGTAAGGAGAAAGGCATCAAAGTTGGCTTGGTCAAGGTCCGGTCGTTGCGCCCGTTTCCCACGAAGGAGCTGCGCGAACTCTGCAAGGATGTAAAGCTGATCGTGGTACCCGAGTTCAATTACGTCGGCTGGCTGGCGAAGGAAGTGGCGACGGCGATCTACGGCCATTCCAAGGCCAAGATCATCGCGGGACCGCACGTCTATGGCGGGCAGTCCATGCCGGTGGAGCTGATCCTGGACGAAGTGGAGTCCGGGTTGACCGGCAAGAAGTCGACCAACGTGCCGTTGTCGGCCATTATGGGCGTCGACGATCCGGCGGCGATGGCGCACTTCATGCGCAGCATCTAAGCGCGCAGAGCGTTGAAAAACAAAGAGCCTGTCCGGAATTCCGGACAGGCTTTTTTGTTTCAGGGTTTATCTGGTTTGTCGGGTTTTTCTGGTTACCCAAACAAACCAAGTGAACCAGGCAAACTAGACAAACCAGCTAGCCTTGCAGGTCGTCATCGATCGTCTCTTCATTTTCAGGCATCCCGTACGCGATGAACTTGGCGTAGGAGAGATAGATCCCGCTACTGTCCCGCATGGCCTTGGTGCCCTGGGCGAGGCGGACGACTTTATCCGGGTCTTCTTTCTCGGATTCCCGCAAGACATCCAAATGGGCGAGGAGCGCTTTGTTAAACTCTTCCATTGCCTGCTCGACGGCTGTATACGTTTGCATGATCGCGTCAGTCATAGGTAACTCCCTGGCAATAGGCTATGGGCAATGGGTCAGCGGCAATGGGTTGGAGCACGGCTCTTCCCTATAGCCTATAGCCCCTTGCCTATCGCCTGTTGTATCGAGCATACACGAGGATCTTTCTGAGGGTCAAACGGACATGAACCGGATGCTGTCTCCCATGCTGCAGCGCACGCTCACGGATTGGCTCGGCCTTGAAGGTCTGCCCGAGCGCGATCCGGTCCGCTACCAGATGCTCTGCCAGAGCGTGACGGAACTCTCACGCCTGTTTACAAAAGATCGAGCCGGACGACAGCGCAGCTACCTGGACGAGGCATCGCTTCGCGCCGGCTATCTGGCCTATTTTCTTCCCGTCAATCTGGCCAAGGTGCAGGCGCTCATGGACGAATTGCCGGCTCTGGAGCCAGGCGAACGGCCGGTGACGGTGCTGGATGTCGGGAGCGGACCGGGCACGGCGGCGCTGGGAATGCTGGATTGGCTGCAGCAGCAGCCGGGAGCCAGGCCAAGGGCGGTGGACGCCGTCGTGCTGGATCAGTCCGCGCACGCACTACGCGAGGCGGAGCAATTCTGGATGGTCTATACGCGCGCGGCAGGAATTGCCGACGCGACCCTGGCTCCGCTCCGTGCGGATGTGGCGAAGGGGCGGTGGCTGGATGAGCTGCGTGAGCAGCGGTCCGGCGGGTTCGATATCATTATTGCCGCGAATGTATTGAGCGAAGTCGGGAATGGAATGAAGGATGCGATCGAGCGCCGGACCGCGCTGGCAGCGGGTCTGCTCAGCCTGCTGGCGCCGCAGGGATCGTTGATGATCATGGAGCCGGCACTACGTGACACGTCCCGGAGCCTGCACCAGGTCCGGGATGCCCTCTTGGCGAAGCAGGCCTGCACGGTCTATAGCCCCTGCCTGCATGATGCGCCGTGCCCTGCGCTTATCAAAGAAGGCGATTGGTGCCATGAGGAGCGACCCTGGACGCCGCCAGCAATCGTATCGGAGATCGATCAGGTTGTCGGGTTTATCAAAGACGCGCTGAAGTTTTCCTATGTGATCCTGCGCAAGGACGGCCGGACGATCGTGCCGAGGCGGCCGGATATCTTTCGGGTCGTCAGCGAGCTACGGGAAATGAAAGGCGAAAAGCGGACCTGGCTGTGCAATGAGACAGGGCGGCCCGAAATAGGCAGGCAGGACAGGCTGCGGTCCGAGGCGAATGCGGCGGTGGATGGGTGGCACAGGGGGGCGATTGTGCGGATCAGCGAGATTGTGAGAAAAACGAAAGACGGTCAGCAGAGTACGCTGGGAAGAATCGGGAAGGAATCGTCGGTTGAAATGATAAGACCGGTCTGAGCGAGCGGGGACAGACCGCTGATGGGCCTGTCCCCGCTCGGAAAAGGCACGCACAGCCCGCTTGCTCCGCCTTGAAGAAACGCTTAGGATTTGCCTTAATCAATTGTCAAAGGAGCCGCTCATGAAACTGTCGTGTTCACTGCTCGCTGCTCTCCTCGTTTCGCTTGTCTCGCTTGCATCAGCTGCGGACGGCCTCATCGCCGTCAAGAGTCCGCGCAGCGCAACTGATACGATGAACCGGTTCGAAGAGCTGGCAAAGCAGCGCGGCCTCATTGTATTCGCTCGCATTGATCATGCGGCTGGAGCAGCCAAGGTGGGTAAAACACTACGCCCAACGGAAGTGCTCATCTTCGGCAACCCGAAAGGCGGGACACCGTTCATGGAGTGCGCCCAGTCCGTAGGTATTGACCTTCCGATGAAGGCTCTTGTTTGGGAGGACGCTTCAACTCAAGTGTGGCTCGGCTTCAACGATCCTGCGTTTATGGCTCAGCGCCACGGCGTCGCACAGTGTCCGGTCGTCGAGAATCTTCACAAGGTCTTGTCCGGCCTCGCGGAGGCCACAGTTGCGCCATGAAGGGCTCCCTGGCTGACTCGTTGCGCGCGCACAGCGGTAAGAAAAAGGTGTGAGGAAACTTTTATTTCGGCAGGCTGACCGTTCCTGATCGTGAATCGCGTAGGCGAGGGCACCGCACTTGCCGAACAGATGTGGTCCGCCGAAGCGGAGGGCGAGGACTGTTTGAAGTTCCTTTCAAACGAAGCTAGGGAAGGAACGAGTTCCGCAGCCGAGCAGATGAGAGGCTTAGTGCGGTCGAGCCGCAGCGTCTGAGCAGGCGGGAACGGTCAGCCCGGCCAGAGAGTTAATCCGCTTCGGGTTCGGTCCCGCCGTGCTGGTGAGTAACCTTATCTTCGTCGAACAGGTCGGCCATTTCCTCTGCGATCATATCGCGGTCGTTCGGGACAGAGACAAGTGGAATCTCCTTGCGAGGCTTGGGCGGACAGGCAGGGGCGTCGGGCTCAGGGGAGTGCTTGGGTTTCTTCGGATCACTCATGGTCTCAGTATACCCTATTCTATCATTCAAATGATTCCAGCGTGGATTTCTCCGGGAACTGGTGCCCGCAGGCCTTGCAGGTGACGAAGTAGTAGGCTTCCCGCACCGAGAGCATGATCCGGAAATCCAGGCTCACGCCGGGTTTCTCACATTTCTGGCAGGGGATGGTTTTCATCAGATAGGGAATATCCGGTTGAGTGCGCTGGTAGAACTCCATGTCGGCGTGGACCGGAAAGCTGTAGAAGCATTTCTTGCAGACGCCCTTCCATTCGCCGTCCGGAGTGACACTGCGTGAATCGATGAAGAAGTCGCTGGTCTTACAGATGGCGCAGCGGACGCCACTCAGGCGAGTTTGAACTTGTTCGACGGAAGGACCGGCCATGAGGAACTCCCTGCGCCAGTATAGTGCCCCTCTCTTCCAATCCGCAACCGGCGATCGCCTTCGCCAACCGTGCGGAGGCTACGGCGGATACCCGTTTTAGATTCAGGCAGGAGTCAGCTCTAGTGGGGCGGGTAAAATCAGTCGCGCCGGCAATCGAAACCTCGCTATAATAGTTTCCCATGCATCATGTAACGGAATCGTTGTTGGTCGGTAATCTTGAGGACGCCAGGAAACCGCCTTCATTTGTTGAAGGCGTGCTGTTTGTCGCCGCTGAGCACGAGATCCCTCCACCGGACGGTATTCTTTTCAACAAGATTCCACTGATTGAATTCGGCCAGGCGACTCCGCAGCAGGTCTATGAGGCGGTCGCCTGGCTGGAGCAGCATGCGCTAAAAAAGAAAATCATGGTCTGCTGCCGGGCGGGCATGGGCCGCTCCGTGTCGATGGTCATTGCCTATCTCTGTTGCGTCCAGGGAATGGAATATAGTGAAGCTACACAGTTGCTCAAGGCTCGACGGCCGGGAGCAATGCCGCTGCCGAACCTGGACACCACGATTCAATCTGTCCTGGAGATGCGGCAGGCTGCAAGTAATGATCCGCCTAGAGCATGATCCCGCTCTGCGCATTGCGTCATCACGCGTCACCTGTCACGCATCACGGGTCACGGTGAGCTATGCCTGAGCTGCCTGAAGCGGAAGTCGTCGCCCAGCAACTGCGGGAACGCATCCTCGGCGCCATCATTAAAGAGAGCTGGCTGGGCCGTGAGGATATTGTCCGGCAGGGACTGTCCTCGCTGCCGTGGTACCGCGGCGCGCGCATTACCGGCGTCGAGCGGCATGGAAAAAGCGTGGCGCTGGCCTGCGAGCGCGACGGCGACACGCGCTATCTCGTTGCCGAGCTGGGCATGACCGGACTGTTACTGTTCGGACCCTTGCATGAACGCTATCAGAAACACACGCATCTCATCCTCACATTGGATGGCGGGCAGGTTTCCGATCTCCGTTACTGGAATCCGCGCCGCTTCGGGCGCCTCTACTTGCTGGACAAGCCCGGCCTCGAGCAGTTCGTGTCGCGTCGCTTCGGCTGCGATCCGATAACCGTGTCGCGGGAGGAATTCTGCGCGCTCGTCCGCACGCGGCGCGGGCGCCTCAAGCCCCTGCTCATGCACCAACAAGTCATTGCCGGCATCGGCAATATCTACGCGAACGAGATTCTGTTCCGCGCCCGGCTGCATCCTGCCCGCCAAGCCCACCGCGTGAACGAACCGGCGCTGCGGCGGCTCTACCGCATCATGCAACAGGTGCTGGCGCAGGCCATCAAGGACGGCGGTTCCAGCGTGCGGGATTTCTTCGCGCCTGACGGAAGCGAAGGGCGCTACAAGCGCCGGCACCTGGTCTATGGCAAAGAGGGGCGACGCTGTCCATCCGGCTGTGGCGGCACCATCAGGCGACTGCGCGGTTCCGATCAGCGCAGCTCGTTCTACTGTCCCGTCTGCCAGCGAAAGTAAGCCACTTTTCTCTCTTGACTGGCTCCCGTCAAATCGCCTAGACTTTGACTTCTTCTTTTGTTTTCAGTCACTTAGAATTGCGGAAGGGTTGAATCGATAGGCCTTTTGTTAAGGACAAGTAGTCCGTTTGGTGGATTGAGTCGGCTCTCGATTTCCGCTACACTGCCCCCTCTTTCGACCGCGGATTTCATTCAAAAAATCAAGAGGTAGACAGCAATGGCTAAAGTGCTCGAAGGCCCCGGGATGGGGCTGATGAAAAAATGGGGGATTGCGGTCCCCAATTATGTGGTCGTGACTTCGACAGACGAGCTGGCGAAGCTCGGCGAGGCCAACGAGTGGATGAAGAAATCCAAGCTGGTCGCCAAGGCGCACGAGGCGATGGGTTCCCGCTTCAAGCTGGGCCTCGTGAAGGTCGGGCTGGATCTGAAGGGCGCGGTGGCGGCGGCGAAGGAGATGCTCGGACGTCAGGTCGGCAGCATCACCATCACGCAAGTCATCGTCTCCGAGATGGTCCCGCACAAGGAAGAGTATTACGTCGCCGTCAAGTCCACGCGTGATGGCTCCGAGGTGCTGGTCGCCAATTGCGGCGGAATCGAAGTGGAATCGAACTGGGATCGCGTCAAGAAGTTACAGGTGGACGTCGGCGAGAAGCCGTCCGAAGCCGCGCTGGAGAAGCTGGCGAAGGAGGCGGGATTCTCCGGCGGGCTGGTGAAGAAAGTGGCGGAGTTCGCCGGGAAAATGTTCACGTGCTTCGACAGCGAAGATGCGCAGTATCTGGAAGTGAACCCGGTTGTCGTCCGCGAGAGCGACGGGGAATTGATCGCGCTGGACGCCGTGACGCTGCTGGACGGCGATGCCAAGTTCCGGCATCCGGATTGGAATTTTGCCTTCGCCGCCGAGTTCGGGCGTGCCTACACCAAGGACGAACTCGACGTCATGGCGGTGGATTCCAAGATCAAGGGCTCGGTCAAGTTCATCCAGATTCTGGGCGGCAACATCGCGATGCTGCCGGCGGGCGGCGGCGCCAGCGTCTATTATTCCGACGCGGTCGTGGCACGGGGCGGGCAGCTTGCCAACTACGCCGAATATTCCGGCGATCCGCCTGACTGGGCCGTCGAAGTTCTTACCGAGAAAGTGGCCTCGTTGCCGGACATCAAGCACATCATTGTCGGCGGCGCGATCGCCAATTTCACCGACGTGAAGAAAACATTCGGCGGCATCATCGCCGGATTCCGCAAGGCCAAGGGCGAAGGCAAGCTCAAGGGCGTGAAAATCTGGGTCCGCCGAGGCGGCCCCAACGAGAAGGAAGGCCTGGAGCTGATGCGGAAGCTGAAAGACGAAGGGTTCGATATCCATGTCTATGACCGCAAGACGCCGTTGACGGACATCGTCGACATGGCGCTTGAGAAAAAATAACGCTGAACGATGAAGTATGAACGATGAACGGCGGAATCATCCCCAGTTCTGAGTTCATCGTTCTAAATTCATAGTTTCGAGAAGGGGAGATCCCGATGAGCATTCTCGCGAATAAAGACACACACGTGGTGATCCAGGGTGGGGTGGCCGGTCAGAACGCCGCGCGACGCATGGCCGAGTTCTGCTACCTCAACAAGAAATCGCTGTATGTGGACGCCTTCGTCTATCCGCCCGACGCGGGCAAGACCAACGAGATCGCCTACGGTAGCGGTTTAATCATGATTCCGGTCTACAAGACCGTGGCTGAAGCCACGAAGAACCACCCGCAGATCAACACCAGTCTCGTCTATATCGGCGCGGACCGGGCCAGCGCCGGCGGCATGGAGGCGCTGAACGATCCTAACATCAAAGTCGTCTCCATGATCACGGAAGGCGTGCCCGAAAAGGACGCCAAGCTGCTCGGCGCCCATGCCCGCAAGCTCGGCAAGGTCTTCAACGGGCCGTCATCGATCGGCATCATTTCCTCGGGCTCCTGCCGGCTGGGCGTGATCGGCGGCGCCTACGACAACCTCGTGTCCTGCAAGCTCTACCGCGAAGGGTCGTTCGGGGTCATCACGAAATCGGGCGGCCTCTCCAATGAGATCATCTGGATCTGCTCGCAGTTCGCCGACGGCATCACGACGGCCATCGGCATCGGCGGCGATGCGTATCCAGGCACGGACTATGTCAGCTACCTGGAAATGTTCGAGCAGGACCCGCAGACCAAGGCGGTCGTCATCGTCGGCGAGATGGGCGGCGATCTGGAAGAGCGGGCGGCCGAATGGTACGGCGCCAAGAAGCGACGGATTAAATTGCTCGCGGTCGTGTCCGGATTCTGCCAGGAGAGCCTGCCGAAGGGCATGAAATTCGGCCATGCCGGCGCGAAGGAAGGCATGAAGGGCGAGGGCTCGGCCCGGTCCAAATCGGACGCGCTCAAGAAAGCCGGCGCGATCGTGCCGGCCACGTTCGGAGCATTAGGGCCGGCGATCAAGGAAACCTACGAGGAGCTGGTCAAGAGCGGGCAGGTGAAACCGGTGGCCGACGTGGCCCCGGTCGATGTCCCCAAGCTGCCCAAGTCGGTCGAGCAGGCGATGAAGGACAACGAAGTCACCGTCGTGCCGTTGATCCGCACCACCATCAGCGACGACCGCGGCGACGAGCCCTGCTACGACGGTTATCCCGCCTCTGAATTGATCAACAAAGGCTATGAGATTCCCCACATCATCGGATTGCTCTGGGACAAACGGCTCATCAGCAAGCAGGATGCCGAAATCGTCAAGCGCATCCTGATGCTGTCGGCCGACCACGGCCCCTGCGTCAGCGGCGCCTACGCGACGATCCTTGCGGCCTGCGCCGGCATCGGACTTTCGCAAGCGGTGGCAGCGGGCATGATCATGATCGGGCCGCGGTTCGGCGGCGCGGTGACCGATGCCGGCCGGTTCTTCAAGTATGCCGTCGATCACAAGATGTCCGTCGACGAGTTCCTGACCTATATGAAGAAGAACCATGGACCGGTGCCGGGGATCGGCCATCGCGTGAAGAGCCTGCGCAACCCGGACAAGCGCGTGAAGGAACTGGTCGGCTACGTGAAGAGCTTGAACACCAAGACGCCCTGCCTCGACTTCGCGCTTTCCGTTGAGCAGGTGACGGCGGCGAAGAAGGACAACCTGATCCTGAACGTGGACGGCACGATGGCTGCCGTATTGGTGGACATCGGCTTCCCGGTGGACAGTTTGAACGGGTTCTTCATCCTGGCCAGGACGATCGGCCTGATTGGCCACTGGGTGGACCAGAAGCGGCAGGAGAGCCGCCTGATCCGCCTGTTTGATTTCCTAGTCAACTACGCGGCACCGAAACGAAGAGAAGTGCCGCCTTTAAAATAGGCGAGAGCTTCGAGCCGCGAGGCTCGAGGCGGAATCTGTCTCGCGGCCCGTGTCCCGTGGCTCGAGGCAGTTGAACGAAGAGGAGATGTTATGTCAGTCGAAATGGTGAAGGCACTCTACGCGAAGATGCCTGCGGTGAACGAGAAGGCGCGCAAGAAACTCGGCCGCGCGCTGACGCTCTCGGAAAAAATTCTCGTGGCCCACGCAGACAACTTCGACACGCAAACGTGGGACCGGGGCAAGGCCATGCTGGCGCTGCGGCCCGACCGGGTGGCCATGCAGGACGCGACGGCCCAGATGGCCGTGCTGCAGTTCATGCAGGCCAACAAGGCGAAGGCGGCGGTGCCGAGCACGATCCACTGCGACCATCTGATCCGCGCGGAAGTCGGCTCGCAAAAGGATCTGCTGCGCGCCATGGACGAGAACAAGGAGGTCTATAACTTCCTCTCGTCTTCGGCCAGAAAGTACGGCATCGGATTCTGGAAGCCGGGCGCCGGGATCATCCACCAGGTGGTGCTCGAGAACTACGCGTTTCCAGGCGGACTGATCATCGGGACCGACTCGCACACGCCGAACGGCGGCGGCCTGGGCATGCTGGCGATCGGCGTCGGCGGCGCGGACGCGGGCGAAGTCATGGCCGGATTGCCCTGGGAAGTGTTGCATCCGAAACTGATCGGCGTGCATCTCAAGGGCAAGTTGAGCGGCTGGGCCTCGTCGAAGGACGTTATTCTCTATCTGTGCGGCCTGCTGACCGTGAAGGGCGGCACGAACAAGATCGTCGAATACTTCGGTCCTGGCGCCGAGACGATCAGCGCCACCGGCAAGGGCACGATCACGAACATGGGCGCCGAATTGGGCGCGACCACGTCGGTATTCCCCTTCGACCAGAAGATGGTGGCCTATCTCAACATCACGGACCGGACGGACATCGCCAACCTGGCCCAGGCACATAAGGAACTGCTCGTGGCCGATCCCGAGGTCTACAAGTCGCCGGAAAAACATTTCGATCAGGTTGTTGAAATCGATCTCTCCAAGCTCGAGCCGTATGTCGTGGGTCCGCACACGCCCGATCTGGCGCGGCCCGTGTCCAAGATGGCGGCGGAGGCGAAGGAGAAGGGCTATCCGGTTCAATTGAAAGCGGCCCTGATCGGCAGTTGCACTAATTCGTCCTACGAGGACATCGGCCGCGCGGCGCACATCGCCAAACAGGGCCTGAATGCCGGCCTCAAGGCGAAAACGCCCTTTCTGATTTCGCCTGGCTCGGAGCGCATCTACCATACGATGAAGCGCGACGGTTTCCTGGAAATCTTCGAACAGATGGGTGGGACGGTGTTGGCGAACGCCTGCGGTCCCTGCATCGGCCAGTGGAAGAGGGCGGACGCGGTGAAGGGCAAGGCCGAGTCGATCGTCAGCTCCTTCAACCGGAACTTCCCCGGTCGCAACGACGGCGTCAATGAGACACTCTCGTTTTTGGCCAGCCCTGAAATCGTCACGGCCTACGCCTTGTCTGGCGATCTCAATTTCGATCCGGTGCATCAGGCGATCAAGGGCGCCGACGGCAAGGAATTCAAGTTCCAGCCGCCGCAGGGTGAAGAATTGCCTGCCAAGGGCTTTGCGAAGGGCGAGGAGGGGTATATCGCGCCGGCGGAAGACGGCTCCAAGCTGACCGTGGACATTCCTCCGACCAGCGAGCGACTCCAGTTGCTGCAACCGTTCCCGCGATGGGACGGCAAGGATATGGAAAAATTGCCGCTGCTGCTCAAGACCAAGGGCAAAACGACCACCGATCATATCTCGCCGGCCGGACCCTGGTTGAAATTCCGCGGCCACCTGGACAAGATCAGCGACAACATGTTCCTCGGCGCGACCAACGCGTTTGCGAGCGAGCCGGGGAAGGGCACCGACGTGATGGCGAACGAAGGCAATCTCACGATTGCCGCGATCGCGCGCCGGTACAAGGCCAATGGCATCGTCTCAATCGTCGTGGGCGACGAGAACTACGGCGAGGGCAGCAGCCGCGAGCATGCCGCCATGTCGCCGCGGTTCCTGAACGTCCGAGTCGTCATTACGAAGAGCTTTGCGCGCATTCACGAGACGAATTTGAAGAAGCAGGGGATCTTGGCGTTGACCTTCGCGGACCTGAAGGATTACGAGAAGATCGAGCAGCAGGACCGCATCAGCGTGACGGGGCTGAATGGTTTGGCTCCGGGCAAGCCGGTGCAGGTCACTATACACAAGGCGGATGGTACAGCGCTCACCATCCAGACAAACCACAGCATGACGGAGCCGCAGCTTGCGTGGTTCAAGGCCGGTTCGGCGCTGAATGCGCTGAATTAAATACGATGCGGAATGAGGACAATCCATGACCACCAAGGCAGCAAAAATTCTCTACACGAAAACCGACGAAGCGCCGATGCTGGCGACCTATTCGTTTCTCCCCATCGTCGCGGCCTTCACCAAGGCGGCCGGCGTGGCGTTTGAATTGCGCGATATCTCGCTGGCGGGGCGCATCCTCGCCGTCTTTCCCGAGTATCTGACGCCGCAACAAAAACAGCCGGACGCCCTGTCCGAACTGGGGGAGCTCGCCAAGACGCCGGAAGCCAACATCATCAAGCTGCCCAACGTCAGCGCGTCAATTCCGCAACTGATGGCGGCCGTCAAGGAATTGCAGAGCCAGGGTTACAAGCTTCCCGAATATCCCGAGAACCCGAAAGACGACAAGGAGAAGGACATCAAGACGCGCTACGACAAGATTAAGGGGAGCGCCGTCAACCCGGTGTTACGTGAAGGCAACTCGGATCGCCGGGCGCCGCTCTCGGTCAAGGCCTATTCCAGGAAGCATCCGCATAAGATGGGGCCATGGACGTCGGACTCCAAGACGCACGTTTCCCATATGAAGGGCGGGGATTTCCGGTCGAATGAAAAGTCGGTGACGCTCGCCGCGGCGACCGATGCCCGGATCGAGTTTGCCGGCCAGGACGGCAAGACCACGGTGCTCAAACCCAAAGTGGCTCTGCAGGCAGGGGAAGTCATTGACGCCACCTTCATGAGCTGCCGCGCATTGCGCCAATTCATCGAGGAGCAGATCGAGGACGCCAGGAAACAGGGCGTGCTGTTTTCAATCCATATGAAAGCCACCATGATGAAGGTCTCGGACCCCAAGATCTTCGGTCATGCGGTGTCGGTCTATTATAAGGACGTGTTCGAGAAGCATGCCGCCACGTTTCAACAGCTCGGTGTCGATCCCGACAACGGCGTTGGTGATTTGTACATCAAGATCAAGGCCTTGCCGGACGATCAGCGCAAGGACATCGAGGCGGACATCCAGGCCGTGTATCAGAAGCGGCCTCCGATGGCGATGGTGAATTCCGACAAGGGGATCACCAACCTGCATGTCCCCAGCGACATCATCATCGATGCCTCCATGCCGCCGGTCATCCGCGATTCGGGGAAAATGTGGGGCCCGGATGGCAAGGCGCACGACGCCAAATGCGTGATCCCGGACGCGAGCTACGCGCCGGTCTATCACGAGGTCGTCGAATTCTGCAAACAGCACGGCGCCTTCGATCCGAAAACGATGGGGAGCGTGTCGAATGTCGGGCTCATGGCGCAGGCGGCGGAGGAATACGGATCGCACGACAAGACCTTCAAGGTTCCGGGCAACGGCACGATGCGCGTGGTGGATGCGTCCGGGAAGGCCCTGTTCGAGCACAAAGTCGAGGAAGGCGACATCTGGCGCATGTGCCAGGTCAAGGACGCGCCGATCCAGGATTGGGTCAAGCTGGCGGTGAATCGCGCGAAAGCCACGGGAGTCCCCTCCATCTTCTGGCTGGACAAGACCCGGGCACACGACGCGGAACTGATCAAGAAGGTCAACCAGTATCTCCCCAAGCACGACACGAATGGTCTCGACATCCAGATCATCTCTCCGGCGGAGGCCACGCGGTTCTCGCTGGAACGGCTGAAAGCGGGGAAGGACACGATTTCGGTGACAGGGAACGTGTTGCGGGATTATCTCACGGACCTGTTCCCGATTCTCGAAATCGGGACCAGCGCGAAGATGCTTTCGATCGTCCCTTTGCTGAACGGCGGCGGCCTCTTCGAAACCGGGGCCGGCGGCTCGGCGCCCAAACACGTGCAGCAGTTCCAGGAAGAAGGATATCTGCGCTGGGATTCGCTGGGCGAATTCCTGGCGCTGGCCGCCTCCCTGGAGCATCTCAGCAAGACCTTCAACAATTCTGCCGCGAAGATCCTGGCGGATACGCTGGACAAGGCCAACGCCAAGTTCCTGGAGAGCAACAAGTCGCCGGCCCGCAAGGTGGGCGAAATCGACAATCGCGGGAGCCATTTTTATCTCGCGCTGTACTGGGCGCAGGCGCTGGCCGAGCAGACCGAGGACAAAAATCTGGCGGCCAGGTTTGCCAAGGTCGCCAAGCAGATGGCCGATAGCGAAGCCAAGATTAATGGCGAGCTGCTCGCAGCCCAGGGCAAGCCGGTCGACATCGGCGGGTATTATCATCCCGATGACGCGAAGGCGACGAAAGCCATGCGTCCAAGCCAGACGCTGAACGCGATCGTGGACGCGATCGCCTGAGAGAAGGCTCCAAAGAAGGTATGAAAAGCGGAGAGTGCGGGGGTATGATATCTCGCTCGCTTCTTGCGCGTTCCTGAAGGCAGTATTTATGGCTGAGATCGACAAAGAAAACGTCATCGATCAGGAGGAAGTCCTCCGGCCGAAGATGGTCACGGTGGAGATCGCCGGCAAGAAGTACGACGTGCCGGAGGGCGTCACCGTTATCAAAGCCCTGTGGTACGCGGGGCAGGAAGTCATCCGCGGCATCGGCTGCCTGGGAGGATTCTGCGGAGCCTGCGCGACCTACTACCGCACAAAAGATGATCCCAAGGTCCGCACCTGCCTGGCCTGCCAGACGGCGGTACAGGACGGCATGACGTTTACCATGGTGCCGCCCTTCCCGGCGCGCAAGGCCATCTACAACATGGCCGAATTAAAGGATCCCAAGCAGGATCTTTTCACGCTCTATCCGGAAGCGCCGCTCTGCCGCAATTGCAACGCCTGCACGGAAGCCTGCCCGCAGAAGATCGACGTGCGCGAGGGCGTCTGGAAGGCCGTCTTCGGCGACTTCAAGAGCGTGTCCGAGATGTTCATGGACTGCGTCATGTGCGGGCTGTGCGTGCCGGTCTGTATCGCGGACATCGCGCCCAACCTCGTCGCGCTCTACGCAAGCCGCGCCCAGGGCGCGCACTTCACGGAGAAGCCGGAACGGCTGGAGCATCGCATCAAGGAAATCGCCGACGGCAAGTACAAGGACGAGTGGAGCCGCGTCATGAAGATGAGCGAGCCGGAACTGGCGAAAGTCTGCGCTGAGCTGAAATGATGCAGTCTGAAAGTCAAAAAGTCATCAAGTCGTCAAGTCGGGACCTCAATCATTGTTCGTTTCTCTGACTGCAGACTTTATGACTTTAAGACTTTACGACTTTTCGACGTAATCATGGACATCCACGTCTTACAGCAAATCGTCCACAAGACCCGCGACGCCCGCCGCAAGCAGACGCTGCCGAAGTACGCGCCGGCCGAGCGCGACACGCTGATCAAGAAGTACCATCCCGATTTTCGCGAGAGCGCCTACCGTCCCATCACGTTCGGTCCGAACGCCGGAGAAAAGACCGTCCGCGAACTGGCTGCCTTGCTCGAAGGCAACAGCGTTGTGCCGATGGACCTGGACCTGACTCCGCAGTACACCTGCGATGTGCTGGTGGTCGGCGGAGGCGGAGCCGGCTGCGCGGCCTCGCTGCACGCCCATGCGCAGGGTGCCCAGGTGATCCTGGCCACCAAGCTGCGGCTCGGCGATTCCAACACCGTCATGGCGCAGGGCGGCATGCAGATCGCGGTCACGAACGAGGATTCCCCGGTCACGCATTTCCTCGACACCCTCAAGGGCGGCCACATGAAGAACGACCACGACCTGCTCAAGGTCATGGTCGAGGAGGGCCCCTCCATTGCCAAGTGGCTGCTGAGTCTGGGCGTGCTGTTCGACCGGGATGCGGACGGCAACCTGCATGTGAAGAAGGGCGGCGGCAGCTCCAAGCCGCGGCTGCTCACGGCCTCGGACTATACCGGCCTTGAAATCATGCGGGTGTTGAAGGACGAGGTGCTGAACCAGAAGATTCAATTGCTCGAGTTTTCCGCCGCAGTCGAACTGCTGAGCGACGGCAAGGGCACGTGCACCGGTGCGGTGCTGCGCGACCTCGACAACAAGCGGTTCCTTGTCGTGGCTGCCAGGACGGTGATTCTGGCCACGGGCGGCATCGGCCGGCTCCACATCCAGGGATTTCCGACCAGCAACCATTTCGGCGCCACTGGCGACGGCCTGGCCATGTCCTACCGCATGGGCGCGAAACTCATGCACATTGATACGTTTCAATACCATCCGTCAGGGGCAGTCTATCCCGAACAATTGATCGGCGCGCTGGTCACGGAAGGCATCCGCTCGGAGGGCGGCCATCTCGTCAATGCCAAAGGCGAGCGGTTCGTGAATGAGCTGGACACGCGTGACGTCGTCTCGTCCTCGATCATCCGTGAGTGCGAAGAGGGCCGCGGCATCCGAACCATGTCGGGCCGGATCGGCGTGTGGCTCGATACGCCGCTCCTGGAAGCGGAGCAGGGCGAGGGCACGGTGAACAAGCATTTCCCCGCGATGGTGCGCCAGTACGAGCGTTTCGGAATCGACATCGCCAAGGACCCGGTGTTGATTTATCCAACGCTGCACTACCAGAACGGCGGCGTGAAGATCGACGTCAACGGCGAGTCCGGCGTGAAAAATCTCTTCGTCGCCGGCGAAGCGTCGGGCGGCCTGCACGGGCGCAACCGGTTGATGGGTAACTCGCTGCTCGATTTGATGGTGTACGGCAAGCGATCGGGTCTCGCCGCGGCCGCGCGGGCCAAATCCGGTTCGCAAGGCAAACTGACATTGGAGCACGTGAAGAAGTTCAAGGACGAAGCCAAAAAGCACCACGTGTCCGCCGACGTCATCTCGCCGATGCTGTTTCCGGCATACGCAAAGAAAGAATAAGAGCATATGGCTTATAGCTGATGGCGTATGGCAAGAAGCCGGAAGCTGTCAGCTCGAGCCATAAGCTATACGCCATAAGCCATTAGCTCTTAGAGGTTCCAATGAATGTTCATGAATTTCAGGCCAAGTCGTTGTTTGCGCAGTTCGGCGTGTCGGTGCCGAAGGGAAAAGAGGTCAAGACGCCGCTGCAGGCTGAAAAATGGGCCAGGGAACTGAACAGCCCCGTCTTCGTCGTGAAAGCACAGATCCATGCGGGCGGGCGCGGCAAGGCGGGCGGGGTCAAAATCACCAAGAACCAGGCCGACGTGCCCGGATTAGTCAAGGAACTGATCGGTAAGACGCTCGTCACGCACCAGACGGGGCCAAAGGGCCGCAAGGTCCGCCGCCTCCTGATCGAGGAAGGCGCGGGGATTGCCAAGGAGCTGTACCTGAGCCTGCTCGTGGATCGCGATACCGGCTGGCCGGTCGTCATTGCCAGCACGGAAGGCGGCATGGAAATCGAAGAAGTGGCCGCGCACACGCCGGAAAAAATCATCAAGGAGCTGATCGATCCGGCGGTCGGGTTCCAGAGCTACAACGGCCACAACGTCGCCTTTGCGCTGGGCCTGAACACCATCGAACCGGCGGTCATCAATCCCTTCGTGCAGATGCTGGGCAATCTCTACAAGCTGTTCATGGACAAGAACGCCGCGATGGTCGAGATCAACCCGCTGGTCATCACGACGGACAAGAAGCTGATCGCGCTGGACGGCAAGGTCTCTTTCGACGACAACAGCCTCTACAAACATCCTGATGTCCAGGCCATGCGCGACTTGAATGAGGAGGAGCCGCTCGAGATTGAAGCGACGGCGAGCAATCTCAATTACGTCAAGCTGGATGGCAACATCGGCTGCATGGTGAACGGCGCGGGTCTTGCCATGGCGACGATGGACGTCATCAAGCTGGCGGGCAGCGAGCCGGCCAACTTCCTGGACGTGGGCGGCGGCGCGACAAAAGAAACCGTGGCCGCGGGTTTCCGCATCCTGCTCAAGGACAAGAATGTGAAGGGCATCTTCATCAACATCTTCGGCGGCATCGTCCGCTGCGAGCGCATCGCGCACGGCGTGATCGAGGCGGCCAAGGAAGTGAAGATTACCGTGCCGCTGGTCGTGCGGCTGCAGGGCACCAATGCGAAAGATGGCCGCAAGTTGCTCAAGGATTCCGGTCTCAAGCTGGAGGTGGCGGATGATCTCTGGGAAGCAGCCCAAAAAATCGTAGGCATGACCGGGAAAAAGCGATCGAAACCCGCTGCTGCTGCAGGAGGCCACTGATGAGCATTCTGGTTAACAAGAACACGCGGGTCGTGGTTCAGGGTATCACCGGCAAGGAAGGCTCGTTTCACGCGACCCAATGCAAGGCCTACGGCACGCAGGTTGTGGCGGGCGTCACGCCTGGGAAAGCCGGGCAGGAGGTCGAGGGCATCCCGGTGTTCAACACCGTGCGCGACGCGGTCAAAAAGACCCAGTGCGACACGTCGCTGATCTTCGTGCCGCCACCCTTTGCCGCCGACGCGATTCTTGAAGCGGCGGATGCCGGCGTGAAATTGGTCATCTGCATCACCGAAGGCATTCCCGTCAACGATATGGTGCGTGTGAAGCGCGCGCTGCACGGTCGGCCGGTTCGGCTGATCGGTCCGAACTGTCCGGGCGTCATCACCGTGGACGAAGCCAAGATCGGCATCATGCCGGGGTTCATTCACAAGAAAGGCGTCGTGGGCGTCGTGTCACGCAGTGGCACCTTGACCTACGAGGCCGTGCACCAGCTTTCGACGCTGGGCCTGGGCGAGACCACCTGTGTGGGGATCGGCGGCGATCCGGTCAACGGCACCAGCTTCGTGGACGTGCTCCCGCTTTTCGAGCAGGACCCGGAGACCAAGGCCATCGTCATGATCGGCGAGATCGGCGGCGACGCCGAGGAAAAAGCCGCCGAGTTCATCAAGAAAAACATCCGCAAGCCGGTCGTGAGTTTCATCGCCGGCATCACGGCGCCTCCGGGACGCCGCATGGGCCACGCAGGCGCGATCATCTCGGGCGGCAAGGGCACGGCGTCTGAGAAGATGAAGGCCCTCGAAGCGGCCGGCGTGCGCGTGTGCAAGAATCCGGCTGAAATTGGCGTGACCGTGAAAGCTGCCCTGGGCCGCTAGCATCCATCAAGCAAAGTCCCTAGTGTTTGTACGAGACTTCCACCTCATCACAGTTGTTCTGATGGGCGCCCTCATCGGCGCGTCCGTCGGCATGGCGGCCGATGAGGGGATGGAGCGCACCCTGGAAATCCAGGTGCTGCATCAACAGGCGGCGGCCGAGTCCATGCACACGCAGGAAGCAACCGATCTCCACGTCAAATGGACGGCTCGCCGGAAGCCCGTCCCGGATGATGAAGAGCGGGCGGCGCAGGTGGCGCAGACGCTCAAGCAGGCCATCGAGAAGTACAAAGACTATCGGGTGGCGCTCAATAAGGGCTTCCAGCCGTTCCTGCCGAACGTGCCACAGCCGTACTACTACTTCATGAAAAAGCTCAACGGCTTCAAAGTCGCGCTCACGTTCGACCCCGCGCAGCCTTCCGCAGTGCTGTATCGGAGAACCGAGAGGGACTACGAGCTGATCGGCGCCCTGTATATCGCGCCGAAGGACGCAAGCGAGCGTGAGCTCAATTCACGCGTGCCGTTGAGCGTGGCGCAGTGGCACGCGCACGTCAATGTGTGCATCCCGCCCAAAGGGACGACCGATTGGACCCGATTCGGCGTGAGGGGCTCGATTGCGACCGAGAAGGACTGCGCGAAAGCCGGAGGCCGGTTCGTTCCTCAGTTGTTCGGCTGGATGCTGCCTGTCTATCCTTTCGAAGACGCGCCCGAGAAAATCTGGGCGCGATAGAGGACGCTGAAAAACAACCTCCGACTTTGTTCTCGGTCGCTCATTCCCCTCAACGTACTGAAAAAGTACGTCTCGGGGCCCTCACTCCCTGCGGCCTCGTCGGAAGGTTTTTTTGAGCGTCCTCGACCGGAACACTCGTAATCGATTTGTCAGACCGACACGCCCCAGAGCTGCTTGGCGAGGATGCCGATCGCGTAGGTCACGCCGACGGCGATCGTGATGATCACGAGGTTGAGCGCGATCCGCTTCGTGACGTCCATGCCGGAGAGAAACGCGAGCAGAGTGGAGGCCAGGATGGTCATGGCGCCGGCGGTGAGCAGCGATACGGCCGCCGTCTTCGCGCCGAGCAGGACCGGCAGCACCGGCACCAGCGCCCCCAGGAAGTAGCTGCAGCCCACCACCACGGCCGATCCGAAGGGCTGGTCTTCCATTTGCGTGTCTGTCTGCTCCCCCAAAAACTGTTTCCTCAGAAACTCCGTCGTTTTGACTTCCTTCTCGGAGTTCAGCGCGGCGTAGGCGCCGGCGGCCATGGAGATCGAGCCGGCCACGGCGGTGGTCGAGGCGGCGATCAGCACCGTCATCGCGTCGCCGAACGCAGCGAAGAAGCCGCTCACGGCGCCCAGAATCTCCACCAACCCGTCATTCAATCCCAGGAAGATGTTCCGGATCCGCTCCGGGTTGATTTTCCGTTCCGTCAATTGCGAAACCAGCACGTCCTCGTGCTTGAACTCGTCCATCAGGATGCCTTTGAGGGCGTTTCCAAGCGGCTGATCCTTGTAGATGTTCCAGAGCGTGAGGTACTTTCGCACGCCGTGGACTTCGATCGCTTCGAGGACGAGGTGAATGCCCCTGGTGCCGAAGAGCCGGCAGGCCAGGACCATGAACTGCAACTTCAGCCGGCGGCCTGCGTCGATGGCGGTGAGGCGGGAATCGAAGAACTTCTGCCAGAAGGCCAGGTGCTGTGTCTCGACGACGATCAGTTCATCGAGGACCTTCTGCGATTCCGTATCGTTGGAAATATTCCGGAGGGCCTTGTACAGCGAGAGATCGAACAGCTCCTCCAGGATGAGCATCCGCGCCAGCGCGGGGTCATGGGGGAGAGCTGTGGTGGCCATCAGGCGGGACTCATTCTGGAGAAAATAGAGAACCTAAGATGTGGTATCCGCCATCCACGTAAATGACTTCTCCGGTGATGCCGCGGCCCAGCGAGCTGAGCAGAAAGAGGGCGGTATCGCCGCACTCCGACTGTTCCGTCGCATGGCGCAAGGGCGCAAACTCGCGGTGATGGTCCACCATCTTGCTGATGCCAGCCACGCCGCGCGCGGCCAGGGTGCGGATCGGGCCGGCGGAAATCGCATTCACGCGGATGTTCCTGGGGCCCAGGTCATGGGCCAGATAGCGGACGGAGGATTCGAGCGCCGCCTTGGCCACGCCCATCACGTTGTAGTGCGGCACCACGCGCTCGCTGCCCAGATAGGTGAGCGTGACGACGGAGCCGCCCCCGGTCATGAGCGGGGCAGCTGCACGCGTGACGGCGATCAGCGAATAGGCGCTGACGTCGAGCGCGGTCGCGAAGCCCTTCCGCGTCGTGTTGACGAACTGGCCGGTTAATTCTTCGCGCGGGGCGAAGGCGACCGAATGGACGAGAAAATCGAGCCGGCCGAATTCCTTCTCCACCTGCTTCAGCAGCGCGTCAATCTGAACATCGTCACTGACATCGCAAGGAAAGGTCTTGGAACCAGGGACCGTCCTGGCCAGCTCATCCACGTTTTCCTTCAGCCGCTCGCCCTGGTAGTTGAAAAAGAGCTGCGCCCCTTCACGGGCCGTGGCTTCCGCGATCGCCCAGGCGATGCTGTGCTTGTTGGCGACCCCGACGATCAGTCCCTTCTTGCCGTCCATCAGCATGATGCGCGCGTCTCCTTGGTTGAGGAGGTTCTACGACCGGGCGTCAAGATACCACGATTCACGGCCCAAGTGAACCGGCTTGCTGCGCCGGCCATTGCGGGGATTCCGGCAGGAACGTAGAATGGCCCAGGTTGTGGCTATTGCTATGAGGTACGGGATGCGGATCGTGATGATACTGAGCGCGGCGATGCTCGCCGGTACGCTGGCGGGGTGCGCGGAGTTTAAGGACGATGCGCTGTATTACGAAACCTATGAGATCAAGCACCTGACGGTGATTATTCTTGACGACAAGGCCCTGCAGCGGCGCTGGCAGTATGTCTCCGGCAGGCCGGCGAGCAAGACCATCAAATTCACGGTTGCCGGCAGCCAGATGAGCATGGCGGACACGGTGAAGGGCTTCTTCGATTACAAAACGAATACGATCTACTGCAGCAAGGCGAATTTTGACGTCTGCGGGCACGAGCTGTTCCACGCCATCATGGGCCGCTTCCACGAGGAGCGGTGAGGGTCAGCTGAGGAACAGGTAGGCGCCTGCACCCGCAGCCAGGAGCACGGCGATCCCGAGCATCGCCTTTTCGTGCCCGCACATACCCGACTGAGCCTTGCAGACCTGCAGTGTGCACATCAGTGACATGGTCTTCCTCCGTGCTGGAACGTCAGGACCGGGGCTTGTGCTGCGCGATTGCCGCGTCCACGAGCGCGAACAGCGAAACCAGCGTCAGGAGCGCGCCGCTCGTAAACCATCCGAACGGCCAGAGCTTCCACGCATGGTCCGTCAGGCCGGCAACGAGGCCGATGACTCCGCAGGCAAAACCCAGCACCGCGCCGATCCGGCCGATCAAGATACGCTTGCATCCGACAGGCATAGGGCACCTCCTTTGGCTGGAAACCAGGGCAGAGTACCGCACGAAACGGAAGATGAAAGCGGAGAATAATGGAGGATGAAGTCGGAAACGCGGCTACTGTGTCAGATGGACATGGTTCTGTCAATCCATTGAGCCGGCATGGGCGTGTGGGGGGATCGTGCCGGGTAGCGGGAGCCATCGGCCGGTCTGAACCTGTGACGGGAGGAAGCGGAAATGGTGCCTGGCACCTGTTTCCTCCCCAGCATAAGATGATAATCTACGATCGTATCGGTTCACCACAATCCAAGGAGGAACCCATGTTCATCGAGCAGTTCAAAAAACTCTCACTCGTCGGCGTGCTCGCAGTGGTCGCTGTGCTGTTCGGGTCGTTTGGCGCAGGCGACGTGTATGCGGCTGACGGTCAGGCCAAAGAGAAGGTCAAAGTCCTTTACCACGTGGATGGGAAGGACCCCGAAGTCGCCAAATATGCCCTGGCGCTCATCAACAAGCACATTGATGCAGAGGGCGGCCCGGAGAACATCGATGTCGAGTTGGTGGTCCATGGGCCAGCGCTGGAGCTCTTCGAACGGGACAAGATGGATCCGGAGATGACCAAGCGGTTTAACGCGATCATCGAGAAGGGCGTGCACGCCGAAATGTGCCAGGTCTCCATGAAGGCGTTCGGCAAGTCGCTGGATCAGTTGGCGAAGGGGTTCGTTGCGACGCTCCATCCAGTGGCCGTGAAGCGCATCGCGGATCTGCAGAAAGAAGGGTACTTGTACATCAAGCCGTGACGAAGCAGTGGAATGCCATGCCCCCTGTCAATACAAGGGGCCGTGCAACGGGATTTCTGTGCCCTCGTCCTCGTTACAAGGCTGGGCCATCCCCTGGGCATGGCGGCGGCTGAGGCTGCGAATCAGGCGATTCCGAAAAAGTCCCCATTAAAGCCCTCCTATATAATAGTTGAATGCAGGCCCCTGGGGACGTGGTATGCTGCCCCATGACGTATAGGCCCCGCTGACTGTCCTATCTCTTCGCGCGTCCTGATTTCTTCCCAGCGCGACCGATTCTCCAGTCTCAGCCGCTTTGACGCCAGAGTTGCTCCGCAGCGTAGTAGGCATGGGTGTGGTCCGCCGACTGCAATTGCTTCGAGAGGGGGACGGGTGAACTGCTCGCGTTGTCGTGGCCTGATGGTGGGCACCGTGTTGTTGGACACGGGAAGCTCCACCGACAGCTTCTCCGGCTGGCAGTGCCTGCAGTGCGGGGAGGTTATCGACCCAGGCATTACCGCCAACCGGAAGCATCACCTCGAACCGAGACGGAACGGGGCGCGCCCGCCCGGTTCATTACCGGCGAAGGCCGGCGGCGCCAAGCGCAAAAACATGAACATCTGATGGAGGCATGACGATTATGAAGGACGAAAAAGCGGCACAGGCAGTGGCGCCCTGGATTAGAATTCCAAACGGCACCAGGGTCCGGCATCGGCCGGAGGGGAAGGACGGTGTCGTGGACGGCCTGACGGAGATCGTCACCGGGCCGGGCCGGAATCCCGACGGGCGGTCGCAGTATCGCATCGATGTGGCGGGAGAGCCCGCCATGCAACTCGCGGCTGAGGATGAACTGCTGCTCCTCACGGATAAGAGCGGGCTGGTCCTCATTCTCAGGCAACAAGAGGGGTACCGCCGCCAAATCACGGATCGGCTCCATGCCACCTTCACCGCCGACCGGTTTGTTGTTGCGAAGTGAACGCGCCATGAACTGGAGCGACCATTGCAGCAGTGGAATGTCCCCATGCCTCATTCGGGAGTGGGTATGTTTACGAAAACAAGAGAACGCGAAAAAGGAGACACGCAATGACAACCGAAGAGCAAATCGCGAAGATGACGACAGCGATCAAGCAGGCCATCAAGGTGATGGGGGACCGGTTCGGATCGACGGAGGAAGAGGTCGCGAGGGTTATTCTGGAGTTGAAGGCGTCGCTGCAAACTGCTTCATGAGCATGCTGAAGCATGCGAAGGCGCAGTGGGCTTCTGTATCAATAGAAGGAACGCGAAGACCGTGAAGAAAGACAAGATCAAGTTCTCGAATGAGCACAACGACCGGAAATCCGACCCAGTGCGCAAACGGGGCAGCGCACGCGCGCCGCAACGCGCCGGCGACGGCCTGACCTGCAACGAAGCCCAGGTGGAGGCCCTTCTGTCTGAGGGCGAGTCAACCTAAGCCTCTGCGCGCGTCCTGAAAAAGCAGCCTCTCGCCTTATACGCACCCAGCATCAGCCCCGCGCGAGCGCGGGACCGCGTTGGATGGCGGTCTCCGTCGGCCGGCTTCCAAATTATGAGTGTCCCTAATTTTCTTCTCCCGTATTTCCTTTCATCCTGAAAGAGGGCCGTGATAAGCTGTCCCTACCCTGAAGAGAATCCTTCACTGGCTGCTCGTTCCTGCTTCCGTAGATAAGTACCAGGCGGTCCGCAGAGAGAGGTCCCATGCTGGTGTTCCTGGTACATGTCCGCGACCCCCAGTTCTACGCGCTTCCCGTGAAGACGCGCGCCAAGAACGGGCGCATCCGGGTCATGGGCTTTCCTCCCATCGGCATCATGTCCCTCTCGTCCGTGCTCAAGCAGGCGGGGCACGAATGCGTGATGTTCGACCAGGCCAATCCGGACACGCCCGACGAAGTCATCATCGAGGCGATCAACCGGCGTCAGCCGGCGCTGGTCGGCCTGAGCTTTCTCAGCACCACCAGCTATCCCTACGCCAAGATTCTGGCCCGCCGGATACGGGCCGCCAATCAGAAGGTGAAACTGGCGTTCGGCGGAGTCTTTGCGACCCTCAGTGCCCAGCTTGTCAAACTCCAATGCCCCGAGGTTGATTTCGTCTGCCGCGGTGACGGCGAGCAGTTGATCCTGGACCTGCTCGAGCACCTGGACAATCCGGAGCCCGTGGCCGGGTTGACCTGGGCCAGGGACGGACAGGTCAGGCAGAACGCCAACCGGACGATGGAACGCAACCTGGACCAATGGCCGTTCCCGGACCGGGAGAGCCTCGAACTGGATTTCATCGAATCCATGCCGCTGGATGTGCCGGCCGTGCTCTCCATGGAGCGGTTCACCACCATGCAGACGTCGCGCGGCTGTCCCTGGCCCTGCGTGTTCTGCGACATTCCGATTTTCAACGAGGGCAAATGGCGGGCCCGGAGTCCGCAGCACGTCACGGACGAATTCAAGCATCTCCAGGAACTTGGCTATGGGTCGGTCTACTTCGTGGACGACCATTTCCTCTTGCAGCCCAAACGCATCGAGGCCATCTGCAAGGGAGTGGTCGACAACGGCATCACGATCCAGTGGGGCTGCGAGGGGCGCGTGGACTCGGTGGCCCAGCACCTGTTTCCGGCCATGGCCAAGGCCCATTGCCGGACCATCATGTTCGGGATCGAGAGCGGCAGCCAGAAGATCCTGGATCGGCTGCAAAAGGAACAGACGCTGGCAGAAGTAGAACACGCCGTCGGCAACGCCAAGCGGGCCGGCATCGAGATCGTCCACGGATTTTTCACCGTCGGCAACCCCGATGAAACGGTGGAGGACATGGAGGCCACCTTCGACCTGGCCTC
This sequence comes from Nitrospiraceae bacterium, assembly GCA_009692155.1. Taxonomy (GTDB): domain Bacteria; phylum Nitrospirota; class Nitrospiria; order Nitrospirales; family Nitrospiraceae; genus 2-02-FULL-62-14. The sequence continues at coordinate 56,136 of SHZW01000004.1, forward strand.
CCGGCTGCCCCTCGACACGTTCGGGTTCAACCGGCTCTGCGTGTATCGGGGAACGCCCCTGTGGCAGGAATACGTGAAGCGCGGGCTGGTGAGCGAGACGACGGATTGGTACAAGTACTTCAAGTGTTCCGCGATCGATCCGACCTGTCTGCCGGGAGAAACGATCAACGATGTGCGGCAGGCCGGGCTGCGGCGACTCTTTCTCTACAAGCTGCTGCATTATCCGGTGCAGACGTTCCGTCTGCTGCGACGCTTCCTCCGCTACATGCCCGTCCGTGACGTCGTCTATCTCATCATCAAGCCGTTCCTGGGGAAGGGAAAGGGCGCGACCAAAGCCGAGGTGCTTTCCCGCGCCGTCGAACACGGGGTTCTGAAAGATGAGGCCGCCAGCCTCACCCAGGTGACGGACGACATGCTGGAGCACGTCTTCCGGGAATCTCGCTCCGAGCGCCTCCGCATTCAGCAGGAAGCCGAGGGTCGCCGCGAGCTGCCCATGGTCGCCTCCTGAGCCGTCTCCATTGGCAGGCCTTTTGGCCCCTTCGACAAGCTCAGGATAAACCGTCAGGATTCAGCGGAAACGATTCCTGGTGCCTTTTCTCACCCTCTCGAATCCTTTTCTGCGGCTGTGTCTCTCAAATAAAAGGGTGATAGTATGGTGAGCGATACACGCGATGGTGTATCACCGGCACATTATTTTACTCTGATCAGTGAGCTCCGGCCGAAGAGCATCGGCATGTTCATGAATAGATATTCACCAGTTCACGTCCCACACACCTCCGTCCGGCGAAGGGCTCAATCCATCGCAATGTTCCTTGGTGTGCCGCTTGTGGCGGCGTTGACGATGGGTTCCCTGTCGTTCGCGGAGGACTCACAGGTGCTTTCAGAGGAGAAAGCAGTCGAACGCGCGAAAGGTGCATGGGAGAGCGGCGCGACAAGCAACGCACTGGAGATCATTGACCAGGGAATTCAAAACCATCCCCACTCGCTCAGGCTGCACAAATTACGCGGGGATATTTTCACGACAATCCGACGCCACCGGGAAGCGGTTGCGGCCTATGAGACGGTGCTCGCCAGCCAGCCAGCCGCGCTGGATGTCCGATGGGCGAAGTGGAGTGTGTTGATTCGCTCGGGACGTGGAGAGGAATCACTCGCCGAGTTGCAACGCATTGCACAGGTCGATTCCAGGAATCCCCTGGTTCATTTGCGGTTGGCGCAAGAACTCCGAAATCTAGATCACCTCGATGAATCGCTGGAACCGTACAAGAAGGCCGTGGAACTCGCTCCGGATTTGCTCGGCTGGCGGCTGGGGATGGCCCGGGCGCGATTTGATCTCCTGGACTATCCGGGCGCGGAGCAGGAAGTCCAATACGTGCTGCAACGGGTGCCACCCGGGTCCCCGCTGGAGCTCCCTGCCAAAAATCTCCTGTCAATGATCTCCGGATCCATGGCGCAGAGCCGGCGCTTTGAATCCATTCCTCCTGCAGCAGTGGCACCGGCACAGCGTAAGGAATGGGCTATGATTCGCGCCGACGCATGGAGATTGTCCGTGGCGGGCCGTTATGAGGAGGCCGAGCCGATCTTCCGACGACTGCTGATCCTCAACCCGGGGGATCCCACGGCCACCCATCAATTAGGGGTGATCTTGATGCAGCTTGACCGGTGCCAGGAGGCGCTGGACATTCTCGGACGCATGTTCAATCTTGATCCAAACGAAGAAGACTATGCGGATACGGTCTTTCGCATGGGCCAATGCCTGGTGAAATTGGAACGGTGGGAGGAAGCGTACGTTCATTTTCAAACACTGTATGATTCGGCCGTCGAGTTTGAAAAGGCCAACAAGGGCGTGGCGCTCCCGCCTGACACCCGTGTGTTGGATAAGGAGAAGCTGGCCCTGTGGCTGGACAAGGTTCGCCCCCATGTTCCCGAGATGGAGAAAATGAAGGCTGCGGAGGCCGCGCACAGCAGCCCACCTGGCGATACCTCCGGCGCCTCAGTCCCGTCGGAGGAAGAACGGTACCGGCAGGCCATCGATCGGCTGAAACCACAGAAACCACTGGATGCGCGGGTGTCGCTCATGGGCCGGGACGCCGATTTCAGCTTGTTTCGATTTGTCATCCCGGCGAACCACGTCATGCGGGATGACTTTCCAACCGGTGAGCATGATTTTATTCCCATTCACCCGGGGGACAGCTTTCCCACGGCACAGAAAGAGATCTACCTGGTGTTTGGATTGGTGACGGCCTCGTATGATGCGATAACCCTCTCGGCACAATGTGTGCTTGAAACATCCGAGGCGACGGGAGAGCAACGCATCCTGGCACAGGACCGGGTCGTCCTGTCCATGAGCGATCTGTCCGGCTATTTTATGCTACCCCCTCCCAAAACCGGATGGACGCCGGGCCTCTACCGCTGCGGGTTGTTCGAGGGAGAGCGGGCCTCCGCCTACACGCTGGTGGATGAAGTCCGGTTCCGTATCATCGATCCAAAGGACAGGAAAGCCTGACCCCGGATAGACTCGCCCGTCGCCATCGGCGGGCGTCTCACAAAATTCTGAATGTTCCCATTTCCTTTCCCTCATGCTGCTTGACGAAGTATGGAAAGGATACGATAATGTCTCACTGAGAGAGGGAAACCACCATGAGTCCCAAGCTTCAAGAAGAGCTGATTCAGCAAATGGCTCGGCTGCCCGAAGAAGAGCAGAAGCGAGTCCTGGCCTTTGTGAAAGGTCTGACGCCTGCTGCCGGAGGGATGTCCGGCAAGGACTTGCTGAAGTTCTCGGGCGCTATCGGCCACGCTGATTTGCAAGCGATGACCAAGGCTATTGAGGAGGGATGCGAGAGGATAGATCGGGGTGAGTGGTAGCGTTCTCCTCGACACCAACATCGTTATTGGCCTGTTCGCCAGTGACCAAGCCGTTTTAGCCCGCCTTTCCAAAACAGACCATATCTTCATTCCCAGTATCGTCCTCGGCGAACTGTATTTCGGGGCCTACAAGTCCGCCCATTCAGATCAAAACGTTCGCCGCATCGAGGAATTGATTGCGACGAGTGCCGTCCTCGTCTGCGACGCAGCGACGGCCGCACACTATGGCCGCATCAAGAAGGCCTTGCGGGAGAAAGGCAGGCCGTTACCGGAGAACGACATCTGGATTGCCGCTCTGGCTCAACAGCACAATCTGACAGTGGTTTCACGAGATCAGCACTTCAAAGAGATTGAAAACCTTCCGGTCGAAGCCTGGTAAACAGCGTCAGACTTCCAGCCACATCGGACGCGCGGGGGTGGGGAGGGGCTCAGAAGAGCATATGGCTGATGGCGTATGGCTTATGGTTTCGGAGGGGAATCGGAAATGCGAATCGCCGTCGCCATCGGCGGGCCGTCAGGCGTCAGCGGAAATGGTTCCTGTCTGGCCTCAAGGTCCTAGTGCAACACCGGTATCCTGGTCAATCCAGGAACCAAGGAGTTGCACATGGAACGGTATCGACGATTGAGTCTGATGGAGCGTGAGGAGTTGAGTCGCCTGTTGGCTGTGGGGGCGAGCCTGCGGGCTGCCGGCCAGGCGTTGACCCGAGCCCCGAGTACGCTGTCGCGTGAGTTGGCGCGTCAGCACGCCTCGCCCGTGACCTATCGAGCGGTGCTGGCCCATCACCGGGCGCAGTGCCAGGCCCACCACCCGCGCAAACCACGGACGCTGGCGGTCCAGCCCCGCTTGCGCACGGCGGTCTTCACGCTCCTCGCGCAGCGCTGGTCCCCCGAACAGATTGCGCGCGGGTTGCCGCAGCGGTATCCTCACGAACCGACCATGCGGATCTCTCACGACGCGCTCTACACCTATCTCTATGTACTGCCCCGGGGCGCGTTCAAGCGGGAACTGGTCCGGTATCTCCGCCGCCGGCACCGCTTTCGTCGTCCCCGCAAGGTGCGGCTCAGCTCTCGGCCCATCCAGGAGCTGATCAGTATCGACGAGCGGCCAGCGGAGGTGGCGGATCGCACGGTGCCGGGGCATTGGGAGGGGGACTTGCTCGTCGGCCATGCCAATGCCTCTGCCCTCGGAACCCTGGTCGAGCGGACCACACGATTTACGCTGCTGGTGCCGTTGAAGGCAAAGGACGCGACCACCGTGCGGCAGGCCTTCGCGCGCGAAGTGCGCCCGCTGCCCGCCCAACTCCGCCGCGCGCTCACGTACGACCACGGGCCCGACCTGCGCGAGCACCGCCTGTTCACGAAGCAGACGAAGATGCGCGTCTACTTTGCCCATCCGCATTGTCCTTGGGAGCGGGGCACGAACGAGAACATCAAGGGTGTGTTGCGCCAGTTCTTTCCCAAAGGGACGCGGTTCCATCAGCTCTCGCGCCGCGAGATCAAGCGGGTGCAGGTGCTGTTCAACGATCGGCCCCGGAAAATCTTGAACTGGCACAGCCCTGCTCATGCCTTCAATCAACTGTTGCGCTAGGACCTTGAATGCACACTGCCACCTTCCGGCCCTCAGCGTGACTTTAGATTCGCTCAGTGCTACCATCTCCTCGTGCGTGATGGGTGAATTGTTCCGGGCAGGTAAATCATGGCAGTACAAGAAAAAGTAAGCATCCCCAAAGAAGAGATCGCCTCCTTTTGCCGTCGAAATCGGATTAAGGAGCTGGCACTCTTCGGTTCCGTGCTGCGCAATGACTTTCGCCAAGGCAGCGATGTGGATGTATTGGTGGATTTTGAGCCGAATGCCGGGCACTCACTGTTTGACTTTGTCAGAATGCAGGAGGAGCTCAGCAACCTGCTCGAAAGAAAAATTGATCTGGTCGAGAAATCCGGGTTGCATAATCCCTTTCGACGCTACGATATTCTCCGCACGCGACAGGTGATCTTTGCGTCCTGAGGGGCGTGATCCCGCCTACCTGTGGGACATGCTGGAAGCGGCGCGGCACATCCAGAAATATGTGGCTGGTCTGACGCTGGATCGCTACCTTAAGGACAGCATGGTCCAGTCAGCGGTCGAACGAAAGCTGGAAATACTCGGCGAAACCGCCCGGCGCGTTTCAGAGCCGTTCAGACAAGCCCACCCTGAGATTCCCTGGCGACAGGTTATCGCTCAACGAAACGTCCTAGCCCATGAATATGGCGATATTGTTCCAACTCTGGTGTGGAAGACTGTCATCACCTACATTCCGGAGCTTGTGGCGAAACTAGAACCCCTCATCCCTCCTCTCCCGCCAGAAACACCATAAGGCACGCTGAGTAGCGACACATATAAAATCGCGGACGCGCGGGGGTGGGGCGGGCCTGAGAAGAGCCTATGGCGTATGGCTTATAGCTCGGAATGGGGGAGCAGCGGAGCGGCGGGCCGTCAGGTATCAGCGAAAAAGTAGGTCGCCCATTTTTCTGCTATCACAATGGAGTCGTTGCTCTGCTATAGTGCGCATGCAGGGTCATGGCATTGGCCTGGTGCAGGCGAGTCATTATCAAGACGGTTCAATCGTAAGTGATTTTGCGCGTGGAGCGAAGCGGTTGAGGCGTTCCGTTCGAGCTACGCTCCGGAGGGAACGCCTCACTCTCTCTTTTTTTGATTGAGAAGGAGCCGGGCGTTATTCCCGGAAGCGACATTGCCGGAGGAGTGGGGGACCGACCGAGCCTTTGTCAGGAAGGAAAGCGGAAACTGACCGAGTCTGCGATGGAATTTCCGAAGGCTTCCGCCTGACAAAGGCCGGAAGGGTCACTCCGGGAGGCGCAGGAGCGGAGGGAACAACGCCCGAATCCGGTTCTTAGGTCCCCATCTCCCATGATGCGAGGTATTTCTCTTGCTCTTTGGTCAGCTTATCTATCTTCATTCCCATTCCCGCCAGCTTCAGCCTCGCAATCTCCTTATCAATCACCACCGGCACCGGGTACACCTTCTTCTCCAACTTCTTATAGTTCTTATAGATGTACTCCGCCGACAGCGCCTGATTCGCAAAGCTCATGTCCATCACCGATGATGGATGCCCTTCGGCCAGGGCCAGATTCACCAACCGCCCTTCGCCCAATAAGTTTACCTTCTTCCCGCCCTTCAGCGTGAATTCCTCCACGCCGACCCGGACCAGGCGCTTTTTCGTGCTCAGCTTCTCCAGCGCGGGGATGTCAATTTCAACGTTAAAATGTCCCGAGTTGCAGACGATGGCGCCGTTTTTCATGGCCGCGAAATGTTCCCCGCGGATGACTTTCAGGTTGCCCGTCACGGTGATGAAAAAATCACCGACCGGTGCCGCCTGCTCCATCGGCATGACGCGGTAGCCGTCCATCGCCGCTTCGATCGCCTTCACCGGGTCTATTTCCGTCACGATCACATCCGCGCCCATGCCCTTCGCGCGAATGGCGATGCCGCGCCCGCACCAGCCGTAGCCGGCCACGACCACGGTGGAGCCGCAGACGAGTCGGTTGGTGCCCCGAATAATCCCGTCCAGCGTGGACTGGCCCGTGCCGTAGCGGTTGTCGAAGAGGTGCTTGGTGTCCGCGTCGTTGACCGAGATCACCGGGAACTTGAGGACTTTCTTCTGCGCCATGCTGCGCAGGCGGATGACGCCGGTAGTGGTCTCCTCCGTGCCGCCGAGCACGTGCTTGAGCAGGGATTTATGCGAGGAGTGCAGGGCCGAGACGACATCGGCGCCGTCGTCCATGGTGATCTGCGGCTTGTGCTCGATGGCCGCTTCGATGTGCTCGTAGTAGGTTTTGTTGTCCTCGCCCTTGATGGCGAAGACGGGGATGCCGTCGTGCTGGGCCAGCGAGGCGGCCACGTCGTCCTGCGTGGACAAGGGATTGGACGCGCAGAGCCGGACGTCCGCCCCACCAGCCTTAAGGGTTTTTGCAAGATTGGCCGTCTCGGTCGTCACGTGCAGGCAGGCGGTGATGCGCACGCCATTGAGGGGCTGCTGTTTGGCGAAGCGCTGTTTAATCAACCGCAGGACCGGCATGCTGGCCTCGGCCCATTCGATCTTGAGCTTGCCCTGGTCGGCCAGGGTGATGTCTTTCACGTCGTAGTTCATCTTGCTCCTTTTATAGTGTGCCCCCTCACCCTTCCCTCTCCCACAAGGGGAGAGGGTTTGGGGAGGCAGTAAAAAGGGGGCGGAAGTCTGATCCGTCCCCCTTAACCTGAACCTGAACCTCAACCTTCTTTAAAGGCCTGCTTCCTTGGCCAGGATTTTTGCCTTGTCGGTCTTTTCCCAGGTGAAGCCCGGCTCGTTGCGGCCGAAGTGCCCGTAGGCTGCGGTCGCCCGGTAGATGGGCCGGCGCAGCTTGAGATATTCGATGATGCCGCGCGGGGTCATGGGGAAGTGTTTGCGGACGAGCTTGTCGATCAGTTCAATCTCGACGTTTTCGGTATCCTTCGTATGGATCAGGATCGAGACCGGGTCGGCCACGCCGATGGCGTAGGCGAGCTGGATCTCGCACTTGTCGGACAATCCTGCCGCGACGATGTTCTTGGCGATGTAGCGGGCCATGTAGGAGGCCGAGCGGTCCACCTTGCTGGGGTCCTTCCCTGAAAACGCCCCGCCGCCGTGGCTGCCCACGCCGCCGTAGGTGTCCACGATGATCTTGCGTCCGGTGAGGCCCGTGTCGCCCATCGGCCCGCCGACGACGAACCGGCCGGTCGGATTGATATGGTACTTCACGCTGACCGGATCGAAGATGCCCTTGGGCATGACCGGCTTGATGACCTTCTCGATGATGTCCTTCTCGATCTTCTTGTTGGTCACGTTGTCCATGTGCTGGGTGGAGACGACGATGGTGTCCACGCGGGCCGGCCTGCCGTCGCGGTATTCGATGGTGACTTGCGACTTGCCGTCCGGCAGGACCCAGGGCAGGATTTTTTTCTTCCGCACTTCCGCCAGCCGGCGGGTCAACCGATGCGCCAGCACGATCGGCAGGGGCATGAGCTCGTCGGTCTCGTTCGTGGCGTAGCCGAACATCAAACCCTGGTCGCCGGCGCCGCCTGAGTCCACGCCCTGGGCGATGTCCGATGACTGGTTATGGATCGCGGTCAGGATCGAGCAGGTATGGTAGTCGAAGCCCCAGCGCGCGTCTGTGTAGCCCACGTCCTTGATGATGCTGCGGACCAGGTCGGGAATTTCAACATACGCCTTGGTGGAAATCTCCCCGGCGACGAAGGCGATGCCGGTGGTCAGGACGGTCTCGCAGGCGACCCGGCTGAACTTATCCTGGGACAGCATGGCGTCCAGGATGCCGTCGGAAATCTGATCGGCGATCTTGTCCGGATGACCTTCCGTGACCGATTCGGACGTGAATAGGTAATTTTTGTGGGCCATGGAGTCTCCTTGGATACCTTGCTATCAGTTGAACGTGCTGTCCTGCGGCGGGAATTCGATGCCAACTGGAAGCAGCTTGTGAGGGACATTTTCGCCGCTAAGTGCTGATTTGTCAATGAGAAATCTGTGTTTTTTGACCGGAAAGCGAGCATGGGCGCTGGCTTGACAGTGTTTCGAAGCGGCGTGTAGGATGCTCTATCTTTTTGCGGGCTTTTTACGGGCTTTCTAAGGGCTTTCAAGGGCTTGGACGGTTTTTGAGCCTGCCGTGGGTGCCTGCCGGTTTCAAAACCAAGCATGCGTGAACCTGAGGCGTTGCCAGAGACTTGGAAGGGCAGTATCTGATGAGCGGTAAATCCGAAGCCGTGAACGGGCAGTCGGCTCCCCCATCGGTTCCACGGGCGGCCCCCGGCCCTGGGATTGGCTGGAACGAGGTCAAGGCCGAGCTGATCGAGTTTTTCTCCTCGATCAAGCTCGCGATGTCCATGTTCCTGATCATCGCGGTGGCCGCCACGATCGGCACCGTGATCCAACAGAACGAGCGGGCCGACGTCTACATCAAGGAATACGGCGAGGAGGCCTACCGCTGGTTCATACGGCTGGGCTGGACGGACATCTATCACACCTGGTACTTCACGAGCCTGCTCGCGCTCCTCTGCATCAACTCGCTGACCTGTTTCCGTCAGCGGTTCCCCGGCATCTGGCGCTCCATGCACCAGGACAAGGTGAGCGTGCAACTGCCCTTCATCAAGAATCTGAAGCAGACGGTGGAGATTCCGGTGGCCGGCACCAAGGAAGGGGTGTCGAAGGGCATCGTCCAGTACCTGGCCGAGAAGGGCTACATGGTCCTGGCGAAGAACGAGCCGGGCGAAGCGACGCTCTACGCGACGAAGGGCATCATGGGTAGAGTAGGCGCGCACATGGCGCACCTGAGCGCCACGGTGATCGTGACCGGCGGGCTGATCGGAAGCCTGTATGGGCCTGACTATAAGCTATAGGCTATTAGCTCTTCGCCTCCGGCTATAGGCTATAAGCCATTTGCCATATGCTCTTTACAGTGATCTGATATGGCCGACGACATCATGACAGGACAATCGCAGCAGGAGGCGGAAGCGCCCAAGAAGGGCAACCGGCTGGTCGTCACGTTTGTTGCGGTAGCGGTGCTGGTGGCGGTGTTCGGCATCGTCTGGCTGCAGAGCTCCAAATACGAGCCGCCCAAGGTCGGAAAAATCGCGCCGGAGTTTGCGCTTGTGGATCTGGACGACAAGCCGGTCCGCCTCTCGGATTACCGCGGCAAGGCGGTCTTTTTGAATTTCTGGGCCACCTGGTGCAAGCCCTGCAAGGAAGAGATGCTCTCGATGGAGGTCCTGCACAAGAATTTTGCGAAGGACGGGCTGGTAGTTCTGGCGGTGAGCATCGACCGCGTGACGACGACCAAGGACATCCCGCCCTTCATCAAGAGCATGAACCTGTCATTCCCGGTCCTGATCGATTCCTGGGGCAAGACCGACATGCCCTACAAGCGCATGGGCGTGCCCGAAACCTTCATCATCGATCAGGAGGGCGTGATCCGCGAAATCGTCATTGGCCCGCGGGACTGGACGAGGCTGGATGGGCTGGGTGTTCTCACGGGCTTGCTCAAGGTTATCCCTAAGACCGTCAAGGTCGTTCCTTCCACGTAAGTACTGTCGAACCATGTGGACTTCATTGTTTCGCGCAATGCTGCTGACGCTCCTGGTGACGGGCGGAGGGTGTGACACCAAGCCGTCGGACGTGGTCGCCGACGATCCACCTACTCCGGAGCCGGCGCAGGCGCCGCCCATGAAGCGCGGCGTGCTGAAAGTCGGTGACCAGGCGCCCAACTTCCAGTTGTACGACCTCAGTGGCAATGCCGTGACCCTCTCCGAGTACCGCGGCTCCGTGGTCTTCATCAATTTCTGGGCGACTTGGTGCGGGCCTTGCCGCGTGGAAATGCCGGCAATGGAAGCGCTGTACAAGGCATTCGAACGGAAGGATTTTGAAATTCTGGCCATCTCGACCGACGCGCAGGGCGTCGCCGTCACGCGGCCGTTCCGGAACCAGTTGGGACTGACCTTCCAGATCCTGCACGATTCGGATTACCGGGTGGGGCTGGCCTACGGCGCGCGCACGCTACCGATAACGTTTCTGGTGGACCGGAAGGGCGTGATCACGCATCGTTACTTCGGGCCGCGGGACTGGGAAAGCCCTGAAGCAAAAGAAATCATCCGCGCGGTGCTGAACGCGCGATAGCAGCGCTCGCGCACGCGGTTTGGGGATAACCTCGCCGCTTCCCTCAAAGAAAAAGAGAGAAGCGCTTCGCTCACCCGTCGCATTCTTCCCCGTGCCATACGCACATCGGTTGCGCAACCGGCCGGGACGATCCTCTATGAACATCCACAAAGAATAAGTTATTGTTCATCCAGTGATGTAGACTGAGAACATGGACTCGCTGAATCAGATTGGACTGTTCGCGGCGTTCTCGGCAGGACTGCTGTCGTTCGTGTCGCCCTGCGTGCTACCGCTCGTGCCGTCCTATATTTCCTATATCAGCGGGCTCTCGATCGAGCAGTTGTCGAATCCGGAGGAGCGGAGCCACTTTCGCAAGGAAATTATCGTCAATTCGCTTCTGTTCATCGCGGGATTTTCAGCTGTCTTTATCTCATTCGGCGCCTCGGCCAGCCTGGTCGGCCAGATGCTGATCACGTATCAGGACTTTGTGCGGAAACTCGGCGGGGTGCTGATCATCATCTTCGGGCTCTACCTGCTGGGCGTCTTGAATCTGAGCTTTCTGGCCACGGAGAAACGGTTTCATTTCAAGAGCCGGCCGGCCGGTTATCTGGGCTCGGTGCTCGTCGGTGTGGCCTTCGCGGCCGGATGGACGCCCTGCGTGGGGCCGGTGTTGGGGACGATTCTGCTCTACGCCAGCACGACCGATTCGCTATTGAACGGCGTGTCGCTGCTCTCGGCCTATTCCTTCGGATTGGGCTTGCCTCTGTTCCTGACGGCGCTGGGGGTGGACCGGTTTCTGGCCTACTTCAAACAGGTGCGGGTTTATCTCTGGGGCGTGTCGGCGGTGTGCGGAGTATTCCTGATCACGGTGGGTGTACTGATTTACGTCAATTCGCTTACCATTATTACAAGTTTCCTCGAACAACATGGAATTGGCTGGTATTTAGGGCAGTAGGAGCGAGCTACGGCAGGGTTTCTCCCAACTGCGCGCTCTTTTTCACCCGCCCACCCCAGGCGCGCCGAGACGCGTCCTTTCCCCGTGGCGAGCACATTCCGATCGTGCGCGTTGCGTGAGCACGCGAGTCAACCAGGGAGCCTGTTCACAGAAGCGCGATTAACGGAATGCAGGAGTGGGAGCTGCTGCAGTCGGCGCGGTCGATTGCGGTTGGCGTGTGACGCTCGCGGTCGTGGCGGTGGAACCGTTTGTCGTGATGGGGGAGGCAACCGTCGTCGGTTCGGATGGCCGGCTGTTCAGCTTGGCCATCAGTTTTCGGCTGTCTGATTGGAATTTGTTGCCGGGGTACCGTTCGTTGAGCGCGGTCAGCGAGTCTTTGGCCCAGTCCCCCAACGCCAGCTCGCTGTAGGACTGCGCCAGGTAGTACAGGGATTCCTGGACGATCTCTTCGAGATCCGGATAGTCCTTGACGATCGATTCAAAGCGGTTGGCGGCCGCCAGATAGGACTCGCGCCGGTAATAAAATTTTCCGATGAACATCGCGTTCTGGGCCATGAATGTATGGCAGGCTTTAATTTTCTCCCGCGCGTCGGATTCCCACTGGCTGCCAGGAAACTCTACCAGGAGCTTGTTGAGCGCCGCCAGCGCCATGGTGACGGGGCTGGCGTCGCGGTCAAAGGTCTTGACCAGCATATAATGGCTTTCGCCCAGCCGGTACTGCGCGTAGGGCGCCAGCGCGTGGATCTTGTGCAAATCCAGGAAGTGCTGATACTCGATGATCGCTTCCGCGTAATCTTCCTTCTCGAAAAAGGACTCGGCCCGCTTGATGATGACGTTGGGATCGTAGTTCTTCTCGATCGTATCGCCGATGAAGATCTGTTCGTCGGTGGCGCCGAGGGATTGATCGCCGGTGGCCGGCTTCGGTTTGCTGGCGCACCCGTTCCCTGCGCTCAGGGCCAGGGCGGCCAGCAGCGCCAGAGACACGGATAGCGCGCGCGATGGGATGATGGGAATTGTGATCATCATGTTTCACCCTAGCAAATCGCCTGCATAAATTCAACCGAGGCGGGAGAATTAACCGTTTGTTTACACGCGGGCGGCGCGGCGCCATTGACGCCTTCAGGGTGGGCTCCTATAATCCGCACTCGTCGACGCGGAAGTTGTGTTCGCGCCCTATGGTTGGAGGGGAACGTGCGGCGCAGCAGGATAATCGGGACCGGGTCCTACCTGCCCAGCCGGGTGGTGGGGAACGAGGAAGTCAGCCGCCCGCTCCGGTTGAACGCTGAGGCGATCGAGCGGCGCACCGGCATCCGGACGCGCCGCTGGGCGGCGGAGGACGAAGCCTCGTCCGATCTGGCCGAGCAGGCGGCCCGGCGGGCCTGCGAGGCCGCAGGCGTCAGCCCCGAGTCGGTGGACGCGATTCTGCTCTCGACCACGTCGCCCGACATGACGTTTCCGTCCACGGCCTGCCTGCTGCAGCAACGCCTCCATGCGCCACGCGCGGCGGCGTTCGATGTGGGGGCCTCCTGTTCGGGATTTTTGTACGGGTTGTCCATGGCGGACGCCTTTCTTCGCAGCGGGCAGTATCGCCGCTGCCTGGTGGTGGCGGCAGAGGTGAAATCGCGGTTTTTGGATCCGTCGGATGAAGCCACGGCGATTCTGTTCGGCGACGGCGCCGGCGCCGCGCTGGTGACGGTTGAAGAGGTGTCGGGGCCGGCGGCGCCCGGCATTCTGGGCGTCCGGCTCTACGCGGACGGCAGCCGCTACGGGATGATCAGCATGCCGGCCGGCGGATCGAGAAAGCCGGCCAGTCCGGAGACGGTGCGGGCGCATGAACACACCATCCGCATTCAGGGGGTCCCTTTGTTTCGTGTGGCGGTGAAGCGGTTGGCGGAGGCGGTGGCGGAGACGCTCAAGGAATTCGGGGTCGGGGTATCCGATATCGGGCGGGTGGTGTTTCATCAGGCGAACGGGCGGCTGCTGTCCGCCGTGCTGGAGCGCCTGAAGATGCCGTCGGAAAAAATGTATTCGGTGCTCGAGCGATTCGGCAACACGTCGTCGGCGTCGTTACCCATCGCGCTGGACTACGCGGTGCGCGAGGAACGGATTGTGCCCGGTGAACTGGTGCTGCTCGGCACCTTCGGCGGAGGGCTGACCTGGGCGACGTCACTCGTCAAGTGGTAAACCGCGAAGCTTTGAGTGCTGAGTCCTGAGTGCTGAGTCCTGAGATGAATCTCTGCAACGCATCACGGATCACGCATCACGCATAACGGGAGTAACTATGTTCAGCTTGATTCCAAAAGACGAGGCCTTCTTCGAGATGTTCCAGAAGGACGCCCACAACATGGTCGAGGGCAGCCGGATGCTGAAGAGCATGATGGAGGACTACAAGAATCCGCTGGAGCAGGCCCGGCGCATCAAGGACGTCGAACACGTCGGGGACGGCATCACGCACGACATCGCCAGGAGATTGAATCAGACATTCATTACGCCGATCGATCGAGAAGATATCCACGACCTGGCCAGCGCCCTGGACGATATTTTGGACCTGGTCGAGGCCGTTGCGGACCGTTTTGTCGTGTTCAAGGTGGCCAAGCCGACCGAGATGGCCATCAAGCTGTCCGACATCCTGTATCAGGCGTCCGTCGCCGTCGCAGCCGGCGTGGATGTGCTGGGCAAACCCCATGCCGACGTGACCGAGTGCAATGTCCGCGTGAACAGTCTCGAAAATGAAGCGGACCGGCTGACACGCGATGCGATCTCCGCGTTGTTTGAAGACGAAAAAGATCCCGTGGCCGTAATCAAGTGGAAGGAAATTTACGAAGCCTTCGAAGAGGGCACCGATCGCTGCGAAGACGTGGCGAATATTTTGGAACGCATCTCGCTGAAACACAGCTGAAGCGAGTGAAAGGTAAAAAGTAAAAAGTGAAAAGACCTCCAGCCCAGCCAGCGCAGAGACCATGCGATCTCTCGTGATGGACGATTACTCCCAGCACCTTTCACGTTTCACCTTTCACTTTTCACCGGTGAGACATGCCTGAGCTCTCCGGCATGCTCATGCTCGTCGTGGTGCTGGCGCTACTCTTCGATTTTTCGAACGGGTGGCACGACAGCGCCAATGCGATCGCCACGGTTGTCTCGACGCGGGTCTTGAGCCCGATGAAAGCCGTGCTGCTGGCCGGCGTGCTCAACATCGCCGGGGCCTTTATGTCCACTGCGGTTGCGAAGATGATTGGGACGGGCATCGTCGATCCGTCGACCGTGACGCAGGCCGTCGTGGCGTCGGCGCTGGCCGGGGCCATTGTGTGGAATCTCTGCACGCTGCTGCTCGGGCTGCCGACCAGTTCGTCGCATGCCCTCATCGGCGGTCTGGTGGGTGCGTCCGTGCTCCACGGCGGCTGGGAGACAGTCAAGTTCTCGGGCCTGCGCTCGGTGCTGGAAGCCATGGTCATCTCGCCCCTCTGCGGATTCGCGGTTGGCCTGGGGTTGATGGTCGCCATCAGCTGGTTGTTCTTTCGCGTTCAGCGCGGTGCCGCAACGCGCCTCTTCAGCCGTCTCCAATTGATCTCCGCCAGCTTCATGGCCTTCAGTCACGGGGCCAACGACGCACAGAAAGCGATGGGGATCATCACCCTGGCGTTGTTGTCGGCCGGGCAGCTCACGAGCGGGGACGTGCCGACGTGGGTTGTCGTCTCGTGCGCCACCGCCATGGGGCTTGGCACGGCGTCAGGCGGGTGGCGGATCGTCCGGACGCTCGGCACGCGCATCGTCAAGCTGGAGCCGGTGCACGGCTTCGCGGCCGAAACCTCCGCCGCCGCGGTGCTGCTGGTGACGGCGCACATCGGCCTGCCGGTCAGCACGACGCATACCATTACGTCGTCGGTGATGGGTGTGGGCGCGGTGAAACGGTTATCCGCGGTGCGGTGGGGCGTGACGGCGCGGATCGTCTATGCCTGGGTCTTCACGCTGCCGGGGGCCGCGCTGGCGGCGATGCTGATCTACGCGGGGATATCGAGACTGGTTTGAGTCGGTCCTGCCGCCTCGCTCACGACGGGCAGATGGATCACGAACCGGCTGCCCGAGGGCTGATTCCCTTCCACCCAGATCTTGCCCGTGTGCCCTTCCACGATGTGTCTGACGATGGAGAGCCCCAGTCCCGTCCCGCCCATTTCACGCGAACGCGCCTTGTCCACCCGGTAAAATCGCTCGAAGACGCGCGGGCGGTCCGCCTCCGGGATGCCGATGCCCGTGTCGGCCACGCTGAGTTCCACCTGCGCGGGGTCGTTCGTCGGCTGCCCGGCGATGTGGATTGTCCCACCCTCCGGCGTATACTTGACGGCGTTATCCAGTAAGTTCGTCAGCACCTGCACGAGCCGATCCTCATCGCCCGACACGGGTGGCAGGTCCGGGGACACCATCACCGTCAGCGACTGCCGTTTCTTATCCATCAGCGGTTTGATGAACGGGAGCGTGCGTTCGACCAGCGCGCTGAGGCTGACCGGATCGCGCTTGAACCGCACCAGCCCTGATTCGATTTGGGACAGCTGCAGCAGATCTTCGAGAATCAGGTTCAGGCGGTCGCTTTGATTGAGGATGATCTGGAGAAAACGGGTGGCTTCCTCCGGATTGTCCTTGGCGCCGTCCAGGAGCGCTTCAACGTATCCCTTGATAGAGGTGAGGGGCGTGCGCAGCTCGTGCGACACGTTGGCCACGAAATCCTTCCGGACCTGCTCCAGCCGGCGCAGGGCGGTGATGTCGCGGTCCATCTGATCCGCCATCTGGTTGAGTGTCGCGGCGAGGACGCCCACCTCATCTTTGGATCGCGTCTGAATCCGTTGCCGCAGTGCGCCGCCGGCCAGTTGCCGGGCGACGGTCGCGATGTCCGACAGCGGACGCGTCAGCCCTCTGGCGATGAGCAGGCTCAGCGTGACGGACACGAGAAAGGCCACGCCGAAGGCGATGGCCAGCGCGCGTTGAAATTCCCGGATCCTGGTCTCCAGAGTCGTCAGAGGCATCGCCAGGCGAACGACGTGCACGGTCCGGCTGCCGGGGAACGTCACGCGCTGCGCCAGGTAGAAGAGCCGCTGGCCGGTCGTTTCACTCCACCTGAGATCGGTCCCGTGACCGGTGGACAGGGCGCCGGCCACTTCCGGGCGTGAGACATGGTTCTCTATTTTAGAAACGGCGTCATCGGGGACGTCGCTGTCGGCGAGGACTCTGCCCTGTTGATCGATCACCGTTACGCGGGCGCTGGCGTGGCGGCTCAGTTCGTGCGCCATGGCCTGCAGGCGGATCGGCGGCGTGTCGGGCCGGGTCAGGAGGGGCTGGAGGGTGAGCGCCGTGAGGCCGGTCCGGGCGGCCAGCTTTTCCTCCGCATGGGCCAGTTCGAGCTTCTCGATCGAGCGGAACGCCAGCCAGCCGGCGGCAGCGAGTCCCAGCGTGATGGCCAGCAGCGTGCCGAGGGCGACTTTCCAGCGGATGGAGAGGGTCATGGAAACCGTGATGGGTAATGGGTGATGCGTGATGAGTGGATCGGGCGAATCGACCGATCAGTCTGATTGTCACGGCGTTCTATCGGATCACGCATAACGCATCACTCATCACGTTCTTTGAGTTTATAGCCCAGCGATTTGATTGAGACGATGGCGTCGGTGAGGAGCGAGATTTTTTGTTTCAGCCGGCGGACGTGCACGTCGATCGTGCGCGTGGTGCCGTAGTACTCGTAGCCCCACACCGCATTCAATAGCACGTCACGGGTCAGCACGCGGCCGGGATGCTGCAGCAGATATTCGAGCAGGCCGAATTCCTTGGCCGTCAGTGTCACGTCCTTGCCGTTGGCCTTGACCTCGTGGCGGCTTCGATCGAGGACGAGCGTGCCGTACGTGGAGCGGGTCGGCGCCTCTTCCTTGGATCGCTCGACCCGGCGCAAGAGCGCTTTTACGCGGGCCACCAATGCTTTCGGGCTGAAGGGTTTCGTCACGTAGTCGTCGGCGCCCAGCTCGAGGCCGATGACTGTGTCAGATTCCTCCGCTTTCGCCGTGAGCATGATGATCGGCAGCGTGGCGGTTGGCAGGTCGGCCCGGAGACGCTTGCAGACTTCCAGGCCGTCCATTTCAGGGAGCATCAAATCGAGAACCAGCAGGTCGGGATGCCCGGACTTGATGGCCTTCAGACCGTCCGTCCCGGTTGTGGCGGTGTCGACGCGGTAGCCTTCTTTTTCGAGATAGAGTTTGACGAGCTGGAGAATGTCCCGCTCGTCCTCGACCACTAAGATTTTCTTGCTGGAGGCAGCCGCCATCCTGTACACCAGCGTATAGGGGACAGGAAAGACCTGTCAAGAAAAAGGATGGCGGCGTAAGTTTGAAGATGGCTTCTTTCACACCAGACGGGCCGGGCGGAATTGTCATCACCGGCGCTTCGAGCGGCATTGGAGAGGCCTGCGCGCTGTACCTGGATGAGTTGGGCTACCGGGTCTTTGCCGGCGTGCGCCGGCCGTCCGACGGCGAGGCGCTGAGTGCGAAGGCATCTGCCAGGCTCACGCCCGTCTTGCTGGATGTGACGGACGTGGCGTCCATCGACCGGGCGGTGGAGACGGTCAAGGCCGCGGTCGGTGCCGCCGGCCTGGCGGGACTGGTCAACAATGCCGGCATTGCGGTCAGCGGTCCGCTGGAAGTGGTGCCGCTGGGGGACCTGCGAAAACAATTCGAGGTGAACGTCATCGGCCAGGTGGCCGTGACGCAGGCGTTGCTCCCGCTGCTGCGGCAGGGCCGGGGACGCATCGTCAACATGGGCTCCATCGCCGGGCGAGCCACCATGCCGTTCATGGGGCCGTATTCGGCGTCTAAATTTGCGTTGGAAGCGCTGACGGATGCGATGCGGCTGGAACTTCAGCCCTGGGGCATTCAGGTGTCCATCGTCGAGCCGGGGGCGATCGAGTCCCGCATCTGGGAGAAGGGCAGCCATGCCGCTGATCAGATGGAAGCAGCCGCCAGCCCGGAGGCGAAGGCATATTACGGAGAGGCCGTCGCTCGCGTGCGCGAGGTCGTGGCGCGGGCAGTGCAACGGGCCATTCCAGCGCGGGTGGTAGCCGAAGCCGTCGCGCATGCCCTGTCTGCCGCCCGGCCGAAGACGCGCTATCTGGTCGGTTTCGACGCGCGCTTTCGTGCGGTGCTGGCCGCCTGGCTGCCCGACCGTGTGCAGGACCGGCTTCTCACGTGGATACTGAAGTTGCCGGGCTAAATCAGTTGACGGAACAGCCCCGGCTGCCGTAAGGTGAAGCACTCATGAAAATCTATCTTGCCAGTCCGCGAGGGTTTTGCGCCGGCGTGGACCGGGCGATCGAGATCGTCGAACTGTCGCTCAAGGCCTACGGGGCGCCGATCTACGTGCGGCACGAGATCGTCCATAGCCGCCACGTGGTGAACAGCCTGCGCGACAAGGGCGCGGTGTTCGTGGAAGAGCTCACCGAAGTACCGGACGGCTCCATCGTAATTTTCAGCGCGCACGGGGTGGCCAAGGAAGTCTGGGCGGAGGCGACTCGTCGAGGACTGAAGACCATCGATGCCACCTGTCCGCTGGTGATCAAAGTGCATAACGAGGTCAACCGGGACTATACCCAGGGCTACGAACTGATTCTGATCGGCCACGCGGGCCACCCGGAGGTCATCGGGACGCTGGGGCAGATTCCGGACAAGTTCCATCTCGTGTCCTCGGTGAGCGACGTCGAGAAGCTGCATGTCGAAAACCAGCGCGATCTCTCGTATGTCACGCAGACCACGCTGAGCGTGGATGAGTGCCGGGATATCGTCGCAGCGCTGCACCGCCGGTTCCCGAAGATCAAGGGGCCGCACCAGGAAGACATCTGCTACGCGACGCAGAACCGCCAGAATGCCGTGAAGGAACTGTCAAAGCATGTGGACGTGATTCTGGTCATCGGCTCGCCGAACAGTTCCAACTCCAACCGCCTTCGCGAATTGGGCGAGCATTGCGGGATTCAATCGTACTTGATCGATTCGTCGTCGGATATCAGCCTGGACTGGATTAAAAACGCCAAGGCCGTGGGCATCTCGGCCGGCGCTTCGGCCCCGGAAGTGTTGGTGACCGAGGTCGTGGACTATCTCAAGAGCCATGGCGCCAACGAAGTAGAGGAACTCATGGTCGTCGAAGAAGACGTCGAGTTCTCTCTTCCCAAAGAATTAATCAGCATTCAGCCGCTCTCCCGCCAGGTCAACGCCTAAATTTTTCTTCGCAGTCATCAAGTCCTTAAAGTCGTAAAGTCTTCAGGTCGTTTGGACTTTATGACTTGACGGACTTGCCGACTTTCGACTGCTTTTTGAGGCCCTACATCTGGTGGGACTAAGGCAAACTACCTACCGTCTGGTGTGTTTTTGTTTGCTTTTCGCCTCCGGCTGTGCTACAAGTAGCGAAATTTCAAGCCTCTCGGGCATGCTCAGGAAAGGGGCGGAATGTACCTCAAGTCCTTGGAACTGACCGGGTTTAAATCCTTCGCCGAAGCCAAAATCGGTTTCCCCACCGGCGTCACCGCCATCGTCGGGCCGAACGGGACAGGAAAAAGTAACATCGTGGATGCCATCCTCTGGGTGCTCGGCGAGCAAAGCCCGAAGTCGGCGTTGCGGTGCGAGAAGATGGAGGATGTGATCTTCAACGGCACCGAAGCGCGCAAACCGCTCGGCATGGCGGAGGTGTCGCTGATCATGAGCGGCCTGTCGCAGCCCGAGCCGGGTGCGCCGCCGCTCCTGCCGCCGGAGTTCGGTGACTACCACGAAGTGATGGTCACGCGGCGCCTGTACCGGAACGGCGACAGCGAATACCTGATCAATAAAGTGGCCTGCCGGTTAAAAGACGTTCGCAGCCTCCTGATGGATACGATCGCCGGGACCAAGGGGCATACGGTGATCGAGCAGGGCCGCATCGAAGAAATTCTCAATGCCTCTCCGCTGCAGCGCCGCGAACTGATCGAAGAAACGGCCGGCATCGTCCGCTACAAAAAGCAGAAGGCCGAAGCGTTGCGCAAAATGGACGCGACGACCCAGAACCTCAGCCGGGTGCGGGACATCATCGCGGAGGTCAAGCAGCGGCTGAATGCGCTGGAGCGGCAGGCCAGGCAGGCCAAGAATTATCAAGTGTTGCAGGACGAAGCGCGGGCGCTGGAGATCCGCCTGCTGGTGCGTGAACATCGGACGTTGCAGGGGCAGCAGCGCGTGGTCGAGGTGGAACTGGCTGCGCTGGACGCGCAGGAATCCGCCCAGGCCGCCGAGCAGGCTCGATTCGTCGCGCAACTGGAAGAGATCCGTGTCCGGATGCTGGCGGGCGACGATGCGCTCATGCGCCGCCGTGACGAGATCGGCCGCCTGGAGCAGCAGCAGGCCCAGGCCCTTCGGACGAGCGAGGTGGAGCGGAGCCGCGCCGAGTTGTTCGGGCAGCAGCGCGCGCAAGCCAACGATCAACTGATCCGGTTGGAAGGCGAACGGGAGCAGGCGGTCGCCGGGGTGGCGGATCGCCGTGCGCAGCTGACCCGGGCGGAAGCCGAGATGGCGGCGGGCGCAACGGGATTGGCGGAGCAGGAACGGCAGGCGCACTCGATTGCCGGCCGCCGCGCGGCCACAGTGGAGCAGGCCGCGCAATCCCGCCGGAGCTTGCTGGCCCTGTCGTTGCCTGCGGCGGACGGCGCTGCCGCCGAGTCCGTTGTGCCGGGCACGCTGACGGCTGCGGCGACAGCCAAGCTGGAACAGTGCCTCGCGCATCGTCGGCAGGCCGAGCAGCGGATCGCCACGGTACAGCAGGCGCAGCACGCCGCCGTGCAGCGCGGGCAGCAGCTGGACGAACAGGTGCGTGAGACGGAACAGCAGTTGAGCCAGCAACAGGGGCGCCTGGCGTCGGTCGAGTCCCGGTGCCATGCATTGAGCGGCGTCGTGCGCGAGGAAATGGGCTATGGCCGGGAGGGCGACGACAGCGTGGCGTCGTTGCGCAAGTCCTGCGAGGGCGTGAAGGAAGCCGTTGCGGAATGGCTGGAGGTGCCGGAGCGATTCGAACGGGCCATGGAAGCGGTGCTGGGCGAGCGGCTCCGCGCGTGGATGGTGGAGCAGCCGGCCGATGCGCAGCAGGCCATCGAGTTTTTGAAAAAGAAAGGGCTCGGACGCGGCACGTTCGTGCCGGTGAAGCCCCGCTGGTCGGCGAGCGGCGGCAGGCACGGGTGGTGGAGCGGACTCAAGGATCAGGCGGGCGTGTTGGGATTGGCGGCCGATCTGGCGAAGGCGGCCGCGCACTCGCATGACGTGTGCGCGACGTTGTTCGACGGCGTCGTGGTCGTCGAGTCGCTCGATCACGCGGTGCGACTGTGGGAGGGCGGGCAGTGGACGGCGCCGGACGGCCCCACGTTCGTGACGCTGGACGGAGACGTGCTGGATGCGGCGGGGATCATGACCGGCGGGACGACCGGAGGGCTGTTGCAGCGCCGCCGCGAAATCCACGAGCTTGAACAGCAGCAGGTGGAGTTGGCGCATGCGATCGAGGCGCTGAACAACACCGGCGCAGGTCTCACGGCCGAACGCGAACAATTCGCGGCCACGCGGCGGCAATTGGACGAGCAGGTTCGGGATGCCGAGCAGCAGCGGATTGCCGCGCTGCTGGAGGAGCGGGCGGCGCGGGAAGCCGGCCTCGCGGAACTCGACGATGCGCTCCGGCAGATGGAAGAGGAGCACTTGGCGGTCCAGCGGCAGCTCACGGAATCGCGCGTGGCGGTGGAGGCGTTGCGGGGGCGCTGCGAACATTGTCGGGCCGATGTGGCGCGGCTGCTCACGGAGCAGGAAGAGGGCACCGCGCAGATGCAGGCGTTGAAGGGGCAGATCGACCAGCTGGCGGCCTCGATCACGCAGAGCCAGGCCGAGCGCAGCCGCCAGGAGGCCCTGTTCCAGGAATTAAACCGGCGGGTGGTGGACTTGCGGCAGGAACTGGTCAAGACGCAGGAGATCCATGCGCAGGACATGCAGCAGGCCCGCCAGGTCGAGCAGAGCCTCGATGCGGCGCGGCAGGCGCTGGCGGCGAGCCGTGAGGCGCGGATGGGCGTCGAGGTCCGCCGTGCTGAAATCCGGACGCATCTCGGTACGGTCGAGGGCACGCTGACCGGAACCTATCAGCTCTCGGTGGAGGAGATGCTGCTGCGGGAGCCCGAAGAGTCCGTATCCGCCACGCGCGAGGAGGCGGAAACCGCGACGGCGTCGCTGCGGGAGGAATGGCAGAAGATTCGGGGCCGGATCGAGCGCATGGGGCCCATCAACCTGGCCTCGATCGAGGAGCATCGCGAGCAGGAAGAGCGCTACAAGTTTCTGACGACGCAGGAGGCGGACCTGTCCCAATCCGTCCAGTCGCTGCGGGAGATCATCGTCAAAATCAACCGCACCACCAAGCAGATGTTCGAGCAAACCTTCACCGACCTCCAGCAGAAATTCAGCGAAGTCTTCGGGCGGTTATTTCCCGGCGGGCGCGCCGAGCTGCTTCTGGTCGAGCCCGAAGTGGATCCTGAGACCGGGAAGCAGAAGGACGAAGAGCTTGGCGTGGACATTGCGGCGCAGCCGCCGGGCAAGCGGCTCAAAGGCATTACGATGCTGTCGGGCGGCGAGAAGACGCTGACGGCGATGGCGCTGATTTTTGCCAGCTTTCTGATCAGGCCCACTCCGTTTTGCATCCTGGACGAAATCGACGCTCCGTTGGACGAAGAGAACATCAGCCGGTTTGCCACGGTCCTGCGCGAGTTGGCGGCCGATGCCCAGTTTCTGGTCATCACGCATAACAAGCGGACGATGGCGGTGGCCGATTCGCTGTTCGGGGTCACGATGGAAGAGCCGGGTGTCTCGAAAACGATTTCAGTCCGCCTGGCGGATCTTCAGCCGGCCTAGCGCGCGATGGGCGAGAAAAGCGAGACTTGCGCGACTCGCCGGATTTATTTTCCGATCGTTCTTGCTGGTCGCGCGTTTCTCGCGAGTCTCGCCGCGGGATTCTTGCAGAATCCCGCAAAAGTTCAACGAGTTCGAGTATCCCCTTCCTTGACTGTCGGGAATCCCTTTGCTATAAGACCTAGCGCATGATATGATTTCTGGCTGGCTGTATTTCCTGCCAGAAGCAGGCGAGTTCTGACCCCTCGTCGCCAGGTTTTCCAAGGACAATATGCAGCGTTGGAAGCGGTTACTCACACGCTTATCTGATCGTTTCTTTGCATCGGTTCCCGACAATGTCCGGGAGAAGGTCGAGGCCTATGCGCCACAGGCCGTGCTCCGGCTGGTGTCGCACAATCCGCATCCCGTTCCGGTCGATGCACCGGTGCGCCGGCTGACCCATGCGGCGTCGCACGAGTCGGTGGATGAAGCCATTCGTCTCAGCCAGCGATGGATTCTGGATCGCCAGCATCCGGTGGAGGGATTCTGGGTCGCCGAATTGGAGGCTGATACGACGCTGACGTCGGAGTATCTGATGCTCCGCCGTTTCCTGAACGTGGTGGATCCGGAGCGCGAGCGCAAGGCCGTCCGGTATCTCAAGACGATGCAATTGCCGGATGGCGGCTGGCCGATTTATTCGGGCGGTCCGTCCGAGATCAGCGCCTCCGTCAAGGCCTACTTCGCCTTGAAGCTGTCGGGGGTCTCGCCGACGGAACCGTTCATGTGCCAGGCGCGCGAGTGCATTCACGCCAAGGGCGGCGTCGCGGCGGCGAACGTCTTCACCAAGATCACGCTGGCACTGTTCGATCAATACGACTGGTACGGGCTCCCCAGCATGCCGCCGGAAATCATGCTGCTGCCGAAGCGCTTCTATTTCAGCATCTACGAAATCTCCTACTGGAGCCGCGTGGTGCTGATTCCGCTGTTGGTCGTCTTCGCGCATCGCCCGGTGTGCCGGGTTTCCGAGGAAGAGGGGATCGCGGAGCTCTTTGTGACGCCGCGCGAGCTGATGGACTACGGCGACGTACCGCCCTTCAAGAAGGACACGGCCTGGTTCACCTGGAGAAACTTTTTCATCACGCTGGATCGCCTCCTCAAGCTCTACGAGCGCATGCCGTATCAGGCGTTCCGGGAGACGGCGGTCCAGAAGGCGATCGTCTGGACGCTGGATCACATGCGGGGCAACGGCGGGCTTGGGGCGATCTATCCGGCCATGGCGAACTCCGCTGTCGCGCTGCATTGTCTCGGCTACAGCGCGGACCATCCGTTGCTGGCGAAGGCGCTGAAAGAAATCGAGGATTTGGAAGTCTATGAGACGGTCCGCGAGGGACAGGCGAAAGCCGAGACCCTGCACCTGCAGCCCTGCTTCTCTCCGATCTGGGACACGTCGTTGTCGATCAACGCCTTGATCGAGTCGGGACTGCCGCAAAACCATCCGGCCCTGCTGAAGGCGGGGCACTGGATGATGTCCAAACAGACCACGACGGCCGGAGACTGGAAAGAGTCCTCGGCGCCTGCGGCCGAGCCGGGGGGCTGGTATTTTCAATTCGAGAACGAGCGGTATCCGGACGTGGACGACTCCGCGGTCGTGATCATGGCGCTGGCGAAGCTGCGCATGGCGGACCGCCAGGCGCAGCAGGACTCCATCCGGCGCGGCTACCAGTGGGTGATGGCCATGCAGAGCTCGGACGGCGGCTGGGGCGCCTACGACGTGGACAACAACCACATGGTGTTCAACGTCATTCCCTTCGCCGACCACCGCGCGCTGCTGGATCCGCCGACGGAGGACCTGGCCGGCCGCTGCCTGGAAATGCTCGGTGCCTTGGGGTACGACCGTACGCATCCGGCCGCGAAACGGGCCATCGCGTTCATCAAGCAGAAGCAGGAGGCGGACGGCAGTTGGTACGGCCGCTGGGGCGTCAATTATATTTACGGCACCTGGTCGGTCCTGGTCGGCTTGCGGTCGATCGGAGAAGACATGTCGGCGCCGTACGTGCGGCACGCCGTGCAGTGGCTGGAATCGAAGCAGAACCCTGACGGAGGGTGGGGAGAGTCCTGTCTGTCCTATGCCGACCAGGCCGTGGCCGGCCGGGGAGAGAGCACCCCGTCCCAGACGGCGTGGGCGCTCATGTCGTTGCTGGCATCGGGTATCTCGGATTCCCTCAGCGTGGTGCGCGGCATCAACTACCTGCTGCGCCACCAGCGCGAAGACGGCTCGTGGAAGGAGGCGCGGCATACGGGTACCGGCTTCCCGCGCGTGTTCTATCTCCGTTATCATTGGTACTGCCAGTATTTTCCGCTCTGGGCGCTCGCGATGTATCGCAACGTCAGGGCGCGCGGGCAGATGCGGGCGGATGAGCTGCGTCACACCGTTCGCACGGTGGACACGTTCCGGTCCGGTTTCTGAACCGCCGCCTCCGCTCCATCCACGC
This sequence comes from Nitrospiraceae bacterium, assembly GCA_009692155.1. Taxonomy (GTDB): domain Bacteria; phylum Nitrospirota; class Nitrospiria; order Nitrospirales; family Nitrospiraceae; genus 2-02-FULL-62-14. Next base: position 82,009 of record SHZW01000004.1, read on the forward strand.
ATGCAGCCGACGTTGGGCATTCGCTCTCTGGCCGGGAGAGGACACGTGAGTAATCCGGCTCATTGGAGATCCGCGTGAAGCGGGTCGGGATTTTCACCGCGACCCGATGGGAATATGCCGCGGTGCGGCGGATTTTTCCTGACGGCAACACGCACCGGCATGGCCGTGCCAGATGCTTCGTCGGCCGGCGCGGGCGCTGTGAAGTGGTCGTGGCGCAGACCGGTGTGGGGCCTGAAAAGGCGGCGGCGGCCTGCCGCGACGTGTTGCGCGAGCATCCGTTGGATCTGGCGGTGTCGGCCGGCCTGGCCTGTGCGTTGGTGTCCGCTCGTATCGGCGATCTGCTGGTGGGAACCGACGTGTGGATGGAGGCGGACGATCACGAGGCTTTCGAACACGTCAAGCGGCTGTGTGCGGGCGAGATCGTGGTGGCGGCGGTGCGGGCGGCGGAGCAGGCCGGGTTGCCGGTGAAGACCGGGTCGTTCGTGACGGCTCCGAGGATCCTGTGGCATTCGGCGGAAAAACAGGCCATGGCGGAAATCACGGGCGCAATTGGGCTGGACATGGAGAGCGCCGCGCTTGCGGAAGCGGCTGCCGGGCAACACGTTCCATTTGCGATCGTCCGCAGCGTGTCCGATCTGGTGGACGAAAGTCTTCCGGTGGACTTGAATCTCTTTATGGCACCTGCCGATTGGCTGAAAGGTTTGGCCGCCTGCGTGGCGGCGCCGTCGTGCCTGGGCGGGTTCATCCGCCTGCGCGCGCAGATGCGGACGGCGTCCGATCGGATGAGCCGGTTCTTCGAGCGGTTTGTGGATGAGTTGCCGCAGGATGTGACGAGGTGAAACGATGACGGCAGTGCTTCAACGAGTCGGCAGGGTGACGCTCTCCATCGTCCAGGAGATGGGACGCATGCTCATCTTCCTGCTGTCCACGTTCGGCTGGTTGACGCGGCCCCCCTTCCGGTTGTTTCAGATGGTCAAGCAGTTGCATTTCATCGGGTTTAAATCCACGTTCGTCATCGTGCTGACCGCCGCGTTTACAGGCATGGTGCTGGGGCTTCAGGGATATTACACGCTTCGCCGGTATGGGTCGGAGGCGGCGTTGGGATCGGCTGTGGCGCTCAGCATCATTCGGGAACTCGGACCGGTGCTCGCGGCGCTGATGGTCACGGCGCGGGCCGGGTCGGCGATGACGGCTGAGATCGGCATTATGCGGATTACCGAACAAATCGATGCGCTGGACACCATGGCGGTCAATCCGTTGCAGTACCTGATCGCACCTAAAATTGTGGCCAGCCTGATCGGCGTGCCGTTGCTCGTCGCGCTGTTCGATGTGATTGGGATCTACGGCGGGTACATCGTCGGCGTGGATCTGCTGAGCATCAATGCCGGGGCCTATTGGAACTCTGTTGAAACGGCGGTGGAGTGGAAGGATGTCTATGGCGGCATCTGGAAATCGATCAGTTTCGGACTGATCATCAGTTGGATCTGCTGCTACAAGGGATATCACACGACGATGAGCGCGGAAGGGCTTGGGACGGCGACGACGGAAGCGGTGGTGCTCTCGTCCATCATGATTCTGGTCTGGGACTATTTCCTGACCTCGGTACTTTTGTAGAGGCACGAGGCTCGGGGCTCGAGGCTCGAGCCGGACGCGCACGCATATGATTAAACTTGTGAACGTTGAAAAAGCTTTCGGGAGGCAGCAGGTCCTGCGTGGCGTGACGCTGGAGATTCCCAAGGGCAAGCTGACCACGATCATCGGCCGAAGCGGGGAAGGCAAGAGCGTGCTGCTCAAGCACATCATCGGCCTGCTGCAGCCGGATCGCGGCGAGGTGTGGGTCAACGATGTCGAGATCTCGCGGCTGCGCGGGAAGGCGTTGAACGACGTGCGGAAACAATTTTCGATGTTGTTTCAGAGCGCCGCGCTCTTCGACTCCATGACAGTGTTCGATAACGTGGCCTTCCCTTTGCGGGAAAAATTGCGCCTGCCCGAGCGGGAGGTCAGAGAGCGTGTCGATGAGAAGCTGGAGCGGGTGGGTCTGGCCGGCATGGGCCACAAGTTCCCCGCCGAGCTGAGCGGGGGCATGAAGAAACGGGCCGGGCTGGCCCGGGCTTTGGTGATGGAGCCGGAGATCATTCTATTTGACGAGCCGACGACCGGTCTGGATCCGCTCATGTCAAATACGATTCATCGCCTGATTCTGGACATGCACCGGACGTTCGGGTTCACCGCGGTGATGGTGAGCCACGAGATTCCTGAAATCTTCTCCATCTCGGATTGGGTGGCGATGCTGGAGCAGGGGCGGATCGCCGCGATGGCGCCTTCTGCCGACTTTCAGCGGATCACCGATCCGACGGTGCATGAATTCATCACGGTCGGCGGGACGGTGTCGCTCAAACACTAACTGGACGGAGTGTCGCTATGAACATGGAAAAAGCCAAGCTTGAACTGGCCGTGGGCGTGTTCGTTCTGGTCGGACTGGTCTGCCTCGGCTATCTCTCGATCAAACTCGGCAAGCTGGAAGTGATCGGCGGGCATCTGTATCACATCGACGCCGAGTTCGACACCTTGTCGGGATTGCGCCCGGGGGCCACGATCGAAATCGCCGGCGTGGAGGTCGGACGGGTCAAGGCCATCCGCTTGAACACCGATCGTGCGGTGGCGACCTTCGCCATCAACGACAGCATTAAACTGTATGACGATACGATTGCCTCGGTGAAGACGCGCGGCATCATCGGAGAAAAATTTGTGTCGCTGTCGCCCGGAGGCGGAGGGGCCGAGCTGAAGCCGGGCAGCAAGATCAGAGACACGGAGTCGGGGCTGGACCTGGAAGAATTGGTCAGTCAGTACGTGCACGGCAAGGTGAAGTGAGCCGCGCGCCGCGCGTTAAGCCGCACAAGGAACGGGGATAGGAGCGATTATGCCATCCGCGATTAAAACATATTTTCGTGCCCAGGCTGTCAGGATATCTGCCGGGGTCGGTCTTGCTGTGCTGCTGGGGATGGTGTGGGGGATGCCCCCGCTGTGGGCGGGGGGGGCCGCCACGGAGGCCCTCAAAGGCTCGATCAACGAGGTCCTTCGCATTCTCTCCGACCCGAACATGAAAAAGTCGGATCGGGCCCAGGAGCGCCAGAAACTGCTGGAGAAGGTCGTGGGCGACCGGTTTAATTACGAGGAGATGGCCAAACGGACGCTGGCGGCACAATGGCAGAAAATAAACGACAAGGAGCGCGCCGAATTCGTCAATCTGTTCATGAAGCTCTTGACCAATTCGTATGCCGACAAGGTCGAGGGGTACTCGGGCGAGCAAATCCACTATCTGAACGAACGGCTGGAGGGCGACTATGCCGAGGTTCGGACGAAGGCAACATCCGGGAAAGCCGAGATCCCGATGGATTATCGCCTGCTCAGCAAAGGCGGGGACTGGCGGGTCTATGACGTGGTGGTCGACGGCGTGAGTCTGGTGAGCAATTACCGGGGCCAGTTTGCCAAGATCATCCGGACGTCCGGCTACGACGATCTCGTCAAGCAACTGCGGGAGAAGTCCGAACAGTTCGTGAAGCTCAAAACCGATACAGGGAAGGAGTAAGGCGCGCCCTATCCCGCTCTATATGAAGATGGCTTCCCTTCGCCTCGTCCTGATCCTGGTTGCCATGTTACTGCCGGGAGCCGGGATCTTCGTCGATCTGGCGTTTGCGGACACAACGTACTTTCCCGTTCCAAGCGCCTCCACCACGCGTAACGACGGCAATGATGTCGGCCTGATCGTCCCGATTCTGGTGACCCACCCGGACGGCGAGTTGAAATATCTCCATGTGCCGATGCTCATCCACAACTCGTTCCTCGGCGTGCGCGGCACGTACAATATGTTCAAATATGATCCGGGCGGGCGCCAGACACGATTTCAGGCGTCCATCACCGAACGGATCGAGCGCAAGCTGGTCTTCAGTTATCTGGACCCGGCGTTGGCTGACGGCCGCTATACGTTCACTGTCGGCGCGGCGTTCTTCAAGAACGCCACGTCACGGTTTTTCGGGATCAGCCAGCAGACTGTGGAAGCAGATGAAACCAATTACACCGCGCGCGAAGTCCGCGTAAACTGGAAACTCGGCATTTACCTCAACGAAGTGACGCTGCTTGCGCTTAGCCAGCGCTATCGGGACGTCCAAGTCCAGCTTGGAGGGGCCAGGGGAGTGAACCAACTGCTGGACACGAGTCTCCGCAGCACCGCCGGTGTGGACGGTGCGTCTATCCTGGGAAGCCGGATTACGTTTCATTATGATACCCGCGACAACCTGACGTCACCGACCGTTGGTACTCAGATCACCGCCTATGCCGAACTGAACAATAACTTCTCCAATAGTGAGCGTCCGATCTACGGCCGTTATGAGGTGGACATCAAAAAAATGTTTCCGAGCGAGTCGAAGAAGATGATCCTGGTGGTCCGGGGCAACCTGCAAGTGACCCAGGGCTTTGAGGTTCCCTTCTACGAGAAGAGTTCCCTGGGCGGCCAGAATAATATGCGCGGGTATGGGGTGGACCGGTTCATTGACGATAACCTGGTGGTGTTCAATATCGAGCAGCGGATCCACATGTTCAGGACGCGGGTCGCCAACGTCATGGCCGAATTCGAAATCGCGCCGTTCGTGGACATAGGGAAGGTGTTTAACACCTTCAAGAATCGCCAGTTCAGGGACTATGAAGTGACGCCTGGCATCGGGTTCAGAGCACTCGTTCGCCCCGGCACCGTCGGCCGGATTGACTATGGCTATAGTGCGGAGGGGGGGGCGGTGTACGCAGGACTGGACTACCCGTTCTAACGGGAGCTTTGCGATCGCAAGTGCTTGACAGCTCAAAGAATTCTATGGGAAACTATACCCACTTACCGCAAGCTTTCTGCGAGCAGAAGGTTCAGGATACGCGCCCAGTTTTTACATAGAACAGAGAAGCACGTTACCGAAGGAGCAGGGGATATGTCGTTGCTGAAAACCATCAATAGTCCCGCTGATTTGAAGCGGATTCCGCCGGAGCAGTTCCCGGCCCTGTGCCAGGAAATTCGGGAGCAGATCGTGTCCGTCGTGTCCAGCGTCGGTGGGCATCTCGCGTCCAACCTGGGCGTCATCGAGCTGACGGTGGCGTTGCATTATATGCTCGATGCGCCGAAGGATAAAATTGTCTGGGATACCAGCAATCAGGCCTATGCGCACAAACTGCTGACCGGCCGTCGGGAGCAGTTTCATACGCTGCGGCAGTCCGGCGGGTTGAGCGGCTTCTGCAAACGGGAAGAGAGCGTCTACGACACGTTCAATGCCGGCCATGCGGGCACCGGCGTGTCGGCTGCCTACGGGATGGCGGCGGCGCGCGATCAAAAGGGCGAACACCACAAAGTGGTCTGTGTGGTCGGCGACGGCGCGATGACGTCCGGCATGACGCTCGAAGGCATGCACCATGCGGGCGGCTGCAAGCGGGACTTTCTGGTGGTCTTGAACGACAACCAGATGTCGATTTCGAAAAACGTCGGCGCGATCTCGGCCTACCTCAACCGCACCTTCACCGGTGAGTTCTTTATCAAGATGAAAGAGGAGGCCCGGCATTTGCTGAGCGCGATTCCGCATATCGGGCAGGATATGCAGAAAATGGCCCATCGGGCGGAGGAGTTGGCCAAGGGATTGATTCTACCCGGGCTGTTGTTCGAAGAATTGGGCTTTCAATATGTCGGTCCGATCGATGGACACAATTTCGAGCATCTGCTGCCGATTTTTGATCACGTGCTTAGACTCAAGGGTCCCGTGCTGTTGCATGTGATCACCAAAAAGGGGCTTGGCTACGAGCCGGCGGAAAAGAATCCTGTGTGGTTTCATGCCTGCCCGTCGTTCGTGCGCGAGACCGGCACGCCGGCCAAGAAGCCTTCGCGCCCCAGCTACACGGCGCATGCAATCGACGCGTTGACGAAGATGGCCCGTCAGGACACGAAGGTGGTGGCAATCACCGCAGCCATGGGCGAAGGCACGGGCCTCACGGGGTTCGAGAAGGAATTTCCGGACCGCCTCTACGACGTCGGCATCGCCGAGCAGCACGCGGTCACGTTTGCGGCAGGCCTCGCCACGCAGGGCATGAAGCCGGCGGTGTGCATGTATGCGACGTTCCTGCAGCGCGCCTACGATCAGGTCGTGCATGATGTGGCGACGCAGAATTTACCGGTGGCGTTCCTGATCGATCGCGGCGGGCTTGTGGCGGAAGACGGTACCACGCACCACGGGGCGTTCGATTATGCCTTTCTCCGGCACGTACCGAACATGGTGGTCATGGCGCCGAAGGACGAAAACGAGTTGCAGCACATGGTGAAGACGTCGTTGAGCTACGACGGGCCCGTGTCCGTGCGCTACCCGCGCGGCGCCTGCCTCGGCGTGCCGATGGATCAGGAGATGAAGGTCCTTCCGATCGGCAAGGGCGAATTGCTGAAAGATGGGACCGATATCGCGATCGTGGCGATCGGCGTCACCGTGTGGCATGCGGTTCGCGCGGCCGAGCGGCTGGAGCAGGAAGGCATTTCCGCCGCGGTGATCAATGCGCGGTTCGTGAAGCCGCTGGATCATGAATTGATCGGCCAGGTGGCCAGGCATGCCCGATGTGTCCTGGCCGTCGAGGAAGGCTCCAAGATGGGCGGCTTCGGCTCGGCGGTATTGGAGTCGTTGGCGGAGCAGGGTATCACGAACGTGCCAACGCGGCTCATGGGATTGCCGGACTGGTACATCGAACAGGGACCTCAAGATTTACTCCGCGAGAAGTACGGATTGACCGCCGACGGCATCTATCAGGAAGCCAAGAGGCTCTGGACGCAAGTGTCGGCCGGGCTCAGTACCGCCCAGCCGGCATCCGGTGAGGGCCGTCCTCGCGCGAAACAGAGCCAGCGAGCCTCCTTCCCTGGTTTGAAAGGCGCTGACGGGGACGAGCAGGGCAGCTGATAAAATGTCGCAAAGTCCGAAAGTCCAAAAGTCCGAAAGTCCAATAAGACTTTACGACTTGATGACTTTCCGACTTTTCGACGAAAACTCAAGGGGCTTTTACAGCGTCGTCTGACCATGCATATCACGCGTCGTAAAACCAGACAGATCAAAGTCGGCAAGATCAAGATCGGCGGCGATGCGCCGATTTCCGTCCAGTCCATGTGCTCGACCGACACGCGGGACGTCAAAGCGACGATCGAGCAGATCAAGCAACTCGAGGCGGCCGGCTGTGAAGTCATCCGCGTCGCGGTGCCGGACATGGAGTCGGCGGCGGCGCTTCCCAAGATCAAGGCGCAGATGACCGTGCCGCTGATCGCCGACATTCACTTCGATCATCGTCTCGCTCTGGAAGCCGCCAAGGTCGTGGATTGTGTGCGGATCAATCCCGGCAACATCGGCGCCTGGTGGAAGGTGCAGGAGGTCATCAAGGCCGTCAACGAGCGTAATCTCCCGCTCCGGATCGGCGTCAACGGCGGATCGCTGGAGCGGCCGTTGCTGGAAAAATATGGGTGGCCCAGCCCTGAGGCCCTGGCCGAGTCCGCTCTGAACGCGGTGCACGCGCTCGAGGATGAAGGCTTCACCAATCTGAAGGTGTCGCTCAAGGCCTCTGACGTGAAACACGCGATTGATGCCTACTGGATCTTCGCGATGCAGTCGGACTACCCGCTGCACATCGGGATTACGGAAGCGGGGACGGCCATGACCGGCGCGGTCAAGTCCGCGATCGGGCTCGGCTGGCTGCTGTCGCAGGGCATCGGCGACACGCTGCGGGTCTCGCTGGCCGCCGATCCGGTTGAGGAAGTGAAAGTTGGATTCGAAATTCTGAAGTCGCTCGAACTGCGCCACCGCGGCATCAACGTGATTGCCTGCCCGACCTGCGGCCGCGTTGAAATCGACGTCATTCGCATGGCGAACGAACTCGAAAAGAAGCTTGGGCACATCAAAGTGCCGCTCAACGTGTCCGTACTGGGCTGCGTGGTGAACGGCATCGGCGAAGGCAAGGAGGCAGACATCGGCATCGCCGGCGGCGAGGGTGTCGGCATTCTGTTCAAGAAGGGCAAGCTGGTGCGCAAGGTGCCGATAGATCAGTTGATGGATGTCCTGATTCCGGAAGTCGAACAGATGGCCAAGGAAAAAGAGGCTGAAGAAGCGAGCGGTGAATCGGCGCCTGCCCCAACCCATGATGACAACGGGCTGTCCGAATGGATGCAGTCGCGGCAGGCTTCGGATCGTCCCTCCACGCTTGGCCGTGAGATTCCCGTCCTTCCCAACAAGCGGTAAGCATGCCTCGTATCTCGCGAAGCGTATCTCGTTCTGATTCGGAACTTCACGAAACCCGCTTCACAGAGTTATTGTGCCCGGCTTGACCCGGCCGCTATAATGCCTGCCGTGGCGCCGTACCCAAGTGGCTAAGGGAGCAGTCTGCAAAACTGCGATGCGGCGGTTCGAACCCGCCCGGCGCCTCCATACCAACCTTCGGTTGAGCCGGCGGCTCATCGAGCGGAGCCCCTCCCAATTACCGCTACCGCCGCCTGAGAAACCCCTTCATTCGACTTCTTAATCCCCATGCCTAAGCGCAAAAAGATGAAACCTCCCGTTCGTCTCAACGCCAAGCCGACTAAGCTCCACAGCACCAAGAAGGGCGTCAGGGGCTACAATCGCCGTCGGGTCAGTGCCCAGTTCCGTGCCGAGATCAAACGGGCAGACTAGGACAAATGAGTGTCGGACATTCGTTGACGATTCGAACGCGCGGGTGGTACTATTTGTCTGCATTGCCTGCGAGGTTGGAGGCCGATGGCAGTTTCTATTTCCCAGATGTACACGGTTGCGGAGTACGTGCTCACGCAGCAGATCAAGGGCGTGAAGCGCTATCCCCTCGTCCTCATGCTCGAGCCGCTCTTTCGCTGCAATCTGGCCTGCGCCGGATGCGGCAAGATCCAATACCCCGATCACGTTCTGGACAAGCACCTGACACCCGAGCAGTGCTGGGCTGCCGCCGACGAATGCGGAGCGCCCATCGTGAGCATTCCGGGCGGAGAGCCGCTGATTCATCCCAAGATGGCGGAGATTGTCCGGGGGCTGGTCGAGCGCAAAAAGTATATCTACGTCTGCACCAACGCCATTCTCCTGGAGCGCAAGTTGGACGAATACACGCCGTCCAAGTATCTGACCTTCAGCATCCATATGGACGGATTGCGCGACGAGCACGATCTGGCCGTGTGCCGGGACGGTGTCTACGACGTGGCGATCAAGGCCATCCGCGAAGCGCTGAAACGGGGGCATCGCGTCACCACCAATACGACGCTGTTCGACGACGCCAGCCCTGCGCGCGTTCGGAAATTTTTCGACGAGATGATGGAACTCGGCGTCGAAGGCATGATGATCTCGCCCGGGTACAGCTACCAGAAGGCGCCGGATAAGAAAAACTTCCTGAAGCGCAACAAAACCCGTGAGTTGTTCGCAAAGATTCTGGGCGACCGGAAGCGGGGGTGGCGGTTCAATCAATCGCCGCTGTTTCTCGAGTTCCTCATGGGCCGGCGGGACTACCAGTGCACGCCGTGGGGGAATCCCACCTACAATGTGTTCGGCTGGCAGAAGCCCTGCTATTTGCTGCAGGAAGGCTATGCGAAGACATTCCAGGAATTGATGGACACGACGGCATGGGAGCAGTACGGCACGGGCCGGAACGAGAAGTGTGCCGATTGCATGGTGCACTGCGGCTATGAGGCGTCCGCCGTTGCCGATACCTTTGGATCCTGGTCAGGGTTCGGGCGTACGGCCAAAGTGACCATCATGCCCAATGCTCGATAGCATCCGCTGAGTCCTTTCTTCTGCGGCTCGCAACGTTGTGACAGATTCCAAATATCATACTCCGGAACATACAAAATTAGAGGGACGAGTGTTTCGTCCCGCCACGCCGGCCGAATTAGCGGAAGCGGTGGAGTTGGCCTTTGACTATCGCGGCGATGTGACGCTGACGTTGCGGTCGGGCGAGCAGGTGACCGGCTACCTGTTCAACCGTGAAACGGCGTGTCCGCAACTCGTCCTGCACGTGTTTCCGGAAGCCGGTGGAACCAGGCTGATTGCGTATGCCGATGTGGCCACGATCGCGTTCACCGGCGAAGATACGGCGTCCGGAAATTCCTGGGAAGCCTGGGTGACCAAGAAAGAGTCGGAGCGGCGTGCCGACGCGCAACGGGCCGAAGCCGATGCGCGGTCGCGCGGCCATCTGTAGCCGGATACTCCTTCCTGCCGGTTTATTTTCTCTCGCTGTTCCAATCTGAAACGTTCACGACACGCACTCAAATCGCACATCAGCGCCAACATCAAATCGTCAGAAATGCCTTGTAAACACTGGCGATTCACGATGCCTGTCAGGTCAATCAGGTTATTGACACGACCTGCCAGCTATGTTACAAGTGTGCGCCCTAACGCCCTTGTAACCTGTGTATTCTTCTAGTGTTTTCCTCGTGAGGGTACACAAGAATATGCGAAACAGTACCAGCGGGCGTGCGGATTTCGTGACATTGCGCGCATTCATCAGGCAAGCGGTTCTGGGTTGGGTGACGGTGTGGCTCGGATCGTTGCTTGCCGGCTTGCCGGCAGCGATGGCGATGCATGAAACGGATCATCGCTTCACGGTGGAAGGGTCGGTCTGTGGAGCCGACGGCGAGCCGGTTTCTGGAATCGAAGTGCTCGCGAAAGATGCCCGCATCTCTGTACTGAGCACGGCGCTGACGGACGAACAAGGCTACTACAAAGTTACGCTGCATCTGCATAACGACAACAAGGGTGATCCGATTGTCGTCTATGTAAAGGACAAAGCAGGAACGATTCAGCGGGAGCAGCAGATCACCGCTCAATTTGATCCGAAAGATGTTCAGACCGAACGAAAAACGACGGTCAATTTCGGATCCGGATGTGAGTCGCTGGCAGGGGGGCCGCCGCCTTGGATGTATTACGGAGCGGGCCTAGCCGTTCTTGCAGGGGGAGCATGGGCCGGTGCCACGTTGCTCCGTGGTCGAAAGCGCCAAGCCAAGGGCGGTAGGGGCGGGAAGCGATAATCGGCGTTCATTATACATTCGTTTAGGTCCGCGAGACGTTCGTTAGACCTCGTCGGATCGGTGCTGAGGGGTAGGGCAGGGATGGGCGATTGCGCAGTCCCGAGTGAGTGTCGAAGCGCTTTTGTTTCAGGGGAAGGCCTGAAGTGAAAGCGTCTTTTTTTTGACATAAATTTGACGGGAACGGGAAGAAAACGGGAAGAAAATGGGTACGGCTGACGGTCTGTGTGCCGAAGAAAGGAAGAGGGGAAACATGATGAAGTCGACAACGTGGATCCATGGAGTGTTGTTTATTGGCGTGGTCGGCATGGGCGTCGCAGTCTCGAGCTGTGGCGAGGGGGGCGAAGGCCCGATCGTGGCGCCGCCGGATCCTCCCGCGGAATATGCGGATAAGCACATGCCGGCCGGTTGGTGGGCGGACGACAAGATTGTTGAGGAAGGCCGCAAGCTGTTCATCGGAGAAACCAATCCTGACGTCAATTGCGCGAGCTGCCACGGGAGAGACGGGAAGCCGGTCAAGGCCGGGGCCCGTGATTTTCGCGTGGCGGACCGTATGAAGCTCTATTCGGACTCGGTCTGGTTCTGGCGGATTTCGGAAGGCGTGCCAAACACCAAGATGAAGGCCTGGAAAACAAAGCTGCCCAATGAAGAAGATCGGTGGAAGCTGGTGGCGTTCGAGCGGAACTTCGGGCTGAAGGGGCAGGAGTGGGACGCGAGCAAGAAGGCATGGGTGCCTGTTGGGTCCGTGGCGGCAGCTCCAGCAGCTGATGCCAAGGGTGCCAAGAAGGGCGCCAAAAAGGATGCAGCCACGGCTGGCGGCAAAAAGAAATAAGTTGCGGGGAGGAGAGGAGGGCGGCAAAAAACCATGAAAACGTGGCAGCGTAGTTTTCTGATGCTGTTCGGGCTTCTGGCAATGTTCGGCGCGACGGCCTATGCGCAGGTGCCGAACGCTCCGACCGTCGAGTTTCCTTATACAGGGAACCGGACGGCGGTCTGGATCGTCGCCCAGCTCCATATCCTGTTCGCCGCCTTTATTCTCGGTGCTCCGATCTTCGTCGTTATTTCGGAGTGGCTGGGGTATCGGAAACAGGACCCGCGGTATGATCGGCTGGCCAAGGAGGTCATTAAAGTCACGGTCATCCTCTACAGTATGACCGCACTGACCGGTGGACTCTTTATTTTCGTGCTGCTGGCGACCTATCCGCAGTTCACGACCTGGCTGATCAACCATTTTTTCCTGATCTTCGCCGTCATCTACCCCTTGCTGTTCATCGGCGAGACCATCGTCCTCTACCTGTATTTCTATACCTGGGACGCATGGAAGGGGGACAGGAAAGCGCGGCACATCGCGCTGGGCGTGCTGCTGAACATCATCGGCACGGTCACGCTCTTTGTCATCGACGGCCCCACGTCATTCATGAACACGCCGACGAAGGCGGAAGGCGCCTCGATCGTCGAATTCATCCAGACCGCGACGCTCTGGGACAAGGTTTTCAACTACAGTTGGCTGCCACTCAACCTGCACCGGTTGGTGGGCAATGTGACCTTCGGCGGCTTTATCACAGGGTTGATCGCCGCCTACATGTATATGGGGGCGAAGGACGACAAGGATCGGGCCTATTACGACTGGATGGGCTTCGTCGGCAATCTCATCGGCGTGGGCGCGCTGCTGTTCCTGCCGTTTATGGGCTACCTGCTGGCCTACGAGCTCTGTGACTATGACGCCTCGATCTGCCCCTATATGATGGCCGACCAGCTCTCGATGTTCTTCGAGATGCAGGGAGCCATGATCGGGCTGATCTTCCTGGCCAGTAATTACTATATCTGGTTAAGCATGAAGCGGATCGAAGGGGTCGAGCGTGTGCGGATCTCCGTTCTGGCCGTGCTGGTCATGATTGCCTTGCCGTTCGTCATGACCTACATCTGGACGATCTATCCCGTGCCTGACCCCAAGTCGCTGGCCGTGCTGCTGCCGTTGGTGTTGTTGCCAGTGATCTTTGGCCGGTTCATTCCATTCACTGTCTCGTCGCGTGCCGCGATCAAGGTCTCCTTCTTGATGGTGATTGTGGGCAACGCGATCTGGATGACGCCTCACGGCTTTGTCGCAACGGGGGCGAAATTGGTCGAGGAACTGGAGTTGCCGGGCGATTGGAGCTTCCTGGCGTTGATGCCGGCGAAGAATTCTGCGGCGATCACGCTCGTCTTCGTCACAGTGGTCAGCTATGTCATCTATAACCGTGCGATCAAGCAGGGCACCATCGTCTGGGGCAAGATCGATTTCGCCTCCCAGTTCGTGCTGATCTTTCTAGCCTTCAGCGCCATCTGGACGATGGGACTCATGGGCGCGGTCCGGTCGTTGCTCCGCAAGTATTACCACACCTACAATCTGGTGCCGGATTTTACCGCCGAGTCGTTTACGCCGACGCTGGCCTATTCGGCCTGGTGGATTACGGGTATTACGTTAGTATTTTTCATTGTCGTGAGTTTTGCCATCATTATCACGTTGCGTGCGTCCGAGTCGAAAACGCACGTGCACGAAGGCAGTCCGGTGCCGGCCGGGGCCAAGTGACGCGGTGGACAGCGGAATCCATCTATTATTGAGGGCGGCATGAACGAGCAACCGAGTTTTATCAAGAGTGTCGTGAAGAAAGGGGTCATTGGGGCTGTCATCGGTGCGGTTTTTTTCGGCGCCGCCACAGCGCTCGGATTCCCTCCCATCTTCCGCTATATGTTCGTGGCTTATGCCACGCTGGGGACCGTGGTCTTTATTCTGTTGGATGCGCCGGCGCTTCCAACTTTTGGCGGCATCAAGGCAGTGGTGGCGCTCCTGGCGTTCTATCTGGTGCTGTCGGTGGTCTACATCGGTGGGGCGTCGCTCTGGCCTCAGTACGATCCGGAGGACGAGAAGGGGAAGATCGTCAAACTGCTGGAGGCGAAGCGGAGAGCTTCTGATCAAGGCAAGGCAGAGGAACTTCTGGTCCGGGCCAAGGCGTTGTCCGAGAAAGCCGACTTGATCATGCAACGGTTGCAGACGCTCGGAGGGCCGACAGTGTCGGCGCCTGCCGCGGGTGGAGCCAAGGCTGGAGGCGCCGCGCCGGCATCCGGCGATATTGTCGCCCTGGGCAAGGAACAGTGGGAGTTGCAGGAATGCTACAACTGCCACAAGCTCTACGGGCAGGGCGGTAAGAAGCGGGGACCGGAGATGGATAACATCGGCAACCTGATGAAGGCCGATGAAATGAAAGAGAAGATTCTTGATCCGAGAAGTTGGATGGCCGAAGGATTCGAGAAAGAGTACGAGAAGAAAAAGATGCCGGATAAATACAAGGAGCTCATGGAGGACAAGGACGTTGACGCGCTCGTGGCGTTCCTGGCCACCTTGAAGAATCCGGCGGTCAATACGCCCAAGCCGGTCAAAAAGAAGTAGCATGCAGCCCAAGCTGAAATCGAAAGTCCGGTGCACTGACCGGGAAGTCGGAGAGATCACGCGCGTCATCGTTGACCCCCTTTCCCACGAGGTCAGCCATATTGTGGTCGGTGGGAACGGCGTCGGCGGCGCCGAGCGCCAGGTGCCGGTGTCGGAAGTGCAATCGGTTGCGGACGGCCTGGTGCAATTGCGAACCGCGTCCAGCGCGCTGGCGCAGTTCCCTCCGCTCGAGCGCGAGGATTACGTCACGATTCACGAAGTCGAAATCGCCCACCTCGAAGACCATCTGCATGTCGAGTCCGGGGAAGTGCTGGTGCCGCTGCCGACGCTGGAGCGGAACGTCCCGCGCCGGACCTTCTTCATGAATCTGACGCATGCAATCGGGACGCTGGTCGCGCTGCCGCTCGCCTTCCCGGTTCTGAAATACCTCATGAAGCCGATGTACTCCCCGTTCGACAATGCGTGGCTCAAAGTCGGCAACGTCAATCGGATCAAGACCGACGACGTCGGGATGCAGTTCAAGTATAAGAAGAAGGTCAAGGAAGCCTTCATGCCGGAAGCGGAGGTGGACAAGAATGTCTGGGTCTTGAAAGCCTCACCGGCCGTGCTGGAGGAAGTATATAAGGGCAAGGATATGGAGTTCAGGGACCAGGTCGGCCGCCTGGTCTGGACCAACAAGAAAGATGTTCCCTACGTTGTCTTCTCCGGCAAGTGTCCGCATCTCGGCTGTGGCTATAAATGGCGGAAGGTGCCGAAACTGGGGAAGGAAATTTTCCTGTGTCCCTGCCACCTCAGTATTTATGAGCCGAGCGGCAAGGTGTTGGATGGCCCGGCCCCGCGCCCCCTGGATACGCTGCCGATTCGCGTGGATGCAGGCGGGAATGTTGAAATCATCGACATGGAATTCAAAGCGGGAACCAAAGCCCAAACCCGGATTGTCTGATGAGCAGCCAACCTAACGTATTAGAAAAAGTTATCGC
This sequence comes from Nitrospiraceae bacterium, assembly GCA_009692155.1. Taxonomy (GTDB): domain Bacteria; phylum Nitrospirota; class Nitrospiria; order Nitrospirales; family Nitrospiraceae; genus 2-02-FULL-62-14. The sequence goes on from SHZW01000004.1 coordinate 97,484, forward strand.
GTTCGTGGATGAGCGGGTCGGCCTGAAGACTCTCCAGGCCAAGATGCTCAACGAACCGGTGCCGGGCGGATCGCGCTGGGCCTACATCTTTGGCTCCGTGCTGTTGTTCATCTTCATCATGCAGGCCGTGACCGGTATCTTATTGATGTTCTATTACGTGCCGAGCGCCGACCATGCCTATGCCAGCACGCAGTACATTATTCATGAAGTGGATTACGGCTGGTTTCTGCTGAGCTATCACTTCTGGGGCTCGTCGGCCATGGTAGTCATGGTGTTCGCCCACATGTCGCAGGTCTTTCTGTGGGGCGCCTACAAAAGTCCGCGTGAAATGATCTGGCTGGTCGGACTGGCGCTGTTCGGGATCGTCATGGGCTTTGGTTTCACGGGGTACCTGTTGCCGTGGGACCAGCGGGCCTATTGGGCCACCACCGTCGGTGTCGAGATCATGGATAAAACACCGATCGTCGGCGACTTCATGGCCCGGTTTCTCAAGGGCGGGGCCACGCCCGGACAAATGACGCTCAGCCGGTTTTTCGTGATCCACGTGATGATTTTACCCGCGATGTTGATGGGCTTGGCGGGACTGCACATCTTCCTGTTTCGAAAAGCCGGGCCGGCCGGTCCGTTCCGTGGGACACCGGAAGAACTCAAGGCCAAAACAGACTATTTCTTTCCGCGACAGATCTGGAAGGACATGGTGGCGATGGGCGCGGTGTTCGCGACCATTTGCAGCCTGGCGTTCATCGAGCCGGTCGTCTTGCTGGAGGAAGCGACGCCCGACCCAGGCGAATACCATCCGGAGCCGGAGTGGTACTTCCTGTTTCTCTTCCAATTGCTACGGTTGAAAATATTCTCCGGAGAGTTCGGCCAGTTCCTCGGTGCGATCGCCATTCCGGGAGCCTTCATGGCGCTGCTCGCGGCACTGCCGTTCATTGACCGAGGCCCCGAACGCAACATCTTTAAACGGCCGGTGGCCTTGATAGGATGGATCGTGGTGATGGCGGCCATTCTGATTTTCACGGTGTCGGCGATCATCAACCGGGAATTTTTGGACTAGGCCACGAAGGGTTCAATGGGCATGACGGATCAGCCGACTCAAATGTCACCGGTGAAGTTGGGGCTGGCTGTGGCGTGGCCGGCGTTCTGGACCGGCATGCCGATCAAGATCGTGCTGGCCTTGTTGCTGCTCGCCATGGGCCAGCATCCCTGGGAGTTTCCCGGACTGGCATTTATCCTGCTGCTGTCTATTCCTGTCGATATCTGGGCCGTGGGCCTCTGTGGCCGGACGGTGTTGCTGGAACGGTTGGGGGTGGAACCGCCGGCCTCGCTTGGTCTGACCCTTTGGTGGCAGGGCGCGGCGCTCTCTGCCACCTATGGATCGCTGGCCTGTTTTCTTGAACTCCAGACGATCACCGGATCCAAGGCAGTCGTGGCCAGGATTCTGGATAGTGAACTGCTGAAGGTGATTCCGATTGCCGAGCGGATCAGTATCGAGTTGACAGCCTGGGGGAGTATTGCGGCGGTCGGGCTGCTGGCGCTGACGTTGGGAGGGCTGTTCCTGTTCGGCAAGCTGGTGCAGCGGCAGGCTGATGCGGCAAGTCCGGCGGCGGCGTCCTACGAAGCGAGGGTCCATCAATGGGACCTGATGCGGGTGCCGGCCGATCAGCCGCTGATGTTGACGGTGGTCATGGTCGTGGGTGTCGCGATGGTGCTGTTGCTGTGGGCGGTCATGCCCGTGACGACGCCGCATCCTCATGAGTCGTATAAGCAAGACGAAAAGAAAGCCGCGCCGGTGTTAAAGCCGACGGAGGCGCTCCAGAAGGCGGAGCGCGTGCTGACGCAGGCCGAGGGGTCGGTCCAGGCGCTTGAAGCAAAGGCCAAGAAGGGCAAAGGGAAAGCCGAATCCCCGGATAAAAAAGCCGCCGCGAAGCAGAAGAAAGCCTAACGCGCGTACAGGGTTGAGGAGATTGTCATGAGGAACCACGAGGTATCACGGGGGCGAGTCCGGGGTTGGCTGGACGCATGGGGCCTGTCCGTCGTCGGGCTGGCGCTGTTGACCGGATTCCTCGCGTTTCCTGGTGCGGGATGGGCGGAAGATGCGGCGAGCGCGTCGGCAGCAGTCAGTTATCGGGATATCCCTCAGTTAGGCGGCAGCCGGAACATCATCTGGGTCGTTGCCCAGCTCCATTTGCTTCTGGCGGGGTTCGTACTCGGAGTACCGATTTTTGCGTGGCTGTGTGAAATCGTCGGATGGAAAACGGGAGAAAAGCGATACGACAAGCTGGCCAAGGAGTTTACCAAGCTCTTGACCTCGTCGTATGCCACGACGGCGCTCTTTGGCGGTATTTTATTGTTTCTGCTGATCAGCTTCTATCCCAAGCTGATGACCTACCTGACGGATATCTTCTTCCCGTCGTTTATCGCGTACTGCGGGCTGTTTCTTCTGGAAACGGCGACGCTCTATCTGTATTGGTATGGCTGGGATACGATGCAGGAGGGGCGTGCGAAGGTCTTTCATCTCTTCCTGGGCTTCCTGCTGAACTTCTTTGCATTTTTCATCATGGTCATCCCGAACTCCTGGGCGACGTTCCAGGCCAGTCCGGTTGTCATAGCGGAAGGATCGAGCGTCGCCCGCGCCTGGGCGGCGACGTGGAATCCCACCTGGTGGCCGGTCAATATCCACCGGCTGATTGCGAATGTCGTGCTGGGCGGCTACATCTGTGGCGCCTATGCCGGCGTCCGCTACCTGTCGGCCAAGTCCGCCGAGGAGCGCGAGCATTACGACTGGATGGGCTACGTCGGAAATTTTATCGGCGTGTTCGGGCTGTTGCCGCTGCCCTTTGCCGGGTACTGGCTGATGCGCGAGATTTATCAATACAACCAGCAGATGGGCATTACGCTCATGGGCGGATTCCTCTCCTGGCTCTTTATTCTCCAGGCGATGCTCATTGGGGTGCTTTTCCTGGGCTCCAATTATTATTTCTGGCTCGGGATCACGCACCGCATTCCAGGCGCCGAAGCCAAATACAAGAAGCCGATTATGGCGATGCTGATCATCCTGCTGTTGTGCCTGGGTGTCTGGATGACGCCCCACTCGCTGGTGGCGAGCCTGGAAGAGGCCCGGAAGCTGGGCGGCACGCACCATCCCCTGCTCGGCGTGTTCGGCGTCATGTCGGCGAAAATGACCGTGGCGAACCTCATGATCCTGGTGACATTCATGAGCTTCATCATGTACTGGCGGGCCGGCAAGGAAGAGACAGCCGCCTGGGCGAAGCTGGCCAGAGCGGTCATGAGCGGGGTGCTCGGGGTGGCGGCGATCGTCGTGATTGTGCTGGGCGTCTGGGGCTATTTCGTGCCGGCCATCGTCCGGATCAATTATTTCTCGGTTGCGCAGGTGCTGATCGTGATTTTTGTCATGCTCACGATCACCCCGCTCACGGCGCTGTTGCTTCGGAGCGCCAGGACCACCACGGAAATGGTCTGGGGACGCATGCCGCCGCGGGCCGGTTACGCGCTGGTCTTGAACGCGGTCATGGTCATCCTGCTGATGACCTTGATGGGGTATGCGCGGTCATCGTCCCGGGTACACTGGCATATCTATGGCGTCATGCGGGACTCCTCCGAGTACGCCTACTCGCCCGCGCTGGGTTATGCCGCGGCCTTTATGTCGCTGAACACGTTTCTATTCTGCATGCTCGTGGCTTTTATTTTCTGGGTGGCGACCATGGGGGACAAAGCCAAGGCGGGTTCTGGCGCGATGCCGGCCATGGCCGGAGGGTCTCCCGAGCTCGATCGTTCGAAGGCACACTAAAGAAGAGGCGCACTTCATGTCGGATTACATGGGCAGGGGGTTATGAGCGAAGTCGCACTATTGCAATTGCTCGGTCTTGGCGTCATCGGCGTGGGCGTCCTGATTCTGCTCTTTATCCAGTCACGGTTCCCCCGCGTCATCGGGTTTGTCATGATCGTGCTGGGAACTTTTTCGCTGGTCGCGCTCAGCGTGCCGCAGATGGCCTCGCTGCCTCCCGCCGAGGAGAAGTTCGATGTGGCCAGCATCAAAACGGCGAACGATATGGCGGTGATCGGGCAGAAGATATTTTTCAGCAAGGGCCAATGTGCCCTGTGTCACTCGATTGGGCCCAGCGAATCGGCCCGCTGCCCGGATCTGAAGGGCATCGGCGCCAAGCTCTCGAAAGAATTTATCTATGAGAGCCTGACGCAGCCGCAAGCCTACATTTACATGGACTATCGGCATGAAGGGTCGCCGAAGGACTATCCGGCGCGGATGCCCCATATCAACAAGAATCCGATCGGCTTGACGAACAACGAAATCCTGTCGGTGATTGCGTTTTTGCAGCAGATGAGCGGTGAACCGATCACGGTCAGTCCATCCGAAATCACGATGCCCGGACGGCCGGTGCCGGTTGCTGGAACTGCCCCTGCGCGGACTCCCGCTTCGCCATCACCTGCGAAGAGCAAGGCGAAGGGGAAGACGAAGAAAGCGGACGCGGGTACCGCGGGGCTTGTGGCGATGGTGCAAGGGGCAATCGTTCAATAGTTAATGGCACGGCAGAGCTGAGCTTTTAACGAGGAAGGACGCTATGAAAGGCGGCATACATCTGAAGCCAGTGCTACTGATGGTCGGCCTCTACATCTTTCTTAAATTCGGCATGCCGCTGTTTACGGCGCCGCTTCCGGCCAGCTTGATCATGCTGTACCTCATGCTCATGTTTTCAGGAATCATGATCTTCATGACGCTCAGCGGGACGTCGATGGAGTCGTTTCTGGGCCCCATTTTCCGTTTCATCAGCGGGGATGGCCAGGACGGCACCATGAAGATGGCGCGCATGGCGGTGCTGGCGTTGTTTCCGCTCCTGGTGGGCTGGCAGACCTATACGAGCACGGCGACCAGCACGGTGCCGCCTGCGGAGAACCGCACGGTTCACCCGGCGCCTCCAGGCGAATTTGCGGCCATGTCGAATCCCGTTCCCAATACACCGGAGAATGTCATGCAGGGCAAAGGGCTCTACGCCGCCTACTGCTCGCCCTGCCATGGCCTGTTTGACGGCAAAGGGCCGGCCTCGCGCGGGTTCACTCCACCGCCGGCGAACTTCAAGGATCCGACGACGATTGCGATGTTGCAGGAAAGCTATCTGTTCTGGCGGATCAAGAAGGGCGGAGTCGGGCTTTCCGTCGAAGGCATGCCGTGGAAATCCGCGATGCCGCGGTGGGAGTTCGAGTTGAAGGATGAGCAGATCTGGAAGATCATCATGGGCGAGTATGACGGGGCGGGCCAGAAGCCGCGCACCTGGGAATAGGCACAGGCCTCACGGGAATTTTTAACGAAGGGCCATGGGCATGAAGGCTGCGAATCAGCGACTGGAATGGAAATGGGGAATCCTGGCAGGTACCGCCATGGCGGCGATCCTGTGGGGAGTCAGTCCGGCGTGGGCCCAGGAAAGCGTGTCGATCCGCGCCATGCTCACCACGAGCGTGCCGGCGGATGACCCGACCGCCCCTGCCTGGAACTCGGTGGCGGCATCTCAATTTCCGATGTCTCCGCAAGTCCATTGGCCGACGCGGATTCAGGAAGTGACGGTCAAGGATGTCAGGGTCCGCGGCCTGCATGACGGCAAACAGGTGGCGATTCTCCTGGAGTATGACGACCCGACGCAGGATGCGGACGACGCCGCGGCCATCGAGTTCATGGTCGGGGACAAGAAGGCGCATTTCGCGCATGGTCAGCCGATGGGGCAAGTCGAAGGCGGGCCCGTCAATATCTGGTTCTGGAAGAACAAAGACGCCAAGGCCCTCGACATGAACGCCAAGGGTTTTGGGACGCTCAAGGTGCAGGATCAGCAGGATCTCAAGGGCAAGGGGGTCTATCAGGACGGCAAATGGAAAGTGGTCTTCTCCCGTGCGGTGACGACCGGTGATGCCAACGACACGCAATTCAAACCCGGCGAATTCATCAACATCGCATTTGCGGTGTGGGATGGGCAGAAGGATCCTGCCAGCGGAGACTTGAAGGAAAGGGGATCCCAGAAGGCCGTGTCGTCCTGGTGGTATTTCCGCGTGGATCCGCAACCGGACTATACGAGCTATTTCTATGCGCTGCTGGCCATCGGGTTGGCGGCAGGATTCGAATTTGTCGTCATTCGGAAGCTGAGGAAAGGGCCGTCCGCATGAGGACCATCGTGGGACTACGGAAAATCGCACTTGTGGCCGTGCTGACGGGGGTCAGCGCCGTTGTCGGCGCCGCCGGCTGCACGCTGTTTCAAAGCGAGCAGGTCGCGAAGGGCCAGAAACTCTATACCCACTATTGCGTGCACTGTCACGGCGAGCATGGCCGGCAAAACGAAGGCTACAACTGGGGGAAAATGCCGGACCCGCGTCCCAAGGATCTTTCGAATAAAGCAGAGATGTCCACGTTTAAGGACGAGGAAATTTTCAGCACGATTTCACGCGACATGAAAGACACGACTCCGGAAAAGGGGGATAAGATTGGCGACGACGAGTTTGCCGTCCCGACCATGCCCACCTTCAAGCACACCTTGTCGGAAGAAGAGATCTGGTCCATCGTGGCCTATGTCCGCACGCTGCACGGGATGAAATCGGAGTTTGATGTCGCCGGGCAGATCAAGAAACTGGATGGCGTGAAGCTCTCCGCTCAAAAGAATTTCGATCAAAGCAAGCAGACGTTCGACGCGGCGCAGAAGAAGGCGGAAGACGAGGCGGAGAAGGCCGGTAAGGATGATGCAGACGAATCGGTCTATGCCAAGGAACAGGATGCCTTCGTGGCTGCCAAGAAAGCATTGGATGCCGCTCAGGCCGCGCTGACGAATTTCAAGGAGCGTCCCAAGTTTGCCGCCGTTGCGAGACCCGAGCTGACGATGAAGCCGGACCAGGCTGCGAAGCTCGCCGAGCGGGGCAAGCAGCTCTATGCCAACAAATACGGCTGCAATGCCTGCCACCAGGTGAGTGATACGGGCGGTGTGGTTGGCCCGGCGCTGGATAGAGCGGGATTCCGGTTGAATGGCACATGGGTCTTCCGGTGGGTGAAGTATCCGCAGTCGATGAAGCCGGACACGCGCATGCCGAATCTCGGTCTCAGTGACGATGACGCCAAAGCTGTGACTCTGTATCTGGCCACATTACGGGCGCCGAAGCCGGACAAGCCGACCGAAAAATCAGCCAACTAGCTGTCCGGCGCGTCCGGTCTATAAAAATCCTGCCCAGAGGCCTGCCAGAATCGCCCAGCCGATCCATACGTGCTGTCGAAACATGGAGAAAGCCAGAGAAGGAAGAACTGGCCCGCGTAATGTCATGATTTGCTGGCTGGCAAACCCGCAACTTGCCGCGAGCAGTCCATAAAAAACCAGTCCGATCCCCGACAGCCAGCCCGCCACTCCAAGACAGAGAATCATCATGCCGAAGCTGAAAGCGACCGCCAGCCATGTCCATTGTCCGAACAGGATGGCGGAAGACTTGATGCCGATACGCCGATCATCGGTTCGGTCCTGCAGGGCATAGATGGTGTCATAGGCAATGGCCCAGGCGATCGCACTCCCAAACAAAAGCCATGCCTGGGGCTCCAAACTGCCGCGGGCTGCCGCCCAGGCCATGACGACGCCCCACCCAAAGGCCATGCCCAGAACAGCCTGCGGAAGCGGCAGAATGCGCTTGGCAAAGGGGTAGATGGCGGCCAGCAGTATGGCGATGGGGCTCAGCAGAAGGACCAGCCGATCCAGCAAGAGTAGAAGACTGCCCGCGATCGCGAGGAGCACCAGCACTATTGCGAGGGCTGTTCCCATCGACAGTCGCCCGCTCGCCAGCGGGCGTGCCCTGGTTCGTTCCATCTGGCGGTCGAGCCGGCGATCCGCGGCATCGTTTAGAATAACGCCGGCGCTGCGCATCAGGAACGAGCCGGCGGCAAAAACAACGAGCAGGATTGGGTCGGGATGGCCCTGCGAGGCCAGCACCAGGGCCCACATCGTCGGCAACATGAGTAGAAGCGTCCCGGTTTGATTGGGAAGCCTGATCAATTCGGCGATCAGCCTTAGCCGGGAGGGGGTGTCCGAAGATTCCACAAGCATGGCACGACCATAGCGATGGCGGCTACGCCTGTCAACGAGTCTTGGTATTGTGTTTTGAGGGCTGCCGAGCTATATCTCTGTACGAAGGAGAGCCTAATGATTGTACTTAGATTGATTGGCTTAACGGCGATACTTGCGGGCAGCCTGGCCGGCTGCGATTGGTCGCCCCGGAGAGAAGGGGGGGACTCGGAAGGGTACTGGCTACCGCTGACGGTCGTCGTGCGGTTTGATCCCAGTGTGACCGGTGTGACACTGGAGTACAGCGATGCCTGCCAGCAGCCGAAGACGATTTCTGCCGGAGAGCAGATGACGTATGTGTTCAGGCGAGAAATTGGCATGGCGTTTGAGCGGGTGCGGATCGAGGGGACGGAGTCAAAGCAGGCGGCTGATGGCGAGCTCGACGTGTCCCTGGGCCTCAAGCAGATCGAGTTGGCCATCCCTCGGCGGGCCGACCACAGTTACCCCGCGACGGTGCATCTCGGAGGCACCGTCGTGTTTCGCGATCCCAAGGGAACCGTGCTGTATACGAAGAGCCTGCGGACGGATGTGCAGAGAAAGGTGACGACGACTCGGCAGGGCTGCGACATCTCCGGTCTGGCCGAGATCGTCAAAGATGCCGGAACATACCTGGCGCAAGGCTTAAAAAAGGAGCTTGGGACTTCGATTAAGTTGCAGGAATATTCCGGGCAGCGTGCGGCAGCAAGGCGGTGATCGGCTGCCCGGCGATCGGATTGACAGCCATCGCGCTCCGTGGGTATGATGCCCGCAATTCAGGCCCGCCTTGTTGCTCCCTTACGAGAATGGTGGCCGGCGTAGCTCAGTTGGCAGAGCAGCGGTTTCGTAAACCGCAGGTCGCTGGTTCGATTCCAGTCGCCGGCTCCAGAAA
>SHZW01000005.1 GCA_009692155.1 Nitrospiraceae bacterium
AAAATTTTCGCTCGGATTTCGGCAACCCGGACTAAATGGATCATTCAATTCAGCAAATTTTTGAATTGAGATTTAAAGTCTCAATGTTTGCAAAAAGGAGAGTTCAATGAAAGCAATTACGATCGAAAAATTTGGTGGACCAGAGGTTCTTAAGATGAACACTGTACCCACTCCCATCCCCCTAGATAATGAAGTACGCATCAAAATATCTTATGCCGCTATAAATCCTGTGGATTGGAAGATCCGCGAAGGCCATTTAGCAGATATGATTCCCCATCATTTTCCATTGATCCTTGGTTGGGATCTAGCAGGTGTTATTGATTCGGTTGGAAGAAATGTGAAATTGTTCAAAGTGGGTGACAAGGTTTACTCTTACGCACGAAAACCTGAGGTTCAGTGGGGAACCTATGCTGAGTACATTACATTGGATGAGTCGATGGTAAGTTTGATTCCAAAATCATTAACCGAAGAGCAATCGGCCACGATTCCCTTGGTTGGCTTAACAGCTTGGCAAGCCCTCCATGACTTTTCTCAAATAAAAGAAGGTATGACGGTATTGGTTCTGGGCGGCGCGGGCGGTGTCGGTGGATTTGCAATTCAATTTGCTAAAGCTGCGGGCGCCACGACTCTACGACATCCCATCGCTGGATCAGCGGATCGTCAGCCGGCTGCTCCGGCATCTGACGGAGGCGGGCGATGAGGACGTCGTCCGGATGCAGCCCTATGCGCTAGCTGCCCGCTGGGATACGTCGCGACTCGACACCCTCCGTGTCTGTCTTTACGCCACGAAAGCAGGCCTGCTGGGACTCATGTGGGAATTGCTTTGTCCCAACTGCCGGGTTCCCAAGCTGGAACCGGATACGCTGAGCCTGGTGCCTCCGAAGTTTCACTGCGATACCTGCGGGATCGATTATCAGGCGAATCTCGACCGGTACGTGGAACTGCGGTTTCGCGTCCATCCTGCCATCCGCGCCGCCCACGACGCTGTCTATTGCTTCGGCGGTCCCTACAATGCGCCGCACATTCTCATCCAGCACCTGCTTAAGCCCGGCGAGACGTTCGACGCCTCCATGCTCCTTGGGGCTGAGGACTACCGGATCCGTGTTCTGCGCCTGAACCATGTCGTGACGCTGTCGCCGGTACCCGGGGCCCGGCCGGATGGCCTGACGGTTGTCTACCGCGACGGAAGTTGGAGCCAATCTGACGCCTCCTTCGCGCCGGGTCCCGTGTCATGGCGATGGGAGAACCGGTCGTCGAAGACCATCGCAGTAGTGCTGGAGCGCCTGCGGTGGGATGATCAGGCGGTGCCGGCGGCGGCAGTCACCACGATGCAGGAATTTCGCGATCTGTTCGGTTCGGAGGTGCTCGCGCCGGAGCAGGACATCAGTGTGGAATCGATCACGATCCTGTTTAGCGACCTGCGGGAATCCACGCGCCTGTACGAGGAGACGGGCGACGCGCCGGCCTACGGCCACGTGCGCCGCCACTTCGAGTTTGCAAAGGAACGGATCGCGCAATGCGGAGGCGCGCTGGTGAAAACCATCGGTGACGCTGTCATGGCGGCCTTCCATCAGCCCGCCGACGCGGTGCGCTGCGGCCTGCTGATCCAGCGCGACCTGCCGGCGTTCAACCGGCGCTGGCCGGACCGGAAACCGCTGGTGATGCGGCTGGGCGTGCATGACGGGCCGGTCATTGCGATCAACGCCAATGGGCGCCCGGATTACTTTGGACGGACCGTCAACATCGCCGCCCGCCTGTTACGCGAAAGTCAGGGCGGCGACGTCGTGCTGGCAAAAGCGCTGGCGGAAGACCCGCGCGTACGGGAGGCACTGGAACGCGAACAGGCCACCGTCATTCAGGAATGGTCGCCGACATTGCGCGGCATCAGCGAGCCGTTGACAATCCAACGCATCACGCCGTCATAATAGGCACGAGTCGAAAAGTCAGAAAGTCGTCAAGTCATCAAGTCAGAATGTCTTAGGACTTTCAGACTTTTGACTTTATGACTTTGGACTGTACGGAGGTGGCGTTATGAGCTTGGCGGATAACAAATGCGTGCCGTGCCGCGGCGGCGTGCCGCCGGTGGAGAAAGCCAGGGCGGACGAGCTGCTCAAACAACTGGGCCGTGGGTGGAGCCTGAATCAGAAGGGCCACCTGGAACGGCTCTACACCTTCAAGGATTTCGCGCAGGCGCTGGCCTTCGTGAACAAGGTGGGCGCCGTGGCTGAAACGGAGGGGCACCACCCCGATCTCTACCTCGCCTGGGGTAAGTGCGGGGTCGAGATCTGGACCCACAAGATCAACGGCCTGACGGAAAGTGATTTCTACATGGCCGCGAAGGCGGACCGGGAGTTCGAGCCGTTCCGCACCATTGCCTGAGGACATTTCGTTCTCTGGCACGGGGGAACCAACAAAGGAGGAGTTTGCCAGGATAGCGACATTACGGGTGGCGCTGATCGCTGCAATGTGCCTGGGCCTTGCCGGGTTCGCCATTGCGGGCGAAAAGGGGACGAAAAAATCTGGAGGCGGGAAAGATCTCAAGGCGATGTCCCAGGAAGATCAAATCAAGCTGGCCTTGAGCGCGGCACCGTCACGTATCTCCCAAGGCGCCGCTGTGCTGCTGCCGGATAAAGACGGCAAGCTGGTGGAAGTGAAGAAGGGCACCAACGGCTTCACCTGCATTCCCACTGTGAATAACCGGCCCGCCGAGCCGGACCCCATGTGTTTCGACGCGGCCGTGGGCCAGTGGGTGGATGCATTGGTGAACAAGAAGGACAAGCCGGGCAACACGGTGCCGGGTATTTCGTACATGGCGCGCGGTGGTTATCACTGGGAGAAGGACGGGAAGATATTGATGGAAGAAGTGCCAGGCGCCAAACTCGTCAAGGAGCCGCCTCACTGGATGATGATGTGGCCGTTTGACTCTAAAGAAACCAGGCTTCCCACGCTCCCGAATCCATCCGGTGTCTATATCATGTTTGACGGATCGCCATTTGCGCACCTGATGGTGTATCAGGACCCGAACAAGATGAAGTAACGATCAGTGGCGTGAGGCGCACCGGTTAAGGCTGGTGCGCCTTGCTGTTTACTGTTGGCAAGGGAGAGGCAGTCGGTTCGGCGTCGGGCTCCTTCCTCGCGTAGGAGAGGTGAATATGCGCAGAGTCGCTCTGGTCATGTTTCTGATCGGTCTGATCGCGGTGGCGGCGTCCGCCCAGACCGCGCTGCATGTTCCGGAGAACGCCACCTCGCAGCAACCGTTCATCAGCACAGGTCTGCCGCAATCCACGGTTGTGCAGGGCCGTTTTTTCTCCCTCATGGTTCCGAAAGACTGGACGGTCTCGTCCATCGGTCCCACCGCGCAATTTCTGGACGACATTACGGTCACCGTCGGCCTCGATCCCCGGCTTGACCACACGTACCTTGGGCTACACACCTTCAAACAGTCGGCCCGCTACACGATCGAGGAAAAGTTCGCCAGGGAGAAGGGGAAGCTGGCGGCATCGGATAAACTGTCGCAGGAAACGTGGCAGGGCAGGAAATGGATCGTGAAGGAATACGCCTGCCAGAGCCGCGTGCCGCAGTCGGCCGCGCTCTGCTGGACGGCGTGGATCTATGTGGAGAACAAGCGCGTCGGCATTCTGACCGCTTCGACGCCGGCCTCGCTGGCCGCCCGCTACGCAGACCCCCTGCGGACGATGATGCAGAGCGTGAAGTTTCACCCGCCCAGCCGGTAGCGTGCCCGCGCGGGTCCGACAGGATGTTACATCGAGAGCTTCTGTGCGACGTTTCTCATCTGCACGCCGTGGACGAGCGAGGCGCCGCCGCGGATGGCGCAGGCCACGTGGACCGCTTCCGTCATCTCCTCGACATTTGAGCCTTTTTCCAGACTTGCCTGCGTGTAGGCGTCGATGCAATAGGGACATTGCACCGTGTGGGAAACGGCCAGCGCGATGAGCGCCTTTTCCCGCTCCGTCAACGCGCCCTCCTTGAACACGGCCCCGTAGTAGGCCATGAATTTATCCCACAGATCCTTGTTCCCCTTGCCCATGTCGGCGAACTTGCCGAGATCGTGAGGGTGGTAGTAGGTCTCCATACTCTATCTCCTTTTATTGGATTGCCTGGTGGTGGAGATACGCGCTGAACGCGGAACTATGAACGATGAACTACGAGCCGAACGATGAACGAGGAACTATGAGCGATGAACTAGAAGAGAAATAGAAGAATCTGTTCTCTTCAAAGATCTTCGCACTACGTTCACACTTCATCGCTGTCGCTTCAACATTCATCGTTCAGCGTTCATACTTCATCGTTGCTATGCGGTGCCCGGCTTGTCCGGTTCGGTTTCTGCGAGAATTTCGGTAAAGCGGCTGCCGACGATGGTCGTGACCCTGGCCATCAACTCCGTGACCTCTTTCAATTCTCCTGGTTGTAAATCCTGTTTGAGTTGCGGGTGCACGGCCCATTGCGCGGAGACCTGTTTTCCATCGCGGGCAATCAGGACGCGCAGCAGCTCGACATCATTGGCGACGGGCTGGCCGTTTCCGGATTTGCCCGGTTGATCTGGCGTGTGTTTCGTGGCCATCTCACATGCTCTGCGCAGGGCTCATCATACCGAAGGCCGGTTCAGGACTTCCACCATCTCGTGGTGGATCAGACTGTTGCTGGCCAGGAGTTCAATGCCATAAATCGAAAAGGGCCCGCCCTTGAAGTCGCTCATGTACCCGCCCGCTTCGGCGACCATCAGCGATCCCGCCGCCGTGTCCCAGGGATTGAGCTTCAGCTCCCAGAAGTCGTCGAACCGGCCACAGGCAACGTAGCAGAGATCGATCGCGGCGGCGCCCATGCGGCGCATCCCCTGCGCGCGGAGCGCGAAGTTGGCGAAGTGGTCGAGGTTGTTCTGCTTGCTGACACGAATATCGTAGGCGAAGCCGGTCACGAGCAGCGCCCCGTCGAGCTTGGGCGTACGCGAGACGTGAATCGGCCTGCCGTTCAGCGTCGCGCCGCCGCCGGCTTCGCCGACGAACATCTCCTGCCTTGTCGGATCGAACACGACGCCCAGAACGCACCGGCCCTGGTATTCCACGCCGATCGAGACGGCGTAGGCCGGAAAGCCGTGCGCAAAGTTGGTCGTGCCGTCGAGTGGATCGATGATCCATTTGTATGGTGATTTTTTTCCGGCCTGCCCGCGTTCCTCGGCCAGAGTTTCGTGGTCGGGGAATGCCAGGCCGATCGCATCCACGATCGCCTGCTCCGAATGCGTATCCGCATCGGTGACGAGATTGAGCGCGTCCTTGTGCTCGACGCGGAAGCCGTTTTTTGCGTACTCGCTCAGAATCGCGCCGGCCTGGCGTGCGGCCTCAACCGCGACGGTCTTGATCCGCTCGCGAGTCGAACGGTCTGGAATCTGATCGGTTGCCTGCTGCGACATGGGCAGGATCATAACATAATGCCACGGCCCTGCCTCGAGCCTCGCGCCCAGAGCCTCGGGCCTTCCTGTTCAAAACGTCGCGCGGAGTTCAGCGAAGAACGCCGTGTTCTGCTCAAGGAAGCCATAGATGGACTGTTTGCGGCCACCGTAGATATCCACGCCGGTGAAGCCCTTCCAGGTATCGGTGAAAGCGTAGGCGACCGAGGGGCGCAGGAAAAAACTGGCCCGGTTAACCTCGAAGACGCCGAGCATCTCCGCTTCCAGCGTCTTGTTCCACGCCGTCGCCTTGATCCGCCCACTGAAGCCCTCCTGCACGCGGTCCATCTGCTGGTTGAAGATCACGTTCAGCACCGCGGTGTTCCGCACCACGGGGTCCTGGAACTGGAACACGTCTTTGAAGTTGATGATGAGGCGCTGGTAGGCCTGGAGATTGACGTTGAGATCCTCCGTGACGTCATGGTCCACACCGAGCACGTAGTACACGTAGGGATTCTTGATGAACGGGTCGCTGCCGTCGGGGTTCTGCGTGTGCACGTACGCACCCTCGCCGCGCACCCCGAAGCGGCCGAAGTTCCTCGCGAAGTCGGCGCCGACCATGTGAATGCGGGTGTGCTCCAGAACCGTCTGCGTCGGGCTAAGCGGGACTCCGATGGGAAACAGATCCCGTCCGTAGTAGTAGCTGAGGGACCAGTCCGTCTCGCCCCCCGTCTGATCGAGCTTGGCCGCGAAGCCCTGGTCCGTCCAGTCGCCATTCGAGCGCTTGTTTTGCGTGAGCTGGAAGCCCGGCTGCGCCGACAGCGGGAGCGTGGTCGGATTAAAAATCGGGAGCCAGATCGTCGAGAGCGTGTAGTTGCCGCGGTAGAAATTGGCCTTGAGCGAGTAGGTGCCGATCCGACGCTCTTCCTCGTCCTTGGCGGACAGCAGTGTGAAGTCTTTCGGCGTCAGGACATCGGTCGGGTTGAGGGCATCGGCCCGTCCCCAGAGAATGTTCTGCTTGCCGATCCGAACGTCGATGTTGCCGAAGTAGAAGTTTCCGTAGCCCTCCAGCAGCCGTCCGCTGAACCCGCTTGACTCGCGCAGGTTCTGGTCGGTGATGCGGACCTCGACTTTGCCGTCGCCCCAGGTTCCGAACTTGGGCAGGGCTTTGGGTTGGATCGTCAGGCCTGGCAGGCTGCGCTGACTGTCGAGCTGCTTGGACGCGGAATAGTAGTCGGCGCGGATGAAGCCACCCAGGCCAAGCCGGTCCACCCAGGACGGGCGCGATTGTTGCTCTTCTTCCGGAACCGGTGCGGGGTCGAGACCGGGATCAGCGGCACCGGCCAGCGTGGGCCAGGCCAGCATAACAACGAGGAATGCAAAACGATGAACGATGAATTGCAGCCGGCGCGAGACACGAGGCGCGAGGCACGAGACGAGGGTCATTTCTCCCGTTCAAGATAGCGCGTCGAGAAGAAGTCCTCCCCGACCGGCTTCTTGGTGTCGAGGTTTTCGAAGATCAGGAGCGTGCTGTGTCCGGTCTGGTGGTTTTTGACCTCCCGCTTCAGCGCCCACCATTTATGCGTGGCGGCATCGACCTCGACGATCTCCGGGATGACCATCGTTTTGAGTGGCCGCCCGGCGGTATCCATATAGTCAACTTTCTTTTCCATGAAATTGCTCTTGCGGATCCAGGCGGTCTTCTTCCCGTAGCCATAGTCCTTCTTGATCTGTTCGGAAGCCGGGACGGAGTCGATCACCCAGCAGTCCTCGCCGTCGAGGGCTTCGCTTTTCACGATGGTATGCTTGTAGGTGTCGACGACCGGTTGAAGAATATCACCGTAGGAGATATCCGAACCGACGAAACTGTCCCGTTTGTTGTTGGCAACCAGCCGCCGGACTTTCTTCAGCGCCGGCAGGTAGATCCACATGTCGTCCTCGCCGTCATAGTGTTGCACTTGCAGATAGCCGGTGCCTTCGACGTCGCCCGGCTGGAGGAACCGGATCATGATCTTGCCGTCGATGCCGTTCGGCTGCAGCAGATTCACGCTGCGGGTCTTCCGGACCCGCTGCTGGCCTTTGTCGTTGGTCAGGGTCATGGTGCTGTCATTGAGCATGTGCTTGATCTTGGTCACATAGAAATTCTTTTCGATGATGTCGCGGGCCGACGGCTCCTCCGCCGATGACGATGCGGCCATGAGAGCGGCACCGATCAGCATGATGGCAACGAAGATGTGTTTCGATGTCGGTCTCATAATCAGTCCTTTCGTGTCTATCCTTGCGCCTCGAGCCCCGTGCCCCGTGCCTGCGCGGTGACCGCCACGCCGTTCCCGAACGCGAAGCGCGGCCGGACGATGCAGAGCACGGCGGGCAGGAGCGCGATGGCAGACAGGCAGCTCACGGCCATCGCCACGGCAACCAGGAATCCCAGTCTCGTGTGCATCCCAAAGCCGGTGAACATCAGGATCGAATAGCCCAGCCCGACTGCCAGGGCCACGTAGATGACGGCCTTGCCCGCCGTCGCCAGGGCCACGCGCAGGGCCTCATCGCAGGCACCGTGCTTCTGGATCTCCTCCCGCAGCCGGTAGATCAGGTAAATCGCGTAGTCCGCGCCGACGCCCACGGCCATGGCGGAGACCGCCGCGGTGCCGATGTCCAGCCGGATGCCGGTCAACCCCATCACACCGAAGTTGGCGAGCACCGCCAGGCTGAGCGGAATCAGCACCAGCAGGCCGGCCAGCGCGGAGCGGAGGACGAGCGACGAAATGATATAGATGCTCGCGGCGATCATGCCGATGTTCAGCAGCTTCCCCTGCACCATCACCTCATTCAACGCCGCGCCCTGTGCCATGCCGCCGCCGATGCTGATCTTGTAGCCGGGTGGAAATTGTTTGGCGACGAAGGGGCGCAGGTCCGCGACGATCTCTTCGATGACGGCCGTGCTGTCGGTTTTCAAATAGGCCCAGATCACGGCGGACTTGTATTCATAATCCACGTAGGTATCGAAGTCGCCGGGGTCCCCGGACATGGAATAGAGCAGCAGGTATTGCGCGTTCAGTTCGCGCGTGTCAGGCAGCCGGTCCTCCTTCGGATCGTCGGCGTGCATGGCCTTGTTTATTTTCTTCATGAAATCGGCCAGCGACTGGGTCTTGCCGACGAGTTGGTATTTCTCCTGGAGGTGATTCTGGACCGCTTCCATCGCACGCAGCGCCGCGGGATTTTTGATTGAGTCTGCCTCCGGTCCCTCGATCAGCAGATACAACGTGTTCGTGCCGCCCATGCCGGCATTCAACGGCACGTCGTCGGTCCGCACGATGCTGTCTTCTGAAAAATTGCCCTTCAGGCTGTTGTCCACGACCAGGATATGGATGCCACCCAGCAGCACCGCGATCAGCAGGGCCAGTGTGCCGAACAGCAAGCCCCACCGCTTGTTGACGATCACCTCGGCGATGCCGTTGGTGACGCGGTCCAGCCAGTCTTTGATTTTTTCACGCTCCGTTTCATAGCGTTTCGGTGCCGGGATGAACGAACGGAAAGCCGGGATGAAGGTCATCTCCAGAATGACGGCCGAGAGGATGCCGGTGGCCGTGAAAATGCCGAAGACTCTGATCGTCAGGGTCGGAAACGCCGTCAGGGACAGAAAGCTGGCGACGGCAATGCTCCCGGCCGTCAGCATGACGGGACCGATTTTCGACAGCGAGTCGATCACGGCCGCGGAACTGTCATGCAGCTTGCCGTACTCCTCGTAATAACGTTTCAGGATCTGCACCGAGTGCCCGGCGGCGACCGCCATGATGAGGATCGGCGTGGTGGCGTTGAAGGTGTCGATGGGCACATTGAGCATGCCCATCAGGCCCAATCCCCAGATGACGCTCATCAGCGCCGTGATCACAGGGATGAGCATGCCCTGGAACGAGCGGAACGACAGGTACAGGATGCCCATGATGATGGCCAGCGAGATGAAGAACAGGAATGCCATGCGTTGGGAGTAGATCTCCAGCCACGCGAGGTTGATCGAGATCCCGCCGAGATACATCTTGACGCTGTCGTCGCGCTCCTTGTTGATGATGGCGTCGATCTGGTTCTTGATCGGCGTGTAGCCGCGAAAATCCTTTCCGGATTTGAAGTCCGCGATGATCGTCGCCATCTTCCCGTCCCGGGACACGATCGAATTGATGTAGATGGGGTTGGCGTAGACGGCTTTTTTGAGTTTTGCGATTTCCGCCGGTGTCTGCGGCACGGTCTCCATCAACTGGCGGACCTGCATGCCTTCTTCGGTGCCGACGATGTCCTTGGCCTTGCGGGCCGCCAGACTGATCACGTTGCTGCGGATCACGCCGGGGATGTCCAGGACGCCGTCGGTGATCCGCTGAATCTTCTCCAGCACCTTCGGCTGGAAAACGTCGCCGGACGTGCTCTTCACGCCGATCACGACGATGTTCCGGCCGCCGAAGACCCGCTCGATCTCGTTGCTGGCGATGACATAGGGATGTTCCTGGGGAAGATTGTCGTTGGGGTCCACGACGACCCGCAGATTACCGATCTTGCTGCCGAAGAACACGGAGATCGCCACGGCGGCCAGCATGACCACGATGCGGTACCGGACAATGAAGGTGACGTAACGACGTAACACAGTGTTCTCCTGTACTAGAGCCTTAGAGACGTGTGCTGGGAAAAGGATTCGCAGCCGCGGAAGACGACGGCAGAATAACGTATGGAATACGGTGGGTCAACCGTCGCTTGCCTTCATCCTTCTCGCCGCCGTATGCTCCGGCGATGGCGCAGCCGGCTTTGTCAGATCCTCTTCACACGCTCCGTGAGGAATTCCGGCGTCATTTAGAGGTCTTCTACGCCCGGCTCAAGCTGGCGCCGCCCTATCACAGCGTGGAGAAAGCGATCGTGCAGTTGACCGCCGCGCTCAAGGCGATGACGCCGGAGGAGCGGGCGCGTCTCGCCGGCGATTCCGCCGGCCGCTGGGATCAGTATCGGAAGGCCTTCGTCGAATCAGGACTGAACCAGAAACACCGCGGCATCATCGCCGGCCTGGTCAAATCAGGGCAGACGGGCGATCTGCCCAAAGAGTACGATCATTTCTTATCGCTTTTTACGTCCAACTGAGGCGGCAGGCTCTCGCCCGCCAGGACGGCTCGCAGTTCCTGGTACACCTGCATCAGCCGGTGGTCTTCCAGCCGGTAGGCCAGCGAGACCGTCACCAGGCCGAATACCAGCACCAGCAGCCCCACGGCGGTGACGCCCAGGACGAGCAACAGGCTGCCGAGCGAGAACACGTCATCGCCGGCCAGAAAACGGACGACGAAGGCTAGCGTCCCGATGCTGACGACCGCAAACCAGAGGAGCGTCAGCAAGGCCGATGACCAGGGCATCAGCTTGACGCAGTGAAGATGCATCGTTCCGTCATGCTCCTGCACCGTGATCGTTCCCTTCAGAGGCCATGCGGTGCGGAATCGTGATGAAAATTGGCCGGGTTGCGGGCGAAGCAGAATACGGCGCTCGTCGGGAAAGAATCGCACGACGCCGTGATCCAGCGACAGGAGGCCGTTTGAATCGAACCGGGATGCCGGCGTCCATTTCGATTCAACCGGGAGGGTGTCTTCCGCGCGCGCGATGGGGCAGCCGTAGCGACTGGCCGACGCGTTCGACCGTGAGAACCACCACCAGTCGCCGCCGACCAAGGCGACGAACAGACACCCTGCGAAGAGCCCTGCCAGCAGCATGGGGCGGTACGATAGCACACCTCAGCAAGTATGATCTGGTGAAGTGCTGAAGTAGCAAAGTCGCAATCTGTTTTCTCTTCACCTCATCAAATCACCCAATTGCCAATTCAATACTTTCATCAAGACAGGTTGACTCTCGGAGGCCATTTCGCTAGATTAGGCGCGCTTTTTATTCAGGTGGGGGGCTGTTCGATATGGATTTAAAAAAAGTCGAGCGCGTCTATTCGAACTACGCATCGTTCTACGACCACATTTTCGGCAAAGTATTTCATGAGGGCCGCGAGTCGGCCGTCCGCAACCTGAACGTCCCGCCCGGCGAGCGCATCCTGGAAGTCGGCGTCGGCACCGGCCTTTCCCTGCCGCTCTACCCGGCTCATTGCCGCGTGACGGGGATTGATCTCTCCTCCGGCATGCTGGACAAGGCGCGGGAGCGGGCCGCTGCGCAGCGGCTCTCGCACGTCGAGCTGCACCAAATGGACGCGGGCAACATGAAATTCCAGGACGACAGCTTCGACACCGTCGTGGCCGCCTATGTCGTCACCGCGGTGCCGGACTATCGCAAGGTGATGGCCGAAATGATCCGGGTCTGCCGGACCGGCGGGCGGATCATCCTGCTCAATCACTTCAGCAACGGCAACAAGCTGATCGCCGCCGTCGAAAAGGCGATCTCTCCGCTCTGCAAGCACATCGGGTTCCGAACCGATCTCTCGCTCAATCATGTGCTGGAAGGCACGTCGCTGCAGGTGGCCAAGAAGGAAATGGTCAACCCGTTGCGGTTCTGGCATCTGGTCGAGTGCGTCAATCAGAAAAACGGGCCGAAGAACGGCTCCCATCCTTCATCGCACTAACGAATCGTCAAAAGTCCGTCAAGTCCGAAAGTCTATAAAGTCCTGGTGACTTGAAGACTTTGCGACTTTAAGACTTGATGACGTTCCAAGCTCTGTTACGGATTCAATTCGTCAAACGTAGCGGTGCGCCCAGGATTCGGCTCGCCCAGCCATTCGTCCTGTTCCATGACCTGGTTGCCGGACAGACAGGTGCCGGAGAAGTTGCGGGCGATGATATCGGCGAGCACGACCAGCAGGCGGCCCATGCCGTTTTCGTGGGGATCGATCGCGCGAAGGGTGATGCCGAAATCACAGCCGTCCAGCCGGCCGTAGGTCTGGACGTGCAAGCCGGTGGGAGGGGCGGACTCCCGGCCCGACGCCGGAATCAGGTAGCCTTCCCAGCGCAGCGTTGGGTGCGGGCGTGTCGTGCGCTTCACCGCCCGCCACGAGCACGGCAGTCCGGCGCGGTCCAAATGCGCGAGCAGCCACTCGACGGGCGGCAGCACGCCGGTCCGGGCTTGAAAGGTCCACTCGGACATGCCGGCGCGGATCGGCCGGGCGTGGCCAGGCCTGGACACTTCGTCCAATTCGGCCTCGTCGCAAACCACGTAAAATTCCCCGCGCGGGTCGAACCAGAAGCGCAGACGTCCGCCGGCGGCTTCGGCGTGGATCGTGTGAATGTCCGAGCAATCGGCGCCCTCCTGCTCGAAAATTGAAAAATCGGTGACCCCGCGCATCGTGAGTCTCGCCACGCGCGTAACGGCGTACAGACCTTCGGGGCCGCGCGCGACGACTTCGTAGCGGATGACGGCGGTCAGGTTCGTGCCGGCGACGACCTCGCGCCCCGAGGATTCGTCAAACATGCGCTGCTTGCGGACGTGCAGCTCGTTGATCTGGCCGCCATGAAACGCATGCGAATGGTCCAGGAGCCAGGCCAGATCGTCGGAGTTTTTAATGCGGCGAAGCATGGGTTTATTGTAGGGAAGCTCCCCGGCCGGTGCCAGCCCTCTCATGCTTCCCACGCTTTTTGAAAATGAGCGAAAACTTGACAGGCGGGGTGAGCGTTGTTCTCGAACGCGACCGGCAAGGAAGGGACGCAGGACTCTTCGAGCTGACCGGATTACTGTCCGTGTCGGGTTGACGACAGAGGCCCGCGCGGCGGGTGACACTCCTGTCTGGCGCCGGGCTCATAACGAACCTGTCCGGAGCCGAGATCGAAGATGAACAATCCGCCCAGCGCCTCCCCGACGTACACGCGGGCCTGCTCCTTCGGATCGACGAATCCCCACGGCCGGCAGCGCCAATGGCGCGACGAGACCGATGCGGAAATCTTGCTCAGCTTGTCTGCCGGGTAGAGCTCCTCGAGTTCGTAACTGCGAACCAGCCGGCCGTCGTCACCGTAGATCGCGACGGTTTTTCCGTAGCCCAGATTGTGCCAGTTGTCGAAGGTGAGGAACGCGCCGGTGTTCGACACGAGGACATCCACCGGCGCGATGGGATTCGCCAGCGCGATCTCCTTCACGAGCGCGTACGATTTGTCCGGTTGCAGCCGGTAGAGCCATCCCGAAGCAGGAGCCCCTTTCTGGGCACCGGCGAAACCAACGGTGCCTCCCAGGTTAGTGCCCGGCACGATGCGGACGAAGAACTTCCCGGAATCGCTGAAAATGGAAACCGGTTGCTCCGCCGGCCAGTCATCCGCCCACGCCAACGGAAGAAGCGCCGATGCCGCAATCAGCACCACCGGCCACGAGAGAATGCTGAAGGCCTGTCGTGTCATAGAGATTCCACGCTCGCTACCGGATTTCTGACGAGACTTCCACCCACAGCAGGCAGTCGTAGGGGACTCGTTTATTGGGATACGCAGCTCCGCGTTTCCACCTGGTCACCATGTCGCGGGAGGGAATGAGGACCTTCTCAACGCTGATATGGGCGAGTTTTACTCCGCTCAATAATTCCCGCAGCGTCTCGCTCTTCAAGAGCAGGCGGGCGACGAATACGTTTTCGTTCCCCCGCACCGGCTTACCGGCTGAGAGGTTCCATTCCTTGGCCTGGCGGGCCGTCGAGGACAGCTCCTTCGACATCCCCGGCAACTCGAGCAGGCGTCCGAGGAAGATGCGGACCGTTTCCTTGCCTTGTTTCTGGAACGGAGCCGCGTTTTGCATGACCCGGCCGAACGCGTCCGCATAGGCCTCGACCGATGGAATGCACGGAGTCTTTGTTTTATTCTGAATCTGAAAGACGCGAAGATGATAGGTCGAACGGTCTTCCTCTTCCAGCACCACGGTGCAGGACTCCACCTGTGTTTTCCATGAGCCTGTGACGACGGCGGCATCTACGGAGAGTGCCGGGATGCGGAGGATCAGCCACGCAGCAATGAGAAGTACGAGGAAGAGCCTTAACAGTGTGCGAGAGAAACCGTTCATTTTCCCTGCATCACAAAGTATCCCGCCGCGGCGGCAAGCGCCAGGAAGATGACCAGCCACCGCACGAACCCCTGTCGCGCCTCCGCTTGCACAGCTTCCAACCGCCGCTGAAGATCGGGCCGGCTCTTGAGATACACGTCCACCAGGTCTTTCGATTCCTTCAGGCCGAGACCCCGGTCCAGGCGGACGATCTTGATCGCTTCGATGGTATTCCCCTGCTCCAGCGCGGCGACCGCTGCCGGAGGGAACGCGGATGGTTGGGACGATTCAGTCATCATGAGGTACGCACGGTAGCGTGATTCCGCTGCGCCGTCAATCGGTCTGATTGATTGCGGGCTTGGCCATGCGGTAGGCTAGCCCTTGACCAAAGGTCTGAAAGTCCATCAAGCCATAAAGTCATCAAGTCGGGAATCCCCTCCCGACTTTAAGACTTTCGGACTTTCGACTTTATGACGCGCGACTGAAAGGAGCACACTCGAATGGCCGGATTTCCCATTAAGTACGCGACGCGGATCAAGACCCTGCCGCCCTATTTGTTTGCGGCGATCGACGAGATGAAGCAGAAAGCGATTGCGCGCGGGGTGGACATTATCAATCTGGGCATCGGCGATCCGGACTTGCCGACACCAAAACCTATTATTGATGCGCTCAGCCGGGCGGCGGCCGATCCGAAGAATCATCAATATCCGTCGTATGAGGGGATGCTCTCGTTCCGGAAGGCCGTCGCCGATTGGTACAGGCGCCGGTTCAATGTCACGTTGGATCCGGCCTCCGAGGTGCTCACGCTGATCGGTTCGAAGGAAGGCATCGGCCACATTCCGCTGGCCTTTGTGGATCGCGGCGATGTGGTGCTGGTGCCGAGTCCCGGCTATCCGGTGTATCCCGTGGCAACCAGTTTTGCAGGCGGCAAGGCGCATCTCATGCCGTTGACGAAGAAAACCGGCTTCCTCCCCGATCTGAAGGCCATCCCGGCGCGCGTCGCAAAAAAAGCCAGGCTGATGTTCCTGAATTCGCCGAACAATCCGACGTCGGTCGTGATGAGCAAGGACTATTTCCAGCAGGCGATCGCCTTTGCGCAGAAATACAAGATCATCGTCTGCCACGACGCGGCCTATTCGGAAATTTTCTACGACGGCCGCCGCCCGGCGAGTTTTCTCGAAGTCGAGGGTGCGAAGGAAGTCGGCATCGAGTTCCATTCGCTCTCGAAGACCTACAACATGACCGGCTGGCGGATCGGGTTCGCCGTCGGCAACAAGCAGGTGCTGAACGGCCTGCTCAAGATCAAGAGCAACCTGGACTCCGGCTGTTTCCAGGCCGTGCAGGAAGCCGGTATTGCGGCGCTGCAATTGGACGAGTCGGTCACGGACGGCCTGCGGAAGATTTACCAGGAGCGGCGCGACGTGCTGGTGCCGGGCCTCAAACAACTCGGCCTGGAGGTGGACGCGCCTCCCGCCGCCTTCTATGTCTGGGTGAAGGTACCCAAGGGCTACAAGTCCGCCTCTTTCACTGCGCATCTGCTGGAGAAGGCAGGGATCGTGACCACGCCGGGCAACGGCTTCGGCGCGCCGGGAGAAGGCTATGTCCGCATGACAGTGTGTACGACGAAGGAACGGCTGGCAGAGGCTGTTGAACGAATCAAGAAAGCGGGTTGGTAAGAGTAAAGGAAGGGCGGTCTGGTTGATCCCCGTGCTCGCGCAACGCGCGCGAATGAGGAGCGAGCGCGGCGTGCGGTCCGCCTTCCGTGCTCGCAGAACGCGCACACCACAGAAGGGTGCTCGTTCAATGCGCGCAGTCGAAGGCAGACCGGCCCGCCGCTCGAAAGAGAAAAGTGTGGGCGGGGACAGACCGCTGATGGGCCTGTCCATGCTCGGAAGGTTGCGCGACTTTCCCC
The DNA here is from genome assembly GCA_009692155.1 of Nitrospiraceae bacterium. Taxonomy (GTDB): domain Bacteria; phylum Nitrospirota; class Nitrospiria; order Nitrospirales; family Nitrospiraceae; genus 2-02-FULL-62-14. The sequence goes on from SHZW01000005.1 coordinate 16,281, forward strand.
TCGCCTCTAACGTTTAACGGGTACAGCTCATGCGCGAGACGGTATACATCGGATTCGGGTCCAATCTCGGCGATCGGGTGGATTTCTGTGACCGTACGGTCACGTTGCTGAGTCTCCTGCCCCATTCGCAACTGTTTGCCGTGTCGTCCCTGTATGAAACGGAGCCGGTGCTCGATGCAGGCGCGCCTGGCGAGGGCTGGTTTCTGAACGGGGTTGCGCAGATCGAGACCGATCTGACATCACAGAGCCTGCTGGCGGTCTGCCGAGAAATTGAACGATCGTTAGGCCGCGATCCCGAGCATCGTTCGGGTCCGCGCACGATCGATCTCGACATACTGTTTTACGGCGACCGCGTATTTCAGGAACAGGAATTAACCGTGCCGCATCCACGCCTGCATCTGCGGCGGTTCGTGCTGGAGCCGATGGTGGAATTGGATCCGACGCTGGTCCATCCCGCACTCAAGCAGACGGTGAAGGAACTTCTCGCGCAGCTCACGGACAAGCACCAGGTCCGCCGTATGAATCCTCAACCGAGTACGCGGTACGGCTCACGCCCAGCCTGCAGCGCGAAATCCTGATGCAAACGATCCGCACAGCCAAGGCCATGATGGCCTGGTCTTCCGCGCATCATCGCGAAGGCGTGACCATCGGTATCGTGCCAACGATGGGCGCGCTCCACGCGGGCCATCGCGCGCTGATCCGCGCCGCGCGTTTGTCCTGCGATGCGGTCGTCGTCAGCCTCTTCGTGAACCCAGCTCAATTCGGACCGAAAGAAGATTTTTCGCGCTATCCACGGAAACTGAAGGCCGACACCGCGCTCTGCGCGAAGGAAGGTGTGGACGTGCTCTTCGCGCCGCCGGTCGGCGAGATCTATCCAGACGGATTTCAAACCACGGTGTCCACCGTCAAACTGGCGCACCGCTGGGAAGGCGAGCGGCGCCCCGGCCATTTCGACGGCGTGGCCACGGTGGTGACGAAGCTGTTGACGCTCGTGCGTCCGACAGCCGCCTTCTTTGGCCAGAAGGATTTTCAGCAGGCGGTATTGGTCAAACGGCTGGTGGAGGATCTGAATCTGGGCGCGCGCGTGATCGTCTCTCCGACCGTCCGCGAGGCCGATGGGCTTGCGCTCAGCTCGCGCAATGTCTTTCTCACCCCGGGGCAGCGCCGTGCGGCGACAGTGCTGTTTCAGGCGCTAAAAGCCGGTCGGGCCGCCATTCGCGCTGGGGGCCGATCCGGAGCCAACATTCAGCAAGTCATGCGCAAAACGCTCGTGGCCGAACCACTCGCTTCTCTCGATTATCTCGCCGTCTGCGACCCTGACACGCTGGAACCGCTCGCACAGATACGCGACCGTGCCGTGCTGCTGGGCGCGATCCGGATCGGGGAAATCCGCCTCATCGACAATTTACTTGTGACGTGCTGAGTTTTCAGCGCTCAGGACTCAGCACTAAGGACTTTGAGCTATTCCACTTTTCTGTGCGCCGTGAGCAGTCCCGCTACATACTGAATGAGGCGGAACTGTTCGGTGGGATTGATGCGCAGGAACTCCAGCCCGACAACGGGAGGCCGGACCGACCGCACGATGGCAGTTTCCACGTTGATGGCCGGGTTGACGTCGGGCGGTTGCAGCCGCAGGTTGAACATCATCCCTTCCATCAGCTTGAGGGGTGACTCCAGCGCGCAGCCGCCGAGTGAGAGGCGGGAGATCGTGCCGGCGCCGCTGGCCTTCTCCCCCACAAAAGTGACGGGGAACGTGGCCGCGACACGCTCGTACTGCCGCTTGTCGACCGTGGACTCGATGTACCGCTTCCCCAATTCCAGCCGCAGGAACCGGTGGGCGCAGAGCTGGCAGGTGAAGGGATAGAGGCCGACCGCGCTGGCGACGATCTCGGCGAGTCCTTCCCGTCGAACCAGCCGGACGAAGTCCTTGCCGCAACGCGGGCATCGAATCTCCATCGGGCCCCTCCCCTTCGACTCGACGCGCCTGGCCTTGCCCCCGGATGGCCCGGTCAGCTCAATAGAACGGCCAGTAATTTTTCCAGGACCCTGCCGAGACGCTCTTTCTCGGCGTCCTGAATCTCCAGGAATTGGATGCCGAATCCCGTCGGGCGGACCGACCGCACGAGCGCCTGGTCCACCACCAGGGGTGGCTCGTTCTCGGAGATGAGGATATCCATTCTGAACTTTGCGCCCATGGCCAGGACGACATTGGCTTCCAGCGAACAGCCGCCCAGGGCTATTTCGGTCACCGTCCCTTCCTGCCTGAGCCGGCTGAGCATAAAGGTGACCGGAAATTTGGCCGTGACGCGCACGTACTGACGGTTGGTGATGTTGGCCAGCTCCGTGCTTGTGCTCGCTTGTGGTGCCGACGGCGTTTGTAGCGCCGGCTTGTTGGCCCGGAACAGCTCATCGCAGAGCTGGCAGCGATAAGCATACATACCCGCCAGGGTCGAGGTCGGATCCTCGGCCCCTTCGATCAGGACCCGCTTGGTAAAATATTTTTTGCACTTCGGGCATTGCGGGGTCATGAATGGATTTCCCTGGTCGTTCTCATCGAGCCGGTGAGGAAGACTGCGGGACCGGCGCGATCGGCAAGCCGATCAGGTCGCCGACAAACCGGTGCAAGCGGGCCTTGTCGTTTTCCGAGACCTCGGTAAACTGAACGCCCACAATGCCTTTCCGGATGGACCGGATGACGGCTTTTTCCACGACGATCGGCGGCCGTCCGCTCTTCGCGTATAATTCCAGCTTCAAAGTGTCTCCCTGTTTCAACGTCAACGGGGTTTCAAACGCGCAGTCGGCCACAGACACGTCCGTGGCGACGCCTTTGCCGACCGTCTGCGAACTGCTGAACAGGACCGCGAACTGCACGCCGATGCGCTCGTACTGGCGCAGATCCTCCTGCTGCGAGTAGCGGACACCCCATTGAAAGAATGTGAAGCGGGCAGAGCAGAGTTAGCAGCGAAAGGGGTAGACATAGAACGCGCTGATCAGCTGCTCAAGCGTTCCCACGCGATGCGTTCGCCGCACGTAGATGGATTGACACGAGGGGCATTTGGGCCGCATCACGCACCTTCCTTTCCGCTCTGCGAGGCCAGAATCGGCTCGATGCGGGCCGGCGAGTACGTCGGGGGCTTGACCCATTTTCCGTCCGCCCGTTTATGGCCGCCGATTTTGCTCATATTCGACCGATGGACCTCCCGGAAGACCGGCTCCATGTCGATCCCGCAGGACACGGCGGTGCCGTACACCACATAGAGCAGGTCGGCCAGTTCCTTGGCCACGGCCGCGGCATCGCGCCGGCCCAGGGCTTCCTGCAACTCGTCGAACTCTTCCTGGATCAACCGGACACGCAGCGAGCGGGTTGCCTCGTCCGGCACCAGCGGCACGGTTTCCACGGCGATGTCGAACGTCTCATGAAATTCGGCCACCATCCGCTGCGCGTCTGTCATGGAGTCCTCATACGGGAGCGCGAAAGATTTAGTCGGGCAAGAGTACGGCAAGCGCGGCGCTACGTCAAGAAACGGATATCCGGTGATGCATGCCGGGCGAAGCAGTTGATTTTTTGGTCCTATCGGGCCATGCTCGCGTCATGAGTTGGATCGAAATCCTCAGCGCGGTGGCGGTCGGCGTGACGGCGGGCGGGCTGCTGGTCGCGGTTGCGCTTCGCTGGATGCAGACCCGGGCGGCCAGGGATTTGGCCGAGGAGATGAAGGCCAGCTTCGGCAGCCTGTCGTTCGATGCGCTCTCGAAGTTTCTCGAGCTGGCCAAGACGAAGCTGGACGCCGAGCGGGAGACGCACGCCCACGACTTGGAGGCCAAGAAAGGGCTCATCGATCAGCAGCTGCGGCAGATGACGACGGAGCTTGAGAAAGTCTCGTCGCTGATGAAGGAGCTGGAAAAAGACCGGGTCGAGAAATTCGGGCAACTGGCGTCGCAACTGAAATCGGCGACGGAACAGACGACGGCTCTCGTTCAGACCACCGCCTCGCTCCGCGAAGCGCTCTCCAGCACCAAGGCCAGGGGCCAGTGGGGGGAACGGATGGCCGAAGACGTGCTGCGACTGGCCGGCTTCGTCGAAAACGTGAATTATGTGAAGCAGAAAACCATCGCCGGCTCCGGCTCCCGCCCGGATTTTACGTTCCTGCTTCCGCGCAAGCTCACGCTCAACATGGACGTGAAGTTCCCGCTGGACAATTATCTCAAATTCTTGGACGCCAAATCGGATCCGGAACGGGCCAAATATCGGACGGATTTTCTGCGGGACGTCAAGGCGCGGGTCAAGGAAGTGGCCACGCGGGACTACATCAATCCCGAGCAGAATACGGTGGACTCCGTGCTGTTGTTCATCCCCAACGAGCAGATCTACGCGTTCATCCATGAACAGGACAGCGCGATCCTCGACGACGGCATCCGCCAGGGCGTGGTCTTCTGTTCGCCGCTGACGCTCTTCGCCGTGCTGGCGGTCATCCGGAAAGCCGTGGATAATTTTTCGCTGGAGCAGACCTCGAACGAAATCCTGTCGCTGCTGGGCGAATTTAAAAAGCAATGGGGCGAGTTTCTGGGGAAGCTGGAAGTGGTCGGCAAACGCATCGGCGATGCCCAGAAAGAGTACGAGGCGCTGACGACGACGCGCCGCCGGCAGCTGGAAAAACCCTTAAACCGGATCGAGGATCTGCGGATGCAGCGAGGCTTGCCTATCGAGGCAAATTATGAGACGACAACCCCTGAAAAGCGGGGGGATGATGCTGACCCCCCTGCTATCTAATACATACTTGTACATCTTCTCACTTCACTGGAGGTCGGCATGACACGATTACTGAAGCAATTGGGGCCACTGACGACACTGCTGTTTGCCGGTGTGATGGTGCTGGCGTTGCTGGCTGGATGCAGTTCGAGCCAGACGACCTCCGGGTCACAGGAGATTGCCAAACCGTTACCGCCCCCGCCCCCTCCGCCGAAGCAGGAGGAAATGGTGGCAGAGGCTGCTGCGGCGCCGGCCGAGGATCCCCTGGCCTGGGCAGCGGGCCTGGCCGACCTTCATTTCGACACCAGCCAGTCAAAAATTCGGAAGGACGATAAGGCCGGTCTGGACGCGCTGGCGCAAAAAATGAAAGAAGACCCCAAGCGCAAGGTGCTCGTGGAAGGGTACTGCGACAGCCGAGGCACCTCCAATTACAACCTCATCCTGGGCGAACGCCGGGCGAAAGCCGTCAAGCAGTACTTGGTAAAAGCCGTGGCGCCGACGTCGCAAATCGAGGTCCTCAGCTTCGGAAAAGAAAAACCGTTTTGCAGGGAGATGACCGATGAGTGCTGGCAGAGCAATCGTCGCGCGCATTTCACCGCGCAGTAGCGCGCGAGACTCGCTGAAGCACAACAGGGGATGAGGTGGAGCACACCTCATCCCCTGTTTCTTTTTGCGCGCAACCGAAATTGTCCGGGCGTCAGGTTTCGAGCCGCCTGATCTCTCCCCTCCCGGCATCCACCACAATCCGTTCGCCGTCGCGCACCAAACGCATGATCCCGGCCACGTTTGCGACCGTCGGCAGACCGTATTCGCGCACGATAATCGCGCCGTGAGAGAGCGTGCCTCCCATTTCCGCCACGACCCCAGCGGCCAACCCGAAGAGCGGCGCCATGCCGGGATCGATCACCGGCACGACCAGAATATCGCCCGGTTTCACCCTGGCCCGATCATCCGGTGAGCGGACCAGGCGCGCGGGTCCTTCGGCACAGCCGGGACTGATGGGCAGGCCGGTCAGAATGTTGGATGAGTCGTCCGTCTCCAATTGTGTCTGGGCTGGTCCGGTGCCGACGATCGTATCGGGTGCTTCCATCTGAGCGTTTCGTTCCCGTTCGGCACGCCGCGCGGCGACCAGTCCCTTCCAATCCTGCCTGTGGTCCCGCACGATCTCCCGTATCTCGTCCGATGTCAGGAAAAAAATATCGTCTGGCGCGGCGAGCACCAGGCGGCCGGCGAAGTGCTGTCCCATGAGGAGCAACAGACGACGAGAGGCCGCGGAGAAATGCATGAGCGCGTGGCGGTTGGCTTCCCGCAAGGCGAGATAGCGCGCCAGCCGCGCATGGCACCAGCGGAAGAAGAGCCATTCATGCACCCGCCAGCCGCAGGCGGCACGGATCCGCTGCAGCGCGGCGGCGCTGGTCACGTTCTGTTCGCGCCGTATCTCCGAAACCGATCTGGCCGGCGGCCGCTGCAGGTGAGCCCGGATGATTCCGAGCAGGTAGTCCGGCATCTCCGCGAACCGCGGCGACATCATGTCCGACTCGCCGACCGCGCGGTGGCCGTAGTCGGCGAGATACCCGTCAAAGCTGCGCAGGCACGCTGTGCCGGCCAGCCGGTCGCGGAACCGTGACGAATCCCACGGCTCAGCCAGGAAGAACGCCCGCGCGAACGGCTCCTGTCCGGCGGTCTCGGCCAGTTCCATCAAACGGAAAATCTGCTGGGCGCTGATCACCTGGCTGCGCCCCTGGAGCGAGGCGTTGAGCAGGGCATGCCCCTCCCGGCCGAGGCGCCGCTCCACCAGCAGGCGCAGCAGGTAGAGTCCCTGCGATACCCCGCCGACGGTCGGAAAGGTCAAGTCCCGTTCATAGAGTTGCCGGCTGAGCCGGTCGAGTCCGGCTAGCAGCTCTTCCGGAGGCAGCGTGCGCGCCGATTCGAGCAGGTGCTCGCCGGCCATCTGTTGTATATCGGCAAACCATCGAGGGGCCACCAGGGCCGCCCGCCGCATCTGCCACTCCATCCAGAGACCGGCCGGGAGCAACCTCCACAGGGGCAGGCGTGGCGGAAGTACCGGAAGGGGATGGAGCTGTCCGCCCATCTGGTCGGTGATCGAATCGGGGTTTCCGCCGAGTTGGGCCATGAAAAATTGAAACAGGCTCACGTTGATGTAGGGCCGCCCGCGGATGACCCGGACCGTCGGCACACCGGGCGGCATCGTGCATCCGAGCGTCCGGTAGTGGCGCACAATCGCGCGGTCCATGAATTCCTGAAGAAAGGACAGTCCGAGCGGGCTGGGAAGGTCCGGCATGGTTTCTTTGAAATTTGCGCGGGACCAGACGCACATCGGCTCGATCAGGACAGGCGTGGCACGCATCGGCGGGATGGCGCGGGCCTGCAGGAACCACAACGTGCCGTCGGTCAATGCCCACTCGATGTCCACGGGGTGGCCGAGTTGTTGTTCGATGGATCGGCTCTGTTCCGCCAGCATGAACGCGTCCATCTCGGAGAGGGCCGGCCGGCGGTCGGCGTCGGCGAGGTGACGCTCCACGATCTGCGGCACGCCGACGGTCTGCACCACGATCTGGTCCGGAATGGCCTGCCCGCTCACGAGCGGTTCGGCTAATCCTCGCACGGCATTGATCACGACAACATCAGGCCGGCCTGTGACGGGATGCCGCGAATAAGCCACGCCGGCTGACTGGGGCGCGAGCATCGGTTGAAGGACTACGGCCATTGCAGGCATCGGCGATGACCGCACGCGCTCGTGGTAAGCCAGGACGGTCGTGGTCCAAAGCGAAGCCCAGCAATCGAGGATGGCGGCGTCCAGTCCGTCGGCCGGCACGCCGAGCACGGTTTTGTAGATACCGGCATAGGTTGCATGGGCGGTATCTTCGTCGGTGGCGGATGAGCGGACGGCCCAGTGTGCGGCACCCTGGCGCGCCAATTCGCCTTGGAGTTCGTGCAACGTGGAGGGCGCGATGGCGGCCGACAGAATGGCCTGACGGCAATCGGACAGCAGGCGATCGCGGTCGAATCCCGCCGCCGCCCGCGCCTGTTGCCAGCGTCGTGCCGCGTCGAAGCCGATTTTGTGCAGGGCGTCGTGATACGCGGCCGTGGTCAAACAGAAACCGGGCGGGACACGAAAGCCTGCGCGGATCAGCCGATGCAATCCGACAGCTTTCCCGCCGGCGAGGGCCGGATTCGTACACGATGCCAGGGGTAGAACGTGAGGATGGCTCATGTGACGATTGCCACGTGGAGATCGTTCACGTTGGTGCCGGTCTGGCCCGTCACGATATGGCCGCTGGCTTGCTTGAAGAACGAATGGGCGTCGTTCCGTTTTTAAGGAGTTTTATCCTGCTTGAGACACTTAAAAGGACAATCCTGTTTGGGGACTTTGAGCTGGTGGGTGCCCTTCGGAAGGTATTCTTTTTTGATCTCAGGATTGAGGAGTTTTAACTCGAGGAAATAGGAACCGAGTTCCTTGGCGAGCGAGGCCAGATGTTTTTGCGGCTCCTTGATCGTCACGGTCACGGTTTCGGTGTCCAGCGGCGCATACATGTCCTGCTTGGTCAGCCCCAGATATTTTTCAGGCTGGGAATAAATTTCCTTCGCAGCGATGATGCGCGGCACATAGCGCATCGTTTCGCGGACGAGATGGAGCCTCCAATAGTCGTCCACCTTCTGGGCTTTGAGCTGTTTCCTGATCCGCTCTTCTCCGGCATTGTAGGCCGCCATGGCCAGGAACCAGTCGCCGTCAAACAGGTCTTTGAGATACCGCAGATACTTGACCGCGGCCTCAGTCGACATTTCCAGATTACGCCGGTCGTCCTTCCATTGATCGCTCTTGAGCTTGTAGCGCTTGCCGGTCGCCCCGATGAACTGCCAGGGCCCCGAGGCTTTGGCGCGCGAATAGGCCGCCGAGATGCATTTGCTTTCCACCACCAGCATGAACTTGAGATCGTCCGGGAGGCCCGCGTCCGCCAGCTGTTTTTCGGCGGGCGGAAAACAGCGTCCGGTCCGCTTCGCCAGGATGATGCTTTCGCCCTCGTCTTCGAGGAACTGATAGAACTCGTATTCGATTCGCTCGCGGACCTGCCACGAATCGACCGGAATGGATTGCCCGCTGAAGGTCAGCTTGTCGGGCAGCTTGAAGGAACTCAGGAAGTGGCGCGCGCCCTCGCGCTTGATTTCCGGCAGGATGATGAGTTGATCCTCCGGTTCCTGTGCATCAAGCGCCTCAGTCGCCTCGATCTTGTCCGGTTCGTCGGCGGGGTGCTGTCCATTGGTTGGAGGCGGCTCGATGACCGACGGTGGCGCCAGTGTCGCATCCGGAGCCGGCTTAGGTGCAGCCGGAACGTTGGACGCCTGAATCGTGGCCGCGGGCGGTTGCGGCGTGCTGTCCGGAGGAGGCTGTGCCGATGCGGAAGCTGCATCGAGAACGAGGGCGAGCAACAGAAACGTGAACGCGGCGTGAATCATTGCGGCCCATGCTATCAGGAAAGTGTCGGAGCGGCAAGGCGGACTGGCTTCACCGGATGAATACTGTGTAGACTCGCCCGATGCAAAGTCTGATCATGGTCCAGCAGCAAGTCGCCGTCTGCCGACTCTGCCCACGTCTGGTCACCTACCGAGAGCGGATCGCAAAAGAAAAACGCCGGCAATATCAGGACTGGACCTACTGGGGCCGCCCCGTGTCGGGGTTCGGCGATCCCAAAGCCCGCCTGTTCGTCGTGGGACTGGCGCCGGCCGCCCACGGAGGGAACCGGACCGGCCGTGTCTTCACCGGAGACCGGAGTGGCGACTGGCTGTACGAAGCCCTGCATGCCTTCGGGTTTGCCAACCAGCCAACCTCGACGCACAAGGAAGACGGACTGCGCGTCAAGGATTGCTACATTGCAGCGGTGGTGCGCTGCGCTCCGCCGGATAACAAGCCCCTGCCGAAGGAGTTCGATACCTGTCGGCCCTATTTAATGGAAGAGTTACGACTGCTGAAGCGCGTCACAGTCGTGGTGGCGCTGGGAAAGATCGCGTTCGATCACTATCTCAAGGCCTGCCGGTCGCTGGGGCAGTCAATCCCAACGCCGCTCCCTCGCTTCGGGCACGGGGTTGTCCATCGCCTGCCGTGGGGCGTGACCCTGATCGGGTCCTACCATCCGAGCCAGCAGAATACGTTCACGGGCACACTGACCCGTCCGATGTTCCACTCGGTGTTCCGGAAAGCCAGAAAAATCATCGAGCATGCCTGAAACCCGAAGAGCAGAAAGGCGATCTGAGTAATCCCCTGTGCTCGCAGGGGCCGCAATTGGGAATCAATCAGATCGTCGCGGCATGTCCGTTCGCTTCCGCACCTCTCGGAGCGACCCTTCTGGACTTTGCCAGGCGGAACCCTTCGGAAATTCCCTCGCAGACTCGGTCAGTTTCCGCTTTCCTCCCCGGCAAAGTCTCAGTGGGTCCCCGCTCCTCCGGTGAAGTCCGCTCACGGCCACGCCACCCGGACTGAGCCGTTGGCCCTTACTGCTGCCCTTTTGCCTTCCAGTCGTCGAGGAACTTCTTCAGCCCGCTATCGGTCAACGGGTGCTTGAAGAGCTGCTGGAAGATGGAGAACGGCATGGTCGCGATATGCCCGCCGGCCAGAGCCGCTTCCACGACGTGCTGCGGATGCCGCACGCTGGCGACCAGCACGAAGGTCTTGTAGTCGTAATTCTTGTAGATGGTAAGGATCTGACGGATCAGCCCCATGCCGTCCATGCTGATGTCGTCCAGCCGGCCGATGAACGGCGACACACACCAGGCGCCGGCCTTGGCGGCCAGGAGGGCCTGCGTGGGCGAGAAACAGAGGGTGACGTTGACGCGGATGCCCTCCGAGGAGAACTTCTTCGTGGCTTTGATGCCTTCCGGAATAAGCGGCACCTTCACCACGATGTTCTTGTGGATCTTGGCCAGCTCGCGTCCTTCCTTCACCATCGCGTCGGCTTCGACGCTGACCACTTCGGCGCTGATCGGACCGTCCACGATCTTGCAGATTTCCTGGAGCATTTCCTTGAAGCTGCGGCCTTCCTTGACCACCAGCGACGGGTTGGTTGTGACGCCGTCCAGGATGCCGAGGTTGGCGGCTTCGTAAATTTCCTTCACATTGGCGGTGTCGAGAAAGAGTTTCATGACCGGCTCCTTTCATGCCCGAGGGATGCTGTGACAGTATCGGCTTATCGGTGAGATTATTGTAGGGGCATCCGGCCCCGAACACAACTTTGACAGCCTTTCAGGCGGCGGTTAGAATCCTGGTAAGGGTCATGTGCTTCCGGGACGGGTAAAGGAGATGACATGAAAGATCGAATACTTGCAGTGTTCCTGGCGGTTGGCCTAATAGCCGGATCGCTGGCTGGCTGCGGCGGCGGCAATCCCTATTTGGATGCGTCCTTGAATCCTGCCGAGTTGGAAGGCAAAGACAAGGCGTGGTTTGAGAAAAATTGGGGCGAGCCGACCGGCAAGGCGCCTCGATTTTTCGGCGGAGAAACCTGGACCTATTTCCGGATTTCAGGAGGCAAGACCAGCGCAATCCTAGGCAACTTTACCCCCACCGAGTGCCAGATCACGCTGAAGTTCGACAAAGAGGGAAAACTCGGTTCGTCCAGCTATTCGGGCTGTTAACGGGACGTCCGAAAGTCATCAAGTCATAAAGTCTTCAAGTCAATGGGACTTTAAGACTTTGGACTTTACGACTTTCGACGATCTTTTGGTCTTTGACAGCCTGCTAGCGGGTGATCTGGCTCTGGAAGGTGTCCGCGCAGTCGCGGCTGCAGAAGAGATAGGTCTGGCCGCCGATGTCGGCCGATACGGCGGAGCCTCGCGGCACATAAGTCTTGCAGACCGGATCCTGCACCATTTCGTTTCTGGCCGCCGGTGGCTGTGCCGGCCTGGCGCCTTCACGAAACTGCTTGATTGCACTCCGCAACAGGAAGTAGCCGGCCACGAACACTCCGGCAACTAGCATCAATCGAAGCACGCCCATTCGTAACCTCTCTCAACGGCCTCATCGTACGAGCCGCTCCCGAGGTCTGTCAAGAAACGCCTCTCTCGTGCCGGCAAGGAGCCTGTCTGGCATTGCTGTTCGTCACGAGGCCAAGGAGGGTGGCCAGATGCAAGGCTGCAGGCCTGAAAAAACCGGAGGTGTATTCGCTGGAATACATTAAGGATTTTTTCTGGCCGAGAACGACGCAGATGGCCGCAGATCGTTCGCCGCAGTAGAAAGGTCAATGTCGGGCAGGCTCCGAGGGGGACCAAACGGCCCATAGGCCCTTTGCCCAGCAGAATAAGGACTTCTGCCCGATAGTCAGGCCAGCAGGCGCGTGTTAGAGTACGAGCATGAAAGCCTGTGATAAATGCAATGGACTCCTGAGGCTAGAACGGGCTGTGGACTTGGATGCCGGCCTGGCCATCATCGTCTATGCGTGTCTGAACTGCGGACGGCGGAAGCCAGCGGAAGCTGAGCCGCGTCCGTTGACGGCCCGCGCCTACGCTCTCCGCTAAGTACCGGTCGCCCGCACTGTTGAGCCGTGACGAGCGGAAGTCTGCGGGAGCCGGCTCTCACGCGAGTCCATTGCCATCCATTTGATCGGCTGACACGCGCGGTGCTCGACCGGGGACCCCGTGGTGTTTCATCGGCCGCCTGAATGATGTTATGAAACCAACCGTGACAAAACTCTCGAGCGTACCACTGACAGCCCTGCTCTGCTGCCCCCGCTGCACCTGTCTCATCAGCGCTGAGCTGGGGAAGAACGCGATCGTTTGCCATGCGTGCGGCGTCACTGTCACCGCGCCTACATTCGGGCCCACTGGGCCTGCCGCCCATCAGGAATAACACCCTCCCCGCTAACGGTGTTCTGCCACGGAAGGCCCGTGAAGGTCCACGCAGGTCCGTGCGAGCCCAAGCAGGCCCAAGTAGGATTGACAACGGAACCGAAGGAGCGCAGTCTACCTCATCCAGTAAAAACCTGAGAGGCTCGCCAATGGAACCGGGGTAGGCCACTCACCGACCGTCCGACAACCGCGTAATCCGATACAAGACGCTCTGGACCGCATCGATGCTGTCCAGGGCGTTTGTGTTTTTAAGCCAGCGTCTTTGCCACGGCACCGCACCCTACCCCACATCTCACAAGGAGGGATACGCCATGAGACGATTCGTCGGGACCATGATAGGACTGGCACTCGCCCTTACGCCGGCTCGTGCCTGGGCGGAGGGCGCGGGAGGCGGCTACAAAGGGATCGCGCAGATTTACTTTACGTTCATTTCCGCGATACTGATCTACGGAGTGCACGAGACGTTCCACAACAAAAACGTGACGATTGCGGGCGCCGTCGTCATCATCGGGGTCATGTTCGGAATCCTGCTGCCGAAGGGATAAGAGCGGAAGGACGGGGCGTGGCGGGCGAGCGCGACGACTCCCCTACCGAAGTCCTAATACATCCAGCATGTCGTAAAGGCCGGGTGGCTGCTTGACAACCCAGCGGGCGGCACGAAGCGCGCCTCGTACGAAGGTGTCGCGGCTCTGCGCACGGTGGGTCAACTCGAGCCGCTCCCCCATCCCGCCGAAGATGACCGTGTGATCGCCGACAATATCGCCGGCGCGGATCGACTGGATCCCGATCTCGCCCCGCTTGCGCTCGCCGATCATACCCTTGCGGGTATAGACCGCCGCCTGGGTCAGATCCTTTCCGATGGCTTTGGCCAGCACTTCCGCCATTTTCAAGGCCGTCCCGCTGGGGGCGTCCTTCTTCATGCGGTGATGGGCTTCGATCACTTCGATGTCATAATCCTCGCTCAGCGTTTTCGCCATTTCGGCGATCACCTTGAACAAAAGATTGACGCCCACGCTCATGTTGGGCGAAAAGACGCAGGGAAGCTGCTTGGCCAGCGACCGGAGTTCATCCAACTCGGAAGCGGAAAACCCCGTGGTGCCGATCACCATCGCCTTGTGGTGCGTCGCCGCGACGCGCATGTGCTCCAGCGTGGCCTGGGGGAATGAAAAATCGATGATGACGTCGCCCCGGTCGATGCACGCCGGGAGGTCGTCGCCGATGATGACCAGGTTCGAACTGCAGCCGGCCAGTTCGCCTGCATCCTCTCCCACCGCGACATGCCCTTTTTTCTCGACGGCGGCCACGAGCGTCAGCGCCGCGGATTCTTCCATGAGCGCCACCAATCTGGCGCCCATGCGCCCGGCCGTGCCCGCGATAATCACTTTAATCATGTGAACCTCTCTGCCTCGAGCCTCGAGCCTCGCGTCCCGAGGCTGCCTCATTCATATGAGGCCGTAATCCTTCAACGCGCGCGCCAGTTTTCCCCTGGTGTCGGCGGCCATGGGGCAGAGCGGCAGGCGCAACTCCGCGGTGCACTTGCCCATCATCCCCAGCGCTTCCTTGACCGGGATCGGATTCGTTTCGTAGAACAGGGCGGCAAACAGCGGAGACATTTTATAATGCAGCTTCCGCGCCTCCGCCAGTTTGCCGGCCGCGAAGGCTTCCGTCATCTTCGCCATGTCTTTCGGCACGATGTTGGCGGTGACGGTAATGACGCCCTTGGCGCCGACCGCCATCATGGGCAGGGTGAGCGCATCGTCTCCGGAGAGCACCGTCAGTCGCTCGCCGCAGGCCTGAATGACGTCCGACACCTGTTGCAGCGATCCGCTGCCCTCCTTGATTGCCACGATGTTCTTGAAAGACGACAGCCGGGCCACGGTCGGCGGCAGCATGTTCACGCTGGTCCGGCCCGGGATGTTGTAGAGCACGATGGGAAGGTCCACCGCCTTGGCGATCGCCTTGTAGTGGCGATAGAGGCCTTCCTGCGTCGGCTTGTTGTAGTAGGGCGTGATCAGGAGCGCCCCGTCCGCGCCGGCTTTCTTCGCATGCTTCGTCAGCGTGATGGCTTCATCCGTGCTGTTGGAGCCGGTGCCCGCGATGACCGGCACCCGTCCCCTGGACGCCTCGATGGTGAACGCGACGACCCGCTCGTGCTCTTCGTGCGTCAGCGTGGCGGACTCGCCGGTCGTCCCGCAGGGGACGATGCCGTGGGTGCCCTGCGCGATCTGCCAGTCGATCAGGTCGCCCAGCGCCTTCTCGTCGACTTTCCCTTTTTTAAACGGCGTGACGATCGCAACGAGTGAACCGTGAAACATGTTTCAACCTCCCGTAAGGCGTGAAAAGTGAGGCGTGAGGTGATCAGAAAAGAGTTTCAACCCCTCACCCCTTACGCTTGTTACTTCCACGCATCTGGAAGAATGCGTCCTTCATACACGGCGCGGGCATCGCCCTGCAAGTAGACGTCCGTGAACGACTCGCCCTGCGCTTTGAAATACACCGTCAGCTCCAGGCCGCTTTGGGGCACCAGCGTCACCGGCGATTCGACCTTGGCGACGAGGCTGGCGAGCAGGGCCGACGCGATGGACCCGGTGCCGCAGGCCAGCGTTTCGTCCTCGACCCCCCGCTCGTAGGTCCTGATCCGGATCCGGTGCGGGTCGAGCACCTTGATGAAGTTCACGTTCGTGCCGGCCGGCTTGAACAAGTCGTGATAGCGCGTGGGCCGCCCGATGCCGACAATGTCCATCTTGTCCGGGTCGTCCTCCAGATAGACGCAGTGAGGCACGCCGGTATCGAGAAAATGCGCCTGCCGCGTTGCGCCGTTCACCGCCACATTCAGGTTCAACCGCAGCCCCTTCGGATCGGGGAAGCGCACCCTGACCGTTTCGGGCTTCCCGCCGGGCGCCGCAGCCACCATGTCCGCTTCGATCATCCCGGCAAGCGTTTCGAACTTCATGCGCCTGGGCGCGATTCTCTTGAGAAAGGCGAACCGGGCCGCGCAGCGCGCGCCGTTGCCGCTAAACTCCGCCTCGCTGCCGTCCGCGTTGAACAGCCGCCAGCGGAAATCGGCCTTGCGCGACCGCTCGATCAGAATCAGGCCGTCGCCGCCGACGGACATCCGGTGCGCGCAGATCTTCGCCGCGAGCGCGCTCGCCCATTTCCCGTCCACGAGGCCCCGCCGGTTGTCCACCAGGATGAAATCGTTCCCGCTCCCCGACAGCTTCATGAAGGGGATTGGTTTGTGTTTCGCCGCGCGCCGCGCCATTACTTCTTCCTCTTCCTTGCCGTCTTTGTCGATGGGGCGCCCGCTTTTGCTTTCAGGAACGCGGGGATTGTCTCGCCTCTGACCAGATCGGCCAGGCTCTCGCGCTCGCGGATGACATGGATCTCCCTGCCCCTGACCAGCACCTCCGGCACGCGCGGCCGCGAGTTGTAATTGGAGGACATGACGAACCCGTAGGCGCCTGCGCTCATCACCGCCAGCAAATCTCCGGTTTTCACCTCCGGCATCGCCCGGTCCTTGGCCAGGAAATCGCCCGATTCGCACACGGGTCCGACGACGTCCACCGTGACGGATTTCGCCGCCGGCGTCTCCCGCACCGGTTTGATCTCGTGAAAGGCGCCGTAGAGGCTCGGCCGGAGCAGGTCGTTCATCGCCGCGTCCACGATGACGAACCGCTTCACGTCGCTGGCTTTCTGATAGAGCACCTTGGTCACAAGCGCCCCGGCGTTGCCGACGATGACGCGGCCCGGTTCCATGATCAGCGTGCACGTCATGTGGCGCAGCAAGGGCAAGAGCGCCGCCGCCAGATCTTTCGGCTCCGGCGGCGTTTCGTCCGAATAGGTGATGCCCAACCCGCCGCCGATGTTGATGTAACGGAGGTTGATGCCCTGGCCCTTTAACTGCTCGACCAGCTCCAGAATCTTTTTCAGGGCGTCCACAAACGGCGTGATGTCGGTCAGCTGCGAGCCGATGTGCTTGTGCACGCCGACCACGTCGATGTGCTTGAGCGACGAGGCCAGCTTGAATTCCTCGAGCGCCCGGTCGGCGCTGATGCCGAACTTGCTCTTTTTCATCCCCGTGGAGATATAGGGGTGCGTCTTCGGGTCGACGTCCGGGTTCACGCGCAGGGCCACGCGGGCCCTGGTCCGCATCTCGGCCGCCACGTCGTCGATCGCGCGCAATTCGTCCGACGACTCGACGTTGAACATCAGAATCCCGGATTTCAGCGCGTAGCGTATCTCCTCGCGGTTCTTGCCCACGCCAGCGAAGACGATTTTGGACGGCGGCACACCGGACTTGAGCGCGCGGTAGAGTTCCCCGCCGGACACGATGTCGGCCCCGCTACCCTCGCGCGCCATGAGGCGCAGAATGGCCAGGTTCGAATTCGCCTTCATCGCGAAGGCGATGATGTGCGGCACGTGCTGGAACGCGGTGTCGAGCGCGCGGAAGTGGCGGACCAGCGTGGCGTGACTGTAGACATAGAACGGCGTGCCGCATTCCTTGGCGATCCGGCTCAGCGGCACGTCTTCGCAGTGGAACTCTCCCTGGCGGTATGCAAAATCGTGCACGGCTTCTTCCCTATCGTCCGCCGACCGGCCGCATCTCCGGCAACGTAATTTCGTCCGGCGGCGTCACCATTCCGTCTTCGGTTTTCTGTTTGGCGACGGCCGCATCGCGCGCTTTCTGCTCCTTGCGGGCCTGCTCTTCTTTCTTTTTCTCCATCTGCACCCGTGCGCCGAGTCCGTAGCTGTCCGGAGGGACCGGAAAACTGGGGCGGCCGCAGCCGGCCAACAGCGCGACGACGAACGTCGTGAATGCACAATGTAAAATGACCAAAGAAAAATTATGCATTTTGTATTTTTCATTTTTCATTGATCTGATCATGCCAGCACTTTCTCCAGCGCTTTGAGCCTGACCTCGACGCGTTTTCTCGCCGTGCCGCCGATCTGCGAACGCCGTTCGATGGCGCCCTCCACCGTCAGCACGTCCAGGGCGTCCTTCTCGAACTTGGTCGAGATGCCGCGCAGGTCCGCCAGCGTCAAGTCTCGCAGGTCTTTCTTGTGATCCAGGCACCACCGCACGAGACGGCCCGTGATTGCGTGGGCTTCGCGAAACGGCACGTTTTTCCCCGTTAGATAGTCCGCCAGCTCTGTCGCCAGAATGTAGCCGGCGCCGGCGGCCTTCCCCAGCGTCTCGCGGTTCACCGACAGCCCCTGCATCACCTTCGTGACGATCTCCAGCGACGCCGAGACCTGATCGAGCGCGTCGAACAGCGCTTCCTTGTCCTCCTGCAGGTCCCGGTTGTAGCTGAGCGGCAGGCCCTTGAGCGTCGTCAGCAGCGCCATCAGGTGGCCGTAGACGCGGCCGGTCTTGCCGCGGACTAATTCAGGCACGTCAGGATTTTTCTTCTGCGGCATCATGCTGCTGCCCGTGCAAAAGGCGTCCGGCAATTCGACGAACCGGAATTCCTGCGACGACCACAGGATCAATTCTTCGCTCAGGCGCGACAGGTGCATGATGAGAATCGACAGGGCCGCCAGCGCTTCGATCACGAAGTCCCGATCGGACACTGCGTCCAGACTGTTTTGCGTCACGCCGGCAAAGCCGAGCAACTGCGCCACGTAGGTGCGGTCCACCGGATAATTCGTGCCGGCCAGCGCACCAGAGCCCAACGGCATCTCGTCCATGCGCGCCAACAGATCGCGCACCCGTCCCTTGTCCCGCTCGGTCATTTCGACATAGGCTAATAGATGGTGCGCAAGCAGCACCGGCTGCGCCCGCTGGAGATGCGTGTAGCCGGGCATCGCGACATCCAGATGCCGGCGCGCCTGATCCAGAAGCGCCTGCTGAAACTGGCGCGCCGTCTTAACGAGCGCGCCGAGCGCATCGCGCAGGTACAGGCGCAAATCCAGGGCGACCTGGTCGTTCCGGCTCCGTCCCGTGTGCAGCTTGCCGCCGACCGGCCCGATCAGTTCCGTCAGCCGCCGTTCAATCGCCATGTGAATGTCTTCGTCCGTCGGCGCGAAGGGAAACCGGTCCTTCTCGATCTCGGCGCGGATCTGTTCGAGGCCCCGGATGATCGCTTTCGTTTCCTGCGGCGTCAGGACACCGGCCTGCTCCAGGCCTTTGGAGTGGGCGATGCTGCCCTGGATGTCCTGCTTATACATCCGGCGGTCGACGGCCAGCGATGAACTGAACGCATCCATCAGCCGGTGCGTCTTCGCCCGGAACCGTCCGGACCAGGCTTTTTCTGCTTTTGGCGACTTTTTCTTATTCGTCATCTTATCTGCTCACAATGCTGAATGCAGAACCGTCAAATTTGGTGATTTCGTGATTTGTCGATTTGATGAAGTGAAAAGCTGATCAGTCGATCAGCAATTCACCAAATCACCAGATCACACTTTCTTCTTGCGTCGCTGTGTCCGGATCGCAAGCCGGAGCGCATTCAACCGGATAAACCCCTCGGCGTCCTTCTGCCGGTAGACGTCGTCTTCTTCGAACGTCGCGATGTCCAGTCGATAGAGCGACCGCTCAGATTTTCTCCCCGTCACCGAGCAACTGCCTTTATACAGTTTCACGCGGACCGTGCCGGTCACGTCTTTCTGCGCCTCGTCGATCGCCACCTGGAGCATTTCCCGTTCGGGCGCGTACCAGTAGCCGTAGTAGATCAACTCCGCGTAGCGCGGGATGAGCGAGTCCCGCAGGTGCAGCACCTCGCGATCCAGCGTCAGCGACTCCAGGCCCCGATGGGCGACGTGTAAAATCGTCCCGCCCGGCGTCTCGTAGACGCCGCGGGATTTCATGCCGACGTAGCGGTTCTCGACCAGATCCACCCGTCCGATCCCGTGCTCGCCGCCCAGTTTATTCAGATGCGCCAGCAGCGTGGCGGGGCTCATTTTCTTGCCGTCCACGGCAACCGGGTCGCCCTGCGCGTACTCGATTACCACTTCGCGCGGCTTGTCCGGTGCCTTCTCGGGTGACACGGTCAGCTGGAATATCTCGTCCGGCGGCGCCGACCAGGGATCTTCCAGAATCCCGCCCTCGTAGCTGACGTGGAATAGGTTCGGGTCCGTGCTGTAGGGCTTGGCCTTCGTCGCCGTGACCGGGATGCCGTGTTTTTCGGCATACTCGATCAGCTCGCGGCGCGAGCGCATCGTCCACTCCCGCCAGGGCGCGATGATCTTTACTGTTGGATCGAGCGCCTGGTACGTCAGTTCGAACCGCACCTGATCGTTGCCCTTGCCGGTCGAGCCGTGCGAGACCGCATCCGCGCCTTCCCTGGCGGCAATCTCCATCTGCCGCTTGGCGATCAGGGGCCTGGCAATGGATGTGCCCAATAAGTATGTGCCCTCGTACACGGCGCAGCCGCGCAGCATCGGGAACACGTGATCCTTCACGAAGGTTTCGCGCAGGTCCTCCACGTAGGCTTTCGAAGCCCCGACGGTGAGCGCCTTCTTTTTAACGGCCTGCAGATCTTCACCCTGGCCGAGGTCGGCGCAAAACGCGACGACCTGGCAGCCGTAGGTCTCCAGCAGCCACTTGAGAATCACCGAGGTGTCGAGTCCGCCCGAATACGCGAGCACGACTTTCTTGACGGCAGTCCGCTTCATGATCGCTTCCCTTTAGTTCGTGGTTTCAGCAGTTCGACCAGAATCGCCTTCTGCATGTGCAGCCGGTTTTCCGCCTGGTCCAGGATCACGGACTGCGGACCGTCCAGCGCGCCGGCGGTAATCTCCTGGCCGCGGTGCGCCGGCAGGCAGTGCATGACAAGCGCATCCGGCTTGGCGCCCTTCAGCAACCGCTCGTTCAGTTGATAGGGCGCGAGGACCTTCAGCAGATGGTCCTGCTCGCGCTCATGCCCCATGCTGACCCAGACATCCGTGTACACGACGTCGGCATCCTTGACCGCCACCTGGGGCTGATCCGTGACCTCGATCGTCGCGCCGGTCCGGGCCGCGTCTTCGCGAGCCTGGTCCAGCACACCCTGGTCGGGCCGGTGATCGCCCGGGCAGCCGACGCTGATCGCCATCCCCGTCTTGGCGGCTGCCTCGATCAGCGAGTTGGCGACGTTGTTCCCGTCGCCGACGTACGCGAGTTTCACGCCTTTGAGCCGGCCCTTCCGTTCCTGAATCGTCAGCAGATCCGAGAGGGCCTGGCACGGATGGCACAGGTCCGTCAGGCCATTGATGACCGGAATGGTCGCGTGGCGCGCCCAGTCTTCGACGATCGTATGGTCGAACGTCCGCACGACCAGCGCATCGAGATACCGCGACAGCACGGCCGCGGTATCCGCGATCGTTTCGCCCCGTGACAGTTGAATGTTGTCCAGTGAAAGAAACAGCGACTGTCCGCCGAGCTGGTGCATGCCGGTCTCGAACGAGACGCGCGTCCGCGTCGAGGGCTTCTCAAACAGCAGCCCCAGGGTCATGCCGCCGAGCGGCTGGTAGCGCGCGCCCCTGCGCCGCAGCGCTTTCAGCTTGCGCGCGAACTCCAGCAGGAGCGCGATTGCCTGCGGGGACATCGCGCTGATCGCCAGCAGGTCCTTGCCCAAACCCTGCGAGTTGGAGTGACGAGACTCCTGTCGAGGACGAGCGGCCATGGCGCTCCTTAGACCCGCTTGCCGAGAATCTGGTTCAGAAGATCCAGCAAACGGTCGATCTCGGCCTGCGTGATGATCAGCGGTGGCACGAAACGCAGCACCCGATCCACCGTGCAGTTGATCAGCAGGCCTCGGGCGAGACAGTCGGTCACGACGGACTTGCCGTCCACCGTCAGCTCCATGCCTTGCAGCAGGCCGAGCCCGCGCACTTCTTTCACGATCGGCAGGCGGTCTTTTATGTCGTGCAGGCCTTGGGCCAGATAGTCGCCCATGCGCCGGCCATGCTCCAGCACCCGGCCTTCCAGCAACGTGCGCAGCACCGCCAGCCCCGCGGCGCAGCTCACCGGGTTGCCGCCGAACGTGGACGCATGGGTTCCTGGCTCGAACGCCGCCGCTGCTTCCTCGGTGGCGAGACAGGCACCGATCGGCAGCCCGCCTCCAAGTCCTTTGCCGAGCGTCATGATATCCGGAGCGCCGCCGAGTTGCTCGTAGGCGAACAGGGTGCCGGTCCGTCCCACGCCGGTCTGCACTTCGTCGAAAATCAGGAGAATATCGCGCGCGCGGCAGAACTCGCGCAGGCCCTTCACATAGGATTTGTCCGCGACCCGCACACCGCCTTCGCCCTGAACCGGCTCCAGCAGGATGGCGGCGGTCTTGCTGCTGACAGCCTGCTCGACGGCGGACAGGTTGTTGAACGGCACATAGGTGAAGCCGGGCAGAAGCGGCTCGAAGCCTTTCTGGACTTTTTCCTGGCCGGTGGCTGAGAGCGTGGCCATGGTCCGGCCGTGGAACGACTGGAGCATGGTGATGATCTCGTAGCGCTCGGCCCCGTATTTCTGATGCGCGTAGCGCCGGGCCAGCTTGATGGCTGCTTCGTTCGCCTCGGCGCCGCTGTTGCAGAAAAAGACTTTTTTGGCGAACGAATGCTCCACCAGCGCCTTTGCCAGCCTGGTCTGCGGCTCGGTGTAATACAGGTTGGACGCGTGCAACAAATGCTGCGCCTGCTTCTGGATCGCCGCGATCAAATCGGGGTGGCCGTGCCCCAGGACGTTCACGGCGACGCCCGCGACGAAATCCAGGTACTCCCGCCCTTCCAGATCGTAGACCTTGCTGCCCCGCCCCCGCACGACGGAGATCGGCGAGCGGGCATAGGTATTCATCAAATATCGATCGGCGTCCTGTCGTAATTCTTCTGTCGGCATGGCCCGTTGACCCTCTTCGGTGATTTTGAAAACGTAACACATGCGCGCGATGAACGCAACAGAACGGAGTGCCCTATCTACTGGTCAGCATTGAGGAAATTCGCTCTTTAGGCCTTGAGCCGGCACCGGTGGAATGCTATAAGACCTGCGCATGAAACCTTGCCCAAAATGCGAACAACCCAATCCCGACGAGGCTCAGTTCTGCGGTCAGTGCGGGGCGACAATTCCAGCCGCCGAGTCCTCTCCGCTGATGACCGACGACGAACTCTGGCGCGCCTTCATCGGTCCCCACGCCGACCGCTATCTGGAGCAGTTCAAAAAATTCGCCTTCACCGGCGCGCCGCGCTACAACCTGACCTGGCACTGGCCGGCGTTCCTGTTCATTCCCTTTCTCTGGTTCCTCTACCGCAAGATGTATCTCTATGCCTTCGTCTATGCGGTGGGGCCGGCCGTCTCGACGTTCCTGACCAACGATCTCATGGCCGGCCTTGTGTGGAGCATCATGGCGGGGGTGAGCGCCAACTACATCTACTATTGGCATGTGCGGGAAGAGGTGGGCGAAATCAAAAAGAAACCCTGGCTAAACCGCGCGGCGCAGGAACAGGCGATCCAGGAGACCGGCGGCGTGCAGCCCTATGTCATCGGAGTCGGCATGGTGCTCTACGCGCTTTTCTTCGCGGCCCTGTTCCAGGCATTCCAGGAGGGATCGCTGGAGGGGGGGAAATTACTTCCGGCCCGTCCGCGGCCGTCGTCGCAACAGAATCTGTTGTAGTGGTGACGGATTGCACCGGTGAGCCGGATTGCGTATCCTGTCGAAACAAAGTCAGAAAGTCTGTAAAGTCATAACGTCATCAAGTCTAAGAATCGGGAGACTTTAAGACTTTCTGACTTGATGACTTTCAGACGAAGATGGCATCACCTATGTCCAAGCTTGTGTTGCTGCGGCACGGCGAGTCCCAGTGGAACCTGGAAAACCGGTTCACCGGATGGGTGGACGTGCCGCTTTCGCCCAAGGGTGAACAGGAGGCAAAAGCGGCGGGCCAGAAACTGGCCGGCACAACGTTCGATCGAGCCTACACCTCGGTGTTGAAGCGCGCGATCGACACGCTGGCGATCGTGCTGGGCGTGATCGGCCAGACCGGCCTCCCGGTTGAACAGGACAAGGCGCTTAACGAGCGCATGTACGGCGAGCTGCAGGGATTGAACAAGGCCGAGACGGTGCAGAAGTATGGCGAGCAACAAGTCAAGATCTGGCGGCGCAGCTACGACGTTCCGCCGCCGGGAGGAGAAAGCCTCAAAGATACCGCCGACCGCGTCCTCCCCTACTACGAACAACATATCCGGCCGCAGATTCTGGCCGGAAAGAATATTCTCATCGCCGCCCACGGCAACAGTCTGCGCGCGCTGGTGATGCAATTGGACAAGTTATCCAGGGAAGCGGTGCTGGAGTTGAACATCCCCACCGGCGCGCCGCTGCTGTACGAGTTTGATACAGCAGGCAATGTGACCAGCCACCGGTACCTCTAGTCGAGTATTTCCAGTTCTTCGACCGCTGCGCCCAATTCGTCCACCGGCACCAAATCCACCATCAGTGCCAGCATCTTCAGGCGATCCTCCGGCTCGACGATGGACTCTGATTCCATGAAGCCGGCGGCCTCGGTCGCAATGGCAAGGGGATTGCCGCCTTCACGCGCCAGACTTTCATACAGGCGCCGTCGCTGCGATAGCTCGGCGACGTAGCTGCCGAGATCCTGCGGCGGGAGCGCCAGTTCAGACGCCCAGGCGTCGTTCACGCGCTGCAAGAGCATGGCCCAGACGCGGTCGCGGTTCTTGTCGGCCAATCCTGCGTCGAGCGCCGACCAGGCCCAGAAGAGGCACAGCGACAGCAGTTCGCGCAGAATCTGATCACCCTGCGCAGGAGAGACGGACAGGCCATAGTCCTCCAATGCGGCCCCGGAGAGGGCGCGGGAGATAATCGCATAGAAGTTCTGCGCGGCGTCGGCCGGCGAAAGTTGCGGCATCTTAGTTTTGTTCCTTGATTCCTGCCAGAGTCGGCGCAGCATAACGCAACCGACGGGTTCCGGTCACCTTGTCGGTCTGTAGATCGTATGATATACATTCGCTCTGGGATTATTTACACGCAGGAGGATCACCATGGGGAGATGGACAATTCATGCCGGCGCCGCCGTACTGATGCTGGCGCTTGTGATGGACGGTTGGGGGTATGCGCAGGTAGAGGAAAAAGGTTGGGGGTTCGGCACCGACCTGGGATTCATTACCGGGACGACGAACAGCACGGTGTTCGCGCTCAATTTTCAGGCCGACTATTACGTCGCCAGGGAATTTTCGATCGGGCCGATGTTCCAATGGGTGCCGGTCGGCGATCTCAAGCAATACGCCTTTGCCGGCGCGGCCCGGTATCACTATCACGTGAACGATCGTTTCAACATCGTGCCCTTCGCCGGCATCGGGTTTATGCACGCCGATTTGGATACTATACGCGGGGGCGTCCGCATCGACCGCAACGATACCAGTTACTATATTCCCATCGGCGTGTCGTTCGAATATCAGGCCACGCCGAGGCTCGCATTCTCGAATACGATCATGTTCAACCTGCATGACATCAATATGTCTCCCTCGCTGCAGCCGGATACCACCAGCGTCTCGGTCCTGCTTGGAATGCGATTCGGGCCGTAAGCGCGCATTCTGGGAAGGAAAGCAAAAGGGCCGGAACGGGTTCATGCCCGTTCCGGCCCTTTTGTCTGTTCACGCTCCGCCGCTACTTGTTGAACCGTACAATCACGGCGCCCATCAAGTCCCCCTGCTTCCAGTCTTTCTTCGGGCTATCCGGGTGCGCGTTGTGGCAATCGGCGCAGCCTTTCGTGACCGCAAAGTCCGCCGCCAGGCCCTTGACCTGATTGCCGTCCGCAAACGTCAGAATCGGTTGACCCGGATTCGCCGCCAGCTTTTTCAGCGCGTCTGTTTCCGCCGGCGTCTTGGGCGTGTTGGATTTGTAGATCGGCTGCAGGCCGACCAGGCCCAATTCGAAGCCTTTGATCTCCGCACCGATCGCTTTCACGAACTGCGCGTTGAGCATTACCGCGTGATCGTCGCTTTGCCATTTCTCACTCGGCTTCACGCCGGCCTTCTTCACCTGCTCGATGATCTGCTTGCTGTAGACCGTCCGCACCGCCTTGATCGTTTCCAGCACGGCCTGCGCGGCAATTTCTTGCGCATCTGCCGCCCAGCCGGGCGGCACGGCGACGATCAGTGTGGTGAACGCGACGACCAATGTTTTGATTCCGGCCTTACCTATCATGGGAGCCTCCTGGGTGAGAGTATAAGAGAGCAACAGGATGAGGGATTTGTTTGCCGCCGTCAATTGCTAAAATTGTGAGGAGCGCCGGCTCAACCGAAGGTTGGTATGGTGCGCCCGGAGGGACTTGAACCCCCAACCCTCGGATCCGAAGTCCAACCTCTACCCATTACGACCGATGACGATCGTGTGCGATAGACTACTACGAAACCCCCATGGATTCGGTAGATTACGCTGATTGGGTTGCGATGGAGAGAGATTGAGGTGGACTGGGAATCGTGACTAAAACCGTGACCGAACCGTGACCAAAACCGTGACCGAGGATACAGGGAAGGTTGCGACTCCTTACCGCCACTCTCTCACCGACCTTGTGGCTGACGTCTTGCCCCCTGAGGATCAGGATCTCTGGATGCTGACCCCACACTCTGCCTTCAACGGCGACGGGCCCGCGCTGGCGAGGCAGAATGTGAAGGTGGAGGGGGGAAAGACTGCTGCTCAGGCCGGGCCGCGGGGGGCTGGAAGAGGGGAGCTTTTTCACGGCCTCACAGTTGAGTTTACAATCGTCGTCGCCTAATTATTGTTGTTCTTGTCCTTCGGGAAACGAAAAGCTCAATCGCATACCATGATCCGTCAGGCCTAGCGGCTAGCATGCGCTCTTGACGAGCGTCGTAATAAAGAGAACGGCTACCGACAGTACAGGTTAGAAATTCATTTTGGAGAATGTCGCCAAAGGGACGCTTATAGTCTTCTGGAATTTGATTCCATGCTCCGTCTGCTTGAACAACGTGCGACAGATTCAGCAAGAAGAGTCCTTCCCGCTGACAATCCGTGAGGCTGCCGAGCGGCTTAGTACGAAGGTCACGGACCGGGAGACCGCACCCTTCACGTCCGATACGATCTCGGACGCCAGGCTCATCATTGACCACCTGATTCCGGACAAGCCTGATTAGATGCCCTGAATCTTGGCCATTCCCAGGTTTAGAGGCTACCGGTGGCTCAAGCTAACGCAGAGGGGAGGCAGATCGACGAGGGAGAGGCGAGTGGAAATGAGATGAAAGGTCTATAGGTTTCCACCCACGTACGCGCGCACTTCCTGCACGTAGGTCTTGAAGGGATCCGCCATGAGAAAGGGTGGGCGTCCCCGCAGTTGGAGAACGGACCAATTGATGACGTAGTCCGGCAAGAAACGATGTTCTTCGCTGGGAGCCTGTGTCTCAACCCCAGGCCCGCACACGAGCAGATGCCGGACCACTTCACCTCGACCGAACGCCCTCGTGTTTCGTGGGGGGTGTTCCTGGGCCAATTCGATCGCCTTGTCTGTCGTGACACGCGGGACGCGGCCTTCGTCGAGAAGCCCATAGTACAGGCCCCGCTCAGGATGCAGATTGTGATATTCCAGATCCAGGCTCTTGAGCATGGGATCGTCCCAACCGACCTGCTCAGCCTCACGAAAGGTCTCTAAGAGCCAGAGTTTGGACGCCCAATCCACGCGCCCAACGAGTTTCGCGTAGTCGCCACGTAAGTCGGTCAGCACCTGCTCCCACTGCTCAAGCACCCAGTCCGTCTCTTCGTCCTGCCCCTTGTAGTGCTGTTGCACAGCGTCGAGAAACCGCTCCTGAATATCCAGGGCAGAGATGGTCTTGCCCGAGGCCAACGTCACCAACCACTGCCGCTCCTGATCCCGCGAGATGTCCTGAAGCGCCTCGACCGGCTCTCCGATCTCGAGTCCCTTCGGCTCATGCCCATCCTCGATGAGCTGCAGGACCAACCCTGTGGTCCCCATCTTCAGCGCCGTTGCGTACTCCGCCATGTTCGAGTCGCCGCAGAGCAAGTGAATGCGACGGTACTGGTTCGGGTCCGCCAAGGGCTCGTCGCGGGTATTGATGATGGAGCGATTCTGCTGCACCCACTCGAAGAAATCGTTCACGATGTGGTCGGCGCGCTGAGAGATTTGAAACGGTAACACCGTACGAGTCCGGGCATCGCGCAGCCCAGGCCGGTGGAGGATGGCCTGGCCGACGCCGACCTGTACCCACCCATCCGGTGTGGCGGCGGCGCCGACGCGACCAGCCCCCGTGAATACCTGCCTCGTAACCAAGAACGACACAAGGGGGCTGAGACCGCGGCGCGAAAACGGAAACCTCCTAGTGACGAGATAATTCTCATGGCATCCGAACGTCGCGTCCGTTTCATGATCGATGTTGTTCTTGATCAGCGACACATGGTCCGCCAACCCGGCGCCTTGCACCGCGCTCTGCACAAGCTGGTCTCCCGCCCGGTCCGACGCCACCAAATCGGTGAGGCTCCCGCACTCCGGCGAGGCATACTCGAGATGGCCCATGTCCAGATAGATGCGGCCCGCGTTGGTGAGGAATCCGCCGTTGCCAGGCGGCTCATCATGGCCGCGGTGGTGCAGATCAAGGACACCACGCCGTTCAATGTGGAACACCTGATCGCGAATGCGATGGGCGAGCCAGGAGGGGGAATATTCAGGCCGGTCTTGATTGATCAGCAGGCCATACTCAGTTTCGAGCCCGAAGATCCTATTGAGCATGGCCGTGAAGCAGGTCGAGGTTGATTCCTTGACCTCGACCTTAGCCTTTCATCTCTGAGGGCAACAGACGGCCGAGTTCGTCGGCCTTTAGTGCACGGTACTTCGATGGACCGGGCGCGCCACGCTCCATCACCGCACATTCGACCGTTTTCTCAGCTACTGTCTCGCGAAGGTGCGCGAACAAGGCAGCAGTGTCTGGAGTCGAGGGAGATGGTTGCTGGTGATCGGACTGTGTGGCATCATGATCCTCCTCGGCCTCCGCTCGCTGCTGCGCCAACGATCCGACAGCCCAGGCTTGGAGGGCACTACCAACTGCCCGTGGCAACGACGCCGACACAAGCCCCGTTTCGTGTTTGAGATACGCACTCATGTCCTGCTCGACCGCCGGAGTTGCCGCCACCACAGCCCATCCTGCCGTCTCCTCGAAAGTCCCGTCATAGTTGATCGTCAGGAACGTGTCCTTCTCCGGTTTGAACCCGACTTCGGCGAGCAGGATCTTCACAATGAACGGTGCCTTGTAGATTTCTTCGAACGCCTGCTTGATGATTGGCGCCAGGCCATTCTTCAGCAGCCGTGCGCCGGT
Organism: Nitrospiraceae bacterium; assembly: GCA_009692155.1. Lineage (GTDB taxonomy): Bacteria > Nitrospirota > Nitrospiria > Nitrospirales > Nitrospiraceae > 2-02-FULL-62-14. The sequence goes on from SHZW01000005.1 coordinate 45,137, forward strand.
CACGTCGGATGGTGAGCGGTTGAAGCCCTCCACGTGAGCCATCTCCAGCAGACTGAACCGCAGCTTTTCCAGGTCGGCGGGGTGCCCCATGCCCCCTAACCCGAGACGATCGTAAATCTCGTACAACTTCGGCGTGCCACGGCTGACGGTGAGGAGCAGAATGCCGTCCGCATAAGACAGGGCAACAACGGGGCTGCCTTGCTTGAATTGCTCATCAAGATACTGGCGGCGATTGCCGACCGCTTCGACCCACCGATAGGGTTCTTCATACATGGCGAGACACCTTGGCATCAAAGAGTGGTTTCAGTGTTGTCTCCGGCGCAACCCGGACTCCAGCTTTCGTAATGAATTTCACCACCGGATACAAGTTCGCCTCACGATTGACCCCGCCCGTCGCCGAATCGAACTCTGCAGCACAGGTCAGCAGCCTGAGCGCTTGAATCACGGCGTCTTCCTCGGAGAGTTCGCCGAGCGGCTGAGCACCCCAACTGTTGAGATAATGCAGGATCCCGCGGATCGTCGGCGACCCTGACCCTGACACCGCGTATTCCACTCCCTCGAACTCTGCCCCGAGAATGTCGTAGAAAAATATCTTGGCCGTCCCCTGGTCTAAATCATACCCGGCAAAAATTGGGACCACTGCACCAGTCCCGGCTAACGCGGCTGCCACATTGTCCTTCAGCAGTTTTGACACCGCCCGCAGCTTGCCTTCGAAGCTCAATTCTTGAAGTTGGGTACGGCGATAGTACTTGAACGAGTGTTCCAGCACGCGCACCATCTCGTACGCGGTCGCCGGCACCCCGGCAATCGCCAGCACGCTGTGCCGATCCAACTCGAGGACTTTGTCTGTCCGATCGTACATCACCATGTTGCCGGCGGTCGCCCGACGGTCCCCGGCGACAAGCACTCCGTCCCGATACTTCATCGCCAGAATCGTCGTGCCACTCGTCAACTCTTGCCCGTCCCGGACCGAAGCCGACGTCCCCAACTGATAGCCCTGTTCTTTCAGCAACTGTAAGAAATCGCCTTGCATGCCAATTTTTTCTCCGTGAGACGCGGTGGGAGGAGCTGTCAGGTCTTTATTGACCTGTCCGCTGCCGATACCGCTCTGCCTGCTTCGGATCGACCTTGCGCATCCGCTTCAGGAGATTGTCCTTATCCGGCGAGCCTGTCTCCGGCCGCTTCGGCCCTCCACCCTCCTCGGACGGGCTCGTCGGTTTCGGCATCGGATCGAACGGACGCTCTTTACGATCAAAACCCGTGATGGAATTCATCGCCATTGTTCCTTTCGTTGCCCCCATGCCCGCAACGCGTCTATAGGCGATGAGGCGTTCTCTAACACAGCAGCCAGCTCCTGTACCTCCGCCGGCTCAAAGAGATCACTCATATCCAAGGTCTTCGGCAGGATACCACCCGTAAACTTCACTCGCTCCCATTGTATCGACTGAATCTGCTCCCGAAACCGGCGGACACAGAGCCCGCGAATGCCGCCGCGCGTGTCGCACGGGCCCACTGTCATGGCCCTCTGGATATCAGCGTCAGTGGTCAGCCGAAACACCTTGCCTTCGCTTTCAAGACCGAAAAAGAGCCCACGGTCTGGATCAATGTTGTGATACTCCAAGTCCAGGCTGGCCAACCAGGGATCATCCCAGCCGATACGTTCCTCTCGCGCGAACGTCTCTAAGAGCCAGAGCTTGGTCACCCAGTCCAGCTGCCCCACCAGCTGCGAGCGGTCACTGGACAAAAGATTCAGCGTCCGTGCCCATTCCCGAAGTACCCAATCTGTTTCCGCGTCCGAGCCGGCTAACGCCTTATCGGCAGCCAACACATACGTCTCCTGTAGCTCCAGCCCGGAGACGGTGCCACCACCTTTGCGCCGGACGACTGCTTTGAGATCAGTATCACGGGAAAGTTCCTTCACAGCCGCGACAGGATTCTCCAACTCGCACTGAGGCGCCGCTCCCCGTTCGATCAGGTCCAAGACTATTCTGGTGGTTCCCACTTTGAGCGCGGTGGCGTACTCGCACATATTGGCGTCGCCGATGATGAGATGGAGCCGGCGGTACTTCGCGCGATCCGCGTGCGGCTCATCGCGGGTATTCAGAATCGGACGGTTGTGCATGGTATCCACGCTCAACTCCGTCTCCATGAAATCTGCGCGCTGCGAGAGTTGATAGTGGCCCGCTCGGAACCCACCTTCTTGCGTCTCAATCCCAACCTTCCCCGCGCCGGCAATCAACTGCCGGCTCACCAGAAACGGCACCAGGCCCGCCACCATGGCGGTGAAGGGAATCGAGCGTGGTACGAGATAATTGTCATGGCACCCGTAACTATGCCCATGAAAGTCCGTATTGTTCTTGTAGAGCTGCACGTGCGGGCCACCCAACGTGCGATTTCGACGCTGGGCCGCCTGGTGGAGGGTTCGTTCGCCTGCTCGATCGTAGGTCACGAGATCGCGCAGGGTTCGGCACTCGGGCGTGGAATACTCAGGATGCGTATGGTCGTTATAGAACCGGGCGCCGTTAGGCAACACGAGATCGCTCTTCATTTCATGGAACGAAAAAGGCCGATGGGCATCGACCTTGGCGAACTCCTCCTCTTCCTGATCCTGTTGAAGGCCGGACACGCGAAAGCCCCGCGCATCCTCGTGCGGATCCTCCCCGCTATAGTCCCACGTCTTCTCGAACGCGCCGGTCAGATGCGCACGCACGAGCTCCATGGACTCGACGACTGGATCAACTACCTCCAGATCGTCTCTCGTAATCCCGTACTCGGTCTCAATCCCAAATAAACGCATTCGAATTGATCCATTGACGATTGGGCCATTGAGTCAATGACTCAATGAACAACTCGCTGATCAAATAATTTGCCCCACCAACCGTTCCTCTGTCTGCCGCCCCCTGCGGAACGACGAGACCCCAATGACCTGTTCCGGGTGATGATCGAGCAGTTTCAGCCATTCTTCAGCCGCATCGTCCGGTGGCAACACCTCGCCTTCACGGTATTCATCCTGAACCGATACCAGCAAATCCTCAAGCGTAATCCCCGGCGCGGTACTGTCATGGCCTTCGTGAATCACCCTGTCGATAGCCTTTTCTTTCGCCCGCTGAACGATGGAGGCAAGGATGGCGCCGCTGACCAGATCGCCTCGGTAGAGAACCTTGTTCTGTCCGCTGCGGAGTCGCACTGCCAACAAGCGGTTCTCGTCGCTGCGTGTGAAAATCCTGTCCACCACGCTCGTCATCACTGCCTCGCAAGCCTTAGCCTTGTCGCCTCCATGCGCGGAGACCAGCTCTCGATCAAGCGGCAACTCCGAGGTGAAAAATATTTTTAGAATGTCCGCTGCCGCGTCGCGCGTCGGACGGGCCACTTTGATCTTACGGTCGATGCGTCCCGGACGCAGCACCGCCGGGTCGATCAGATCGGGCCGGTTCGATGCCAGAATGATCACGACATCCCGCAGGGACTCGATGCCGTCCATCTCCGCGCAGAACATCGGGACTAACGTATTGTTGATATTGAACGACCGCATGGACCGCCTCGTCCCAAGAATGGACTCCGCTTCGTCAATAAAGATGAACGGGAGAACCCCTTCCTGGCGGCGAGCCCGCGCTTGGGCAAACAGGTCGCGCACGATGCGCTCCGATTCGCCCAGCCACATGTTCAAGATCTCCGGCCCCTTCACATGCAAGAACGATCCGCCGACGATCGGCGGCTTCTCCGTAGCCCTAGCGCTCCCCTCCGGCTGAGCCGATTCGCTGACAAGTTTCGCCAGGCTGGCCGCAGCCGCCTGGCCGATCAGCGTTTTGCCACACCCGGGCGGACCATAGAGCAGAAAGCCCTTCGGCTGGGTGAATTTGAATTGCTCGAAGGTCTTCGTGTGGAGCAGCGGATATTCAATGGCCTTGCGCATGGCCTCGATCGCAGCCTTCTGTCCGCCGATCTGATCCCAAGTGACGCGCGGCACTTCATCGAGCACATGGCTCTTGGCCTTCCGATCCTCCAGCTTTTCAATCGCGACCCGATGGCTGGGATCGATACGCACGTCGTCACCGGCCTTCAACTCAACACCGGCCAGATCGCTCGATCGCTGGAGAATCAGCGCCTGGCGTCCCATGTCTTGTTCAAACCGGATACGCCCATCCGGCAAGGCTTCCGTCACCTTCAGCACAGGACCGTTGCGGTCGTAGCCGAGCGTCTTGATCACGGCGTACGCTTCGTTCACCAGGATCTGCGTGCCGATTTTCAAGTCCTCTGTCGGCACGCGCGGGTCGATATTGGCGTAATACTCAGCGCCGCCGACCACAATACGCGCCAAACCCTCGGCGGGAAGCTCCAGCAGCGTGCCGATCCGATTCGCCGGGGCCGTCAGCTTTCCGACCACCTCACTCAGTTTCTTAAATTCGGCTTCGCGCTGGTGGCCTGCTACGGACTGTTGCATCACCAGATGCCGGAGCTTGTAGAGAATCTTCTGGCGGGGATCGCTATCAGGGAAGGCAGCCAAACATTCGTCGATCAACTCCAGGGGATCGCTTCCACGCGAACCGGCTGTTCGTTCCACCGAGGCGGAATCGGCCTGCGCCTTAGCTTCGTTACCGCCGCCTTTATCAGTTTTGCGATGGTCACCCATGCGTTACCCTCCGGCCATTAGTCGTCAGGCCCCATCTTAACACAGGGGGTGAGTCTGTCTCAGTACGCCTCCCGGTCGATCAATTTACCGTTGCTCAGGCATGAGTTATTGACTTCATGCCGTGATGAAGTCGTTGAGCAGCCGACATCCGGCGAAGAGCGTCGCCTCCTCGTTCCGAATCCAGCGGCTGATGACACCCACGCGAGCAGAGACTCGATCGCCGAGTCGGCGACTCTATCCGAATTATCCAGGACTACGATCGAGCCGGGAACCACCTCGATCCGGGGAGAAGGGTTGGCGCCCAGATCAGCCTCGATCACCGTGTGGTCCGGCAGTCCGTGCAGGGCGGTTCGAACCAGCGAGGTCTTGCCAGCTTCGGCCCACCGATCACCGCCAGCGGTTCGCCCCTCGCGATGCGCCCACGCAGGTTCCTGACGAGCCCTTGGCGACCGATGAACGCGTCTCCGATGGCGGGAACCGGAGTGAACGGCGCGTGATGATGGACATGGCCCACTCTATCACAGGGACGGAGAAGCGGGGATGTTACGGTATGAGTGGCGTTGCTCTGGGCTGTCGAGGAGGCGCTGCCATCGCGTGCGCTCCCCAGGATGTCCGTTGGCCCTCGGAAAGGCGATGGGGTATGCTGTGCCGATGACGACATGGGAACAGCGCCATGACCGGAACGAACGAGTGATGTGACGTTACGCTGGCCTCTCCCCAGACAGGACTATTGGTCCACGCCGTTTGCAGAGGCGTTGTTGCACCATCTGGCTCTCTTTCCGGGAGCCACAATCTTGGATATCGCCTCCGGCGACGGGATCCCCGCATTCTACCTGGCTGAGCAGGTTGGCCCGACTGGACAGGTGCTCGGGATTGACTCGAGTGAGCATCAGATTGCGCGCGGGCGGGCGATTCAAGGGCCGCATCTCCCGTGGCTTCGTTTCGAGTGCCTGGACATGCGCGCGCTGCCACCACGCGTGCCGACCTTTGATCGAATCACGGGCAACCTGTCGGTCATGTTCTTTCGTCCGAACCGATTCGAAACGGTCCGGGGGTTGGTAGACCATCTCAAGCCGGGCGGCCAACTGGTGCAGACCTTCCCCTCCCTCGGCACATTTGATTCACTCTGGCGGAGGATCGATCAGGAAATGGCCACACGCGGTCTGACAGCAGAGCGGCAACACCTCGGGGCGTATGTGGCTGAGCGGCCGTCTGCGCAAGAAGGCCGCGCGTGGCTCGATGCGCTGGGTCTCGAACGAATCGAGGTGACCGAGTGGCCCCTGGAAGTCCCCACCGGTCCCGGCCCGTCGTTTCTGCACCATCCGCTACTTCGGGGAGGCTTTCTCGACGACGTGTACGAATGTTTCGAAGATCAGCGTCTCGCGGATGAGGTCATGAAGAGGGTGTCTGAAGACGTGCCAGGCTTCACGCCCTTAATGGCTCAGCGGTGTGTCTTGTCGGGATGGAAGAAGGAAGGAGAATAGGGATCAGCCAGACCGCCCGTCTTGCTCGCCGCAGGGCCCGCCTTAAAGCAAGCAGGCATTGTAGGGGCAACGTGGCACACCCTGAGGCATACTTTCGCGTCTCGGGCTGTTATGGCTGGAGTAGATATTCAGACCGTCCAGGAGCTACTGGGTCATTCCACGGTCACCATGACCATGCGCTACACCCATCTGTCTCAGGCTCACTTACGGGAGGCTGTCAATAAGGCCAGCTTGGAGCAGCCAAAGGCACAATCTGGCAACGAAACCGTGACCGGTCAGCAGGGGGGACGGGCACAGGAGATGCAACCTGTTGATTTAGTGGTGCGCCCGGAGGGACTTGAACCCCCAACCCTCGGATCCGAAGTCCGATGCTCTATCCATTGAGCTACGGGCGCGCAGGGTCTCACCCCGATCAACACTGTGAAGTCTGCAGAAGGGCCTGAATGGCATCGGCGATCTCGATGACGGTCTTGTGGTCTGTCGCGATCGTATGGTCCGCCGCGGCCCGGTATTTCGGCTTGCGCTCGCGCAGGACCTCTTCGATTTCCTCGACGAAGGATTTGGCGCCGGTGAGGGACGGCCGCTGCGTATCGCCACCGATGCGCCGGCTGATGGTCGGCACCTCGGCGGTGAGCCAGAACACAATCCCCCTGGCTTTCAATTGATCCGCGTTGTCCTGTCGCAAGATCGCCCCGCCGCCCGTATCGATGATCAATTGATCTTTTCCGGCCAGCTCGCGGCAGACCTCCGACTCGAGATCGCGAAAATGGTCCCAACCATGCTGCTTGACGATGTCCGGAATGGCCTGCCCGGCGCGATGAACAACCTCGGCATCCGTGGAAATGAGCGTGCGGCCGGATCGCTCGGCCAGCAACTTTCCCACGCTGCTCTTGCCGGTTCCTCTATAACCGATGAGCACGATGTTCATGAAAACCGCGACTCGAGGACTTTGCGCATCACGTCGGCGGGCGCTTTTTGCTTCGTCCAGAGCTCGAACTGCCCGACCGCCTGGTTGAGGAACATTTCAAGTCCGCGGATCGTCTTGCAGCCGGCTGCCCTGGCGTCTGTGAGCAGCTTGGTGTCGAGCGGGTTGTAGACGATGTCCATGACGGTGAGGTGCGGCTTCAGCAGCGAGGCCGGCACGCAGCTCTCGCGCACGTTCGGGTGCATGCCCAGCGGCGTGCAGTGAAGCAGCACCTTCGATTCCTCGATCGCGTGCCGCAGGGCGTCGTCGGTGATCGTGCCGTCCGCAAGCTGCAGCGAGGTTCTGGCCTTGAGGTCCTTCGCCAGCCCCGCTCGCTCCTTCTCGTCGATGCCGAGCAGCGTGAGCTTGGCGATACCGGCGCCGGCGGCGAGCGCGAAGGCGATGGCTCTCGCCGCCCCACCCGATCCGAGCAGCACGACGTTCTCTCCCCGGAGCGTCGCGCCGGCTTCCGTGAGCGCCCGCAATGCGCCGGAGGCGTCGGTGTTGGAGCCGAGCAGCCGGCCGTTCTCGATCACGATCGTGTTGACGGCGCCGATGTTCCTGGCCGTCTGCTCCACGTCATCCAGCAGCGGCATGATCGCAACCTTGTGCGGAATCGTCACGCTGAAGCCGCGCAGGTTCCCGAGCGCGCGGAGTCCTTTGACGGCGCCGGGCAGGTCTTCGACCTTGAAGGCCAGATAGACGAAGTTCAGCCCCAGCTTCTCGAACGCGGCGTTGTGAATGGCGGGCGAGAGAGAATGCTCGACCGGGTTACCGAGCAGGCCGCAGAGCTGGGTGCGGGTGTTAATTTCCATCTTGCTATTCGCTAGTAGCTATTTGCTCTTGGCTATCTTTTGCGTAATGTACTGGCTGCCCATGACGATGTACGTGACCGTGATGGCGTCGCCCGCCTTGATGTCTTTCAGCGCTTTGATGCCGGCATATTGGGTCCGGCCGTCCACGACGAAGGTGAATCGTGTCCCGTCCTTTTTCACGGTCAGCTTGCCGGCCGCGTCATCGACTTTCAGAACCGTGCCGGGGAAGTCCACGGCGTTCTGCGCGAGCACCGGCGCGCCGATGATGCCGACACAGGCTGCCAACATGATCGTCAGAACCATGCGATGCATCATGCCCCTCCCCCGCGTCTCAGTGAGCGGTCATGCCGCCGTCGATGGGAATCACCGATCCGGTCATCCAGGCCGATTCATCGGACGCCAGGTAGAGAATGAGCTTGGCGACCTCCTCCGACGTGCCATACCGGCCGAGCGGATAGGCTGTCATGATCTGGGCCAGCGCCTCTTTATTATCGATCAACCCCGACGCCATCGGCGTATCCACCAGTCCGGGGCAGACCGAGTTGCACCGGATTTTCTGCGGCGCGTAGTCCATGGCTACGCAACGGGTCAGGGCATCCATCCCGCCTTTCGAGGCGCTGTAGGCCGCGAGCATCGGAATGCCGACGAGCGAGGCGATGGAGGAGACGTTCACGATCGAGCCACCGCCCGCCTTGATCATCTCCGGGACTGCGGCCTTGATCATCCGATAGGTGCCGGTCAGATTGATCGCCAGCATGTCGTTCCACGCGGCCTCGTCTGTTTCGTGGAGTAGCTTGCCGAACGCGAGGGCGCCGGCATTGTTGATCAGGATATCGAGCTTGCCGTAGCTCCGCGCAGCCTGCGCCACGACCGCCTGCGCATGGGCCTCGTCGGTCACCGACCCGGCGACGGCCAGGGCCCGGCCCTTGGCCTTCTCGATCTCCTTGACGACCTGCTCCAGCACGTCCTTGCGGCGGCCGGTGATCACGACTGTCGCGCCTTCCTGCGCAAATATCCTGGCGCAGGCCGCGCCGATGCCGGTGCCGCCTCCGGTGATGAGCGCCACCTTGCCGTCGAGCCGTTTCATGCGCCGGGCTCCCCGTCGTCGTTCCCGTCCGGTTCGTCATCCACCGGTGCCGCCGTTTGCCCGGGGGTCCATAAGCCCGCCTCGACTTTGCGCGCGACAGTGATGAATCCGGAGTGCGCCACCATCCGGTGGTCGGGTCGCACGCTGCGGCCCTGAATGTTCCAGGTGCGCAGCAAGGTTTCAAAGGTTTGGATCAGGCCGAACACGGCGGCGCGCTCCAGGGCCTCGACGGTCTGCATGATTTGCGGCACGGTCGGCACGTAACTCAAGTAGAGTCCGCCGGGCCGCAAGGCATTCACGGCGTGCGGCACGACGCGCCAGGGCTCCGGCAAATCCAGCACGACGCGGTCGAACGGTGCATCGGTTGGGTCAATGCCCTCATAGGTGTCGCGCTTGCGCACGGTCAGGTTGGCGGCAGGGCCGAGGTACCGTTCGATGTTTGTCATGGCGGTGCGGGCAAAATCATCGCGCGCTTCGTAGCTGACAACCGAGCCCCGCTCGCCGACCGCTCGCAGCAGCGCCATCGTCAGCGCGCCGGAGCCGGTCCCCGACTCGAAGACCCGGGCGCCGGGATAGATGTCGGCCCAGATCGTGATCATGGCGAGATCCTTGGGATAAATCACCTGGGCGCCGCGCGGCATTTTCAGCACGTACTCGCTCAGGGTGGGGCGGAAGGCCAGCATCTGTTTGCCTCGCGAGAGCGTGACCAGCGAGCCGTCGGCCTTGCCGATCAACTCGTCATGCGCGATGGTCTGCCCGCTGAACTGGAACGTTTCGCCGGCCTTTAACGTCAGGGCGTACTGCCGCCCTTTCTTGTCCACGAAATGAATGCGTTCCCCGTTCTTCAATTTCGACATCGTGCGGTCATTCTAGGGGTCTCCTGCAGGCTTTGCAACACGAGCACTCCGGGACCCGTTGTTGACTCCGTTCCAGGTGGGCCGTATGATCGATTGCAGTTGTTGCGCGAACATGATCCTCATCCGGGCTAAGGAGTCCCCCCCCGTGCGCCGTCTTCCCCATCGCCTGTTTCTCACGGCCAGCCTGCTGATCGGGCCTCTGTTGAGCCTCGGCTCCCTGTGGCTTGCTCCTGCGTCTGGCGCCGGATCGCACGTCGTCGTGGCGACCTATGAAGGCGTCATCAATCCGGTCGCCGCGGAATATCTGCATGACGCGCTGGCCTTTGAGGAATCCACCCACGCGCAGGCGCTAATCGTGAAATTGGACACCCCGGGCGGCTTGGATACCTCCATGCGGCTCATCATCAAGGATATAACGAACGCCCCAATCCCGGTGGCGGTCTACGTGTCGCCTTCAGGCGGCCGCTCCGCCTCCGCGGGTGTTTTCATCACGATGGCGGCGCACGTGGCGGCGATGGCGCCCGGCACCAACATCGGCGCGGCGCATCCGGTGGCGATGGGCGGTGGCGAGATGGACAAGACGATGCAGGAGAAGGTCGAGAACGACTCCGTGGCCTATATCAAGTCCATCGCCGAGCAACGCGGTCGCAACGTGAAATGGGCGGAGGACGCCGTGCGCAAGAGCGTGTCGGCAACGGAGAAAGAAGCGTTGGATCTCAAAATCATCGATGTGGTTGTCGAGGATATCCCGGCGCTGCTGGCCAGACTCGACGGCCGGAAGGTGACGCTTGCGAACGGATCCGTCACGCTGCAGACCAAAGGGGTTGAGACGCGCTCCTTTCCGATGGGCTGGCGGCTGGAGGTGCTCAAGGCCATCAGCGATCCCAACATCGCGATGCTGCTGATGACGATCGGCACCATCGGCATCCTGGCCGAGCTGTACAATCCCGGGGCGATCCTGCCCGGCATCGTTGGGGCGATCAGCCTGATTCTCGCCTTCTATTCGTTGCAATCGCTTCCCATCAACTATGCCGGCGTGCTGTTGATTATTCTTGGGATCGTGTTCTTCGTGCTCGAGATCAAAGTGACGAGCTACGGCCTGCTGACGCTCGGCGGAATCGCCGCCATGACGCTGGGCGGTCTCCTGCTCGTCAAAACCGATGCGCCGTTCATGCAAGTGTCGCTGTCGTTTCTGTTGCCGACGGTCCTCACCGCGGCGGCCATCATGTTCGGGATGGCCTGGCTGGCGATGAAAGCTCGGCGGCGGGTGCCGGTGACCGGCAAGGAAAACATGGTCGGCGAGATCGCGATGGCCAAGACCGACGTGGCGCCACACGGGCAGGTCTTTCTGCACGGAGAACTCTGGGAAGCCGTCAGTGAGCAGCCCATTAAGCGGGGAGACGAGGCGGAGGTCCGGTCTGTCGAGGGCCTGACGCTGAAAGTCGTCCCGCGTCACAAGTGATGCACGCAAAGGAGAGACCGCCATGCAGTTTCTGATTCCGTTCATTCTGATCGCCGTCGTCATCTACAACAGCATCAAGATATTGATGGAGTACGAGCGCGGCGTGGTGTTTTTTCTGGGGAAGTTCCAGACGGTCAAGGGGCCCGGGCTGGTCTTTGTACTGCCGATCGTCCAGCGGCTGATCCGGGTCAATCTTCAAACCGTTACGATGGAAGTGCCGTCTCAGGATGTCATTACCCGCGACAACGTGTCCATGAAAGTGAGCGCGGTGATCTTCGTGCGCGTGGTAGACCCGCAGCGGGCGATACTTGCGGTGCAGGACTATCTCTATTCGACCTCCCAGATCGCGCAGACGACGCTGCGCAGCGTGCTGGGCCAGAGCCAGCTCGACGACCTGCTCGCGAAGCGGGAAGAGATCAACGCGGAGCTGCAGCGCATCATTGACCAGCAGACGGAGCCCTGGGGCGTAAAAGTCTCTGCGGTGGAGGTCAAGAATGTGGATCTGCCACAGGAGATGCAACGGGCGATTGCCAAGCAGGCGGAAGCCGAACGCGAGCGGCGCGCGAAGGTGATCCATGCGGAGGGCGAGTTTCAGGCGGCGTAGAAACTTTCCGATGCGGCCGCTGTGATCGGCCAGCATCCGGCGGTACTGCAACTGCGGTATCTTCAAACCCTGGTGGAAATCGCCGCCGAGAAAAACTCGACGACGATTTTCCCCGTTCCCATTGATGTCCTTTCGGCGCTCATGAAGTACTTCGAGAAAAAAGACTAGCGCCGTCCTGTCCAAAATTCGCTTTTTCAGTCAATGGGTTGGGCGGGATTTTTTATCCGTCCGCCCTTGATTTCCAGCCCACCAGACTTACCCCTCCATTTACACATCCGTGATGGGTTTGAATGCGTAGTCCCTTTGTAAGACTTTGAGTTCTCGGGACACATAAGCCGTTATAAATACAAGGATTTCTTCCCAGTCTGAAAAGAGCGAATCTTTTGGACTGGCCGAGGCTCTAAGAGACTATAGAGGAAAAGAGGGTCGGGAGAGGAGCGACAGGATCCCAGGGCCGGAGGGTACATTATGAAGAAAGAATACCCAGCAGAGACAGAAGCGGCGGTAGGGCTGGCTGTGGAGGAAGACGATCCGGAAGCGGGGGACGTGCTCGAGCGTATCGAGCGCGGCAACAGCGTTTCGGCTGAGAAGGACGAAGCGCCAGAAGAGAAGAGAAAGGGAAAGGCCACGTCCGCCGACCGGGGGTCGTCCGGGCCTTTTGAGTTGGAGTCTATTTACTTCCGCTCGTTCGGCGAACGGCCGCTGCTGAACCGTGAGCAGGAGGTCACGCTCGCCAAGCGGATCGATCGGGCCGATCACGCCATCCGTGCCGCCCTTCGGGAAGTTGCCGCGCTCGCCGTGCACATGCGCAAGACGGACAATCTACGGGATGCGATGCACGAGCTGCATGAGGTGCGTGGGTTGAGCGGCCTCTCCGCGATGGCCCTGGAGAGAGCGGACGTCGCGCTGCTCGCGGTGCTGCAGGAAGCCCGTGGACCGAGCAAGGTTGCGGCCCAGCGGGTGAAGCAATTGAGCCGCTGCCGGCGGCAGATCCGCGAGGCGCGCGTGGAATTCGAGCGCACCAAGGACGAAATGGTCCGGTACAATTTGCGGCTGGTCGTGGACATCGCCAAGCATTACAACGGCCGTGGATTGGGGCTGCTGGATCTGGTGCAGGAAGGCAATATCGGGCTGATGAAGGCCACCGAGCGGTTCCAGTACCGCAAGGGATTCAAGTTCAGCACCTACGCGACCTGGTGGATTCGCCAGGGCATCACGCGCGCGCTGGCCGACCAATCGCGGACCATCCGGCTCCCCGTGCACCTGACCGAAGCGTCGAACCGGATTCTCCGCACATCGCGCCGGCTGGTGCAACGGCTCGGGCGGGAACCAAGGATCGGGGAACTCAGCGAGGCGCTCAGCCTGCGCCCGGAGAAAATCCGGGAGACCATGCAGCCGTTCCAGGAGCCCGTGTCGCTGGATAATCCGGTCGGAGACGGCGACACTCAACTGGGCGATCTGATTGCAGACGGCCAGGCGTTGCCGCCGGACGCGCACATCAACCGGATCGAGCAGACGCGCGAGATGGACCGGATCCTGTCCACGTTAACGCCGCGCGAGCAGCTCGTGATCCGGATGCGGTTCGGCATCGGGCAGGATGAGCCGTTCACGTTGGAGCAAGTCGGCCAGCAACTGCTCGTGACGCGCGAGCGAATCAGGCAGATCGAAGCCAAGGCGCTCAAGAAACTCAAGACGCCGGAAATCCGGCAGATGTTCGCGTCCATCAAGTAAGTGGGCTAGTAAGCGTGTCGCGAGCGCGATGTAATCGGGCGAGGCCTCGGCCTCGCCCGTGTTGTGTGGAGCCCGGAAGTCCCTTCCTCCGTCGTCGGATTTGTGAGAGAATGCCCGCCGGTTTGTCGGAGGGAGAGCCGGGATGGCGCGGGACAGTCGGCACGCAGCATTCATGACCGGGGCCATGCTGCTCGCATGGCTCGCATGTTTCCCCGGGACCAGCGCCCACGCCCAAAACGGCGCCCAGCCGGCCAAACCAAAAGACCTGTCCGTGCCCGCGGTGGTCGCGGCGGTCCGTCCATCCGTGGTGACTATCCTCGCCCGCGGCGTCCCGCCCGTATCGGCTCAGCACGGTTTCCCTTCCGGTTCCGGCTTCATCATCGACGAGAGAGGCTACATTCTCACGAACAACCACCTTGTCGAAGGCGTGAAAAGCATCGTGGTCGGGCTGTCAAACGGGCGGCTGACACCGGGACGAGTGGTGGCGCGTGATTTTCTGCTGGATCTGGCGCTCGTGAAGATTTCAGCCGCCGATCTCATCGCCGTGACGCTCGGCCAGTCGTCGCTGCTCCAGATCGGCGAGACCGTCATCGCCATCGGTAATCCGTTAAAAGGCGGCTCTTCCGTGACGGTCGGTGTCGTCAGCGCGGTGGACCGCTCGATCCTGACCCCGGACGGAGAAACGCTCTATGACCTCATCCAGACGGACGCCACCACCAACCTCGGCAACAGCGGAGGGCCGCTGGTGGACCTGTCGGGCCGCGTGGTCGGGATCAACACGGCGGCCGCCCCGTCGGCGCAGGCCATCAGCTACGCGATTTCCATGGATGCCGCCGCTCCCTATATTCAATCAATGCTGGTTCGTGGAACGGTCCTCCGGCCGGATATCGGCTTTGTTCCGGTGACCGTCACGCCGAGCGTGGTGGCCAGCTTCAATCTGGAGATCGATCGCGGCGTGCTGGCCGTTCAGCTCGATCCGGCCAAACATCTGGGACGGCTCGGCATGCAAAGCGGCGACGTGGTCACCGCCGTGGACAACGTTGAGATCTACAACATCGGGGACTTCTGGCACGCGTATCTGAGTCCCGCCGACAAAGTTCCGGCAAAACTGAGTGTCTTTGGGAAAAAAGGCCCCTTTTCGATTTCACTGCCGCGGCCGCCGGCACCGCCGGTGAACCGGTGAGGCCGACGGCATCGCATAGTCAGGACACCGGGAGCGCGTTCGCCGCTGCGGGCGTGCCTGGCGTGCTGATCCAGTGCGGGCGTCTGGACTATGAAACGGCGTGGGCGCTCCAGCGCCGGCTTGCCGACGAGCGGCGGACCGGGCAGCGGCCCGACATGCTCCTGCTGCTCGAACACGAACCGGTGTTTACGGTCGGGCGAACGGCTCACGCGGAACATTGGGGAGGCAGTGAAGAGGCCACGCACGTGGCCGGCATCCCCGCGTATCGCACGGAGCGGGGCGGGTCAGTGACGTATCATGGCCCCGGCCAGCTCGTCGGATACCCAATTTTAAAACTGACTCGGTTTTGCGAGGGTCCCAAGACCTATGTGCGGATGCTGGAGGAAGTTATTATTCTCACCCTGGCCCGGTGGGAGATCACCGGCCGGCGCGCTGAGAAATTGCCCGGTGTCTGGGTGGGCGACGAACGGCCGGCGAAGATCGCGGCGGTCGGCACACGCATCGAACGCGGAATCACGCTGCACGGGTTTGCGTTGAACGTCGCTGTGGACCTGGCGCCGTTTGCGCACATTGTGCCTTGCGGTATTGCCGGCTGCCGCGTGACCTCGATGGCGGAAATGCTGGAGGATCCCGTCGATCTGGCCGAGGTTCGCCGGTGCGTGGCCGAACGGTTTGCCGATGTCTTTGGACTGGAATGGACGGGGTCGTGAAGATGGCGCACGCCCTTCCGCAAGAGATGGACAATCATACCTTCCGGCTCGCCGTGGCGCAGTTCGATCGTGCGGCGGAATTGATGCAGTTTGACCCGAACCTTTGTCAGCGCCTGAAGCTGCCGGATCGCTCGCTGGTCGTGAGCGTGCCTGTCCGGATGGACGACGGCCGCGTGGAAGTTTTCACCGGCTATCGCGTGATTCACGATTCCTCGCGCGGGCCGTCGAAAGGCGGCATTCGTTACCATCCTGACGTAAATTTGGGTGAAGTCGCGGCACTGGCCATGTGGATGACGTGGAAGTGCGCCCTGACCGGCCTGCCTTACGGCGGCGCCAAGGGTGGTGTGCGGGTGGACCAGAAAAAGCTCTCGCGCGGCGAGCTGCAGCGGCTGACGCGCCGGTATGCAGCCGAGATCTTTCCATTCATCGGTCCGGACAAGGACGTGCCGGCCCCCGATGTGGGAACCGACGCCCAGGTGATGGCCTGGATCATGGACACCTACAGCATGCAGGTGGGCTTCGCATCGCCGGGCGTGGTGACCGGTAAGCCGCTGTCCATCGGCGGGAGCCTGGGGCGCGAGGAAGCCACGGGCCGCGGCGTCGTTTACGTGACCCTCGAGGCCATGAAACATCTCCGCCTGGATCCGAAGAAAGCGACGGTGGCAATCCAGGGGTTCGGCAATGTCGGATCGCATACCGCGCGCATCATGCACGAGGTCGGCGCGAAGGTTGTCGCAGTCAGCGACGTCACCGGCGGCCTCTACAACAAAAATGGTCTCGACATTCCGAAACTTCTCGCTGCATCGAAAGACAAGGGCCGGTCGCTTCGTGAAACCAAACTCGGCGACCGGATCACCAATGAAGACCTGCTGCAACTGGACTGCACGGTGCTCGTGCCGGCTGCCTTGTCGGAACAGATCACGGCGACGAACGCAGCAAAGGTCCGCTGCAAGATTCTCGCGGAAGGCGCGAACGGTCCGACAACCCTTGAGGCGGACGAGATTCTCCACGACAAGGGGATCTTCATCATCCCGGATATCCTCGCCAATTCGGGCGGTGTGATCGTGTCCTATTTCGAATGGGTGCAGGATGTGCAGCGGTTTTTTTTGAAGGAACAGGACATCCGGGACCGGCTGCATGAGATCATCACATCGGCCTTTCACCGGACGCTGGACTTTTCCACGAAGCAGAAGGCGACCATGCGCATGGCGGCTCTGATGAGCGGCATCGATCAGGTCGCGAAAGCTCACCTGGCCAGCGGACTTTACCCGTGAAAGGCGTGACGCGTGAACCGTGATCAGTGATGAGAACAAACACGGCATAAGATTTTACTCGTCACGCATAACGGATTACGGATCACGGGGTAACGCATGACCTACCTGCTGGCGGCGATTGCCGGAATCTGGATGGCCGATGGTGTGGCGCTTCTTGTTGCGCCTCGCCACGTGATGGCGCACGTGCGGGAGGCGTTGGCTCTGGCGCCGTCGCTGCTCCGGTTGGAAGGCGCCGCAGCCTGCCTGGGGGTCGTTCTGCTGCTGGGTACGGAGGGAATCCATTATCAGCCGCTTTGGATGGTGACCGGCTCTGCGATGGTTCTGAAAGGATTGTTCCTGGCGATGGGGCCCGAGCCCTGGCGGCATTGGCTCGTCGACTGGTGTCTGCAGCGGGAAGATGTGGATTACCGGTTCTGGGGGCTGGGTCTCTGCACCCTGGCGGCGCTACTGCTGCATGCGCTCGGCTGGATCGGGAACCGGTAACGGTGCAGACGACGTTGGTCCTGGGCTTCGTCAGTCTGCTCTGGCTTGCCGCTGGGATCATGATGATTGTGGCGCCGGCCTGGCTGAGCGGATACATACAGCGGAATATGGCCGATCCTTTTTCGCGATTTCTCCTGTTGCAGGGAGCCGTGCTGGCCGGGGTGCTGGTCGTGCTCGGATCGTCAATGGAGCAGCGATCCTGGTTCTGGATCGCGGTCGGGAGCCTGGCGACGGCCAAAGCGTTGGTCCTGCTCGGTCTCCCGGCGCACCACCGCGACCGGCTCCTTGCCTGGTGGTGCGCGAGACCCCTGTGGTTTCAACGGCTGGCCGGCCTCATGACTGTCTCGCTGGCGATACTTCTGGCGATCGATGCGGGACGGTTGGGTGGGTAATGGATCTTCGTTCCCTGTGGGACCAGCATCGCATGGCGGACTGGCCGAAGTTTTCACATCGAAGCGAAGGAGAGCTGATGACGCTGGACACGGTCATCAGCGGGTGCGTCACCTATTATTTCGACGAGCAGAACCTTGATGCCCAGCGCGTGGCGATGCTGGGGCACTGTCTCGACGATCTCGATACGCTGCTGCCCGATGTGCCGGAAGAAGCCGGCGGGTACTTCGTGCGCTTGCGCGCCCTCGCCGGCATGCTCCTCGAGACATCCCGACAGGGGTAAGCGTTGGCTGGAAGAAAAATTCTCCGCTTGCCTTGCATGTGCAGGGAGGCGTTCGCTACAATGCCGTGTCTTTTTCCCCGGTTTCATGAAGGAGGACTCAATGGACGTGCAGTCCTGGCGGTTTGGGCTCATGGCGATCGGGTTCACGGCCGTGCTCGGCGCGGCGAATCTGCTCGGTGCCGAGCCCTACGAATTAAGCAGGAACGACGTGATGGACCCCAAAGGCATCAAGAGTCCAGACGTATCGCTGTATGGCGTCAAGCTCGGCGATCCGGAGAGCAAGGCCTTCGACATGCTCGTGAATGAAAAAATTACGGGCGTCAAAACGGAGCAGGAAGGCACATTTTTGCTGTTGCTGGATGCGCGCAAGCCGACGGGGCCGATGGCCGGCGTGCGGTTGATGGACGGGAAAGTCGATCTGATTTTCATCAACAACCGTTTCGCGTACAAAGTCCGCGGACTTTTCCGCAACGTCCTCAACAGCGAGAGCCCTGACGACATCCGCCAGCTGCTTGGCAAGGAGGATTGCGGAGACGAGAATGTGATGGGCGCTGCGATGAACTATGCGAAGCAGGGTGTGCTCATCAATTACCTGGGCAAGGACGTCAACGTCGAATTCTCCGTTCCCGGCGGCTGCTGAGCGGCAATTTCCCTACACCCTCCTGCCGCAGGCAGAGTCCTTCGGAAAAGCTCCGAACCATCCCCTCAAAGTTCTTTGTGCAATTCCGTGCGTGTGAATCGGCGCCAGGGCCGGCGCGCGCGGGAGTTACTGCAGCGACTGCATGCCCTGGCGCAGCAGCGAGGAGGCGGTATCCCACCGGCGGTTGGCGTGCAGGAGCACAAGCAGCACCTCTTTGCCGTCTTGGGAGGCCTTGGCCACGAGACAGCGTCCGGCCTGTGAAGTAAACCCGGTTTTGATGCCTTCGATGCCGGGGATGCGGCCCAGCAGCCGGTTGGTGTTGCGAAGCCAATAAGAATGGTTCGCGTTGAGGGGAAAGATCATGTCCACTTCTTTGCGGACCAGCGCGCGAAACGTGTGATCCTGCATGGCCGCTTCGCTCAGCGTCGCCAGGTCGGTCGCGGTCGTGTAGTGTGTCGGCGA
This sequence comes from Nitrospiraceae bacterium, assembly GCA_009692155.1. Classification (GTDB taxonomy): domain Bacteria; phylum Nitrospirota; class Nitrospiria; order Nitrospirales; family Nitrospiraceae; genus 2-02-FULL-62-14. The sequence goes on from SHZW01000005.1 coordinate 64,196, forward strand.
ATCGAATCCGCAGGCGTTGCTGAAATGCGTGTCCAGCAAGCCCATCCGGCGCGCCTTGTTGTTCATCATGGTCACGAACATCTCTTCCGACCCCCCCACGTGCTCGACGGCGGCCAGGCAGGCATCGTTGGCCGAGGTGATCAGCATCGCTTTGAGGAGATCCTCCAGGCGGAACACGTGGCCGGCGTGGAGCCTGAGGTGGATCTTGCGGGCCGACGCGGCCTTGCGGCTGACCGTCACCGGGTCATGTAGCTGGCCGTATTCGAGGATGACCAGCGAGGACATGATTTTGGTGAGGCTGGCCGGGGCCACGCGCCGGTTAGCGCGGACTTCATAGAGCGTGCGGCCGGTGGAGAGGTCCTTGAGCAGGATGCTTTGCGCCTGCATCTGGTGGCGACGAAAGAAGGCAAAGGATTTGAATTCGACGGAGGGCGAGACGGCTGGCACAACTGTGGCCGATGACGGCACATGTGAGGCGTGCACGACGGTTGCCGGCGCCGTCAACGACAGCACGGCCCATCCCAGGCCTCCCGCAAGCATCGGAAGAATCCCCATGACGGTCCGGGTGCGAAGGAGCGCAGAATTCATGCGGATGGGAGCAAAGGGTTCACAGGGTAATCGATTCGCGAACTTTCGCGCCCCGCCACCCGTTGTCCAGCACCTTGTGGAAAAATCGCAGCAAGTCGGCCAGGTCGAGCCAGAACCCGCAGTTGAGGCAGCGCGCGTAGAGACGGCGGCTGAGAAGCGTGTAATGCCGCTGCACCATCATGTGTCCGTTGCATTTGAGACATTGCATGGTCTGTCCGTATTGTTGCGCATCCGGCGCAACCCGCGCCCGTTCGTGGTTGTACCCCGCGTCTGACGCGCTGTCAAGCCGCGGGGCGATTCAACGCAACCGGTTCATAATCAGCGCCACGCAGCCGGCCAGCATCCCGCCGCCCAGAATGGTCATCGTGAACGTCAGCACGGCATTCGCGCTGCCCGTCGGATGGGTCTGATAGAGCAGATCGTGCACGCCTCCCTGGATCATCAGGACGGAGAGCGTCATCAATGCGCCCATGCCGAACCACCAGACAAACGTTCTCACGTCCGCACGCCTCGTATTCTCGTCATCGGTTGCACCCTGACCAGGCCGTCAGGAGGCCGGCCTCGGGGCGATCGCGTGCGTTCCCTGATGGAGAAAAATACTCACATTTCCCGCGCCGTTGCTGACGACCGCCAATCCGGGCGGCTCCGTGGCATTGGGTTTTAATGACAGGGACGTGACGGCAAAGGGACCGGAGCTGACGCGATAGTGTTTCGGCGGGTACTTGAAGGTTCCATCGCCGCGGCCGAACAGAAGCGACAGATTGCTGGACTGGATATTGACGATGGCGACATCGGCCATCCGGTCACCGTCGAAATCACCGGCGATGCCGTGCACCGGACCCGCGTCCGCGCCGGATTCCTTGCCGTTCTGAAACGTTCCGTTTCCATTTCCCAAAAAGACGGCGAAGCTGTCGCGCTCGCCGTTGATCACGAGTAAATCGGTTTTGCGGTCGTTGTTGAAGTCGGCGAAGGACAGGCCGAGCGGCCGTTTCCCTGTCCGGTAATCCACGGGGTCGCGGAAGGACCCGTCGCCGTTGCCGGCCCAGACCGTGACCGCATTGCTCATCGGTCCGCCGTTGGTGACCAGCAGATCCAGTTTTCCGTCCTGCGTGAGGTCGGCCAGGGCAATCGACGTCGGCGTGTCGCCGTACTCGTAGCGCGGGCCGGTCGCAAAAGTGCCGTCGCCGTTGCCCAGCAACACAACGATTTTGTCGTTGCGCAGCGCCACGGCGAGGTCGGGCGTCCGATCGCCGTTCATGTCGCCCGCGGCGATCGACACCGGCGTTCTCTGAACCGGATAGCGCTGTCCTTCGCTGAACCGTCCGCCGGCCAGCCCGAAAAACAAGACGACCTGATCGCTGCCCGCGCAGGCGACCGCGATGTCCGTCCGGCCGTCCCCATTATAGTCGTCCAATGCGAGGGCGCGCGGTTCCACGCTGACGCGCAGTTGTTTCTGCTCTTTGAAACTGCCGTCCCCGTTGCCGAACAGGATCGAAAGCGAGTCGTTGCCGATGTTCGTGACGATGAGATCCGTCAGGCCGTCCTGATTGAAGTCCGCCGAGGTCACGGAGGTGGGATTCTTGCCGACCGGATAGGTCGCGTAGAGATAGAACGGATCGGGGGGTGTGAACGGCTCGCGCTCGGAACAGCCGGCGGCGGCCATCAGCCAGATGAGCAGCATGCAGCCCAGGGCGGGGCTGCATGGGAATGACGGCCCTTGATCCATTGCATCGCGCATTGCAGAGTCCGGCCCCCTTGCGGTCCAGCCCCCGTCCCGGGCTGACCGAGGAGGGAGGCCATCGGGGCTTCTCCCCCCGTGTACTGGTTCGGATATGCCCCGAGGAAAACGCTGACTCAATGAGCGGCGGGCTGTTTCGGCCAGAACCGATGTCGAATTTGCGGCAGCGGGACGTTGTCTAAATTGGGGATGTCATAGAGGCAGCGATCGATCGTGGCCACCTCTTCTTCCGTCAATTCGAGCGTCATCTTTTTCTTCCAAAATTGGTCCAGCGTGAAGTAGTCGCCGCTTTGCGGTTTTTCCGCCAGCAACGTCTGCATTTTCTTGAACCCCTCGGTGTCAACGCCGGGAACCCGGCCATTGTTCCGATCAATGCACCACTTCAGTACCTCGGCGATGCCGTACATCGATAGTTCAATCTTCGCTTTCGCTGACATTGCGCGTTCCTCCATGCCAATCTGCGGAGAGAGCCCTCACACCGCATTCGGAGCGTCTACTGTAGCGTACTCATTCCTCGTTCTTCCAGAGAGAACTCTGCCGTTGCCGGGGCTGGCACGATACCGGCTGTCGCGGAAAGGCAGCGCACCGCCCGTGATGCGCCCTGAAGACTACAGCGAGCCCTCGCCTTTGAGATAGCGCCGGAAGCGCTCCATGAGTTCAGCGCCCAATGTGCCGCCTTCTGGCTTTTGCGTGGAAGGATCGTGGAAATGCTGGCGAATCTCCGCCAGCCGTTTCTCCGCCTGTTCGTTCCCCTTCAGCCGCTTGGTTTTCTCGAGCGCCGTGTCGAAGGCATCGAAGGTCAGCTGGTTGTAGCCGAACGACCGGATCCGCTTGACAGCCTTCATCATGGCTTCGTTCCGGAACGTCGTCAGATGGTCTGAATCGATCTCTTTCAATCCCAGTTTGCGCGCCCGCCGTTCGGCAGCCTTGCGAATGCCGCTCCGGACGAAATCCGGAGAGGTTTGCAGACGTTTCCAGGCCTCGTCGCTCCACCCGATTCGTTCTTGCGGCGCATCCCACAGCTGAACCAGGGCCGCTTCGTCAATCCGGTCGAGGCCCTTTTCGCGGGCCATGTCTTCCGTATCCCGTCGAAGCATCTGCGAAACGAATTCCACGGCAATCGGCGGCGATTGCTTGATCTTGTCCTGCAGCCGCGCCTGCGCGCCCTCGGTCCAGTCCATGGACGGCCGGGTCGCTTCCTGGATGTCGCCCAGCGCCTCGACTTTTTCGAAGAGGTCAATGTTGACCTCCATGTGCCCCCCCTCGCGGGCCCGCTCTTCAGCGATTTGGCGGATCATGCCGCGCATGAACTCCGGAACCAGGTCGAGGCGTTCCCGGGCCGCCGCCGTCCACGGCAACCGTCCCTGGGCCATGTCGTCGGCGGCCGCGGCCAACCCGGCGGCCCCGCCCATGCCGCCCATCATCTGGCTCTTGAACTGGTCGAGAATCTCGCCGGTGATGGAGGCATAGCCGAGTTCGCGGGCTTTCTTTTCGGCTAGGCGCTTGACCATGCCGCGCAGAAAGACGGGCGCGCGCTCCATCCGCTGGAGAGCTTCGTCGGTCCAGGCAATCTCGGGCAGCGCGGTCTGAGAGGACGCGTCGGGACTCATGGCGGTTACTTGTTGAGCAGTTCCTTCAATTCTTTGCCCGCCTTGAAAAACGGGACCTTTTTGGCCGGCACCGAGACCGTGGCGCCGGTTTTCGGATTGCGCCCCTCTTTCATGCGGCGGTTGCGCAGGCGGAAACTGCCGAAGCCGCGGATCTCCGTCTTGTCGCCTCGATGGAGCGAATCGCGGACGCTGTTGAACATGGTATTGACCACGATCTCCGCCTGCCGTTTGGTCAGGAGAGAGACTTGCTCCGACACCTTCTCGATTATTTGAGCTTTGGTCATCGATGCCTCCTTCGCGGCATGGTCTCAGAATGCCATCAAATACTTGAGTCGAATCCCCGTTTGAAAGTCGAATGCGGGCAACAGGCCCTGCATGCGGCTGTCGATGATCTCCTTGATGGAAAATCGTTTCTTCGGCTCGACCACCGTGGGTTCCCCTTCGATGCCGACCAGGTCCGCAGCGATGCGAATGGCGTCGTCGAGGTCGCCCAGTTCGTCCACGAGTTTGGCGTCCACGGCCTGCCGCCCGGTAAAGATGCGCCCGTCCGCCAGCTTCCGCACGGCAGCGACATCAAGCGAGCGTCCCTCCGCCACGGCCTCGATGAACTGATCGTGGACGTCGTCCATCACGGCTTGCAGGACGCGGCGGTCGTCGGGGCCCATCTTCCGGAACGGCGACCCGATATCTTTGTAATGCCCGCTCTTGACGACGATACCCTCCACGCCGACTTTTTTGAGCAGACCTTCCAGGTTCACCAGTTCCATGATGACCCCGATGCTGCCGGTCAACGTGCCGGGATTCGCGATAATCCGGTCGGCGGCGGCGGCGATGTAATAGCCGCCCGAGGCGGCCACCGTGCCCATGGAGGCGACGACGGTCTTCTTGTGCTTGCTCCGCACGCGCTGCACGGCGTCATGAATTTCCTGCGACGGGACCACGCCGCCGCCTGGGCTGTCGATGCGCAGCACGATCGCCTTGACAGACGAGCTGTCCCCGAACCGTTTGAGTTCCGCCACCGTGTCTTTCGCATCGAGGATGACGCCTTCGACACGGACGAGCGCGATGCGGTCCTCGCCGGGGACATCGATATCGGAGAGCAGGGCGTTCGCCACCAGGAGCAGCATCACGCCAGCCAGCGCCAGCCAGAAGAAGCGCCGCCAGTGCTTCTTCTGGCGAGGCGGATGCATGGTGGAGTCGTCAGTCATAGGTCACGAGGCCGGCTGATGACGATCAGCCTTCGTCTCCTTCGTTGTCATTCCGCTTCTTTGACTTTTTCGCCGCGCGTCCGAGACTTTGATCCACTGCCCCCTGCGTGGCGTGATACTCGTCCATGTGTGTGCGATCCGTATCCGACTGAAGTTCACGCAGGCTGAGAGCGATTTTCCGTTCCTCGCGGTCCACCTTGATGATCTTGGCGGTGATCTCGTCTTGGGGCTTGAACTTTTCCTCCAGCCGCGCCGGGGGCTGCAAGCCCGCCTCGCTGATATGAAGCAACCCGTCCACGCCGCTTTCCAATTCGACGAACACGCCGAAGTCGGCGAGCTTGGAGACTTTGCCGGTGACACTGGCACCCACCCGGTACCGATCGGGGATGTCCACGTCCCAGGGATCGCGCGAGAGCTGTTTGTATCCGAGCGAGAGACGCTCCTTCTCCTTATCGATTCGCAACACGACCGCTTCGACGTCCTGGGCTTTCTTGAACAGCTCCGAGGGATGCTTGATGTGCTTGGTCCAGGACATGTCGGAAATGTGAATCAGCCCGTCAATGCCCTCGTCCAGACCGATGAACGCCCCGAAGTCGGTCAGGCTCTTGACCTTGCCCTGGATGCGGGTGCCTGCCGGGTATTTCGCCTCGACCATGTCCCAGGGATTCGGCGCGGTCTGTTTCATGCCCAGCGAAATCTTGCGGTTGCCGGGCTCGATGTTCAGGACGGCGGCCTCGACCTGGTCGCCGACAGAAACCAGGCGCGAAGGATGCCGGACTTCGTGCGACCACGACATCTCCGAGACGTGCACCAGGCCCTCGACGCCCGGTTCGAGCTCGATGAAGGCGCCATAATCGGTCAGGCTCACGACCTTCCCTTTGACCCGCGTACCGATCGGATACTTGGCGGCGACGCTGGCCCAGGGATCCGAGCCCTTTTGCTTGACACCCAGTGAAATGCGCCCGGTTTCGCGGTCATATTTCAGCACCATGACTTCGACCCGGTCGCCCACGGAGAACATTTCCGACGGATGGCCGACGCGGCCCCACGACATGTCGGTAATATGCAGCAGGCCGTCGATGCCGCCCAGATCGATAAAGGCGCCGTATTCGGTGATATTTTTGACGATGCCCGGGACCAACTGTCCCTCCTTCAGGTTGGACAGCGTCGTGTGCCGCTTCTTGTCCCGCGATTCTTCGAGCAGCACGCGGCGTGAGACGACGACGTTGCCGCGCCGGTGGTTGATCTTGATGATCTTGAGAGGGAAGGTCTTTCCGACCAGCCCGTCCAGATCGCGAATTGGGTGCAGATCGATCTGCGAGCCGGGGAGAAACGCTTTGACGCCAATGTCCACCATCATGCCGCCCTTGATGCGGGTGAGGATCTTGCCGTCCACGATGCGTTCTTCGTTGAACGCTTTCTCGAGGTCCTCCCAGACCTTCATTTTGTCGGCTTTTTCTTTGGAGAGGATCAGGTTGCCGTCCTCATTCTCGCGCTCCTCGATGTAGACCACGAGCCGGTCGCCAACTTTCAATGCCTGCAGCTCTTCGCTGCTGAATTGGTCGCCCGGAATAATCCCTTCGGATTTGTAGCCGATGTCGACGACGACCCGGCCGTGATTGATGGCGACGATCTGGCCTTCGATGATCGTGCCTTCCTCGAAGTTCCGGAACGTTTCCTCGTACAACGCGGCGAGCGCGTTCCGGTCCATTTGTTCTCCTGTCGGCTTTGATGTGATGCTCATGTGCGTGAAACCAATCCTTTCACGAATCTCCGACTCTCGTCGGGTGCTGATGGTTAAAATGCCCGGTCTCACTCAGCCTTGCGAGACAGGGCAGCCGATCGTCGTTCGACCGGATCGGCCGGTGGGGCCACCTGCCCCAGGTCGGCGATCCGGCCCATGACGGTCCGGCTCACGTGCTGATAGAACTCTTTCCCGGAGAGGCGTTGCGCCGCCTCCGTAAAATCAATCGGCGCTCCGAACGTGACGCGGATCGGATGCCGTGATACCCACCGCGCTCCCATGGGAAGCGCCTCCTTGGTGCCGGCGAGGTAGGCGGGAATCACAGGACATCCGGTTTCCGCCACAATAATGCCCACGCCCGGTTTGCCCCGCCTCAACGCGCCATCCGCAGTGCGGGTGCCCTCCGGATAAATAACCACGACCTTGCCTTCCTGGATCAGGCGGATCGCCTTGCCGAATCCGTCGCGATCCAGCCGGTCCTGCCGGATCGGGATCCACCCGAGCCACTGCAAGATCGGACGAACAACGGGAAGGAAGAGATCCTGCCTCCCCAAATACCACATGCGCCGCCTGACGCTGCCTCCCACGAAGGGGATGTCGACGTAGCTCGCATGGTTGGCCGCGATGAGCACGCCGCCCTGTGCCGGGACATATTCGCGCCCCACCACCCGATAACGGAAGAAGAGCTTCCCCGCCGCATTGACCAGAAGCCACAAGATGCCATAGAACACAGCGCTCACAGCTTCAACAAACACTTCACGACTGTGCGATCAATACGCCGCATCTATCGTGACAGATTTCACTGCCTGATAACGAAAGAAGAGCTGTGTCCATCGACACCAGGCATTGACCAACAACCAAAAGTTCCATACGCCACGGTGCTCACAGTTTCGCTGCAATCTTCCCCATCATGCGATCGACGACTTGTTCCACCGTGAGCCTCGAGGAATCGATCACCTCTGCATCCGCCGCCGGGATCAACGGCGCGATCGCGCGTGACCGGTCCCGCTGATCCCGCGTTTCGATCTCCTGCTTCGTCCGTTCCAGCGGCGCCGATCGCCCCGAGCCTGTCAGATCCTGCTGCCGGCGCCCGGCGCGCGTATTCACGTCGGCATCCAGAAAAAACTTTGCCTCAGCCAAGGGGAACACCCGCGTGCCGAGATCGCGCCCCTCCGCCACCACGCCGCCGGCTTCGCCCACGCGGCGCTGGACCGGGAGCAACCACTCACGCACGGCCGGAATGGCCGACACTTGAGAAGCCATGGCGCTGATCTCCGGGGTCCGGAGTTCGTCTGTCACATCCCGGCCATCCACGGCCACGCGGACCCCATCGTCTCGCCGGTCCATACTCACTTGCAGGGCGGGGAGCAATATCGCGACGGCCTCCCCATCCTCCGGATCCACGCCTGCCGATCGAACTTTCCAGGCGACGGCCCGGTACAACGTGCCGGTATCGAGATACAGATACCCAAGCCTCATGGCTAACTGCCTGGCGACCGTGCTCTTTCCAGCCCCGGCAGGACCGTCAATCGTCACGATCAGTTGCCGGGCCGATTGGCGCGGCACAGGTGTATCGACCCGTGGGGTGTGTATTTTATAGCCCTCAACCATTTTTTGTCAATAATTCCAAGAGCTTCAATTCGAATCCTGGGAATGAAGTCTCAATACAGTCGGTGTCCTGAATTTGGGTTGCACCCTCTGCGGTCAATCCAGCAATGGCCATGGACATGGCAACCCGGTGATCTCCGTAGCTGGTGCAGGCTGCACCCCGCAGCCGCTTCGTTTTCATCGCTCCAAGTCCTTGAATGACAAGGCCCTCTTTTGTTTCTTCAATCGATGCGCCCATCTTCCTGAGTTCTATCGTCATGGTGGCAATCCGGTCGCTTTCTTTCACCCGTAACTCGCCGGCGCCGGTAATCGTTGTTTCCCCCTCGGCGAGGACGGCCGCGACACAGAGAATTGGGAATTCGTCAATGGTCTGAGGAATGCGCTCTGCACCGATTCGGATGCCGTGCAGCGAGGCAGCGCGAACACGGAGATCCGCGACCGGTTCACCGGCTTCGTCGCGGCGATTGAGTACCTGGATGTTCGCACCCATCTCGGTCAAAATTTCCAGCACACCGGTTCTGGTCGGGTTGACCCCGACAGAGGTCATTGTCACATCGGATCCAGGCACCAGCGAGGCGCCGACAATAAAAAAGGCTGCGGCTGACAGATCGCCCGGCACGACGACCGGCTTACCAGCCCATCCGACCGAGGGGCGTCCTTGAATGGAGACGGTGGAGCCGTCTTCTTGAACCGGGATCCCGAAATACCGGAACAGTCGTTCCGTGTGATCACGGGACCGGCGTGGTTCGCTCACGCGGGTCACACCTTCGGCATACAAGCCGGCCAGCAGCAGGGAGGATTTGACCTGAGCGCTGGCGACAGGAGATGTATACGTGAGCCCGCGCAGACGGCTGCCGGTGATTGCCAGAGGAGCCAGTTCACCGCCCTTCCGTCCCGCGATGGCTGCGCCCATCTCCCGCAACGGTTTCACGACCCGCCCCATCGGCCTCCGCCGAATGGAATCATCGCCGGTCAATATGGTGAAAAAGTCCTGGCCCGCCAGCACGCCGGCCATCAGGCGGATGCCGGTGCCCGAGTTGCCGCAGTCCAGCGGCTGCGCCGGCTCCGTCAATCCCCAGAATCCCTTGCCCCGCATTCGGAGTTGCTCCGGGCGTTCTTCAATCTGAATCCCCATCGCCTGGAATGCCCGCATCGTGTTCAGGCAGTCTTCTCCGCGGCAGTAGGCGGAGATCGCGCTGTCGCCTTCCGCCAACGCGCTCAGGATAATGGCGCGGTGCGTGATGGATTTATCGCCCGGAACAGCAATCGTGCCCTTCAGGGGGCCGGCTGGCGTGATGGTTAGTGCAGACATAGGGAAATGGGTTATGCGGGACGATTCAATTGCTCGCGGACCTTCTTGGCCCGCTCGAGCTCCTGTTCGATGGCCGGTCCGTCGCCGGCTTGGATCAGGCGCTTGAGTTGTTGGAGATGGCGCTCGTAGACGTCGATCTGCGCCACCAGATTGTCACGGTTCCAGAGGAAAATATCGCGCCACATTTCAGGAGAGCTACCAGCGATGCGCGTCGTGTCCCGCAGGCCGCCTCCCGAGTAGGCCAGCAGATCCAATTCCGGCGTGGTCTGTTGTACCTCGGTCAGCGCGTTGATCAATGCGAAGGCGGCGATATGCGGTAAATGGCTGACTGCTCCCAGCACCTTGTCGTGCAGCATCGGGTCCATTGTCAGCACGGTGGCCCCTGCGGTTTCCCACAGGGCACGGATCGCCTGCAACGCCTGCGGATCGGTCCGCTTCGTCGGTGTCAGAATGCAGCGCGCCCCCTTGAAGAGTGTGACGGAACCGGCCGCGACACCGGTTTTCTCTTTGCCCGCGATCGGGTGCGCGCCGACGAACCGGACGCTGTTAGGCAGAAGCCGTTCGGCCTGTTCCACGAGGGCGCCCTTCACGCTGCCGACGTCGCTCACGATCGTGCCGGGCGCAAGGCAGGCGCCCCACTCCTTTACATGCCGCTCATAGGTATCGACCGGAGTGGCCAGAATCACGAGGTCGGCGCCGCGCACGCCGTCCTTGGCGTCCGAGACATACCGGTCGATGGCGCCGAGTTCGACCGCCGTCTTCAAATTTTCGATCCGCCGCCCGACGCCCACGATGGAATCGGCGAGGGCGTTCCGCTTGAGGATCATCCCCAGCGAGCCGCCGATGAGGCCGACGCCGATGATCGCCACCTGCTTGAAATGCACGGACGCTTTCGGATGGTCGGGTATCACGGAGGAGGATCTGCTAAGCGGCTGAGGAGTCATGAAGGTCAGACTTCCCGCCCGACCGCCTCGGCGATTTTTTTGAGATCCTGTACCAAATCTTTGAACTTGCTGGGCTTGATGGACTCCTCGCCGTCGCACAGGGCGCATTCCGGATTCGAGTGCACCTCGATCAGGAGGCCGTCCGCGCCTGCGGCGACGGCGGCCCTGGACATGGGCGCGACGAGATTCCATTTGCCGGTGGCGTGGCTCGGATCCACGATGACCGGCAGGTGGGACAGCTCTTTCAATGTCGGAACCGCGGCAAGATCGAGCGTGTTGCGGTATTGCGTTTCGAACGTCCGGATGCCGCGCTCGCAGAGCATGACGTTGCGGTTGCCGCGGGACATGATGTACTCGGCAGACAACAAGAACTCCTTGATGGTCGCCGACATGCCGCGCTTGAGCAGCACCGGCTTGTCGTAGGCGCCGACTTCTTTCAGCAGCTCGAAGTTCTGCATGTTGCGGGCGCCGATCTGGATGATGTCGGCCTTTTCAAGAAACAGCTCGATGTCGCGCGTGTCCAGGATTTCACTGATCACCGGCAGGCCGGTTTTTTTCTTGGCCTCGAGCAGGTAATCGAGCCCTTCGCGTCCCAGCCCCTGGAAGGAATAGGGCGACGACCGCGGCTTGTAGGCGCCGCCACGTAAGATGCTGCCACCGGCGGCCTTCACTTCCTGGGCGATGTCGACCGTCAATTCCAGCCGCTCCACCGCGCAGGGGCCCGCCATCATCACGATTTTTTTCCCGCCGATTTTGACGCCGCCGACGTCGATGACCGTGTTGTCCTTTTGGAATTCCCGGCTCACCAGTTTCCAGGGCGCGAGAATCGCGAGAACGCTCTCCACGCCCGGCAGGGCGGTCAGCGGCTGGTTCTGGAGAATGCGGTCATCCCCGATCACGCCGATGATGGTCCGTTCCTGCCCGTGCGAGATGTGCGACTTCAAGCCCAACTCCTGGAGCCGGTCCATAATGTGTTCGATTTCAGGTTCCGTGGCTTCTGGCTTCAGCACGATGATCATAAATTCCTCTTCCCTTCAGTTACCGACCAAGGACTTGTTTCAGTGCCTGCAGGAACTGTCGGTTCTCTTCCGGCAAGCCGATGGTGACCCGTAAGTTGGTGCCTTCAATGTGACGCACGATCACGCCTTCCCGCAGCAGGGCCTCGAACAGGGCGCGCCCGTCGCGGCCGGCGTCGAAATACAAAAAATTGGCTTCGCTGGGTAGCGGCCGGATCCCGAGCGCCTCAAGCCCGGCCCGGACGCCCGCCATTTCCGTCTGGTTCATCGCGCGGCTCTTCGCCACGTGCTCCTCGTCGCCGAGCGCCGCCCATGCGGCGCGCTGGGCCAGGCTGTTGGCGTTGAAAGGCGGCCGCACGCGGTTGAGATAGCCGGCTATTTCCGTGGTCGTCACGCCGTAGCCGATCCGCAATCCGGCCAGGCCGTAGATTTTGGAGAACGTCCGCAGCACGACGACGTTGCGTTCCCGTCGGACGTACCCCAAACTATCCGGGAAATGAGGATCGCGGGCATACTCGCAGTAGGCTTCGTCGAACACGACGATCACGTGCGCCGGCACCTTCGCCATGAGCGCGTCGGCATCGGCGGCGCTCACCATCGTGCCTGTCGGGTTATTGGGGTTGCAGACGAACAGCAATTTGGTGCGCGGCGTGATCGCCTTGGCCATGGCGGCCAGATCGTGCCGGCCGTCCTTGAGCGGCACGACGACCGGCACGCCGTGCGCGGCCGTCACTTCCATCCGGTAAATCACGAAGGTGTTATCGGCCATGACTGCTTTGTCGCCCGGCGACAGGAAGGCGCGCGCCAGCATGCCGATGATTTCGTCGGAGCCGTTTCCCAGGGTCACCTGATCCAGCGAGACCTTCCAGCGATCGGCCAGGGCCGTCCGCAACCGGAACGCGCCTCCGTCCGGGTACCGGTTCAAGGTCGCGGCCGCTTCTGCCAGCACGGCGATGGCCTTGGGGGACGGCCCCAGCGGGTTCTCGTTGGAGGCCAGCTTGACGATGTGCGAAAGCCCTAGCTCGCGCTGCAGCTCTTCGATCGGCTTGCCCGGCACGTAGGGGGACAACGATGCGATGTCTGGGTGAACGTTGAGTGGCATAAATCAGCTATGCGCCGGGTACGATCCCAGGATTTTCATAAACAGGCAGCGCCCCTTGATCTCGTCGAGCGCCTTCTTGACGCGGTCTTCCTCGGCGTGCCCCTCGATATCGACAAAAAAGATGTACTCCCAGGCTTTCCGGCGTGACGGACGGGACTCGATTTTCGTCATATTGAGGCCATGCGAGGCAAAGGGACGCAGCAGATCGTAGAGTGCCCCGACCTTGTCTTTAACGGACAGCATCACAGACGTTTTGTCTTTCCCCGTCCGTTCCGGAGCTTTCTTCGACAGGATCAAAAAGCGGGTGAAGTTGTTGATGTTGTCTTCGATCCGCGATTTGACGATCTTCAATCCATATAGCTGTCCCGCCAGCTCGGAGGCAATGGCCGCCGCGGATGCGGTGTCCCGGCACAACTCTGCCGCCCGCGCCGTGCTCGTCACCTCAGACACCGGCACATTCGGCAGGTTTGTTTCCAGCCAGTTCCGGCATTGCGCAATGGCATGGGGGTGCGAATAGATTTTTTTGATCCCCTCAAGCCGGCCCGTTTTGGATAACAGATAATGAGACACTTCCTGCAAGATCTCACCATAGATCATCAAGTTGGAGTCGAAAAACATGTCGAGCGTATGGTTCACCACGCCTTCCGTGGAGTTTTCGATCGGGACGACGCCGAAATTCGCCCTGCCGCGCTCGACTTCATTGAAGACATCTTTGATGCTGGTGACCGCGAGATAGTCCGCGGACGCGCCGAATTTCTGGATGCATGCCAGGTGCGTGAACGTCGCGGGCGGGCCGAGGTACGCGACTTTTTGGGGGCCTTCCAGTGACAGCGACGCAGACATAATCTCGCGGTAGACGGCCCGGATTGCGTCGTTGGGGAACGGACCGGAGTTGCGCGCGGTCATCCGCTCGATGATTTCCGCTTCCCGAGCCGGTGTGTGGAGATTGGCCTCGGCATCGGCCCGACGTTTGGCTTTCCCGATCTCGATGACGTGCTTGGAGCGCTCGTTCAGAAGGCGCAGGATATCATCGTCGATCCGGTCGATTTCCTTGCGGTACGACTGCAGTTCCTTGGAGGGACCTGTCCGCTCTTTCATGACCACGTCGGGCTGGCTGTTTCACCCAGCTCCGGTCCTTTCTCATTTGAATAGGATTGATCACAAATCATACAAAAAGCCAAGCAGGCTTTGCAAGGAATATCAATGAGATGGGACTCTCCCGGCCACTACCACCACCGAATTTTTGCTGTGAAATGCCCGGTACGATTCGGGTGTGGATAACAGAATTGTCAGGCACAGTTCAGGGGAGCAAGTCCTTCTGTTTGCCAAAGTGGGAAAAGGCAAGCCGGGTGGCTTGCCGGCCTCTGGCCGTTCGCTCCAGGTAGCCGGATTGAATCAGGTAGGGCTCGTACACGTCTTCCAGCGTCGTCTTTTCCTCGTTGACGGCGGCGGCGAGCGATTCCACGCCGACAGGCCCGCCGCCGAACTTCTCGATGATGGTCGAGAGGATTTTACGGTCCATGTCGTCGAAACCGGCGGCATCCACACCTAGCCAGTCCAGCGCGTCCTTGGCCACCTGCCTGGTGATTCGCCCCTGCGCCTTGATCTGGGCGAAGTCGCGCGCGCGTTTGATCAGCCGGTTGGCGATGCGCGGCGTCCCGCGGGCGCGCCCCGCGATTTCTCGGGCTCCGTCCGACTCGATAGGAATTTCCAGTAATCCGGCCGACCGCGTGACGATTGTGGTCAGTTCATCGGGAGAATAAAAATCCAGGCGGGTGACCAGCCCGAACCGTTCGCGCAGCGGCGACGTGAGCGAGCCGGCGCGTGTCGTGGCGCCGACGAGGGTGAATTTCGGCAGGTCCAGCTTGACGGTGCGCGTGGAGGGTCCCTGGCCGATAACCAGGTCGAGCTGAAAATCCTCCATGGCGGGATAGAGCGCCTCTTCCACCGAAGCCGGGAGCCGGTGAATTTCATCGATGAACAGGACGTCGTGCTCCTGCAGGTTCGTGAGGATGGCGGCCAGGTCGCCGGCGTGGGACAGCACCAGGCCGGATGTCGAGCGGATCGCCACGCCCATTTCATGCGCGATGATGTGGGCGATGGTGGTCTTGCCAAGCCCCGGTGGACCGTAGAAGATCGCATGGTCGAGCGCTTCATGGCGCTGTTTGGCGGCCTCGATGCAGACCCGCAGCGATTCCTTCATCCGTTCCTGCCCGACGTACTCGGACAGGGTCTGCGGCCGCAGCGTGGCCTCGACGCTGCGTTCTTCCTCCGTGGGTTGGGTGGTCACGAGACGATCGGTCACACTCTGTCCTTCGCGGGCATCATGCCCGGCCGGTCACTCTGGTTTTTCTTTTATGATCTCCATGGATGGGTACTTCGGCGGATGGGAAGGTGAGTTGCCCTGGCCGGGAGTCGGCAGATTTCCGACGTAATCAGGTGGGCACTTCCGGCCGCCCTGGTGGGATCCGGCATCCCGCCTTCCATCTTCGGGAGCTGGCACTGGGTTCTCAGGCCGCCGTCCTCGTTTCCACAGAGGGCCGGGAGCAGCGACCGCCCGATCTCTATATATCCTGCCGGACAGGTGCCACAGACCGGCATCTAATTCTGCTTCCCGATAGGCTTGCATTCCACCACCGTCGTCTCCTCGCTCTTGTACATCCCCTTGCACATCTCCGACATATCGAAGTCAGCCCCGATCGAAAGTCCGGATCGAGGCGCGGCGACGGCGGTCTTGACAAAGCCTTCCGGGCACTTGCCGCAATGCATCATCGGGATCATGGGTATTTCTTTATCCTTGTCTTTCTCGTCCACGATGATTTCATGGGGAGCCAGAACGGCTGGGTTTCTGGGTTCTTCCGGGAAGGCCGCCTGAGGTACGAGCAGACAGGGGCCAATCACCAGCGCACCGATGGCGAACCGGAGCCAAAGGAGTTTGCTGGGTATGATTATATTCATATTACCTCCGTGCCAGATCTTTCAATACCTCGCGGATCAATTCGGTCAGCGGGATCGGTTCCGGACGCACCTGCACAGCCCGCGTGATGGCTTCCTTCACGTCCGCCGCCTTGTAGCCCAGATTGACCAGGGCCGACAAGGCATCGTCCTGGAGCCGGCCCAACGGGCCGCTCGCGGCCTGAGGAATCGGACCGGGCGTCACGCGCAATCGCTCGACCTTGTCCTTGAGCTCGAGCGCGATCCGTGCGGCGGTCTTCTTTCCGATGCCGGGGACGGAGGCGAGCTTTTCCACGTCGCCGGCCAGGATGGCTGAAACGAGATCGGGCACGTTCAGCGCAGAGAGCACGCTCAATGCCAGTTTCGGCCCGATACCGCTGATGCTGGTGAGCAGGATGAAGGAATCCTTTTCCAGTACAGTGACAAAACCATAGAGTTGAATCGCATCCTCGCGCAGATGCGTATGGACGCTGAGCGATGCGGATTCGTTGATCTCCGGGAGCGCGTAAAAGGTGCTGAGCGGAATGAACACTTCGTACCCGACGCCGTGCACGTCGAGTGTCACGTGGGAAGGAGCCTTGTGAGCCAGCCGGCCCGTGAGCGCGGCAATCATGTCGTTAATTTAACCCGCTGCTGCGGCAACTTTCTCCATGACCTCGTCGGAAATGTCGAAATTCGCATGCACCTTCTGCACGTCGTCATGCTCGTCGAGGATTTCCATCAGCTTGAGCATCTGCTCGGCGTTTTTTTCCTCGAGTCCGATCGAGTTCTGCGGGATAAACGTCACTTCGGCAAACGCCGTGTCGATTTTCGCATCGGCCAGCACTTTTTTTACGTTTTCGAAGTCGTGCGGATCGGTGATCACCTCGAATAACTTCGCGCCCGCCTTCACGTCTTCGGCGCCGGCGTCCAGCGCAAGCGAAATCAACCGGTCTTCCTCGACTTTGCCCCGCTCGACCGTCAGCAGCCCCTTCTTGTGAAATTGCCAGGAGACGGCGCCGGCTTCCGCCAGGTTCGCGTTGTTTTTCGTGAGCAGATTGCGGATCTCGGCCACGGTGCGATTCCGATTGTCCGAGGTGATCTCGAGCATCACCGCGGTTCCGCCTGGCCCGTACCCTTCCAGCGCAAATTCCTCGTAGTGGACGCCAGGCAATTCACCCGTCCCTCGCTGGATCGCTTTTTTAAGCGTATCGCCCGGCATGTTCGCGTCCTTGGCTTTGGAGATCGCCAGACGCAGCCGCGGATTGCCGCTTGGATCACTGCCTGTGCGCGCCGCAATGGTCAGCTCCCGGATAATCCGCGTGAAAATCTTGCCGCGCTTAACATCCTGCGAGGATTTATGCCGTTTGATGGTCGCCCAGTGACTATGGCCGCCCATGAATCGTGCTCACTTTCAGGAAAGATAGAAACGACATAAACACCTTATTTTATGCGGTGTGTCTAACACAGTGCAATAGGCGAGTCAACGCTGGAGGGGAGGCCGTGACGAGCTCACGGGAGTTTTCTGGCGATGCGGATGGCATCGATGACGCTCCACGCGGCGATGGTGAGCACAAGCAGCGATCCGATGAGAAATTTCGTCGTGTCATCCGGGAGCGCACGAGTGAGCAAGAAATCGAACAGGCTTTTGGAGACGTCGGCGCTGAAGTCGGCGACCGACACCGCGGCGAGAAACGCCGCACCCTTCGCCCATTGACGGCAATAGAACTGTCCAAGTCCCGGCATCACGCCGGAAAGAACACCGGCGAGCGTCGGATTTTTTGATCGGTCGGTTCCCATCACCTCACACCTATTCTGAATACAACAACAGTTGCAGGCCGATCAGCAAAACGAACCCGGTCCACGTCAGTTTCCAACGCGAAAGACCGGCCGGATTCCATGGTGAGTCTGCTCGTGCGGATATCATGTTACAGGAACCAGCGACAATCGCCATCGTCCCCATCACGGCATGGTTGAACGCGATGGCCTGCGCCGAGGGGTGGGTGCCATGGCTATGCATGAACAGCATGAGGCCACCGATCACCGCAAAGGCCGGCAGCGGAATGGTACAGAACGTATGGCACAGACGCCCGGTCCGCCTGAGCAATTCGACAAGACCCACCGCCAGCGAGAGAATGCCGTAGATCTTGTGTTGGAGGATTTCGTGATCGGTTCCGGCAAAGGTTTCCGCAAGATTCAACGACCCGATCGGCCAGGCGTTATGATCACTCCAAATCATCAACAGACTGCCGGCGCTCAGCATGGCGGCCGGCAGCAGAAAGCGCAACCAAGCCAGGAGCGAAATGGCCAATGCTTCACGAAGTTCCGTCAGCCCGATAAGCAAAACCAGTATGCCGGCGACGTGGTGGTTACGATCAGAGAAATCGATACCTTCAAGTGACCCTTCCCATTGGTGACCGGACGTATAGCTGGATGAGGCCCCATGATCGTGGGCCATCTCCTGCGACGCATTGCCGTGCTGGGTAATCGACGTGCCGACGACGCCGAGCAGAGCGATCAGCAAAAAGAAGGCCCATCCGGTTGCCCGGAAGGGCCTTTTCAAAATGAATCTCTCAACATGCGTTACATGAACTTCATAAACTTGTCCTTAGCCTCGTCCATGACCTGGGCTGTGACCGTGGCCAAGCCGCGCTCTTTGGCGATTCGCTCGACCTCGCGCCGTGCCATCGGCCTTATGAAATCCGGAATGTTCTCCAGCCGCTGTTCTGCATCCGGTGCCCAGGTGATCCCGTTCGAGTCGTTCTTTGAATCGTCCATAACTTGCAAGGTGATGGTCGGGTAGTTGTGCTTGCGGGCATAGGCTTCGACGCTGCTGCGGACCATCGGTTGCACGAAGGCAGGCAGTTTCTCCAGTTTTTCCTTGGCGTCAGGCGACCAGGTGAAACTGGACGCCGCGCCCGCTTTCATATCGGAGGCCGTCAGGCCCATCTGGGAGACCATGGCCGAGAAGGGGCAGCCGCCGGACTTCTCTTCAGTTTTTCCACCGGCAGGGGCCGCGCCAGCGTTCGCGCCTGCTGAAGCATGGGTGGCAGCGGGCTGGCCGGCTTGGATTTTTTCATTCAGGTAGGCGGCCATCTGTCCGGCGCCGGCCTGGGCTTCGTCCTTCAGTGTGCCGCGGGTCATTTCAAAGGGCTGCGCGGCGACCGTGCGTCCACCGAGTTGCACGCCCAGGGAACTGACCATCTGCGTTTCGCCCGGATTGGTCACCATCGAGAACTTGGCGCTGCAGGTGGGACAGCTAAAGAACACGCCGAGCGAACCTTCCGCAGGCTTTTCGACCTTCTGAAAGGTCATGTAGGTTTCGCAATTGAGACACACGAATTTCATAACGGCTCCTTTATATACCCCTACAGTTTCTGAGCCAAGACTTTTTTATAGTCGACGAGGGCGATCACCCGCTCCGCAATCTCCTGGTACTTTTTGATGGTCGGATAGGTCGCGTCCAGCAGCGGATTCCCCTTATCGAAGGTTTTGGCCAGGGTGCGGTCGAAGGGAATACGGCCGATCAGCGGGACGTTCAAGGCGTCGCACAGCGCCTGGGTGTTGCCTTCGAAGAGTTCCGATTCGACGCCGCAGGAAGGGCACCGGTACTCGCTCATGTTTTCGACCATGCCGAGGACCTTGATGCCCATATCGCGCGCGTAGGTGACCGACTTCTGCACGACGTCCGAGGCCACTTCCGATGGGGTGGTGACGACAATGGCGCCGGCCAGGTCCGGAATGAAGCCGGCGATGACCGGCGGCTTGTCGGCGGCGGCGCCCGGCGGCAGGTCGGCCAGCAGGTAATCGAGTTCACCCCACATGACGTCGGCCAGAAATTCACGGATGACGTTCATCTCCATGAGCCCGAGCCAGACCGGGCTGAGATCCATCGGCCCCTTCCAGCGAACCGGCGAAGCGGCGTCGAGAAAGAAATCCATCGAAGCGACTTTGACGCCCAGCGGACCGACCGGCGGCGCAGCGCCCTCGGGAGTGATGGTCAGCGATTGTCCATGCATCCCCAGCATGCGCGGCACGCAGGGGCCGTTGAGGTCCACATCCAGCACGCCGACCTTGTTGCCCAGGCGGGCCAGCGCGAGCGCCAGGTTCACGGTCGTCATGCTCTTGCCGACGCCGCCCTTGCCGCTCATCACCGCGAGCTTGTGCTTGACCCCGGCCATGCGGGCCTGGACCTGCTTCATATGCTCAGTGATCTGCTGGACAACTTTGGCGTCGTCGCGATACTGCAGCTTCCCGAGAATGGCTTTAAGGTCTTGCTCGCTCATTTCATGTGCCTCTTTTCCAGGCAGCACCGTAGCACAGGGTTTTCAGGGCAGTCAAACCACTCAAATTGAGTACTGAAACGTGGGCCGCACTCCGACCGCCTGCGCCAGAACGCCCTTTCGTTTCAATTCTTCGATGATCTGCTTCGCGGCCTCGTCAAAATTCTTGGGTCCGGCAAAATGCAGATCCGTGTTGGGCGGCAGTTCTTCGTCCGCCTTGCTCATGTGCACGGCGATGACCGGCGCTGGATTGACCAGTGTGCGAATGGAGGGTAGCGCCTGCCGGTAGGCCTGTCCGAACGGATTGGTCGTCGAGATGACGATCAATCCCGTATCAATTAACAAGCGGGCGACTTCGCCGTAACGGCGGGCCGTTTCTGTGGCGTCGGTTTCTCCCATGTCGGCGTCGAGCCCGCGCCGGAGGTTTTCCCCATCTAAAAGATAGGCATGGCGGCCTTCCGCGACCAGCAGGGACTCCAGCTTGCGCGCGAGGAAGGATTTGCCCGTGTGCTCGCCGCCGGTGAGCAGTACGATCGCCGCCCGGTGGCCATAGTGTTGGGCCCGGGCTTCAATGCCGACTTCGCCCTTGATCCAGGCAAAATCCCGCTTGCGGGCCTCGTCGCGCAAAAATTCCTGCTCGTCACGGACTAACTCTGTGATGATGCCACCGCCGGCGATGTCATATTCGTCGACAACGACAAATCGGCCGGTGATCTCGGAGATGGAGGAAAGGTCGAATGCAATCGGCGCTTTGGTGCGAAAAGTAACCTCGGCGACCTGGTTTTTCCCCACGGTCTGGCCGCCTTCCTGGTGGCCGAGGTCCGCCGTGTCCACGATCCGGTGAATGGCGGCCACTTCGCAATCGACTTCTTGCGTGGCCAGGCGCAGCAGATATTTCCGGCCCCGTGCCAGCGGTGTCTGGCCGAGCCAGAACAGATTGGCCCGCAACGTGGAGGAGACGAGGGGAATGTCATCCCGGCGCGAAGCAATTTCGCCGCGCTCGATGAAGATCTGCTCGTCCAGCGTCACACCGACCGATTGGCCGGCCCGCGCCTCCGTCGGTGAAGGCTCGATGTTAAAGGCCTCGATCGTTTGCACGACAGCGGTCTTGTTCGACGGCGAGAAGACCAGGCGGTCGCCGACCTTCACATGGCCCGCAGTGATGCGTCCGGCGATAATCCGCCGCGCGTCGAATTTGTAGACGTCCTGCACCGGGAACCGCAACGCCTGCTCGGTGCTGGCCGTTTCTTTCTTGAACAGGCCGAGCGCGTCCAGCACGGTCGGGCCCTTGTACCAGGGCATGCGGGTGCTGCGCGTGGCGATGTTCTCGCCGAACTTCGCGCTCACCGGAATGACCTGGGCGGGAACCACTTTGAATTGGCTCAGAAACTCACGATATTCCTTTTCGATGCCCGCAAAAACGTCCTGCCGGTAGCTGACCAGGTCCATCTTGTTGACGACCACCGTGACTTGTTTCACGCCCAGCATGGAGAGGAGATAGCCGTGCTTCCTGGACTGCTCCTTCACGCCTTCCAGTGCGTCGATCAATAAGAGTGCCGCTTCTGCGCGCGCCGCTCCCGACACCATGTTCTTGAGGAACTCCTTGTGCCCTGGCGCATCGATGATGATGTACTGCCGGCTGTTCCAGATAAAGAACGTGCGGGCCGTGTCGATGGTGATGCCCTGTTCCTGTTCTTCCAGAAAGGCGTCGAACAGAAACGCATACTCGAATTCCTTGCCCTGCTGGCGGCAGATCGCCTGCACCTTCTCGATCTTGCCTTCCGGCAGCGAGCCCGTGTCGGCATAGAGGCGTCCCAGCAAGGTGGACTTGCCGTGGTCCACGTGGCCCACGATGACGATCTGCATCGTCTCGCTCGGCTTCGTCACGGTCTCTGCTTGCGTCTTCGTCGTCATAGAGCTGATCCCTGCCACGCCACGTCCTTCCTCACATGTAGCCATCTTTTCTTAAGAGTTCCATGCCCCGCCCTTCGTCCTGCGCGCGTCCGGATCGCTCAGCGACATTGGTGTGGCGCAGTTCCTCGATGATCTCGTCCACGGTCTTCGCCGTGGATTTGATCGGAAACGTGCAGGGCGCGCAGCCCAGGCTGCGGTATCTCATGCCGGTGCCTTTATCCAGATAGAGATCGATGAAGGGAATGTTCTCGAGCTTGATGTATTCCCAGATATTGATCTCGGTCCAATCCAGCAGCGGATGAATGCGAATGTGCGTTCCCGGAGGAAACGCGGTTTTGAACTGGTCCCATAATTCGGGCGGCTGGTCGCGGAAATCCCAGTCCCCATGCTTGTCGCGTGGCGAGAAATACCGTTCCTTGGCGCGCGTGCCTTCTTCGTCGGCGCGGACACCAAGAATGATGCCCGTATAGCCTTTCTCGGCGACGAGGTTTTTCAATCCCATCGTCTTGAGGGCTGTGCAGCAGGTCACGCGGCCCTTCTCATGATTCATGCCGGCGGCGAGCGCCTCCTTGTTCTGACCGACGACGAGATTCAACCGCCATTCTGCAGCCAGCCGGTCCCGATACTCGATCATCGCAGGAATCTTGTAGCTGGTATCCACGTGCAGCAGCGGAAACGGCACGTGGCCGAAAAAGGCCTTGCGCGCAAGCCAGAGCAGCACCGTCGAATCCTTCCCCATCGACCAGAGCATGGCGAGGTTGTCGAAGTTCTTGTAGGCTTCGCGGAGAATGTACACGCTCTGGTCTTCCAATTGGCGGAGATGCTTCATCTAAGACCTTGGGTCGAAAAGTCGTAAAGTCTGAAAGTCTTCAAGTCGAAATGAAAAACGGAAACTGTGGGTTGCGGCATTTGCTCCGATGACTTTACGACTTGATGGACTTTCGGACTTTCAGACACGGATGGTTTCCTTCGCAACCGCAAGTTCGTTGAGTTTGCGTGCGGCGGCTCCCGAGTCGAGCGCCTGCTGCGCCAGTTTTGCCCCGGCTTGCACGGAAACGGCTTTGCCGGCCGCATAGAGGAACAGGGCCGCATTCAAGAGCACCCAATCGCGCTGGCCGCCTCGAACCTGATTCGACAGGATTTTTCTCAGGAGGTCGGCTTCTCTGTCCGTTTGTCCCGGCGGGAAACCCGCCATCGGCTGGTGGGTCCCGAGCGGCACGTCCGCATCCTTGGGATGCAGCATCAGCGGCGTGATCCGATCGCCGCGCAGTTCCAGCACTTTGGTCGCGGCGGCGATCGAGAGTTCCGGACTGCCTTCTATCCCACGAATGATCAGGGCTTGCCGGCAGCCGAGCATGGACAGCGCCTCGGCGGTTTTCTCGAAGTACGGCGGATGCGTCAGCCCGACGATCTGGACTCCGGCGCGGGCCGGATTGAGCATCCGGGCGACCGGATGGAACAGATTGCGGACACCGAGTTCCAGGCGCAGGTCAAGAAACTTCGCGACCGACGGATGGTACAGCGCCATGTCGAGGTACGCGAATCCCTTGGTTGCCAGTTCACCGGCGGCCTGCTTGGGGGCCAGTTCGGTGGCGATGCCGAGTTTCGTCAGGACTCCGGCCGGGCCGGGCCGCTTCGGAATGATGTCGTGACCGTGCATTAAAATTGCTGCTCCGCCGGCCGCCGCGACAACAGCGGCCCCAATGGACGCATGAAACGTGTCTTGTTTGCCTCCATAGACCGGCAGGTCCACAAGGGCCAGGCCCTGGGGCACCGGCACCGGCGCGGCGTACTCGCGCGCCGCAGACGTAAACGCGGCCAATTCCGTGACGGATTCCATCTTGAGCCGCATGGCAAGCAGAAACGCGCCGATCTGTGCCGGCGTCGCCTGGCCTTCGATCAGCGCACGCATGGTCTGCTTGGACTCGTCCCAGGTCAGATCCTTGCTCGTTTTCTGACCCGAACCGATCTTGGCAATGATTTCCTGCATCGTCATGGTGCGATATCCGTGTCGATCCGTTGCGCGCGGCCTACTTGTGCAGGCCGCACTCGGTCTTGGCGAAGTTTTTCCACCGGCCCGAACGGGGGTCCTCCCCCGGCATCACTGGCGCGGTGCAGTGGGTGCAGCCGATGCTGGGATAGTGGCGGTCGTGGAGTTCGTTGTACGGGACTTCATGCACCTTGATATAGGCCCAGACATCTTCGGATTTCCATTTCGCCAACGGGTTGAATTTCACCAGCGGGAATTTTTGATCCCACTCCACGAATCCGGCATTCGCACGTGTCGGGGCCTGGTCCCGACGGATGCCGGTGATCCACGCCGCGTAGCCGTTCAGGACGCGCGTGAGCGGATCGATCTTCCGCAACTGGCAGCATTGATCCGGGTTGCGCGACCAGAGGGCCTCGCCGTGCTGCGCCGCCTGCTGCTCCGGCGTCAGGAGCGACTTGGCCTGAATGACCTGCTCCGGTCGCAGCCCGTACTTCGCGATCAGGCGATCCCGCACCTCATGTGTTTCCTTGAACAGAAAATCCGTGTCCAGGTAAAAGAGCTTCGTGCGCGGATTGATCTTGTGGATCATGTCCAGAAGCACGACGTCCTCGGCGCCGAAGCTGCAGGCCAGAATAATGTTCGGCGCATACTGCTTGAGCGCATAGGCCAGCACGTCCTGCGGCTGCTTCGACTCAAAGGAATCGCTAAGCGCTTTAAGCGCCTCGTCCGTCGGCCGCACGTTCTGTTGAACCGGAGTCGTCACAGTCTTCAGCCTTCGACTTTCTCGACCAGCACCTTGAAATGGGCCTTCTCCGCCTCCAGCGGCTCTTCGAGCAGAATCTTGTGCCCGTCGTTCCGGAGGCTCATCGGCACGTTCTTGATCGGCTCGCCCGCGTCCAGCCACACTTCCAATTGCTCGCCGGCATCCATCATTTCGAGTTTCAACTTCGTCTTCACATAATTCAGCGGGCAGGCGACGCCGCGGAGGTCATAGACCGGCGCCGACGCACCGGTGGTGGCCTGCGTCGCCGGCGCTGGTTGCGCTGCAGCCGGTTTCGCAGCCGGCTCGGCCGACTTCAACTTGAGATCCTTGCCGACCTGGTCGATGGCCGCTTTGCAGATCTGGACGAACCCGTGCGCAAAATCCATCTTGGCCAGGGCGAATCCCTGCGTCGTGTCCTTGGGGCCGAGATTGCCGAATTGCGCCGTCAGGTCCCGGTAGGTCGCCGGCACGACGCCTTTCGAGGCAATCCGCTGCTCGAACTCACCGAATGTCTCGGCATCCGTTGACGGATCCAGCCCCTCGGTCACCAGCAGGGCCTTGGCCGCCGCCAGGACCGCGCGATAGGCCTTATTCACGGACACGGAATATTGATGTTTGTCCAGCAGCAGCTTCCCTTGATAGAGTTCCTGCTCCGCTTCGAGAATCCGGTCGCCCATCATCTCCAGCGCGCCGCCGGCGCATTCGCCCGGCCCCAGATCTTCCGTAATAAAGGGCGCATCGCCTTCCCAATCATAATAGAAGGTCGGATCCTCTTCGAAGGTCGGCGCGATCGTGAAGGGAATGAGCTCCTCTTTCAGCGCCGCCTTGCCCACCCGATCGATGAAGGCCGGCAGGCTTTCGCCGGTTTTGCGATCGCGACGGTAGACGGCAACCAGATGCGAGACCGCTTCCGGAACTCTCCGTGCCGGCAGCTTGACCGTCATCTGGCCGATCTTCGCGGTGCCGTTGACCCGCCCACCGAGGTGCAGTTCGTAGTAGGGGGCCACCCGCTCGCCCATGCGCTTGCCCACGCCGTGCAAGCCGATCGTGGCAATATGATGCTGCGCGCACGAATTGTGGCAGCCACTGATTTTCACGCTCACGTCTTTCAGATCTTCCGGCACGCGGCCAGGAGGAAACACCTCCGCCAGCGCACGCGCCACGCCTTTGGACGACGTGATGCCGAGGCCGCAGGTATCGGTGCCCGGGCAGGCGATGATATCCTCCACCAATTCGGCGCCGGGATCGGCCAGCGCGATGGGAACCAGGTTGTCGTAGAAGTCGGCCAGCTTGCCGTCCGGCACCCAGCGGACGATCAGGTTTTGGTTGATCGTGGTCCTGAGATTCCCGTTGGAATAGCGCTCGGCCAGATCGGCGACAGCGAACATCTGCTGCGCGGTCAGATCGCCCATTGGGAGCTTGATCACGACCGCGGCATAGCCGGCCTGTTTCTGTGCAATCACATTGGTCCGCTTCCACATCTGAAACGGCGTCTCGTGGCCGAGGGAGCCCTGTCCGTTTCCCGACCCGTTGCCGCCGCCGCTTGATTTCACCGAGTCCGGCATGATGAGCGGAGCCGCGTCGTCCTCATACGTCAGCAGTTTGATCGGCGCATGATCCGGGCGCGCATGGCCCAGCGACACGTAGGCCTCGTCCCACCGGCGCTTGAACTCGTCGAAGCCCAGCTTTTCGATGACGAACTTCATCCGCGCCTTGTGGCGATTTTTGCGGTTGCCGAGCGTGTCGAACACCTTGATCACGGCCTCAACGGTCGGAATCAATTTGTTCATCGGCACGAACTCGCGCAGCACCTGCGCGATGCGGGGGGCCGAGCCCAGGCCGCCGCCCACCACCATGCGGAACCCGATCGTCCCGTCGTCGCGCCTGGCGGCCAGCAGACCGATGTCGTGGATGGGTGTCAGCGCGCAGTCGTGGCGGCAGCCGGAGAAGGCGATCTTGAACTTCCGCGGCAGGCTCTGGTTGAGCGGATTGCGCAGCAAATGCAACGCGACCGTTTTGGCATAGGGCGTCACGTCGAACACTTCGCCCTGGCAGATGCCGGCCAGATGGCAGGCGGTCACGTTGCGGACCGTGTTGGCGCAGGCCTCGCGGGTGGTCAGGTCCACTTCGGCCAGGCCGCGCATGATGGTGCCGACGTCTTTTAGCGGGACGAAATGCAGCTGAATGTCCTGGCGCGTGGTGACGTGCCCGACGCCGGTGGCATGGATGTCGGCGACCTCGGCAATCCGGCGCAACTGGTTGGCCGTGAGTCCGCCGAAGGGAATCTTGATCCGAATCATGTTCACGCCGGGCTGGCGTTGGCCGTAAATCCCATGCTGCAGGCGGAACGGCCTGAAGATGTCCACGGACAGATCGCCCGCGAGCATTTTCCTCGCTTCTTCCTCAAACACCTCGATTTCCTCGAGGATGTGCGAAGGAATCGGCGCCGTCTTGACGTCAATTGGATGTGTCGTGTGAGGGGGAGTCATGGGCGTCCTCTTAAATGTGGTACATCAAGGTCCGTTTTTGGTCGAGTTGCTGCTGGCGTTCGGCCAATTCTTTCAGCGTCACGGCTCCGAGCACGCTAAGCTCGGCCTGGTGTACCCGCTCCCAGACGTTTGTCAGCAATGCGTCGGGTTTCAACCGGCTGCGTAGCCGCCGCGTGGCGGATCCTCGCGGAGCGTCGGGCGACAGGGGGCCATCCAGCGCTTCGACGATCTCGGCCAGCGAAATCTCCGCCGGTTTCCTGTTGAGCGTGTAGCCGCCTAACGCCCCTCGCAAACTATCCACAATCCCCGCTTTCTTCATCGCATGCAGGACCTGCTCGAGAAACCGCGGTGGAATCACCTGCCGCTTCGCGATCGCTTTCGACTGGACAGGAGCCGCTCCATTTTGGAGAGCCAGATCCAACGCAGCCAGGATGCCGTAGGTCGCTTTCTGCGAGACTTTCATTGATATCCTACTATTCCGATAGGAAATGAATTATCGTGAGATGTTATACAAATTTTCGAGTCTTCCTGTCAAGGCCTTTGCCATTCCGGGCTGACCGGTAAAAATGGGTGTCCAAAGACAATCCCCAGGGTTCACGGCCTCGGTGCTTCTCAGCGCGTTCTAGATTTCTTCTGAACGTATGCGCATCATGGCGTGCCGGCCACCTTCAAAAAATTTTCTTTTTCAAAAACATCCCCAAAATTGTGTTGTGCGAAAACTAAAGCCCGACAGGTAGTGGAGGAAGCGTGACATTCGGGGTGCCATCTCCATCCGACCGGTCGATTCACGATTGACAACCTGCCCACCTTGGTGGATACTCCGCACCTTCTTTTGGGAATACACACACACGCATGCGGTCTTCAACCTTCAGCGTGCTCTTGCTGAGCAGCGACCACGAACTTCACGAAAAGATTCAACGGACGCTCAAGAACCTCACGCTGACCGTGGCCCGGGATGTCGCCGCCATTCCGCGTGCCGCGATCAAACAGGGGTTCGACGCCGTGTTGATCGAGGCCCGGCGCGGGGCGCCGCATGAATTGACGGAGGTGTCGCGGCTGGTTGAGCCGTCGCGTGCCATGATCGTGATGGGGTCGCGCAGCGTGCTGGCGCGCTCGGCGGACATTCTTCATACCATGACGAACGGGTCCGGCCGTCTCCTGACGCGCACGTGGCAGGATGTTGTGCTGGAGGAAATCATCGAGTCCAAACTGGGGGAATTCGTCAGGGGGATGCGCAACGGGGCCGCGCGTAATCTCCACCCGATGCTGATTTCGGCGGTCGAGCGTCCGCTCATCGCGCATGCGCTGAAGGAAACCAACGGCAATCAAATTCAGGCCGCGTACCTATTGGGCATTAACCGGAATACCCTGCGCAAAAAAATCACGGAATTCAGGATTCCGGTGAAACGGCACCGGGCAGCCACGGCGAGTGCGACCTGACAATCGCATGCCACGCATCCATCCGCATTCGAAAACTCTTCATTATTTCCGCGATCTTAGCGCGTTGGGCTTCTTGACAACCCGGACGGGGCTGGATTAGCATGGCCACGGACGATAGGCGCGTAGCTCAGGGGGAGAGCGCTACCTTGACACGGTAGAGGTCGACGGTTCAAGACCGTCCGCGCCTACCATTCCGCAAGGCATCGACCGCCGATGCCTTTTCTTTTTTTTGGAAGGACTTTTTGGAAGGATAATGGGGGCATACAACATTCAGATTACCCTCCCGGACGGAACCCGCAGGCCCGTCCAGGCCGGCAGCACGGCGGCCGAGGCGCTGGGCGGCAAGTCGCTCAAAAAAGATGTCCTGGCCGTCAAGGTCAACGGCGTGGCGAGGGATTTGTCCGCCGTATTGACGTCCGATGCCTCGCTGGAACCGGTCACGTTCGATTCTCCTGACGGAAAAGATGTGTACCGGCACACCAGCACCCATATCATGGCCCAGGCCGTGAAGGAGTTGTTTCCATCGGCCCAACTGACGATCGGCCCGGCAATCGACGAGGGGTTTTACTACGACTTTGCGTTCGATCGTCCGTTTACGCCGGACGATTTGGAAAAGATCGAGGCCCGCGCGCTCGAGATCATCAAGCGCGACCTGCCGATCGCGCGGATGGAAATGCCGCGCGCCGAAGCGGTCCGGCTCAGCAAGGAACGGGGCGAGGACTACAAGGCAGAGATCATCGAGACGATGATTCAGGATCCGGTGATCTCGCTTTATAAGCAAGGCGAATTTATCGACATCTGCCAAGGGCCGCATCTTCCAAGCACGGGCTACGTCGGGGCATTCAAACTGCTCTCGAGCGCCGGGGCTTATTGGCGCGGCGACGAACGCAACCCGATGCTGCAACGCATCTACGGCACGTCGTTTCCGACCAAGGACGCCCTCAAGGCGCATCTGGACAAGCTGGAAGAGATCAAGCGCCGCGATCATCGCAAGCTGGGCAAGGAATTGGATCTCATCAGCATCCAGGACGAGATCGGACCCGGATTGGTCCTCTGGCATCCCAAGGGCTCGCTGGTGCGGCTGTTGATCGAGAATTTCTGGCGCGAACAGCATCTCAAGGGCGGGTACGAGCTGGTCTACTCGCCGCACGTGGCGCGCCTCGATCTGTGGAAGACCAGCGGGCACGTGGACTACTACCGCGACAACATGTTTGCGACCATGAAAGTGGAAAACAACGAGTATCAGCTCAAGCCGATGAACTGTCCCTTCCACATCATGATCTATAAGTCCCATCTGCGCAGTTATCGCGATCTGCCCATCCGGTATGGCGAGCTCGGCACGGTGTATCGCTATGAACGCACGGGCGTGCTGCACGGGCTCCTGCGCGTGCGCGGGTTCACCCAGGACGATGCGCATCTGTTCTGCCGGCCGGATCAGATCGAACCCGAAGTGAGCCGTGTCCTGGACTTTACGTTCTTTATGCTTCGGACGTTCGGATTCTCGGAGTTCGAGGTCTACTTGTCGACGAAGCCGGAGAAATCCGTTGGCTCAGCCGAGAACTGGACGCAGGCCACCAGCTCGCTGGAAGCGGCGCTCAAGAGCCGCGGCGTCGCCTATCAGGTCGATCCCGGGGAAGGCGTCTTCTACGGGCCCAAAATTGACATCAAGATTAAGGACGTGCTCGGGCGGTCGTGGCAGTGTTCGACCGTCCAGGTGGACTTCAACAATCCGGAACGGTTCGATCTGGCCTACACCGGCGAGGACGGCAAGGCCCACCGGCCGATCATGATTCACCGGGCGCTGATGGGCTCCATCGAACGGTTTTTCGGGATTCTCATCGAGCACTATGCAGGGGCCTTCCCCACGTGGCTGGCGCCGGTGCAGGCGATCGTGCTGTCCATTACCGACAAACAGCAGGCGTACGCCGAAACGGTGGCGGCGCAGTTGCGCACGGCCGGCTTTCGCGCCGAGGCCGACTTGCGGAATGAAAAAATTGGGTTCAAAATCAGAGAGGCTGAGAAGGCCAAGATCCCGTTCATGCTGGTGGTGGGGGATCGTGAACTGCAGGGCGGCACCGTATCGGTGCGTGGACGCAGCAAGGCGGACTTGGGTAGTATGCCGGTGCCGGCCATTATGGAGTTGCTGAGGAAGGACACCGTGCAAGCGGTGTTGGCGTAACCCGGGTTCCAGCATCCGGGTTCATTAACCTGTTACCAAGAGGTGTCGTATCGTTAAATTGAGAGTGAACCGGGAAATCCGGATTCCGCAGATCCGTGTCATCGGAGCGGAGGGCGAGCAGTTGGGCGTCATGCCGACACCGGATGCCCTCAAAAAGGCTCAGGAATCCGGCTACGACCTGGTGGAAGTGGCGCCGACCTCGCAACCGCCCGTTTGCCGGATCATGGATTACGGCAAATACAAGTTCGAGTTGCAGAAGAAGGATCATCAGAGCCGCCGGCACCAAAAATCCACGCAGGTCAAGGAAATCAAACTGCGGCCGAGGACGGACAAGCACGATTTGGAGATCAAAATTCGGCAGATCAAGGGATTTCTGGCCGATGGTAACAAGACGAAGGTCGTCCTGACCTTCCGAGGGCGCGAGATGGCGAATCAGGAGATGGGACGATCGGTCATGAGCAACGTGATTGCGGAGCTGACACCGGTGGGAACCATCGAGTATGCGCCCCGCATGGAAGGCCGGAGCCTGATCATGGTGGTGGCTCCCAAATAGTTGAAGCAGGCAAGAAAGGACGAAGGCAATGCCAAAAATAAAGTCTCACAGCGGAGTGAAGAAGCGGTTTCAGCGCACGGGCAGTGGAAAGATCGTGCGGCACAAGGCCGGCCGACGGCATCTGTTGAACGGCAAAACCAGCAACCGGAAGCGGCGGCTGTCGGGCAACGTCCTTGTCGATTCGACGATGACCATGCCGATCAAGCGGCTCATGCCGTACAGTTCGTAAGGAGTGAAACAATAAGGGACTGAGCGAAGAGGGCCGAGTTACTGATCGGAAGAAACCTCAGTCCTCGACACTAACTGAAAGCGACGAAGGAGCTACGAAGATATGCCACGCGCAAAAGGCGGTTATAAAACCAGGCGTCGACGGAAGAAACGGCTTAAACTGGCGAAAGGCCAGTTTGGCGCCAAGAGCAAGTTGTTTCGGACCGCGACCGAGTCGGTGGACAAAGGCCAGGCCTATGCCTATACCGGTCGGAAGCACCGCAAGCGGGATTTCCGCAGCCTCTGGGTAGCGCGGATCAATGCGGCTGTACGAGCACACGGCTTGACGTATAGCCGGTTCATCAATGCGCTCAAGAAAGCCCATGTGATGCTGGATCGGAAAGTGCTTTCCGAGATGGCGATTCACGATCCGAATGGGTTCGAGAAGCTGGCTGCGATGGCGAAAGGGGCATAGGCGCGAGGCTAGAGGCGTGGGGCTATGGGGAAGCCAGCGAGTTCGTTATTGCCCATGCCTAAGCCTCGAGCCCCGTGCCTGAACGCTCCTTCTTAGGAGCGTTCAGCCAGCGGGTCCACTTCCAGCTCGAAGATTACGCTCGGCATTCCGATTTGCCAGTGCTCCAATACTTCCGGGTGCAGTTCTCCGATCAGTCCGACCGCACGGCCGTTTGAAAGAACCCGTCCGGCCCGGCCCTCCAGAAACGACGGGTGCGCCACCGGTTCCAGCGTGTACGGATAGTCCAGATAGAATAACAGCAGGTCCAGGCAGGAGTGAATCTCGGAGAAATTCGCGCCGGCATGGGCGATGAGTCCGCCCAGAGCCGTCACCGTCCGCGCTCCCTGCGCGTCGGCCGGATCGGGCACGGCGATTTCACCGATTTCGAACACCCGGTGCGGATAGAACACCCGCGTCGAGGCCGATTCGACGCGGAGGAGCGACGGCACGATCCACTGCCGCAGACAGGAGAAACTCTGCGACATGGCATTATCGACCTCGACGAGCCGGCTCCATGCGGTGTTGCCCAGACGCATGCGGTCACAGAGATCCTGCCGGGACGTCAGGATATTGGAGATGATTTCCTGGAAGCCCAGCCCGATCATTAAATCTCTGATCCGGTCCGACACCTGTTCCACCCGCGACAGGCCGCCCACCGTAAATTGGGACGGCATGATCGGCGTAAACTGGCCGTACCCACAGCTGATCGCCACATCCTCGACCACGTCCACGGCATGCATCAGATCATTCCGGTACGGCGGTAGCTTGACGATGACCGTTTCGCGGGACGGCTTGACGCGGTAACCGTAGGCCGTCAAGGCACGGGCGATGGGCGTGGCGCCGAACGATTTCCCCAGCGCAGCCTCGATGGTTTTCACGGGAATCGGCCGGGCCTTCGCAAAGTCCAGCGGCGTACGCACGGTTTTCCCCAGCGTCGTGGCCGAGGGATAGACGACTTCAACCGGTTCGATGGCAGCCCCGCGATCCGCGAGGTTGGCGGCCAGGATGTTGAGCGTGAGGATGACCATCAACAGGTCGGTCCCGGTCACCTCGACAAACAGCTCGGCGTCGCCGGCCCGGACTTCGCCGATCTCACGGCTGTTGATCACCGGAGGCAGCGACAGTACCTGGCCTTCCGCATCACGCAACAGCGGGACGCGGTCGTGACCGGCCAGAATCGGCCCGTACTCCACGCCTTTCGGGTGAACGGAGAGGATCTCGCGCAGCGACATCGGTTCGTCGAATCCCAGCGGCGTGAACCGGGCTTCATCCGGCTTCACGAGTGTGTAGGTCACCGGGAACACGATGCCGGGAAGCCGGTAGAGTCCGATCGATACGGTGCGGCGCTTGCGCCCGAAGATGTCGGCCAGCTTCTCCTGCATTTGGATCAACTGGGTGAGGCCCTCACCGGTAACGCGGTAGCCGACGGCGGTGCAGGCGGCGACGTACGGACGAATCGGCTCCAGGCCGGGCGAGACCATCACGCGCTTTGTCGGACGCTTCGCCTTGAAGAAGGGATAGGCCGGGGCCTTGCCGGCCAGCGCGATCCGGATCTGGCGCGCGATGCCTTCGCATGACCAGAGGTCCGGTCGATTACTGTCCTGGAGTTCGATCCGCAGTTCGCCGGTGGCATGGTCGTGGTCTTTCAACTCGCCCTTGACCAGCGGCAGCCAGGCTTCAACCCGCTCGGCGGTGATCGTCCCCTGCCCGAGGAGCTGCGAAAAATCTTTCAGATTGATTGAAATCGTCGGCATATTCTTCTGCGACGGTTTGTTTCGTTTTTCTGGTTTGTTTGGTTCTAACCAGATGAACCAGACAAACCAGACGAACCTTCTAGAACTTTCCTCTGGTTGTGCGGACCATGTCCAAGTCGCTGGAAAACAGATCGCGGATGTCGTGGATGCCCAGCGCGACCATGGCCATGCGGTCCAATCCCAGCCCCCAGGCGATGACCGGAACGTCCACGCCGAGCGGCAGGGTCACCTCAGGGCGGAACAGGCCGGCTCCGCCCAACTCCATCCAGCCCAGGCGTGGGTGCTTCACGTGCAGCTCCACGGACGGTTCGGTGAAGGGAAAGTAGGCGGGCAGAAATTTGATTTCCTTCGCCTGGGCGACCTCGCGCGCGAAGAGTTCAAGCAGCCCCAGCAGGGTCCTGAAATTGATGTCCTGGCCCAGCACGATGCCTTCAACCTGGAAGAAATCCGTCGCGTGTGTGGCATCCACCTGGTCGTAGCGGAAACAGCGCGCGATGGAGAAATACTTGCCCGGGACGTTCGGCCCCGACGCCAGCGTGCGGGCCGATACGGCGGTGCCCTGGCTTCTCAGGACCAGGCGCCGCGCCCGCTCTTCGTTGAAGTCGTAGCCCCACCCGGTGGAGCCGGTGTCGCCTCCGTCACGATGCGCCGCCGCGACACGGGAGAAGAACGGTTCGGCAATCGCCGATGCGTGCGTCGGCTCCTTGACAAAATAGACGTCATGGATGTCCCGCGCCGGATGGAACTGCGGCATATACAGGGCATCCATATTCCAGAACTCGGTCTCGATCAGCGACCCGCGCATTTCCTGGAACCCCATGCTGACCAGCTTGGTTTTCACGCGATCGAGGAATTCCCGGTACGGATGGCGTTTGCCGGACGCGATGCGTGGCGCCCGCAGACTGATGGTGTACTTGCGGAAGCGCTTGGTGCGCCAGCTGCCGTCCTTCAGCAACTCCGGGGACAGCTGCGACACCTCGTCAGCCACACCCTGCTGGACGAGCGTGTCTGCGGCGCTCTGGCCGTCCGGTGTCAGGGCAAAGGCCCGCTCGACGTGATCGTCGATGCGGAACGGCTCGTTGGCGTTCCCCCGTTTGACCGCATGCTGTTCGATGACGCGGCGCATCGGTTCCGGGAACGCGTGCAGATCCCGCGGCGTGCTGTGGAGTTGCTTGAGCAGTTCGCGAAGCGCTTCAGTCGTAGGGCTCGCTCCCCCTGTGGATTCGACGTGTCCGCCGGCCACGATCCTGATCGCGCCTTCCTTCTTGAGGCAGCCGACCGCGCCGCTGACCTCGGTCGGTTCGAGCCCCTCCTGGGATTGAATATCCTGGATCGTGAGGCGCTTGCCGGTCTGGCTGGCCTTGCAGACCGTCGAAAGAATGCGCTCGATCGGCGCATATTTTTCAAAATGCTGGGCGCCGATCTTGGTCAATGACACGACGGGAGTTATTTTCTTCGACGCCACGCTCAGGAGCGATTTGGCCAGCAGCCACTCGACCGCCATGCTGAGTTGGGACGGCTCGAGCGCGGCTGATTGTTCGAGCTGGTTTTCTTTCATCGGCCCCCGACCTTGTGCGTCGCGGAGCGCGAGGAGGACTTTGATCTCGAGGGGGTGCAGGCTGCTGATGAGGGAGGAGCTATCCACACTCACCGTCGCGATGATGCGGCCCCGGAAGTCCGGCCGGTTTTAGGAAGCGATTGTCCGGCTTGCCGCATGGCTGTGATCGTCGCGCCGTAATCCCGGCTGGAGAAGATCGCCGAGCCGGATACGAGAATATCCGCACCGGCCTGCACGATCTGAGCGGCATTCTCGACCTTGACTCCGCCGTCCACCTCCAGCAGCGCGCGGCTGTGAACGCGCTCGATCATCGCCCGCGCCTGCGCAATCTTCTGAAGCGATGAGGGAATGAAGGACTGGCCTCCGAAGCCCGGATTGACGGACATGATCAGCAACAGATCCGCATCGGGGAGGATCGCTTCCACGGAGCCGAGCGGCGTCGCCGGATTCAAGGTCACGCCGGCCTTCACCCCGAGCTCCTTGATGGCCTGGACCGTCCGGTGCAGGTGCGGGCAGGCTTCGACGTGGACCGTCAAATAATCGGCGCCCGCGTCCGCAAATTCACGAATATAGGCGTCGGCGTTCGTGATCATCAGATGGACGTCCAGCGGCAGCTTCGTCACCTTGCGGAGCGCTTCGACGATCGGTGGGCCGACCGTCAGGTTGGGCACGAAATGGCCGTCCATCACATCCACGTGCAGCAGGTCCGCGCCGCCGGCTTCCACGCGCGCCACTTCGTCGGCCAGACGGGCAAAGTCTGCCGACAGGATGGACGGAGCAATACGGATGCCGGGCCGGACACCGGGGCGAACGCCGGACTGAGCGGTGGGTTTAGCCATCACGATGCCTTTCGAAGCCGGGCCGCAAAGAACACATCCATGGAGTCGTTGTTCCGCACAGTAGACAAATCGCCCTGGCTTGTCACAAGCGAGGAGCCTGGTTCAGGCAGCCACGGCGCGACAGACTCGCGACGGAACTCCTTGTGCTCCTTGCAGAATTGGTCGATCACTTGTTCGTTTTCTTCCGGTTCACTCGAGCAGGTACTATAGACGAGGACCCCGCCGGGCCGCAAGCGATTGCCAGCCTGTTCGAGCAGCTGTCGCTGGAGCGCCTGGTGCTGACTGAACGCCTCCGCCTTTTTCCGCCATTTGCCTTCGGGATGACGCCGCAGGACGCCGAGCCCGCTGCAAGGCGCATCCAGCAGGATGCGGTCGAAGGGACGCTCGCGCAGACTCGGCGGCAGCGGCGATGCGATGTCGGCCGGGATCGTTCGAATGATGCCGATGCCGAGTCGACGGCAATTATCCTCCAGCAGGCGCAGGCGCGCGGCACTGCTGTCGACGGCGAAAAGTTCCCCATTGTTTTGCATGAGGGCGGCCAGATGCGTGGTTTTCCCACCCGGCGCCGCACAGGCATCCAGCACCAATTCGCCCGGCTGCGGATCCACGATCGGCGCGACGAGTTGGGCGGCTTCGTCCTCGACGTAGAAGGCCCCGTCACGGAACAGCGGCAACTCCGCGACGGACCCGCATTTATCCAGGACGAGTCCAACAGGACTGATCTTCGTCGGTCTGACCGCATATCCGAGCTTCGTGAACCGGGCGGCGAGTGCGTCTCGAGTGGTGCGTAGCGTGTTGACGCGGATCGTCAGGGGAGGAACGACGGTCGTAGCCCGGCAGAGGGTTTCCGCATCCTGGATGCCGAATCGTGCAAGCCACCGTTCGGTCAGCCACGCAGGACAGGCATGCCGGACCGACAAGGCTCGCACGGGATCGGTTTCGCGATCGGGCCACGGCGGAGCAGGCGTGCGGGTCAAGGCCCGCAGGACGGCATTCACGAATCCTGGCCAGTGCGCCGATGCGCCGCCGGTTTTCATCAGCGCCACGGATTCATTGACGGCTGCAGACGGGGGAATCTTGTCCAGGTGGAGCAATTGGTAGGCGCCGAGGCGCAGCGCCATGCGGACGCGTGCCGGCAACTTGGCCACGGACTTCGTCGCGACCTGGTCCAGCCGCCAGTCGAGCGTGCTCTGATGGCGGAGGATGCCGTAGACCAATTCAAGCGCCAGGGCCCGATCACGACTATCGAGTGCGCTCCGGTTTATATAATGATCCAAGGCGTCGTCGGCGAACGTCTGAGTTCGTTCGACGGATAACAGGGCGTCCAGCGCGACGGCTCTCGCCCCAGGCAATGGTTTCATGCGGCAGCGGTTGGAGGGGGAGGGCCGAGTCGAAGGCCCGGTGCGAGCGCGTGCCCGGTCAAGTATTGCGCGACCGACATCCGGCGACTGTTGGCCGGCTGGAACTCCATGATGCGGAGGACGCCGTCGCCGGTCGCGACGGTCACTCCCTCTTTTGTGGCGTCCACGATTGTCCCAGGAGACACGACGGCTGCCGATTGATCGAGGACCGCAGCTTTCCAGATCACCCAGCGATCTTCTCCGAGATACGTATAGGCGCCGGGCCAGGGGGACAATCCGCGCACCCGGTTGGCCAGATCGAGAGCCGGCAGCGTCCAATCGAGCAAGCCGTCTTCCTTCTTGAGCAACGGAGCCATGGTCGCCTGGTTCTGGTCCTGTGGCTGAGGCGTGATAGTGCCGTTCTGAATCTGCGCGAGCGTGTCTAGAAGAAGCCGTCCTCCGATGTCCGCAAGCTTCGACGACAGCGTGCCGGCCGTATCGTCCGGCGTGATGGCTATCCGTTCCTGTAACAGCATCGCGCCGGTGTCCATGCCTTCGTTCATCAACATGGTCGTGATGCCGGTCTCCTGCTCGCCCCTGATGAGGGCCCACTGGATCGGGCCTGCACCACGGTATTTCGGGAGCAGCGACGCATGCACGTTGACGCACCCCCGCGGCGGCAGATCGAGGATGACCTTGGGAAGAATGCGTCCAAACGCCGTCACGGCGATCAGATCCGGTTTCCACGCCGATAAAGCATCCAGAAAGACCGGGTCTTTCATCTTCAGGGGTTGGAGGATCGGAATCTTGCGCTGCACGGCAAGCTGTTTGATCGGCGAGGCCGCCAGTTCCTGCCCGCGTCCCTTCGGGCGGTCCGGTTGCGTGACGACGCCGACGACGCGGTGTTCAGAGGTCACCAGCACCGCGAGCGACGGGACGGCGAATTCCGGCGTGCCCATGAAGACGATACGCATGAAGCTGTGTTAGCACGCAGATAGAGGGAAATCAACTGCACAAGATAGCAAGCAGCTAATAGCTGATAGCAAATAGCTCTAAGCCTTTTTCTGGCTGCCCGCTATTTTCTATTCGCTATCAGTTCTTGAGTTGTCTTGACGGAACGGACAGCCGGTATGTTAGTATCCGCCTGCGGGGTGGAGCAGTCTGGTAGCTCGTTGGGCTCATAACCCAAAGGTCGAAGGTTCAAATCCTTCCCCCGCAACCACGTTATTTAACTTTCCCCCAACAGCCAATTTCGCTAGACCCATATAGTTTCCAGCCAGTTCCGCTTCGAGGTAGCCCTCAGCCGTCGGAATGAGCTTAATTTCTCCCACTAAACTCTTGATTTGCTGACGTATTTTGTCCATATGCCGTTCCGGCACGTTGCTGAGGTTTGCGACCAGCGTATGAAGGATACGGAGGGCCTGGAATGCAGGTCGTCCGAAGCACAGCGATCCCTACACCACATGGCAGGCCCCGATGATGGCCTACCGCTCTATCGAACGACGGCGAGCCGAGACCAGGGAGTGAAGGAATTTTTTACCCAAGAAATTTTTGAACCACCGCCCAAATGCCCAGAATGAAAATCGCGAATGACACCACGCGCAGGATCGCCATTTCGAGTTGCGACAAGGTGACATTCAGCCATTCGTTGAACTCCCTCATGATGGCGTGCCCGTTCCTTCGACTAGCGTGAGACCGACCACCTTCTTGGTGGTTCTTCGCTTTTGATCTGGATCCTTAGGCTAGTTGCCTGCCAAATCAAGAATCTTTGACTCGAGCAACCCCGTTGAGCAGCATTTGATTACGGCGTCATTATTCTTAGCATCTTTATCAGTTCCAACTTGATTCGTGCTAAATGTAATCGTTCCCTTATCCATCTCGCGATTTGGATTTGTGCGGCTCATGATACTCACGCTATTCATAAACTCCTCTGAGCCGTAGATACGAAATGTCCAGACATAGCGGACGGTGGTTGTGATCACAGTCTCGGTCTCTCCTTTTAGGTCCAGATACAGACTGGCCCGCCCCTCCAGTGAGGTTCGCCTCGAGATGCTCGCCACATACGGATCGCCACGTCCCCACTTTCCGGCGACTTTGTACTCTGACGATCCAGCCACTTCATATCTATAGATGTTGGATTCTTGCTTGTATGAGTACTCCCGTGTTGCCAGTCCACAGTTGACATAGTTTTTCGGATCATCCAGTGAGAAGGCAAGATCGATGAAACGAGAGGCCTTATCGATGTCTTTGGTGACGAAAGAGTTCTTTGCAAGGTTTTTCACAAGGATACCCCACACACGGTTAAATGGTTGGGCAAGAACCCGCTCGGTCACGATTTTGTCACCTGGCCCGGGGGCAGTGTATTTTAACGAAGAGGTCCCATGGGTGGCGCAGGAAGTCAGAAAAAATACTGATGCACATATGAATATATTACGCACTGTTATAACCTGTTTCGTTATACATGCCTCCACACGTGCGGAATCTACCATATTCCCGTATAGCATGATGAGTCTGGCCGA
>SHZW01000006.1 GCA_009692155.1 Nitrospiraceae bacterium
ACTATGCCGCAAATGTTCCCGAAACCATAAACATGTTTCAATCTCTCAAGTGCGGGCTGAAATTTGTCTCTCCACCTCGCCGAGTGATCAACTGTAGGTTCTGAGTCCTTAAGAGATTGAAACATGTTTATGGTTTCGGGAACATTTGCGGCATAGTCGAACGCATTTTCAGTAGCCATTTGAAGGTATAAAAGACTTACCCGCGGACTGAATCTTGCCACTAAGTGGGGGAAGTACCTTTCAACTAGGCTATAAAAAAACTCCCAAGAAATGTTCCTCCCTTACTTGTCTTTAAGCCTAGCCCTTAAGTGAGAAGAAAAACGGGGACATTCGTCGTTCGGCTGGAAGCAGGCTACGCTTTCGTAGGAATTGCGTCAATATTTCAGAGGGGGTAGCCAGGATTAGAGGCAATCAACGTTTGAGGGGCTATCACTACTGGAACAGCCTACAAAACTTGGCGAAGCGTTAAAGGCGACAGGCTTGGAAGCGGCCTGTCGCCTTTCTATTTTTATTAGTGGGAGACGTGCCGGCGGGGTGGCATGCCCTGGAGCGAAATTCGCCGGAGGAACGGGGCGCCCATCGAGACTTTGCCGGGAAGGAAAGCGGAAACTGACTGAGTCCGCAAATGAATTTCCGAAGGATTCCGCCCGGCAAAGTCCGAAAGGGCCGTTTCGGGAGGCGCTGAAGCGGAAGGGTATGCCACCCCGCCGTCTTAGAGCCCTACTCGTCTTCGTCCTCCGAGCTGCTTCGGTTCGACGGAATCCCGTAGCGCTTGCACTTCTCCCAGAGCGCTTTCCTGGATAGACCGAGAATTTTGGCCGACATCGTCCGGCTGCCTTCCGCCCGTTCCAGAATCGACAGGATGTACTGCTTCTCGAACTGTTCCCTCGCCGCCGCCAGCGAATCCACGACGTCGCTTCGGCTGGCTGGGACCGCCCGCTTCCCCGTCAATCCTTCGCTGCAAAATCCGCAGCCTTCCTGCTGAGGGCCGCCAAGATAGGAGCAGGATGGCATCCCACAGAGATCCCATGCCTGGATGTCCTCACTCGGCCGGCAGAGGGCCACGGCCCGTTCGACCATGTTCTCCAGTTCGCGCACGTTGCCCGGGAACGAATAGCGCAACAGGACTTCCCGGCTCCCCTGCGAGAACCCCTTGACCGCCTTGCTCATCCGGGCCGCCCTGGACTGTA
The DNA here is from genome assembly GCA_009692155.1 of Nitrospiraceae bacterium. Taxonomy (GTDB): domain Bacteria; phylum Nitrospirota; class Nitrospiria; order Nitrospirales; family Nitrospiraceae; genus 2-02-FULL-62-14. The sequence continues at coordinate 1,191 of SHZW01000006.1, forward strand.
GGACATGCTCGGCAATCATCAGCACATCCTCCCGGCGCGCTCTCAGCGGCGGCAACTGGATGGGCACGACGTTGAGCCGGTAATACAGGTCTTCACGAAACCGCCCCTGCTGGACTTCTTTTTTCAAGTCTTTCTGGGTGGCGCAGACCAGGCGGACATCCGAGTCGATCGTTTCATTGCCCCCGACGCGCTCGAATTGCCGTTCCTGGAGCACGCGCAGCAGCTTGACCTGCACGACCGGAGAAATCTCGCCGATCTCATCCAGGAACAGCGTCCCCTTGTGGGCCAGCTCGAACCGGCCTCGGCGTTGTTTCAGTGCGCCGGTAAAGGCGCCCTTCTCGTGCCCAAAGAGCTCGGCTTCCAGGAGGGTTTCGGGCAGCGCGGCGCAACTGATCTTGATCAGCGCCTGGTCGCGGCGCGGGCTGCTGCGGTGAATCGCATTGGCCACCAGTTCCTTGCCGGTCCCGCTCTCGCCGGCAATCAACACGGTGGAATCCGTCATCGCCACCAGCTTGACCTTGTCCAGCACCTCCCGCATGCGCTCGTTTTTTCCCAGAATGCCCTCGAAATTGAACTTGCCTTCCAGTTCCTCCCTCAGCAGCAGATTTTCCTGCCGGAGCGCCAGCACTTTGCCGATGCGCTCGACGATGAGGAGCAACTCATCCATCGAGAAGGGTTTCGTGATGTAATCGTACGCGCCGGCTTTCATCGCACCCACGGCCGTTTCCACCGACCCGTGCGCGGTGATCACGACGACCTCCGTTCTCGACGACCGCTGTTTCGCCGCCTGGAGCAGCGTCAAGCCGTCAATTCCAGGCAGGCGAAGGTCCGTCACGACGATGTCGGACACCGCCTGCTCCAGCATGGCCAGCCCTTCCGGTCCGGTCGCCGCCGCGCGCACGTCGCAGCCGACGGCGCGTAGCGCATCCTCCATGGACAGGCGCATCAAGGGTTCGTCGTCGATGATCAGCACGGTCGGCGATTTCACGACATTCTCCCTGCCATCGAGCGCGCCACGAGCCGCTCATGCGAGAGCGGCAGGCAGACCGTAAACACGGACCCCTTGCCGACTTCACTGTCGACGAGAATCCGGCCACCGTGTCGCTCGACAATACCCAGGCTGACCGAGAGTCCCAGCCCCGTGCCTTCCCCGGGCCCCTTGGTGGTAAAGAAGGGATCGAAGATGCGCGGCAGGACGTGGGCCGGAATTCCGCACCCCGTATCCTCCACGCGCACCTCGCAGTGCTCGTCATGAGCCCGCGTCCGAATGGTAATCACGCCGCCGTCCTTGGTCGCCTGGATGGCATTGAGGACCAGATTCATCAGGACTTGCTCCATCATGTGCCGATCCACCATCAACGCCGGAAGATTCCGCTGAAGCTGCCGGTCCAGACTGATTTTTTTCGCGGACACCGCATGCTCGGTCAGCGCCAGGACCCGCTCGACGACGTCGTTGATATTGGCGGGAGAAAACTCGGGATCATGCTGCTGGGAAAAATCCAGCAATTGGCGGACGATCTTCTGGACCCGGCGCAGCCCATCTTCAATGGAGGCCATATATTCCTCCTGCCGTGCCGGCGACAGGGCGCCCTTCCTGAAATTGTAGAGGCAGTTCAGAATGCCCCCCAGCGGATTGTTGATCTCGTGCGCCACGCCGGCGGCCAGCTTTCCGACCGAGGCCAGTTTCTCGGAATTGCGGATCTGCTGCTCCAGCTTCTTGGTCTCCGTGATGTCACGCGCAATGCCGAGCACGCCGTGGATGCGCCCCTGCACATCGCAGAGCGGCGACACGCTGACCGTCACCATCCGGGTCTTGCCGGTCTTGCAGAGCATTTCCACTTCGTAGACCTGCTTGGCTCCGTTATCCAGCGTGCTTTTCAAGCGGCGGCCGCGGTGGCGTTTCGACAACAGGGACAGGTAGGGCCGGCCGATCAAATCGTCTTTCTGATACCCCCAGCTGGAAATCTTGCTGTTCACGTACGTGAACCGCTGCTCGGTATCCAGGGTATAAATGACGTCGTTGGCGTTTTCGAGCAGGTTCTCCAGATAGCGCTTGGTCGCTTCGATTTCCTTGGACCGCTGCTCAAGCTGACTGAACGACTGCTGCAAATTCACCGCCATGCCGTTGAACGCGTCGACCAGATGCTCCAATTCGTCACCGGTCTTGAGCGTCAAGTGATGATCGAGGCCGCCTGCTCCGATCCGCTGCGCCACTTCGTGCAGCACAGCGATCGGCCTGGCGATCCTCCGGGCCACCCACGCGCCGGTCGCCACGAGCACCGCGAAGACCACCACGCCATAGACGGACGCTTTCAGGAGCAGCTGATTGAGCGTCGTGTAGGTTTCCGCCGGGTTCTGGCGCACGAAGGTGATCCACCGTTTTCCACCCAAACTGCCCGGCGCCAGGCGGTCGCTCAACCGCACCGGGGCAAATCCGATCAGGGAATTGCGCCCGCCATGCGAATCGTCTCCGGCAATGGACCACCCTGCCTGCATCGGACTCAACTGCTCGACCAGCGCCGGCGTGATCGCGTGCTCCTCCGGCGCCAGCACGGGACAGATCAGCGGCGTGCCGTCCGAACTCATCAACATGGCATGGCCGGTCGCCCCGATGGTGACCTCCGAAATCGACTGGAAGAGCGAATCCCGCTTCAGCAGCACGCTGACGACTCCGATGACCGCCCGCTGGTCGTCGTCCCAGATCGGAACGGCGACAATCAGGACGTGCGTGCCGTACGACGGATCAAAATGGATTTCGCTGACATACTCCGCGCCGCGTCCCTTGTTGAATGCCGCCTGCCACCAGGCGCTCTTGCCATGGAAGTACTCCCCTTGAGGGATCGAACTGACGACCAGCGCGCCCTGGTTATCCGTCACCAGAATCCCGAGATAGTCGGCCCGCCGGATGTCGTGCAACCGGATCAGATAGTTGGTCACGATACGATTGATGAACAGATGGAACTCGTTGCTCTTGCCCCGCTTCCGCCACTCCTTCTGCCAGTCCTGGATCATGGACTCGATGTTGCGCGGATCCTTGCCCGCATAGCTGCGATTGGCCTCCGTCACGGACGTGCGGAGAAATGGCGTCGCCGCCAATTGTTCGGCTTCATTGATCCCTCGGGTCACCTTCATTTCGACCCGGCGGGCCGCTTCCACGGCTTTTTCACGGAAGTTGGCCCCGATTATTTCGTGAAGCGCCCGGCGCTCGGTGAAGTAGGTAAGAACCAGGGAGAGTGTTAGCGGAAACAGGCCGACCATCACGATCGCCGTGATGATCTTGCGCTGGAGACTGTGTGACCGACCCCAGAGTTTCATTTAGGTAACGCGAGACAATCCTTCTAAGTGCTTATTTTCATGCGCCTTTCATCTAATGTCAAGCAGGGGTAACATTCCTGGCGCTTCTATTTTTCACGATATGGGGGTGCGCCAGGGATCGTAAATCAGCAGAACTTCAGCAGCCGCACTTCAGAAAGAAGGCCGGCCTATCCCTGCTTGAGCAGCTTCCCGGCTCCACTCGGCAAGATGACCAGCAACGAGCTGGCGACAAAAATCGAGGAATAGGTTCCCACGATCACGCCCCAGAGCAACGCCAGCGAGAAATCGTGCAGCACTTCTCCGCCGGCCAGGGTCAGGGGAATCAACACCAGCACCACGGTCAGACTGGTCACAATGGTCCGGCTCAACACCTGATTGACGCTGTTGTTGACGATCGTTTCCAGCCCGTCCCGGCGGCGCACGCGCAAATTCTCGCGGATACGATCGAACACCACCACCGTATCCGTCAGCGAATAGCCCGCGAGCGTCAGCAAGGCCGTCACGACCAGCAGCGTGATTTCCTTATCCAGAAGATAAAACAGTCCGAGCACCGCCAGCACGTCGTGAATCGTCGCCACGGCCGCCGCCACTCCGAAACGAAATTCAAACCGGGCGGCAATATACAGGATAATGCCGGCGAAAGAGATCAGGATGGCGATCAGCGCATCCTCCTGCAATTTATGCCCGATCGTCGGCCCGATCTCCGTCGAGGCCTCCACGTCGAGCTTCCGGACCGGAAACTCCTTGGTGAAAATGGCCACCACCCGATCCGCCACCTTCTCCTCGATCGTCGTCGTAGTCTTCATGCGGATCAGCAGCTTGTTTCCCGACGCAAACTCCTGAATCTCCACTCCACCAAGATTGTTCCGTTCGAGCGCCGCCCGCGCCTCATCGGTCCGGACCGGCTGATCGAATTTCAGCTGGACCGCCGTGCCTCCGGCAAAGTCGATGCCGAGATTGGCGGCCCCCCGGGCAATCTGCACAAGCGCCAGCATGCCCAGCGCCATCAAGACGCCGGAACAGATAAACGCGATCTTGCGCTTGCTCATGAAGTCTATATTCGTTTTTCCAAGAATTTCGATCATGCGTGCTCCTGCATACAAATCCTGCCTCCAGTGCTCAAATGCTCAGTTGTTCGACCTGCCGGCGGCGGTTCATGACATCAAAGATCACCTTCGTCCCGACCAGGGCGGTGAACAGATTGATGGCGATGCCGAGACAGAGGGTCACGGCAAACCCCTTGATCGGGCCGGTCCCGAAGAGAAACAGCGCCAGGCCGGTGATCAGCGTCGTGACGTGCGAGTCGATAATCGTCAGCAGCGCCTTGTCGTAACCTCCATCGACCGCCAGGCGGACCGGTTTGCCCTGCCGCAGTTCTTCACGGATGCGCTCGAAAATCAGGACGTTGGAATCCACGCCCATGCCCATGGTGAGAATGATTCCCGCAATGCCCGGCAACGTCAGCGTGGCGTTCAACGCCGCCAGCGCGCCGACCAGGCAGATCAGATTCAGCGTCAGGGCGAAGTCCGCAATGACGCCGGACAGGCGGTAATAGAACGCCATGAACAGCACGACCATGGCACCGGCCAGCAGCGTCGCGTGAATGCCTTTTTCAATGGAGTCTCTCCCCAGCGAAGGCCCCACGGTGAGGTCCTGGATGACCCTGAGCGGAGCCGGCAAGGCGCCGGCCCGCAGCACAATGGCCAGGTCGTTGGCCTCTTGCGTGCTGAAGCTCCCCGTGATTTGCGCCCGCCCTCCGCTGATCCGCTCCTGAATCACCGGCGCCGAATAGATCGTATTATCGAGGACGATCGCCATGCGTTTTTTGACGTTCTCTTCGGTGATCCGCTCGAACTCGCGGGCCCCCCTGGCATCAAAGGTCACTGCCACATACGGATCGTTGAACTGCCCGATGGACACGCGCGCGTCGCTGAGCACATCCCCCGCCAGCATGACGCGCTTTTTGACCAGATAGGGAATCCGGTATTCCCGTCCGCTGTCCTTCTCGACGACCTTTTCGAACAGAATCTGATCGCCTTCTGGAATTTTGTCCTGATGTTGCTTGAGGATGCTCTCTTCCTGCCCTTTGAGCACCCGCTGCGGCAATTCGGTCGCCAACCGGTTGGTGTCATCCAGCATCTTGAATTCCAGCAGCGCGGTTTCCTTGATCAGGTCCTTGGCCCGCTTCGGCTCCTTGATGCCCGGCAGCTGGACGACGATCTGCTTCAGGCCCTGGCGCTGGATCAGCGGCTCGGCCACTCCGAACTGGTCGATACGGTTCCGGATCGTTTCGAGCGCCTGGTTGATCGCGGAATCCTTGATTCGCTTGATCTCGCCTTCCGGCAGTTCATAGACCAGGGTGCTGTCGGAACCGGCGCCCGCGTTTTCCGAGAACCCTGGAATTCCCTCGAGGATTTTCTGGATCTGCGCCTTCAGGTCACCCTTCGGGAACACCAGCGTCACCTGGGCAAACCCCGTGCGCTTGACCGACTCAACCGTAATCTTTTTGTCGGTCAGAAGATCCTGGATCGTGTTGACGGACCGGTCCACGGCAATCTCAACGGCACGGTCCTCCTCGACTTCGAGCACCAGATGGATACCGCCTTGCAGGTCCAACCCAAGCGCGATTCCCTTGTTCGGGAACGCCCGTTTCAACCAGGGCGGCAGCGTCTGGAACAGGGCCGGATACGACGGAAGAAACGCCACCACCGAGAACACCACCACCAACGCCAGCATTACAAACCGCCCGCCAACTTTTTTCATGCGTGCTTCATGCTCCTTACTGCTGCTCCTCTTCCTCGCTTCTGGTCCGCGCAATATATTCCCGCTGGATCTTGATCTTCGTCGTGTCGGCGATCTGGAGCGTGACGGTGTCTTTCCCCAGATTCGTCACGGTTCCCCAGATGCCCGACGAGGTAATGACTTTGTCCCCTTTTTTCAGGGCCTCCAGCATGCCCTTCTGTTGTTTCTGCTTCTTCTGCTGAGGCAGAATCAACAGAAAATAGAACAACACAAAAATCAGGACAAACGGCACGATCGAGACCAGCGAGCTCGGCACCCCCCCGCCGCTTCCAGCACCTTGAGCCCACGCCACCGACTCAAACACATTCATGGCCGTCCATCTTCCGCCAAGCTTGCCGCCAGCGCCCGGCTTTCCTGCTCATCCGGACTGTCCGTCTGCATGCGTAATTGCTCCCGCCGTTCGTAATAACGGGTCCGAAACTCGGCGAACGTCCCGGACGCGATAGCCTGCCTGATCTGCTCCATCATGCCGGCATAAAAATACAGGTTATGAATCGTGCTCAAGCGAACCCCCAGCATTTCCTTCACGAGAAATAGGTGATGGAGATAGGCCCGCGTATACCGCTTGCAGACGTGGCAGCCGCAGGACGGGTCAACGGGACGTTCATCCCTGGCATACCTGGCGTTCCTGATCAGCACCCGGCCAAAGGAGGTAAACAGCCAGCCCGTGCGCCCATGCCTGGAGGGCACGACGCAATCGAAGAGATCAATGCCGCGCGCCACTCCTTCCACCAGGTCATCCGGCAACCCGACCCCCATCAAATAGCGGGGCTTATCGGCGGGAAGATGCGCGGTCGTTGCCCCCAGCGTATGATTTCTCAACGCCGGTTCTTCGCCGACGGAAAGCCCGCCGACCGCATAGCCATCAAATCCCATCGCCACGAGGTCGTCAGCCGATTGCTTCCGAAGCTCCTGATCGAGGCCTCCCTGGACAATCCCAAACAGGGCCTGGTCCGTCCGCCGCTTCGCGGCGAGACAGCGCCTCGCCCACTGGCTGGTCCGCCGCGCCGCCTCGCCGACCTGCTCCCGGGATGCCGGCAGGGCCACGCATTCGTCGAACGCCATGATGATGTCCGCCCCCAACGCTTCCTGAATCTCGATCGCCCGCTCCGGCGTAATATGGTGCAGGGAACCGTCAAGATGGGATTGGAACGTCACCCCGTCATCGGACACCTTGCGCAATTTGGCCAGGCTGAAGACTTGAAATCCCCCGCTATCGGTCAGAATGGCGCCCGGCCAGGCATTGAAGGCATGCAGCCCGCCCAACCCGGCGATCACTTCGTGGCCCGGGCGCAGAAAAAGATGATAGGCGTTGTTCAGCATCAGCCCGTAGCCCATGGCCTGCAATTCGTTCGGCTCGATGCCCTTCACGGGACCAAGTGACCCGACCGGCATAAAAGCGGGAGTGGCAATCGTTCCATGCGGCGTCGTCAAACGGCCGGTCCTTGCCTGGCCTCCGAGATCCGTCTTCTGTACCGAAAATCCAGTCATCGATGATGCCGCCTTACATGCGCTCAGGAGCCGACACTCCCAGCAGCCCCAGTCCGTTTCGAATCACCTGCCCCACCTGCCCCATCAGAGCCAGCCGCGCGCCGGTCAACCGGGGGGTGAGTTGTTCGCGATGCTTCACCGATGAGACCGTCGCATCCTTCACAAATTGTCCCGCATCAGACGCATCCCCTTCGGCCGCCGGAGGGAGAATCCGGTGCTTGAAATAGAAAGTGTGCAGCAACTGCGCCAATTCCTGGAGGTAGAATACGATCCGGTGGGGTTCGAGCGCCAGGGCACTGCCCTCCACGACCGAGGGATAGGCCGATAATTTTCGAACCAGCGTGAACTCGTCGGGATCGGTGAGCGCTTCCAGGTCGGCTTCGCTGGGCTTCGGCACCGCAATCCCACGGCTCTCCGCAACCCGGAACAGGCTGGCCATACGGGCATGCGCATACTGCACATAGTACACGGGGTTATCAGCCGATTGCTGCTTGGCCAGTTCAAGATCGAAATCCAGATGCCGGTCGGATGATCGCATCAGGAAGAAGAACTTGGCGACATCGGCCCCGACCTCGTCCACCACTTCCCGCAACGTCACGAACTCGCCTGCCCGCTTCGACATCTCGACCTTCTTCCCGCCGCGCATCAGATTCACCATCTGAACCAGTACGACGCGCAGCCTGTCCTTGGGATACCCCAGGGCCTGCACGACGGCCTGCATGCGCGGGATGTAGCCGTGATGGTCGGCTCCCCATACGTCGATCAGCAGATCGTAACCACGCTGCAGCTTGTCACGGTGGTAGGCTACATCAGAAGCCAGGTAGGTATATTCGCCGTCCTGTTTGCGGATCACCCGGTCCTTCTCGTCTCCATAGGCCGTGGAGCGGAACCACAAGGCCCCCTCCTGATCGAACAGGAATTCCTTCCGGCGCAATTCCTCCAGCGCCGAGGTCACCGCACCGGCGGACAGCAGCGATTCCTCGCTGGCCCATGAGTCGAAGGCAATACGAAACGCCTGGAGATCCTGCCTGATTACTTCGAGCATTTCCCGATAAGCAAACTCCTGGCATTGCTGCTGGGCCTGCTCCAACGGAAGCGCGGCCAGGTCTGCACCCAGACGCGCCTGCACCTGTTTCGCCAGCTGTTCGACATACGCACCCTGATAGCCATCTTCTGGAAACACCACCGTCAGGCCGTTCCGCTGTCGGTAACGGGCATAGACCGACTGCCCCAGAAGTTTCATTTGCCGGCCGGCATCGTTGATATAGTATTCGCGTGAGACGTCGAACCCGGACGCCCGCAACAGATTGGCGACCGCATCACCCACCGCCGCCCCACGCCCGTGCCCGACGTGCATGGGGCCTGTGGGATTCGCGCTGACATATTCCACCAGCACCCGGCGGCCCTTCCCAAGATCATTCTGGCCGTAGGCATTGCCCTCGGCTTCGATCTGGGACAACACCTTCATCCAAAGATCGCGTTTCACCGTCATATTGAGAAAACCAGGAGCGGCAATCTCGACACGATCGAAGACAGACCGGGGCTGGTCGAGGTTGTCGAGGATGATCTGGGCGACGTCTTTCGGAGAGCGTCGCTCGTGCGAGGCAAGACTCATGGCGATGGCGGTTGCCAGATCACCCCATTCCGGTCGTTTGGGAAAATCCAGTGTAATAGAAGGCCAGGTCTCAACGGTGAGCTGCCCTTTTTGCTTGGCCTGTTGCAGCGCCTGCCGCAGCGCTTCCGTGACTTTTCCTCGCACAATCTCGTGGGGCACTCCCTCTCCTCTTCGCCCGCATATTCATGAAGGCTTCTACGGTAACCTCATGAGCAAGCGGGCTAACCCCGCTTGTTTTCAGAAGAAAATAACTTCGGCAATTTAGCATAACTCATACGGGAGAACAAGGTGACGGTATCGTTCGCCTGATTCGCACGACCTTCCTATGCGCGGTCGTGGCCGGATCCGGCCAGCAGCTTCCGGGCAAACTCGAAGTCGGCCGGCGTGTTGATGTTAAAGAAAGACAGGAGTTGGGGATCGACATCCAGAAAGTCCTTCTCGGGAATCAGCTTCACGGTCAGGCCGGGAACTTCCGCCAACCCCTGCACCTTGAATTGTTGCGCCCTGGCCATCTGCTCCAAATGCGGCAGGCAGGTTTTTGAGTACACCGCAAGCATGGGTTGCAGTCCGGTCGCCAGCTTTGGAATGACGACATCGGATTGCGCGCCAAGCTCAGCGAGACGTCTGAGAACCGCTGGATTTAAAAAAGGCATGTCGCAACCGACAGCCAGAATCCTGGAATGGCTGGCCGAGGACAACCCCGTATACAAGCCTCCCAGCGCCGCGCAGTCGGGAATAAGGTCCGTCACTACGCGGTAGCCCTGGCCCGTCAGCTGAGGCAGCGGCTCCGCAAGGGCAACCAGCACCTCCTCGAAAAGGCTCTGCAGCACGGACAGCACCCGTTGCAGCAAAGCCTGCCCGCCAAGCTCAAGAAAGCGCTTGTCCCGACCCATGCGCCGGCTTTTCCCGCCAGCCACCAGCACCCCGGTTACATTTGGAATCATCTGAGGCACAACACGCCTCGCCAAGAAAAGAAAAAGGGGGCGGGCTACCCCACCCCCTTTTGTGCTTCCCTGCTCGCAGAAGGGATTATTTAGGCTTTGCCCTTCTTACGATTGGTCCGTCTCGTCAGAATCCATCCTTCCAGAATCACGATACCCACCGCGATCAAAGTCGGATAGATGTAGGTTTCCTTCGGGATCGGCGGCTGAAGGACGAGGTAATAAAACGCAGACACGGCCATCTTGCGGCCGGCATCTCCGTTGTGGCCATCCCACGCAAAAAACACCATGGGGATATACTTGCCGACCTCGAACCTCACGTCCTCATCATAATCAGCCTTGAGGGGCCGCTTGATCATGACACTCCATTGACCGTCTTTCCACTCGGCCTTCGCCAGCTTCAGCTTCTCCGTGTAGTCCTCACGGTCTTCGAAATCCTTGTCCCAGCCGGTTCCCACGAAGGCACGCAACGACCCGTCCGCCTCCCACTTCACGATATCCACCGGGTACTTCTCATCTCCCCACAGGTACCGCGGCTTTTCCGGTGGCGGCAGCTCCTGCCACTTGACCGGGAACTGGATCGCGATGGCATCGTTGTAGACCGGGTACTTGTTCTGACCGCCCGCGATCGATCCTTCTTCGCCCGTCTTGGGGGCCTGTTCCTTCACACCATGGGTTTCAACGTTCACTTCAGTCGGCTGCCAGGGAATCTTGGTTCCGGCTTCCTTGGCGACGCTCTTCGTCCGGTCATCCCACTGGAACAGGAACGCGATCTGCTTGTCCTTCGCGCTATACAGCGACTTGACCCAGACATCGTCGAGACGATTCACGAAGTTCCGGGGCTTGTGCGTGATCTGTCCGCCAAGCAGCACAATGCGGCGCTCACGCTTCTGCCACAGCTCGTTCTCCGGATCGTCCGGGATTTCGCCCTCCACGGTTCCAGACAGGATCACAAACTTGACCTTCGGCTTGTCGGTGAGCAGATCGATTTCCAGCGGGTTCCCCTTGGCATCCCGCTCGCACAGCGATTGCACGAAGTTCGAAATGTGCCACCGCTCCTCGACTGTGGTGTTATCCGCAAACGATGGCATCGGCGTGCCGTTAACTCCCGTGGAGAACGTCCGGAAGATGTTCTTCACGTTATAGGCATCCTGACGGCTTCCTCTGAAGTTCCAACACTTGTGCTGGTTAGCCGGCTGAATGGAGAATCCCCAGTCATCCTTCAGATTGAAGGCATTGCCGTCGCCACGGCCCTCAGCGCCATGGCACTCGATGCACTTCTTGTCGAGGAAGAGTTGCTTGCCCTTTTCGATGCTCTCCGGGGTTGCCTTGATCTGTGCCTTCAAGAGCTGATCCCAATCAAGCACCGTCACAGTCTCAGTCGCCTTGTCATCGAACTTCCGGTCTTTCACGAGCTGGTTTGTTACAAAGGACAGAACTTGCAACCGCTGCTCGTCCGTCAGAATGCCTTCCCAGGACGGCATCGCCGATCCCGGCAGGCCATGGGTCACAGTTTCATACAAGTCGTTCTGTCCCTTGGTCGGCTTTTGGGCATCGAACAGCGGCAACTCACCGCTGGCCGTGTGCCGAATCTTGAAGGTGCCCTGATTGAAGTTTCTCGGGCGCGGCCAGAGACGGTCGGCAGCCGGGCCGTCACCCGCACCATCAACCCCATGGCACCAGACACACTTAGTGAAATAGACACGCTTCCCGGCTTCGATCATCTCAGCCGCAGGCAGCGGAGCCAGATCACCTTTTTTGAACCCGGCCGGCAGCCCGCTCCCGGCTTCCTCAGCAAAGATCGAGACACCGGCGCTGCCCGAGACCATCGTGATCGCGAACGCGGCCGCGAGAATAAGGACTGCTTTACTCGTCAACCCAGCTTGCTTCATGGTGTTGTACCCCTTCACCGATTGAATGCGGGATTAATCCCACGTCCGAGGATAATAGCCAGTGTGCCAGTATTCGAACAATACGACCTTCCAGATTTCGTCGGTCGTCAGGTGCTGCTCCCAGGGCGGCATGACCGAGGCCCAGGGGAACCCTTCACGGGGAAGACCGAGGCCTCCCTTGGACACGCGCCAGAAGATAAATGTTTCCTGTAATTGCGCGATCGTCCCGGGATCGGTGAAATTCGCCGGAATCGGATTGAACGCAAACGCATGCAACCCGCGCCCGTTCAAGTTATCTCCGTGGCAGAAGTGGCAATTCTGGAAGAAGATCTCGCCGCCTTCCCGCACGTTTTTCAGATAGCCTTCCGCTTTCGGATCCCACGGATTGGCATTCTCCTGCATCAGGCGGCCCATCGACTGCTCGACAATGAGCTTGTTGCTGTATTCCTGATCGTACTTGCCTTCCGGATTGGCCCGGTAGGGATTCTGCGAAGTTTGGAGCACAAAGGTCTTTCCATGCACCTTGGTGCTCGCCGGAGGAGCCGGATGCACGGTCCTCAGCTCGATCGGCTCGTCGACGTCGGCACCGGCCCCCTGAGGGACAAACGACTGGTAAGCAAAGCCCCACAAGCCAAGAGGGATCGCGATCAAAAAGAAGGTCCGCAAACCCTTGTGTAACGGCGTGAGGCCATCCATCACGTTAAGAATGGGCTGTCTGAATTTCTTCCAATCTTCCTCGTTGCTCGACATCCACATGAAGACGGCCACCATCGTGACCGTGCCATACATGGCCCGGACGCTGAACGGAATGGGCGGATAGATACGGCTCTTGAGGTAGAACAGAATAAACGCAACGAAGCCAATCCCCTGCCAGAACCGAGAGATCGTCATCCCCATCGAGTTCAGCATGTAGCTCAGCCCTGTGAAGCCGGCCACAAAGATGGACAACTCGAAGAGCATCTGCATCGGCATATAGCCTTCGACCAAATGCACGGTCGAAGCCGGAATCACTCCGAAGATCATGCCCAGCAGGACGAGCGACGCGATCACTCCCACCACTGCGCCGACTGACATTAGTGCTTTCATCTCTTCACTCCCTTTAATACACGCAAGAAACTGGATTTACGAAATCTTCGGTGGCGGCGCGCCCGCTTTCACTTGAGACAGATAATCCACAATCTTCTTCAGCGCACCAGCACTCAGTTTCTGCCCGAATATCTTTGGCATCAAGTTATCAGGAAACCCTTTCACAACGTAGGTGCTCGGCAACACGACGGACTCCATGATGTACTCCTGCGTGTTCTTTGCAGTCCCTTTATAAGCCGGGTCATGGATCCGGTTCGGTGCATTCGTCCCTTCTTCGAGCTTGGGGCCCTGGGTGCCGGTTGCGCCGGGAATCCCCGGGATGGTATGGCACACCACGCACTGCCCTTTCGCAAAAATCTGATCGACCGGCTCAGTGCCGTCGGCCAGCAGCTGCGTGGGGCCTGCCGCCTTATCATCCTGCTGCTTCGGCCGATCCGCTTCCGGAACAAACTTTTCGTAGGACTTGATAATGTCTTCGTATGATGGCGCTTCCCTGCCCTCGCGCACGTAGAGCCAGGTATCCACCGCCGCCAACTCAGGCAGCGACAAAGATATCGGTGGCTTATGGATCTTCGGCATGGGGCTTTCCTTGTCGTTCGTGCCCTTCACGCCGAAGCCGGGGGCAACATAGCAATTCGGGCAGGAATGCGATTCGGCGATGTATTCCTGGACCGTCGTCGCGGTCCCGCACCCGGGGCACGATTCCTTGTCAACGTAGGCACGCTTCTGCGGCTCACCCTTGTGGTAGTTCGGATCCGTCAGCCGCTCCTTCTCCGCGCGCTCTGGAAGGCCGAACAGGTTCGGCGCACGCTCGCTCAGGAACCCCTTTTGGAACCCGTGACAGAGCGGGCATTGGCCCTTTCCGATCGCGCCCTGCACGGAACTCTGCCCGATCCCGCCGAAGATAATTTTTTCACCCTCATCGGCCAACTGCTGAGACGACATGGCGTCGAAAACCAACTTCACGTCTGGGGGCGGAAACCCGCCTTCCACCTGCGGCAGCCAGTTCCCGTAGCCGGACAGCGCCGCCGCGACGAGGAACATGAACCCGCCGATCTTCAAGAGCGCGCTGACGTTGGAGAAATAGAGCGCCATCATGAAGGTCGTCGCGGTGATCAACACCAGCGAGACAGGCAGCAAGCGAGATTCGGCGAAGAAGTTGTCCCTATAATTGGTAATCGCCATGAAGATCATGAGCGTGGCGAGCATGCCAATAAAGATCTTGAAGGCTCCGTCTTTATTCCCCTTGGTGAAGTTGTACACCAGCAATCCCGCCAGGACTGCCAGCACTCCCCACCCCATACTCAGTGCGGCTACCAGTAACTCTTTCACTTCACAGCCCTCCCTCACCCAGTTCCCGCTTAGGCGGGGACCAGATCATAAGAAATCAAGCAATCAACCGAGGATTAATGTCCGTGCGCAGGCTCGGGCACCCGGCCAGGCACATGAGCCTTTACATTAACCGGCACTTTCTTGGCCCCCAACGTTCCCAGCCAGAATACGAACAGAATGCTGATCCAGAAAAACAGCACGTTAAATGAAATCATATTGGCGGCAAAACCCACCGTGTGCGTATAGGCCCAGGGCGAGTTATCGCGCATGATCTCATTCACATGCCAGAACAGACGCACGGACGACCGGATGTAGCCCATCAGCCCCATCATCCAGGTGAATGCCGTCGCCAGCATGATGATCGCGTACTGGGACCGCACAGAAATCTTGCCCCATTCGATCGGTCCCATCTGCTTGGCCCCCTTCAACATGAAGCCATTCAGAGCAGTCATGAAGAAGAGGCACGACAGCGTCGTGGCGACTTGAGGCACCGACAGCCCGACTCGGACGTTTGCCGGGATATAGTAGCCGTAGACGGCAAGCCAGATGATATTCACATAGGCGAAACCGAAGAACGCCCCCATGAAGATGTTCCCGAAATTCTTCCACGGCACCATCGGCTCCTTGTTCCCGCGCATATACCAGATAAAGCTCAGCACCGTCGTGGTGATGATCACGTTGATGCCGCCGTTCTTGGCCGACATCACACCGTAGTTCCCCAACACCGGGTGCTGCTGGCCGCCCATGGCTTTGAGCTCAGCCGGCGTCATGACCATCGTGTGCGGCGTGATGAAGATCAGGAACCCGCACACCAGCACAAACACCAGATACTTGATGTACCGCTGATATTTTTCCGCGCCGCGCATTCTTCCGAGCGCCTGCCACAGGTAGTAGTTGGTGCTCAGAAACAGAATGCCGATCATGGTCGCCTGGATGATGAAGAGCCACGCCAGCAGCCCGCCCATCAGCGTGATCCCCATCTGCTGACGGTAGGCATAGACCTCGCGCATCAGCCAGTAGCCGGCGAATGGCAGCGGAATCAAGAACGCAACGGCGAGGGCCATCGCGATATAGCCCATCCAGTCATAATGGGCCCGCTCCTCGTCGGTCTTCGCGGAGAGGAACCGGTACGCCGCATAGGCCGCCACCACGCCACCGCCGAAGGCCATATTGCCCAGAATGCGATGCACGTTCAGCGGGTTCCACAGCGCCGTATGGATCACGTGCCAGATATTGCCCAGGAAGCGGCCCTGCTCATCCACGCCGGCTGGAGACATCATGAACCCGATCCAGGAATTCGCCAGCATCATCAGCAGAGTCCCAATGACGTTCAGGATCACCGACATGCTGAGGTGAATCCACTTCAGGAACCCCTCCTTCATCTTGTCCCATCCATAATAGTAAATATAGAGGGTGCCGCTCTCGGCCACGAACATCAACGCGTAGATGTGCATGACGGGGCGGAAGATGCTGGAGAGATACCCGAAGAACGCAGGATACAAAGTCAGAAAGGTAAAGATCAGAATGCCGCCAAGGATGGCCGTCAGCGAGTAGGCCGTCAGGCTGATCTTGATAAAGTCATAGGCGAGCTGATCGTACTTCTTCGCCATCGCCTTGTCCTTGGTGACCACCCCCATGAACTCGATGATCATACAGAAGATGGGTACCGCCAGGACGAAACTGCCATAATACAAATGCTGCTGGTTGGCAAACCACAGGAGCACGCGGCTCTCGAAGTTATAGCGCGGGTAGTCCCTGGGGCCGTCCACCGTCTTTGGGGCCGGAGCTCCCGAGACGATGCCCTCGGTCTTATAATAGACATCCCGGCCTTTCTCGACCTTGGCCTCGTCCTTCTTCTCCCCCTCCGCCTTGACTGCAGGAGCCGGCGGCGCCTCGCCCCCTCCGCTCGCAAGCGCGTTCAACGAAGTGGCGACCGGCAGAAGAAGGAAGCCAATCATCGCGCAGAGCGCCATGATCGACCAGATCTTCTTTCCGTTTTGACGACCCATGGTATACCTCCCTGACAACCGTCTCATGATTTTCAGTTTCACAATGTTCCGATGCGGCAACGATTACTTTCTAAAGAGATACCAGTAGTCCAGTCCCTGCATTTCCATCAGGTAATGATCGACAATGTGGAAATAGGCGACCACGATGACGACGGACACCATCGCGGCATACGCCGTGTTATTCAGGATGTTCATCTTTTTCCCGACGAACAGCAGGACGACACCGAAGGCCAGAAGAGCAAACCAGAAGATTGGATTGGTGATAGCCTTGATAATCATCATTTCCATTGCAAGACTCCCCCTTAAAAAGTATGGCGGATCAGCACGGACATTGAATGCCGGCAAACCAGTAGAAAAACCACAGGCCCACCGCGAGGGTGATATAAAAAATCATCTTGCCAAGTTTGACCTGGCTATCGTTCTGTGCCGCGTCCATGTTGTCTCCTTGACGTTAGTTGACAGATTTCTCATCCCTATGCTAAAGCTCACGACGCGCATGCACACGCGAGAGGCGATGGGGTAGAGATGGGAAAAAACTCGAAAACCTTCGATATTGTAGTTTTGGCTGGCATGGTTGTCAATATAATTTTGGCCGTCTTTCTCATTCTCTACTACTTTGACTTCTTGTGACTTTTCCCCCCTTTCACCGCCTGCGTGAATCCCTCGTTCTGAACGCCGGAAACAGCACAGCGAAAGCCGATCGTCTCATCCCGAAAATCCGGCACCATTTTGTTTCGACTGGTCACGCGGACGTCCGTTCCTGACGTCGTGTATCCGCCTCCGCGAAGCACTCTGAACGTTCCGAATTCAGGTCCCTTGGGATTTTTGTCGACAGGATCGCGATAGGCGCCCTCCCCGTACCAGTCAGCAACCCACTCGATCACATTGCCGGCCCCGTCAACGACTCCGAACGGACTGACATCCCGTTTAAATGAACCGACCGGCGCCGCCACCTCGTAGCCATCTTTTGCCACCGCCCAATTGGATGCCAATGGATCGACCTCATTGCCCCATGGCCACAAACGCTTGTCGCCTCCTCGCATGGCTTTCTCCCACTCCGCTTCGGTCGGCAACCGCTTCCCCTTCCATCGACAATAGGCCTCGGCGTCGTCCCACGACACATAGACCACCGGCTGATTGATGCCTCGCATGCGCGTCATATTTTTTGCGTAGCGGGACGGCGGCCCGGCTTTGCGATGATTGGTCGCTGCCACAAATGCGGCATAGTGATGGTTCGTCACTTCATATGTGCCGATCGTGTAGGCGTCGAGATGGATCGATTTCACCGGCTGCTCATCAAATCCTCCGGCGATCGTGCCGCGTATAAAAGGCCCGGCGGGAATGCCGACCGCCGCCTCTTCGATCGGAGATTCATCGGCACCGGCCGTTTGCGCATCGACCGCGGGCGCTTCCGGGAGGTCCGGCCCGATTGGCGGGAGCGTCGTTCCGCGAAGAATGCCCATGATCGGGAAACTGGCAAAGATCGCCACCACGACCAGCATCGCGATCTTGAAACGTGTTTCAATCATGGCCGCAAACTTCTGGCTGGCCTCTCGTCCCGCGGGAAATAATGTCGCGCATGAATCGGGAGGCTACTTCTTCACTCGGAGGCGGGACTCGTCCGCATCGCGCGCGCACCGGATGCCGATCGTGCTGTCCGTCCGCCATTTCTTGGCCGCAAACCGTTTCGACAGCCGGGCGTTATGCGACGTTTCACGCCAGGACCCGCCACGAATGACCTTCAGGTCCGCCTCTTCCGGCCCCGGGGGATCCCGGTAGGGCGTCTTCTTGTAGTAATTTTCGTCGTAGGAGTCTGCCACCCACTCGGCAACATTGCCCGTCATGTCATAGAGGCCATAGGGACTTCGCCCGGCCTCAAGCACGCCGGGCGGTGCGAGATACTGAAACCCGTCCTCCCTGCCGTCCACGTTGGCCTGGCCAGGCACAAACGTATCGCCCCAGGCGTAGCGCCGCCGGCCCTCGCCGCGGCCGGCTTTCTCCCATTCCGCTTCGGTCGGAAGCCGCTTGCCCCCCCATTTACAATAGGCCTCCGCGTCCAACCACGACACACCGATCACGGGCAATTCGGGCTTTAAAATTTTTGCCTGGTCGTCTTCGAACACCGGGAATCCCGGCTTGTTCCGCTTGGTCATCCTGAGGAACCGGTCGTATTCCGCCTGCGTGACTTCCTTCTTATCCATATAAAAGGTCTTGAGGTAGGCCTGATGCTCGGGCACTTCGTCAGGATCGCCCTCCGAGCTTCCCATCGTGAAGGGGCCTTCTGGAATCTGGATCATTTCGCGACCTTCATCGCCCACCAGCGTCTTGTACATCGAAAAGTCCCGTGCGGCAACCGCTGCCACCGGCCGATGCTCCGTCTTGACCGACGCCAACAGCTCGTGCTGCTTCTTCGCTTTATACGATTCGTGAACCAGCAACCCGATCATCAGCACAAACGAGGCAAAGACAAAAATAATCGACCCGATCAGAACGTTCTTATTCTCCATGCTCACCCGGCACCTTTCCTGTTTTTCTTACAGCTGCGAATCCGACGGCGGAGCCGCCAGTTTCCGTTCCGCCCACAGATCCAGCAGCATGGATGCCTGCACGCCAAGAAATCCCCCCATTGCCGCGCCCGCGCCGGCTCCCCACGAAATCTTCTCGAAGCCGGCGACCAGCCACGCGAGCAGCCCGCCGAAGACGGTCCCGATCAAAATGCTGACCAGAAACCGCCTCCCTCCCAGCCATCCGACGACCAGACCGAGCGCGACGCCCAACGCGCCGGTGATCGGGATTGCACTGCCGCCCATGAACCAGCCGATCAACGTGCCGACCGTCCCCATGACCGCCGCACCGAAGGCCATATCCACGACCTTCCGCGGACCGAGTTGAACCGACTCTGCCTGAATCAGCGACATGGCCAGCGCGTCTCGACGAGACGGTTACGGAGCGGTCACAATGATCGGCCCAAAATCCACTTCCACGCCGGGTCCGCCCAGCAGGGAAATCCCCCAGGCCTGGGCCGCCGGTTCGTGCCGATGGATGCGCTTGAAATCTTCATACGCATTCACGCGCTGCTCCACCCACTCCCCAAATCCTCTTGAGCCTTTCTGCAAGACAATCTCGGAGGCGTCGAACAGCCCGCCTTCCGTCATCGTGCCGACGTCCTTGGTCTGGCTCCAGACATATTTCGTGGCCACCGGGATGACCAGCAGATCCGTGTCCAGCGAGACAAAGACCGCCGCGATCGGATCGGCTCCAGCCGGCGCTTTTTTCACCCGCCAGCGCCACGTGACGATCGGCATGGCCTTGGGATCCCAGGCGATCCGCTTGTAGACCCGCTGATCGGCGCCCTTGGCTGCCAGAAACGTCATGCCCTTCTCGGATTGAACCGTGTATTGTTTCCTCGCTTTCGTCTCCTGTCGCTGCGCCTTCCATGCCGTCGGGAACCCGTCCGCGTCTTTGGCACTGTACTCATCCAGCACCAACAAGCCGGCCGATTGGGCCGACATCGGAACGGAGAACGCGCAGAACACGACCAGCGCGCCGACGGACGCCATTCCTGCCACATGCTTCATGACGGCTGCGCCTCCTGCGGCGACGGCGGAAAGAGCGGCCGGTTCTCCATCGCCGCATCCATTTGGGGAAGCGGGCGCTGATCGCGGCTGCTGAGCCAGAACAGCAGCAATGCCGTCATCCAGAATACCACCATGTTCACCGTCACCATCTTGGCCGCAAAAGCCAGCGTGGGGGTATAGGCCCAGGGCGAGGCATCGGGCATCAGTTCGTTGACATGCCAGGCCAACCGGCCTGACGAGCGAATATAGCCCATGAGTCCCATCACCCACGTGAAGGAAGCCGCCAGCCCAAAGAGCGTCACCATGCCCCGGACGGACATTTTTCCCCACACCACCGAACCATGCACGATCGCCCCGCGCAGCATCGCGCGATTGAGCAACAACCCGGCTACGACGGCCGTCAGCGTGGTAAACGCCTGCGGCGATGACAGCCCCACGCGCACACTGGCCGGCACATAGAACCCGTAAATGGCCAGCCAGACGATGTTCACCATGCCGGCGCCAAACAACGCGGCCAGCAGGATGTTCCCCTTGCGCGCCCAGGGCACGGTGATCGTACGATTCGCGCGCCGGTAGAAGATATAGCTCAAGGCCGTCAGGCAGATCATCACGTTCACCGCGCCGTTCTTGGCCGACATCACGCCGTAATTGCCGACCACCGGATGCTGCGCGCCTCCCATGGCTTTCACTTCGCTTCCGGTCATCATCACCGTATGCGGCGTCAGCCACACGAAAATGCAGCCCGTCAGCCCCAGGATCAGGTACTTGTACGCCTGCTCGTAGCGTTGCCCTCCCTGCAGCCGCCCCATGCTCTGCCAGAGGTAATAGTTGATGCCGAGAAACAGCACGCCGATCAGGAGCGCCTGCACGACGAACAGCCACGTCAGCAGCCCGCCCATCATCGTCACGCCCATGCTTTGCCGGAACGCATACACCGACCGCATCAGCCAGTAGCCCGCAAAAGGCATCGGCAACAGCGCGACCACCGTCACGATCAGGAACACCGCCCCGACCCAATCGTAGTAGGCCCGCTCCTCCTCCGACTTGCTCGTCAAAAACCGATACGACGCGTAGGCCAGCACCACGGCCCCGCCGGACATGATGTCCGCAAGAAACCGGTGGACATTGAGCGGATTCCAGAGCGCCGTGTGCATCAGGTGCCAGACATTACCCAGAAAGCGCCCCTGGGCATCCACACCGGCCGGCGACATCATGAAGGCAATCCAGCTGTTTGCCAGAAACAACAGCATCGCACCGAAGATGTTGGAGAGGATGCCGATCGCTGCATGGAACCATTTCAGCGCCGGCGACGCCATGCGGTTCCAGGTGTAGTAGTAGGCGATCAGGCACAGGGCTTCCGCGTTGAAGACGAAGGCATAGACGGGCATCATCGCCTTGAATGTCCCGCCCATGTACTGCATGAAGCCCGGATAGAACCAGATGAACAGCCCCAGCATCAGGCTCCCGACCACAGCCGTCAGCGACATCGCCAGCAGCGCGACGCGCAGAAAGTCCCGGGCCGTCTGGTCGTACCGTAGCGCCGCCGCCCGGTCGCGCGTGACGAGACCGGCAAACTCCAGGATCACGCAGAAAATGGGAAGTGCGAGCACGAAGCCGCCGAAATAGGTGTGCTGCTGGGTGACAAACCAGACGAACGTGCGGTTGTCCAGTGAGCCATAGCGGGGATAGGCCGACGCATCACCTGCCGGCGCCGGCGGACCATTGGGAACACCCGGCGTCTTGTAATAGACATCCGTGGCCGTCTCGGTTGCAGGCCCCGCACTGTTCTCTGCCACGGTTGCGGCACCGAGCGGCACCGCGAGCAGCGCCAGCACGAACATGATGGCAGCCCATGCAACTGGCTTTGACTGAAAATGATTGATCATGCTTGGCTCAACTGTGCTTTCCCGCAATGACCGTCGGAGAGGGAATCGTGGACATCACCCCAGGCGGCGGGCCGCCTCGTCCCAGAGTCGGCTGCTTCGACAGAATACCCATCACAAACGGGCAGCGCAACAGGGAAGGCGGGACTATCTGGCGAAGCTGATTTTCCACATGGCGGCGATGCCCCAGGTAATAACAATACATCGCCATCATACCGGCCACGGCACCGGCAATCACTCCCCGCGTCAGGCTGCCACTCACGTCAGTGTGCATCACGAAGAACAACAGCCCAGCCCACGAGAGATAATAGGTCGCGGCAAAGGCGAGACCGGGCCACCACCAATAGCGAAACAGTTCCATCCATCCGGCCGCGCTCATCATGGCGCTCCACCCGCCGGGCCGTTGTTCGCCCGCCAAATACGCCCACACGGACAGGCTCCCGGCGCACAGCGTCACCAGGATCAACTGGGCCAACCCTGTTGCCGCCTGGTCATGCACCATGCCCAGAGCAACCGCCACCACCGCACAACCCAACGCTGGGAACAGCGCCCACCGGACGATCTGCCCGGTTCGAGCACCGGCGGTGTCTCTGAAGCTCGCACCGTCTGGAAATGTCACGATCGGTTCGCCTTGCCGCTGGAGGCGGCGGACATGTCCGATCTCGAACGCATCGCGCGCGACAGACGTACAGGCAATGATGATCGCCATCATCGCCGGGCCGTCCGGATGCTGGAGAAAATCGTAATTCACCAGAATCTTCAGCAAGGCCAGCACCATCAAGGACAACTGCACGCCGTAGACGAATCCAATCCATCCGACCAGCCAGGCCAGCCGGCGCATGCCGTCTTCGCGCCTCACTTGAGCAAGAGACACCTGGCGTCCCATCCGATAGGACCAGACCGCCGTCGCCGCCGACACCACACCGCTCACTGCCAGCAACATGATCGCATCCGAAAGCGGGACGATCTGTTTCGTCAGGCGGTAGATGACAAAAGCCACGAGGCCAGGGGCAAGCATCACCAGCCGCTTGCGCTTGCGGACTGGCTCCGCCGTCACTGCCAGCGCCAGGGAAGGGAGCACCCGCAAGGCCATCCGATGCAACATAATGAGCTCGTTAGGCGTGAAACGTAAGGCGAAGCCCCGCCCCCACGTTTTACCTTTTACGTCTTTTGCGCCGCCATTCCGAAATACTTGGCTTTGACTTCTTCCATCAGCTCGACGGTCACCGTGGCCTGCCCTCGCTCCAGCGCGGTCCGTTCCAATTCGACTTTCGCCATGGCACGGACCGGCCCCGGCACATTATCCAGCCGCCGCTCGGCTTCAAGATCCCACGCGACCGTCCCGCCATTTTGCGCCTGGGCCAGCAAGGTAAAAGAGATGACCCGTTGTTCTTTCGAGCGCGCATAGTCCTCGGCCTTTTGGCGGACAAGCGGCGCGACGTAGGGCGGCATGCGGTCCAGCACATGCCGGGCCTCGTCGGTCCACATGAGCCGGTCCACCAGTGAGGCTGCCTCAGCCACCGGCGCTTCCGTCCCGACTTTCCAGTGGCACCCGCAACATGCGAATCGTACGAACCAGGCCGACGCGCGGCCATCCATCCGCTCTTCGATTCCTTCCGTATGCATCCAGCGTCCGCAGCCGCAGGTCAGCATGGCATTACCCAATTTTCCCCGGATACAGAATGTAGAGCATCGTGTACGTGAGACTGCCGGTCACGAACAGCACGCAATAGACGATCATCGTAAACAGACCCAGCGCCCGGTGCCGCCGTTCGCCGTTCGGCCAGATCCGCTGAATGGCCATTTCCACGGCAAAGACGATCCCGATCAGGATCACGAACCCGAGATAGACTTCCAGCTTACGCACCGAGAATCCCGCTGTCGCCACGCGCCAGAGAAACAGTCCGACGAGGACCGCCGCGATGCTGCCGAAAATTTTCCCGACTTTCCCCCAGGAGGTCTGCAGCAGGGCATCGCGAAGCACACGCTTGCCTTCGACGATAGCCTGCGAGCGGAATCCCAGCACGATCATGTAGACCGCCATGACGATACCGATCACCACCAACATGATGTGGAAGGTCAGAAGAGGAATAAATACATTGTGATACAGGGCTTCCGATCCTCCGAAGCCTTCCTTCCCTTCAAAGGCCAGCACGCCCAGCGACCGGAAGAGGTAATAGCTGGTGAAAAACGCCAGCATGGCGATCATGCCGCTCAGCATCAGCCAATGATGCACGTGCCCCTGCCGCTGGCGCGCCTGCAACCAGCCGATCACAAACAGGGTCGTAAATACGGCCGCCATGAGCTGGCTGAGGTCCGCGCCCATCGTCGCGTGTGTGCCAAAAAACCCCGATTGCTTGAGAAACTCCGCCATGTCGTCCTTGACTCCAGTAATGAGTTATCAGTTCTCAGTTTTCAGTTTCGAAAAACTCAACGCTCAGCACTCAGGACTCAGCACTTCTTCCCTTCCACCACCGCAGTTTGCTCGAGTTCGATCACGCTGCTGAAGCCCGCGTCTGTCATCCACCGCATCGCATCGGCGGTCCGATAGCACCGGCCCTTTTCCGTGTTCACAAGAATGTGCACCGCGAAAGCCGTGGTCCAGGCCGGGCCGGTTCCCGTATCGTCCAGAAACCGGTCTTTGATCACCAGCCGGCCGCCAGGATTCACATGGGCGTGCACGTTCTTCACCACCGCGGCATTCATCCGATCATCCTGATAGTGCAGAATGTCCGACATCAGCACGATGTCGTACGACGCGCCGAGGGAATCCTTGTTGAAATTGCCGGGCTTCAGCGTAATCCGATCCTCCAATCCCGCTTGTTTGACAGTCCGCTCCGTCACCCGCAGCGTTTGTGGCAGATCGAACACGGTCGCCTTCAGATCCGGATAGACGGTGCAAAATGCGATGGCATTGGTGCCGGCGCCGCCGCCTAAATCGAGCATGGTCCTGGCCTCCCCCAGCGCCAGCCGCTTGGCCAGTGCCGGTCCGCTCTGCTCGCCGATCCGGTGCAGCACGGACAGGACGCTGGCCCCCAGCTCCGGATCGGTTTCAAACACGTGCTGGGTAACCGGCGAGCGTCCGGTCTTCACGGATTCTTCCAGCTTGCCCCAGTTGTTCCATTCCGCATCGTGAAGCATCAGCAGATGACCGATGTAGCCTGGCGAGGTTTTCACCAGATGGGTCTGAGCCACCGAGGTGTTGGCAAACCGGTCGCCGTCTTTCGTCAGCACGCCCGTCGCCACAAGCGCATTCATGAGCAGCTCCAACGTGCGCGCATCCGCGCCCATCCGCTGCGCCACTTCATCCGCTGTGCGCGGCTTGGTGTCGATTGCAGAGAACAGGTCCAGCTTGACGGCGGTTAATAGGATTTTCGTTTCCCAGTAATAGCCGAGTTGGAAGATTTCGGCGAGTGAGAGTTCGCGTGGCACGGATGTCCTCGAAAAACAAAGACCTTTTTGATCGTCCTGCGTCAGGACGTGTCATCTTACCCAGAGCCTCATTGCAAAGGCAACTGAGGACGCGGAGCATAGAAACAGAAAGGGCAGTGACGGTTGCCCGCCACTGCCCTTCTCTTGCACGTGAACCGAAACGACTACTTGATTTGGGCGGTCACCGTCGCCTTACCGCCTTCGGGCACATCGACTTCGACTTCAACCGCCTTGCCCTTGCCCACGAACGGATGCCAGACCGTCAGCTTGTGCTTGCCCGCCGGCACGTCCTTGATTTCGAAGGAGCCGTCATTGCCCGCCACCGCGAAGTGCGGGTTGTTCACCGGCCAGAAGAACGACTGCATGAACTCATGCTGGTCGCACTGCAGGCGGAGCATGGAGCCCTGCTTGCGCATGATCGCCGGCTTGTCGAGCTTGGAGTCTTTCTCCGCGAGCGCGATATTAAAGATCGTCGAGGAACTGGGGCCCATGACTTCGAAGGAATGCGGGTTGTGCAGCACGCCCTTCAACGACTTCGGATCGTCCGGATCGCTGTCATGGTTCTCGACGTGGAAATTCTTCATCTTGACCACCACGCCCGTGTACGGCTGGAACTCGCAGAACTCGGCCACGACTTCGGTGCCCTTGTAGCCGTCGACGAACGCCTTGTCCTCGACGTCGGCCACCGCCACCACGGCGCCCTTGAGACCACCACCATTGACCTCGATGGTCTTCAGGATCCGCTTGTCGCCCTGAGAGAGTTCCTTTTTGGGAATCTTCGGGCAGAATTTCGGATTCGGGAACTTGGCGAAGGAGAAATCCTTCTCCTCGGCCTTGCCGGCATAGGTCACCTTACCTGAAATGGTCCCGCCGGCAAACGAGGTGAGGGGCATGGCGAGAAACGCCACCGCCACCATAACAACGACAAACAATACACCCTTCTTCTCCATGACACTGCCTCCTTGTGAATGGATCGCGATAAACTGACCGACTATGGCTTAGACCGTGTTTCTCGAACCGTGTGGGTGACTCAACCTATCGGCGGGCCGTCCTGCGCGGTTTAGAAACGGCTTTTTATACTGCAACGCCGGGTGAGGTGTCAAGCACCCCCTGTCACCCCTCGATCGGGTCACCCTTGCCGGTTCCAGCCTTCCCATCCAACCAGCGGATCAGGGCACCGGCCGCCGTGGCCCGCACCGCCTCGTCCTGGTCGTGCAAGGCCTGTTTCAGGAGGCTGCCGGTCTGCTCACTTTTAATGTGACCAAGCGCTCTGGCTGCCATCATTCTCGGCAGGGGCAAGGGGTCCTGGAGAAGAAGCTGCAACGTACCGATGGCGTCCTGAACAGATTTGCCCCGTGCTTTTGTAAGCGATTTGGCCACGCGATCCCGCACGCGCGGACTATTATCATTCTTCAACTCGCGCACCACTCCTGCAACCTCATCATAGGGCACGCCGAACTCCAACAACACCTCGACGGCATCCGCCCTGACCCCTGGGTTTTGATCGTTCAGGCTTTGTTTCAATGCAGGGAGCGCGTCGCGGTATTGCAATTTCCCCAGACTGCTCACGGCGGCGCCCCGGACAACCGGGATCGGATCATGCAACGCCTTGAGCAACAAGGGGCCGGCCTTCCTCTCACCAAGATCGCCCAACCCCGACACGGCTGCGGCCCGCACGGAGGGCTGCGTCTCTCCCAGCGCGGCTTCGAGTTCGGGGAAGGATGCGGCTTTCTTTAACAGACCGAGCGTCCGCAGCGCGGCGCTCCGTTCTTCTGGATTCCTGGATTTCGCCGATCCGCTCAGCCGTTCCCATCCGAGCGGTTGATTTAGCATGGCGAGCGCGCCGGCAGCGGATACGCGCACCAGCGGCTCCTCATCGTCGAGCGACTTCTCGATCAACCCGGCCATCGCCCTATCACCAGTCTTCCCCAGCGCCTGCACGGCGTATACCCGGACATAGGCGGCCTGGTCCTGCAGCGCGCCTTTGAGACGCGGTGAGCGCTGGCCCGCCTTCAGTTGCCCTAATCCCTTTACCGCGAGTGCGCGTATCATTCCGGATCCGTCGCTCAACCCGTCTTCGAAATAGGGAACCGTCTCCTCAGAGTCGATTTCCTTGAGCGCGGTATACCCTGCGCCTCGCATCTGGTCCCGCATATCCTTGAGCAAGGGGACGATGAATCCGAACGACACCTCACGCAGCAACGGCCGGTCCTCTGATTTTCCGGATTGCACAAGCGCGTCATATTCGGCCAGCGCGTCCAGCGGCTTGCCCGATTTCGCGAAGGCTTTGATCTTGAGCCGGCGGACGTCGGGAGTAACCTTGCCGCCTTTCTCCAACGATTCGAGGATCTGAAGCGCCTGGTCATACTGCTGCTTGCTGAAGGCGGCTTGCGCCTCCTTCAAACCGTCAGGCCGAGCCGGCTCTGCGGCCAGCGCAGGGCTACTGATCGCCAGGAAGCACCACGTTACAGTCAGAAGGAAAAGACGAGTTGGAAAGGAGTGAAGGGAAGTCACGTGGTGACGAATGGCTTAATGCTGGAGCTGAACTAACGGCTCAATGTGCAGGGGATGGCCAAGCGCTTCCATGCCGAACCGGGGATTCTCCACGACCTGGTGGGAAGTGCGGCGTCCAGCCGGTGCCTTCATGGAAAAATGTACCTCGGCCTTGCCGTCCGGCTTCACCACGACAATCTCCTCCGACATGGTGCCTACATAAGGATGCCACGCCACCATCCGATAGCTGCCGGGCGGCACGTTCTCGATCGTGTACGAACCGGAGTCATCCGTGATCGCGTAATAGGGATTGGAAACCGCCAGCCCCCAGCTGAGCATATAGGCATGAAAGCCGCATTGCATGACGAACAGCTTACGGCCTTTGTGCAAATTGACAGGCTCCAGCATGGACGGACCGGGCATGTGCCGGTGCGTCGCATGGAGATCGCCGCGCTTGTGATGGGCATTCATCGGCAACGGCGAATTGAAGATCACGCGCGGACCCAACTGCAGTGACGTCTCGTACGCCTGAATGTCGTGCATGACCGGGTCCATGTTCACGACTTCCACTGCATGGCCGTTGCGCACCACGGTCACAAAGGGCTGGAACTTGCAATCGCGTGCTTCGACACGGGGCACCGACAGATCGAAGGGCCTGCCCCTCTCCACGCCTTCCAGAGAGATGGCGACATCCTTGAGCCCGCCAGTCTGATCGATTGAAAAATCGTGGAGCAGCCGCCAGCCGCTTCCATTCGAGATGCGACCGCAGTATTCCGGATCGGGGAAGGTGACGAGATTGAACCCTTGCGACGTTGGAACCGGCTGGCCCTGAAGCGTCACCTTGCCGGTGATAGTCCCGCCATGCTCGACCTCGGCTACTTCATAGGCCGAGGCGGGCATGCCGGGCAGAAGACCAAGCGCCAGCATCCCTCCAATTGCCAAGAAGATTCGATGGGAAAGGATCATGCGGGGGGAAGAATGCCCGATCTTTAAGGCTTTTGCAACTCAAGGGTCGGACGGATATCCACGGTCTTGCCCAACGATTCCGGGCCGTAGTGGGGATTCTCCATGATCTCGTGCACGCTCCGCCGTCCGGTGGGCGTCTTGAAGGCGAACGCTGCGGTCGCGGTGCCTTTCGCCTTCACAACGATCTTCCTCTCCTGCATGGTTTGGACCTGCGGATGCCAGGCGACCAGCACATACTCGCCGGGCGGGACATCGGGAATCGAAAACGTCCCGTCTTTTGCCGTCACCGCATAATAGGGATTGTCGATCGCCATCCCCCAGCTTTCCATGTAGGCATGAAACCCGCACTGCATCACGAAGATACGGCGTCCCTTGGTCATGTGGATCGGTTGCGTCACCGGCTCGCCGGCCAGATGCTCGTGGCTGTCCGCACTGACTTCACGGCGGTGGTGGGCATTCATCGGCAGCGGCGTATTGAACAACACGCGCGGCCCGAGATGCGACGTCTCGTAGGCCTGGATGTCGTGCATGACGGGATCCATGTTCATCACCACGACGTCGCTCCGATCCTTGACGATCGTCATAAACGGCAGAAATCGGCAGTCGCGGGCTTCGATCGTCGGTGGAGAAAACGCAAAGGACTTGCCCCGTTGGACCTCTGCCAGAAATACCACGACATCCTTCAACCCGCCGTCCGACGCGATCGCAAACTCATCCAGCACACGCCAGCCGGTGCCGGTCGAGATCCGCCCGCAATAGACCGGATCGGGGAACGTGATGAGATTGAATCCCTTGGCGACCGGCTTGCCGCCGGCGATCGTCACCTTGCCTGAGATCACCCCGCCGTCGGACACGGTGATTTCTTCATAGGCCCGCGCCGGCACAGAACACACCAGCATCATGGCCATCGCCAGGACCATTACTCGCGTCATTGAGAATGCTCCACTATGATTCATCATAAACAATGAGGGGGAGCCTTGGGCTCCCCCTCATGTTACAGCACAGCACTGAATCGGACCAGCCGTTTTACCGCGTCGACACCGGCACGATCGGCGTCGAAGTCTCCGCTCCGGCGCGCTTCGAACCAGGTGTCGCACCGCTCAACGACAGGAGCGACTGATCGCCGGCCGGGCGAACCCGCAGATAGCCCCACTGCCCGGACTGGGAGTACGGCAACCGCTGGTTGCTCCAGACGTAATCGCCCGCCATCCGATACGGACCACCCGCCGACGGCAGGAACGCGTCGATGGTCTCCGAGCCGGAGAATTCCACGACGCTGATCTGATCCGCGCCCCGCATGAAGGGCTCGATGGGCCACTCATGCTTCTCGACGCTGAACATCTGATTCTGCTCGTTGTTCGCACCGAACACGTGGATCCGCACAGGATCGCCCGCGTGCGCCTCGATGAGCGGCGTCACTGGATCTTCCGGCTTGTCGGTCTTGCACGGCTGGAACATCTTGCCCAGCGAGCAGCCCGATTCCTCGCGGAACTTGTACGGCTCCGACCGGTAGTTGACGCCGGTCAGGCCCGCCACGTTCTGCACGTAGGGCATGAAACTGGTGCCGATGATGTTGTCCTCGTCCTGGAAGAACAGCGCCGCATCGCGGTAGTTCGTCCGATGCTCGTAGCCCTGGAGGGTTCGATCCACGATCACATCGGCCACCCAGGCGTTCTTGCTAGACACATCCGCGCCTGTCTTCGGATCGCGATACTGGGCGCCCTTCGGCCCGATAATCACGGCGCCGAACAGGCCGTCCCGCGGATTGGTCATCACGTTCCCCCAATCCCACACCAGCGAGGAAATCTCGCCCAGCGACGGATCGGCATAATAGGTGTACGTGCGGCTTTCACCCGCGGCGATCGTCTGATCGCCGCCGTTATTACCCACGTTCGCGCCCAGCGAATCCTTGGGATCGAACGCCAGGGAGATCGCCGAGAATGACGCGCGGCTCTTCTTCATCTTGTTCTTCAGATTGACCTTGATACAGTCCCCCGTGTTGACACGCAGGGTCAACGGCATCGGCTGCGCGCCGGTCGCCGCCGCGGACGCATCGCCCTCCAACGCGAAAATCTTCGCGTCGGGGTTGGTGATCTGGATCTTCCGCTCGAAGTCCACCTCGATGGTGTCCGGCGCCTTCGGGTTGAACTTCATGGACGGATAGTCCATCGCCACCACATTGAACGACTTCACCGGCGCACCGGCCGGGCAGACCGGCATGGCGCCGGGGATTTCGTTCCGGCCGCTGTATCCCGCCGGCAGTCTCTGCAGATCCGGCTGCTCCTTGTCGTGCACCCGGATGATGCCCCAGGCGCCTTCCGAGAATTTCGAGGAGCGCCCGTTGAAGTGAATGTAGTCGCCGGCCTGCGCGCGCGGCCCGCCCGCCTTCGGCACGACCAGGTCGTACCGCTCGGCGATTCCGATGTGGATCGAGTTCTTGCGGTTCGCATCGCCCGCATAGCGCTCGCTCAGGAAGGTATGGCCCGAAATGGTCCAGACCATGCTCTCGTTCATGAGCGTATGCAGCAGCCTGAAGACCATCGTGTCGCCCGTGTAGGCGCGCAGCAACGGCGTGTAGGGATCTCCATGGATCTTGCTGTCGAAGATCTTGGAGCTGTCCGGATTCGTCGCCAACCGCTGCGCAATCGGTCCCGCTCGGAAATTCAATCCGCTGCCGGTCGTATGCGTGCCGCCATTCAGGAACGGCATCGGCGTCATGTAAATCTTCTCCGGCATCATAAAGGACACGGTCTTACCTGCTTCCAGCGCCACTTCGATCGGCTGGCCGGGAGGATTCCCGGCCGTCACGATGTTCACCGTGTGCGGCACCGTGTCATGGACCATGACCGACAACTCCCGGAAGCTGCCGTTCACCGCATGACCCACCGGCTCGACGGTGCGTATGTCCGCCACCGGACCGCTCCGCACTTCCTTGCCGGTCGCCGGATTATGATACGTCGACCCGAACGGCTCGGCGATGAAGGCCCCGAAGCCACCGTGCGGCCACGTGGTCGCGCCGAAGGCATGGTCGTGCCAGAACACCGTGCCCACGTCCGCATCCACCCAGAACCGCTGCCGGACGAACTCCACCGTGATGATGTCGTTCGCCGGGTGGTCGTTCTTCAGCGGACGCGTGAGCGTGATGGTATTGCCGTTGATCTCTTTGATCCGGGCGACTTCGTTACCCTTCACATTGTCCGCCCCGACCAGCAATTCCGTATTCACATGGAACTGGGCCGCGTTCTTGACTGTGATGCTCTTGGCCCCCTTCTTGGCCGCCGCCGTGATCGCCGAGTTCATCGGCGCCGGCAGGCCCTTCTTGTTCTTCTTCTCCAGCATCGTGAACGGCCGGACCGACTGTTCGTAGGAGAAGCCGGTGATCACGCCGTCCGACGACTGGTTGTCGAACTGCAGGAAATGCCAGTGCGTGTTGATCTTGGACGACTGGAAGTTCGTGTAATCGTCGTCGTCCCACTCGCTGGTCAGCGTCCAGTCCACGCAGTCATAGATATTGCCACGGACGACCAGCGGATATTTGAGATCGTCGTTGGCCCGGATCGCCGCTTCTTCGTCATGCAAGACATAGATCAAGCCGTTCGGATCCACCACGGCCGGCTCCTTGCCCTGCGCCTTGGCCAGCTTGATCGGGAGTTTAATGAAATGGACGTTATAGCTCTTCCGTCCGGCATTCTCCGGGCACAGGCTCCAGCGCCCACTCTCGCCCGGCTTCGCCTGCTCCAGGCTCGGCTCGCCGTCCTCGTCCCGGGCGATCATCTCCAGCCATGGCGCGCCGGAGTGCCGCGGGGAGAACATCACCCGCTTGCCGAAGTGCGGCGTCAAGTGCGGCCACGCCACCTTGCCTGTCGCCGGTTCGAACGTGATCGGATGCCGCTTGCCCGGATGCGTGGACTTGTACTTGGGATTGTCGATCGTGCTCTCTTTCTCGCTCATCGCGCGGGGGCCTTCCCAGATCCAGTCCAGCACCGTCGCATCGTAGGAAACGATCTGCCCCTTCTCGTCGTCCTTGTGGCCCGGCTTGCCCTGTGGCGGCAGCTGCATCTCGACCCAGTCCTTGATGTTGATCACGGCCGGATTCGACTTCCAGTTGCTCTTACCCTTGTCCGCGATCTGGAAGGTTTTGCCGAACCAATCCAAGGTCTTGCCGACCAGCTTGTCTGAAGTCACACCGGACTTGATCCGGCCCTTCCGGTCCGGCAGTTCGCGCAGGTCCGGCATCGTATCGTTGCGCTGGTCTCCAATCTGCATCGTGTTGTACACGCGCCAGTAGCCCCACATGCCCGCCACATAATGGTGCGCGACGTGGCAGTGGAACAGGAAGTCGCCTGCCAGCTGCTGGCAGAGACCCGATCCGCACTCCGTCTCCAGGTCGAGCGCCTCGGAGGGCCCGATCACTTCAACGTCCACGCGGTCCGTCTTGACGCGGATCACCGGATATTTCACCGGCCCGTTGGTCGCCGTGGCCCACAAATTCATGTCGTCGATCGCCCGCGGGCTGCGCGGCCAGCGGATGGTGCCGCCGTGCGGATGGTGCGAGTGGAACACTTCCGACCCGCCGTGCACGAGGCGGAACTTGGCCGGATCGCCCATGTACGAGCGAGGAATCGTCGGGGACGGATCGCCGAAGGTATAGGAACTGTAGCCCATCGACTCGTCCTCGAAGCCGAAGTACTCGTGCTGCACGTGCATATTATTGATGCCGAACGGCTCGCTGCGGTAGTTGATCGAG
Source organism: Nitrospiraceae bacterium (assembly GCA_009692155.1). Taxonomy (GTDB): domain Bacteria; phylum Nitrospirota; class Nitrospiria; order Nitrospirales; family Nitrospiraceae; genus 2-02-FULL-62-14. Next base: position 34,773 of record SHZW01000006.1, read on the forward strand.
CGGCCGGCCGGGCGATAGGCATCCGTCAGCGGATCGCGCTGCGGGATGAAGTCGCCCTTCTTATTGTTGATCCGGAAGGCTTCGTCGCCGTTCTCGTGGTAGATCAGCACGAACTCGCGGAAATCCGGGCCGGTCCCGTTCTTGATGATGACCTGCCAGCCACTCCGCGCCGGCGTCGGATCGCCAGTGCCCAGCGGCTCCAGGTACTCCGAGCCCTTCGGTTCCACGACGAAGGTACCGAACATGCCCAGCACCGTCAGCTCGCGGTCGTTGCTGAAACTGTGGAACTGCCGGCCGCCCTCTTGAGTCGCCGGGTGGATGTACCATTCCAGATCGGCCGCCTTGTCCTTGGCGACGATCGAATCCGGGTTGGTCGTCGTCGCCGGCTTGCCGGTTGCTCCGACCACCATACTGGAGCCGTGGATGTGCAGACTCACATCTTCGCCGCCCTCCAGCTTGTTCTGCAGCTTGATCTTGACGCAGTCGCCCTGGTTGCCGCGGATCACCAGCGGCTGAATCCACTGGGCCTGCACGCCGGGCAGCACCGCGCCGGGGTCATAGCCTTCCTTATCGCGGGCTTCCGCATTCTTCTTTTCTTCCGCGCGGATCTTGTCGAGATTTTCGGTCAGCGTGTACATGTAGCCGGGGTAGAAATCCAGCCACTGGTTGAGCGTGATCTCAACATTGATCGCCGACACGTCGTAAGACCGGACCGGGGCGCCAGCCGGGCAGCGGCCGCCCTGCATGACCGGTTCCTGGCGCGGGTCCGAGACGAGCAGCATGTCCTGCCCGCCGGCCCCATACTGGTGCATCATGGACATATTGTTGAAGGCGCCGGTCGTGTGCTGCCCCTGGGCGTCCTGCTCCATCTGGCGCATAATGCGCTGATGCTGCATCTCCACCTGGAACGAACGCTCCGCGCGCCCCTCCTTGGCGTCTTCCACAATGGTCTGGCCCTTGAGTTTCTCGGCCCACTCCGGCGTCTGCTGGGTCATCCCCGTCTGGTGGACGTGGGCTGCCGGCGTCTCAGCCGAGACCGCCACCGGGAGCATTGCGAATGCGCCGATGGCCAGCCAACTGAACGGGCGGACAACTGAAGAGAAAATGGGGTGTAACATGGGACGGCCTCCTTGAAATGGAAATGACATGGCAAGCTCTGTGAATCAGTTATGTGGTTACAGGATGGACACTGGCGGGAACACTACCCGGCCTGTGACACGTAACCGCGACAACCCTCCAAACAACATTTTGATAAATATAGAATAAAAACGGCCCTACGATACTCAAGTCGCCAAACCATGTCAACCCCTTTGGGACCCATTTTGAGAACGAAACGGTCGCGTGACGGCACCGCGCAAAGAACCTTCTCGCGAGACCCGATCTTATGCCATAATGGGTACCCATGTTCCTCAAGCGTCTGCTCCTCGGGTCTCCCCTCAAAACCGCACAAGCCGCGCACGAACGGTTATCCAAGCGTTACGCACTGGCCGTCTTCTCTTCCGACGCCCTCTCCTCAGTCGCCTACGCGACGGAGGAAATCCTGCTGGTCCTGATCCTGGTCGGGACCGCCGCCCTGAGCTATTCCATTCCGGTCAGCATCGCCATCGTGCTCCTGCTGACGATCCTCACGCTGTCGTATCAGCAAATCATCTACGAATACCCGGCCGGCGGCGGCGCCTACACCGTCTCCAAGGCCAATCTCGGAATTTGGCCGGGCCTCACAGCCGCCGCCGCCCTCATGATCGATTACGTGCTCACGGTCGCGGTCAGCGTCGCGGCCGGCGTGACCGCTCTGACCTCGGCGGTACCGGAACTGCTCCCACACCGCGTCGCAATAGGGCTCGCCACCATTATTCTGATCCTGGTTATGAACCTGCGCGGGGTCCGGGAATCCGGCAAGTTTTTCGCGACCCCGACCTACATCTTCATCGGCTCACTCTTCTTCATGCTGGGCATGGGGGCCATGCGGATCATGAACGGGCAGCCGGCGGAGGCCATCGCGTGCCAGCCCGTCGTCGCAGAGACGACGGAAGCGCTCACGCTCCTGGTGCTGCTCCGCGCCTTTTCGTCCGGCTGCACGGCGCTCACCGGCGTGGAAGTCATTTCCAACGGCGTCTCGGCCTTCAGAAAACCGGAACCCCGCAACGCCTCGCTCACCATGGCCGGCATGGCGATCATCCTGGGCACGATGTTCATCGGCATCAGCGCGATGGCGCATCATCTGCGTCTGACGCCCTGTACCGACGAAACCGTCGTTTCGCAGATCGCCCGCGCCACCTTCGGCACCGACTTCATGTACTACCTCATCCAGATTTCGACGATGTTGATTTTGTTCCTGGCCGCCAATAGCGCCTACAACGGGTTCCCACGTTTGGCGTCGTTGCTTGCGAAGGACAGCTACATGCCGCACCAGATGGCGCTGATGGGCGACCGGCTCGTGTTCTCCAACGGCATCGTCTTCCTTGGCGCCTTTTCCTGCTTCCTGATCTGGTTCTTCGACGGCGACACGCACGCCCTGATCCCGCTCTACGCCGTCGGCGTGTTTTTATCGTTCACGCTGGCGCAGGCCGGCATGGTGAATCGCTGGCTGGCCAAGAAGGGCCCGCACTGGAGAAAGAAGCTCACGATCAACAGCGTCGGCGCCGTCACCACCGGCATTGCGACGTTGATCATCGGCAGCACCAAGTTCATGCACGGCGCATGGATCGTCGTGGCGTTGCTGCCGCTGATCATGCTGTGGTTCCGTTCCATCCACGCGCATTATGAGGCGGTGGACGAGCAGATCACGCTCTCGCGCGACCACCGGCCTCCGCAGCCTCGCAAGAACACCGTCATCGTCCCGATCAGCGGCGTGAACTGGGCGGTCATCCGCGCCCTGGACTACGCGCGCGGCCGGTCGGCGGACATTCGCGCCGTGCTCGTGGACATCGAACCGGAACAATCCGCCAAGATCGAAATGCAATGGGCCCAGTGGGGCTGCGGGGTCCAACTGGTCGTCCTCCCGTCGCCCTACCGCTCGGTGCTGATCACGCTGCTCGATTACATCGAAGACACGCTGGAGAAGGACCCGCACAGCTGGGTGACCGTGGTCATCCCGGAAATTCTCCCCGCCAGGTGGTGGCAGAATATTCTGCACAACCAGCGCGCGCTCATGCTGAAAGGCGCGCTGCTGTTCAAGGATCGGGTGGTCCTCACGGACGTGCCGTTCCACCTGGAGCGTTAGCGATGATAAGTGAAAAGTTAAAAGTGAAAAGTGAAAAGTGGGTGCCGGCCCTTTGTCTTTTTACTTTTTCCTTTTTCCTCATGCTGGCCTCGCAGCCGGCCTTGGCGTTCAAAATTCTTGAGCCGGCTGAAAATGCTGCGCTGAAAGCCGGGCAGCCGGTCACCGTTAAGGCGGACGTGGGACGGGAAGCGGGCATCGTCAGCGTGAAATATTTCTGGTACCACGAGATGGACGAGACGCTCGTCGAGCAGGACGAGGCCAAGGGCGGGTCGGACAAAGGGGGCATGCACCTGGTCGAAAAGTACTGGCAGAAAGACTTTGTCTACGGCGGCAGCGTGGTGGCGGTTGCCGCGCTCGTCGCCACGGTGGACAGCAAGCCGCCGTATGGCGGCCCGCTCATGGTCCCGAAAGCAGCCATCGGCACGGTACGTTTGCTGGCCGTCGCGGAAATCTCTCGCGGCCGGCTCGGCTCACGCACCGTGTTTGATGAAATTCTCTTACAAGTCGACCCGGGCGCCGAACTGACGAGCATCGACTTTGAAACCGACAAACCGCTGCGCCTGGGCCGTGCCGGCCAGGCGGCCACCTACGGGCAGATTGATTCGCTCGGCAAGACCTTCGAGTTGCCGGTGGTCGGCTCCTTCGCCGACGGTGTCGAGCGGCCGATCAACTCCCCCTCCACCGGATCGCAGTACACCTCGTCCAACGACAAGGCGATCAAAGTCCTCTCCGAGGGTCTTCTCCAGATCGCCGGCAACGGCAAGACCGTGCTGACCGTGGCCAACCGAGGCAAACAGGCGTCGCTGGATGTCTCCGTTGAAGTCAACACCGAACCCAACGAGGTGCCCATCGCCGATGCCGGCCCAAACAAAAACGTGAAGGCCGGCACGAAAGTGAAGCTCGGTGGTTTGAAGAGCCGCGATCCGGAAGGCGAAGCGCTGTTCTATCAGTGGAGCCAGATCCGTGGCAGCAAGATCGCCCTGCTGGATTTGAACATGGCCGAAGCGTCGTTCCTCGCCCCGCAGGTGTCCGAAAAACGGCTGTATCGGTTCAAACTGCGCGTGACGGATAAAAAGGGTGCGGATTCGGCGCCGGCATATGTTGACGTTATAGTAGAACCTTAGCAGAGCCGTACGTTTCCCCCGCCGTTGTCAGTTCCTTCCGATGTCGCTTGAGTTCCGATCCATAGCGTGACTTCAACACTGCCGCCTCGAACAGCGCGATTCGCTTCCCGACATTGTCAATCTCGCGTTTGAGTGAACTGACCAGGCCCCACCCTGCCGGAGTGAGCCAGCCGAGTTTGCGCGCATGCGCCAAATCCTTGAGTGAATAGCGGACGGATTCGACTTCTTCGAGGCAACGAAACCGCGCGCGGAGGAGTTGATGATCGGTCAGGATTGCCCCACCTCTAGCCTCTCGCCCCTTGCCCCTCGCCTCGAACGACGAAAGTCGTTCGAAGAGAATTGCACCCATTGTAAATGTAAACGTCGCGTGGAGGATGCCGCGCAGGGGACGGAGGCTGCGGCGCCAGGGAGAATAGAAAATTTCCTGATTCCGGTCCTTGTGATAGAGCACCGCCTGCCGCAGCAGCAGATTCAAATGATGGTGACTGTTTTCGTGGATCAGGTCGTCAATCAGGTCGAGGTCGTCCCGGTCGAAGCAATTGATAAAGGAGAGGCCGGGCCGGTGCCGGTAGCTGAAGCTGACGACGCCCTTGGCTTTGAGCGGCACAATCCGGTTGGTCAGATGCGCGAGGTTTCGATAGCCTTCGGGCCAGGCCTGCTCGATCACCATGCGCGCCCGTTGGATCCGTTCAGCGGCATTGCCCCTTGTCGGCACGATACGGGCAGGTGTTTTATCCTTCCTATATATAATGGTGGGGCTGAGGGCCAGGCCGCAGGGCCAGCGTGGCCCCGGATGCTTGAGCCATTGCGTAGGCACCACCTGGCCGTGCGTGAGTTCGACCCGCGCTCCCTCCAAACCAATGGCGACCCAACCGGATAGCTCGGCCCGCTCGAAATTGGGGGCCAGATCGAACGGCGCAAGTTTTCCCCGCCGCTTGTGTTGCTCGAACCACGACGAAGGCAGGCCCAGCACCAGGAACATGGATTCCTGCGTGACGTTCCGGGCCAGGCGGACGCAGAACGTCGAGAGACGAGTGGGCAGTTTGGTCGACTCCGGTTTCCGGTTCGGGAACAACTCGTCCAGATACGTGTGTTCGTAGAACTGCTCGTCGCAGGTGGCGAGGAAGGATTCGGCGAAGCCGGCGCGGGATCGTTCCCGTTTCAACTGCTGCTGCACATCCAGAAAATAGACGAGATCGTTCAGCTCTTCGATCCAGCCGACGACTTTCCAGTGCGAGAAGTGCTCCGGCTTGAGCGCCTGGCCGACGGCTCGGAAATAGTCAGGGGCAAGGTGAAGGGAACGTGCTTGGTCCCGATATCGCTTGTCGAGCTCGTCGCAGAGATCGAACAGGAGCCCGCGCATGGAGGCGCGAAACCGGCTCTGCAGGGCCGCGAGCGCAGAATCGTCAAACAGCGGAAGTGAGTTAGAGCGTTCCAGCGCCACCCTGCTCTTTCATTGATATGCCTGCGGAATCGAGCAGGTCGCGCCCGACCAGAATCGGCGCTTTGAAATGAATGGCGAGCGCGATGGCGTCGGAGGACCGGCTGTCGAAAACTTTCGTTATGTCTTTCGTCGTAACGGAGAGCGCGCCGAAGTAGGTGCCGTCGTGCAGCGTAATGACGACCTGCGTCACCTTCGCACTCATCGCCGTCAGGATCGTGTGCATGAGATCGTGCGAGAGAGGCCGGGGCGTCTTCTCGCCGGTCAAGGCGCCGTGAATCGACAGGGCGACCGTCGGGTCCACAAAGACGGGAATCACTTTCTGCTCGGCTTTCAGCAGCACGACATGCCCGCGATCCGTGAGGCGCACCTCGACATGTTCGATCTTGACCTTGGGCGTCTCGGCCGCCAAACTGACAAGCGCCCCTCCGATTACCATTCCAATAGACAGAGCGAGAATGAGCTGTTTCATGGTGCCCCCCCTCATGCCCTGATATACGCGTTTTCGTCTTTTTCGAATCCGATCACGGTTTCGGCCCCATGTCCTGTAATCACGCGTGTCTGTTCGTCCAGTGTGTACAGCCGTTCCCGGATCGAGCGTTCGATCGCATCGAAATCGCCGCCCCACAGATCGGTCCGGCCGATGGCCCCGCGAAACAGCGTGTCGCCGGCCAGCACGAGCTGCACCGACGGAAAATGAAAGCTCATCGAACCGGGCGTATGCCCCGGCGTATGCAGGGCGATGCCTTTGAGTTCGCCGACCTCGATCTGTTCTTCATCGCTCAGAAAATGCTCAGGCATGAGTGCCGGCGCCGAGGCTACGCCGAACAGCTTGCACTGGACGTCCAATTTTTCCCACAGCAGCTTGTCCTGCTCGTGGAGGCAGAGCGTTGCGCCGGTGGCCCGCTTCAACTCGCTTGAAGCCAGGAAATGATCGAAGTGCGCGTGCGTGTGCAGAATGCGCTCGACAATGAGGCCCAGACTCCGGACTTCATTGAGAATCTGCTCCACGGCTCCACCAGGATCCACCACGATGGCGCGCTTGGTGACCGGATCGCCGATGATGGAACAGTTGCAGCCCAACGGCGGCACCGGGAATGTTTTCACGATCATCACGACCTCATGCTATCGCCCGTGCACGGAGTTGGCAAGTCATGGACCGGCCGACGGCTCGCCGGACTGCGCCATCCAGAGCACTTCCGTGTCGGCGATCGTCCAGACCCTGCCGCGCCGGTTCAGCCACACCAGGAAACCTCCGCCCGTGCCGTCCAGACGTTCTTCTTCCACGTAGACCAGGGCTTGATCCTCACGCCGGGTAAACCCGACGCGTGAGAATCGCAGGAGCCCGATGGTCGAACGGGGCGCCTGGATGCGGCGCCGGTTGGCGGCGGGGATCGGCGCGAGCGACACCTCCGGTTCTTCCGGAACTCCGCCCCGCACAAAGCGGTACGGGACGCCGAAGTTGAACTTCCCGTCGAGCCGGGATGGCGCCTTCAGCTTAAACAGAAAATCATCCAGCAAGACGGGCGGCAGCCTGTTCTCGAAGATCTCCTCTTCCTCCAGGGACTCCCGGCTCAGATATTCCCGCTCGTTCTTCTCCGCCTGCGAGACGGTCAGCCGCTCGATGACGACCATTGTCGTTCGGGAGGTGAGAAACTTGTCCCGCACCACCAGATCGTAGAGAGGATACTCTTCCGCCGGGACAGCCGTCGGTTGTTTCCCGACCAGGTCTGCGGCTTCGAGGCTCAATGGAATCCCCAGCACCAACACGATGGCGAGGGAGAAACCCATCCGTTCAGCAATCAGCATAGGGGCAGGATAACGTGGCTGGCGGCCTTTTCCAACATCCTGCTACAATCCCGTCCTAATGCGTCTCGTATGGGCCTTGGTACTGAGCAGCGTCATTCTGGCGACGACCGGCACCTCGCGCGTCGTGGCTCAATCGTCGCCCGTGGCGCCTCCCGTCGCGGAAGGCATGTCGAAAAACCTGCCCGGCCGCCTGGCCGGCATCGCCGGCCACGTCACGCCCTCGCCGGCTGTCACGATTGCAGCCGGCCGGTTCCTGATGGGTTCGATCCGCGTGGACGACGATCCCTATGGACTGCAGACTCAGTACGACGATACGGAACTGCCGCAGCATAAAGTCTGGCTCGATGCGTACGACATCGACCGGGACGAAGTCAGTCTCGGCGAATACCTCGCGTTCCTCCGCCGCGACCAGCGGAGCGTGTCGGAGGAATTGCAACGGCTTATCTGGCACATGATCACCGTCCACGCGGCGACCGACGAGGGGCTGGCCCGCTGGCCGGCGCTCTACGTCACGTGGATCGAAGCGGCGGATTTCTGCCATTCAATCGGCAAACGTTTGCCGACCGAGGCCGAATGGGAAAAGGCCGCGCGCGGGACGGCAGGCAATCTCTTTCCCTGGGGCGCACAGGCGCCGACGACCGGCCTGGCGATGTTCGACCAGTATCACGTCCATGAAATTCCGCTCGTGCAGGTGGTCAGCAGCGGCGACAAGGGACGCAGCCCCTACGGCGTGCATCACATGGCCGGGAACGTGGCCGAGTGGGTGCAGGACTGGTTCGGCTTCGACTACTATGCCATCACGCCGGATCGGAATCCGCCGGGCCCCGGTGTCAGCCGCTATAAAGGCGTGCGTGGCGGTTCCTGGAAGAGCAAACCGATGATGCTGCGGACTGCCACGCGCAGCGGCGCCTTGCCCGACCAACGCTCTCCGACCATCGGTTTCCGTTGCGCGAAGTCCATGCCGAAATAATAAGGCATTTGAATACCCGAGGTTCCCCATGACACGTCGGAGTTCCTATGCTACAGTTAAGCGCGTTGTGCTGGGAGTCTCATGATTCGCGCTGCCTATAAACTGCTACAAGTCATCAGCTCCTAGACCGAACCGGGCCAGATCAGCCTGGGGTTTGCGTTCGCTCTCATTGCCGGATTCACGCCGCTGGTCAGCCTGCATAATGTATTGGTGCTGTTTCTCATTCTGGTCCTGCGGGTCAATCTGTCGGCTTTTTTCCTCGGCCTGGCTTTTTTTCTCCGGCCTCGCCTACCTGCTCGACTCGGTTTTCCATCGCATCGGCCTGGCCGTCCTGACGGCCGGCCCGTTGGAAGGACTCTGGACGGCATTCTACAATTCGACGCTCTGGCGTCTGGAGCGGTTCAATAATTCGATCGTGATGGGCAGCCTGGTCGTCTCACTGGTTTTGTTCGTACCCTTCTATCTGCTCTCCAACAAACTGATTCTCAAATACCGTGAGCATTTCCTCGCGTGGGTCCAGAAGACGAAGCTGGCCCACGTGCTGAACATCCTCCGCTACGGAGGAGATGTATGACGGGCGATCGCACGCCGGCCGCTCCCGCCGCTCCGCCGAAATCTCCACAGCAGCCGGACGGTGCCAGCCGCTGGATTCGCTGGCCGGGCGTGATCGCCTTCACAGTCGTCACGGTGCTGCTCGCCGCCGTCTGGTGGCTTTTAGTGGATGGCCTGATCGAATGCGTGATCGAACGCACCGGCACCCAGGCGGTCGGCGCCAAAGTGGAACTGGCCGCAGCCGACCTCACCCTCATCTCCCTCGGATTGACCCTGACCGGGTTGCAAGTCACGGACCCGGACGCGCCGATGACGAATGCCGTCGAGGTGTCGCGCATTAGTTTCCTGATGGACGGACTCAATCTGCTTCGCCGGAAAATCATCATCAACGACATGACCGTGGACGGGGTTCGCTTCGGTACGCCGCGCAAGACCTCCGGCGCGATCGGCAAGCAGGAACCTGGAGTCGTACAGAAGGCCGCCAGGACCAAATTCGTGCTGCCCTCTGCGCAGATCCCCGACGTGAAAGAGATTCTGGCGAAAGAAGAGTTGCAGTCGCTGAAGCTGGCCGAGTCCCTCCGCGCGGACATTCAAGCCGAACAGGACCGATGGAAGCAGCAGATGGCCGAACTGCCGAACAAAGCGAAATTCGACGACTACAAGCAGCGCCTCGACAAAGTGAAATCCTCCGGGAATGGCGGACTCGGCGGCATCGTCGGCGGCGCCGGTGAAGCGGCTTCCATCCAGAAGGACATCAGCCAGGACATCGACAAGATCACGGCAGCAAAGAAGACTTTCGAGGGCAATCTTGTCCAGCTTCGCAAGCGGCTCGACGAAGCGACCAAGGCTCCGGAAGAAGACCTGCGCCGCATCCGGGACAAATACGCCCTCTCGCCGCAGGGCCTCGCCAACATGAGCAGCGCGCTGATCGATGGACCGCTCGGCGACAGGATCGAAACCGCCCTGCGGTGGTACGCCAAACTGCAGCCCTACCTGCAATCAAGCGGCGAACGCAAAGGGAACGCGGAAGTGGTGAAACCGCTACGCGGTAATGGCGTGGACGTGCGGTTCAAGGAACAGGCGCCGCTGCCGGACTTTCTGATCCGCACGGCGAAGATCGGGCTGGACCTCGCCGCGGGCCTCGTGTCCGGCACCATCCGCAACATCACACCGGACCAGCCGGTTCTCGGAACTCCAACCACGTTCGAATTTTCAGGAGACAAACTGACAGGCGTGCAGTCCCTGAAACTCAATGGCGAGATCAACCGCGTTGACCCGGCGAAGCCGCACGATGCGGCTGCGCTGAATGTCCGCGGGTACCGCCTCTTGAACCTCGCCCTGTCCACCGATGACAGTTTGCCCGTCTCCGTGAAAGAAGCCTGGACGGATCTCGATCTCAAGGCCGACTTGCGCGGCGAGGCGCTGGATGCAGACCTGGCAGCCACCCTGCAGTCGGTCCGGATCACCACCGGCACCAAGCCTGACGCGGGCGCCGTGGCCAAAGCCGTGGCGGCAGCACTGTCCGATGTCAAATCCTTGCACGTAAAGGCCGATATCACCGGCACCGTCAAACAATATGATGTCCGTTTGTCGTCCGACCTCGACCAGGTGTTGAAACAAGCGCTCGGCAAGCAGATGCAGGAACAGGTGAACAAGTTTGAAGGACAATTGCGGACGGCCATCGCCGAGAAGGTCAACAAACCGCTCGGCGATCTCAAATCCAGCTTCGGCGGTCTCACCGGAATCGGCGACGAGCTCAATGCCCGCCTTCAGCAGGCTGGCGGCCTGACCGAGGGCGGCGGCAGTCCAGGCGGCTTGAAGTTGCCCTTCTAATCCGGACTCGACGACATCATGGGCCTTTCCACCAGCATCCACGAAATCAAAACACTGGTCCTCTCCTCCCACCCCGTCATCGCCATTGAAACAGTCGAAGAAGAGCGCGTCCGTTCGCTTCTGCTGTCGGTCAGCAAGCAAACGCAGATGCCGCTGTTCGAATGGTCCATGACACGAGGATTTTCCCGGGCCGAGATGTCCTCACCGATCAACCGGACGATCGCGTCGCCGTCCACCCTACTGACGCACCTGGAGGGGCTCCGCCCGCAAATCATTGTGCTCTTGAAGGACTTCTCCCGCCACCTGGATGAAGCCGCGCATGCCCGCCTGTTCCGCGAGGTGGCGGAGCAGTTCGCCAAAAAACGGTCGACCGCCGTGCTGGTGAGCGACACGGTGCAACTCCCGAACGAGATCGAAGCCCCTCACCGTCCGCTACCGCTTGCAGTTGCCGGATCACGAAGAGTTGGGGGTTGTGGTCACGAGCGTACTCGAATCGATCGGCAATAAAGCTCCTCGCGGGAAGGATCTCTCGTCCCAGGACCGCGACGAGCTGCTGCGGGCCCTGAACGGCCTGACGCTGAACCAGGCGCGGCAGGCCATCTCGCACGCCATTCTCGAAGACGGCGCCCTCACCCCGCGCGCCGTGCAAGGCGTGCTCGACCGCAAGGCCCAGATGATCAAGGAAGGCGGTTTGCTGGAATATTACCCGCTGGCGGACAACCGCTTCGAACTGGGCGGGTTCGCAAATTTAAAAGCCTGGCTGCAGCGCGCCTACCTGGGATTCAGCCCGGAGGCCAGGGCGCTGAACCTGGCGCCGCCGCGCGGCATCCTGCTCGTCGGCGTTCCCGGTTGCGGCAAGTCGCTGGCCTGCAAAGTCATTGCCCGCGATTGGAAGCTGCCGCTGATCAAACTCGATGCCGGACGGCTCTTCGACAAATTCGTCGGCGAATCCGAGAAAAACTTCCGCAAGGCGGTCGCCATGGCCGAATCCATGGCTCCGGTCGTCTTCTGGATCGACGAAATCGAAAAAGGCATGGTGTCGGCTGGAAGCGGCGAGGCCGATGCGGGGCTCGGCCGGCGACTGTTCGGCGCGTTTCTGACCTGGCTGCAGGAGAAAAAACAGGAAGTGTTCGTCGTGGCGACGGCCAACGACCTCTCCGTCCTGCCGCCTGAATTATTGCGGAAGGGCCGCTTCGACGAGATTTTCTTCGTGGATTTGCCGAACGAGGAAGAACGAACCGCGATTCTCAAAATTCAGCTCGGCCTGCGCAAGCAGAACGCCGCGACGTTCGAGCTCAAAACCATCGTGCCGGCCTGCGACGGGTCCAGCGGCGCCGAGATCGAACAGGCCGTCGTCGCGTCGCTCTACCGTGCGCTGTCAAAGAAACAACCGCTCGACACCGCCCTGCTCCTGGAGGAACTCCGCCAGACCGTGCCGCTTTCCGTGTCACGCCGCGAAGACATCGCACGGCTCCGCGACACGGCGAAGGGCCGTTTCGTCAACGTACGCTGACCACCACTACAGCCTGGCTCTTGGCTGACACTCCCTGTGCCTCATGAGTTTTCTGCAGGCTGTTCAAAAAGCCCGTTCAGTAAGGCCGCAGCGAGCGAGAGCCCGAGGCGTATGTTTTTCGGTACGTTGAGGGTTCGAGCGATGCGAGAACGAAGCTGGCGGGGTTTTTCAACAGCCTGCTTTGGCCGACTTGCCGGCTTTGAGGTATGCATCCACGCCCGCGGCCATCTTGCGGCCTTCGGCAATCGCCCACACGATGAGGGACTGGCCGCGCCTGGTGTCCCCGCCGGCAAAGACCCCCTCCACGCTGCTCATGAAACGCTCGTCCGCGGCGACGTTGCCCCGCGCGTCGTACTTGACGCCGAGGCTGTCGAGCAGGCCGTTCTTGACCGGGCCGGTAAAGCCCATCGCGAGCAGCACAAGATCCACATCCATCTCGAACTCGGTGCCGGGCATCGGCGTGAACTTGCCGTTCTCGAACGCCACTCGGTGCGCGTGCAGTTTCGTGACCTGCCCGTTGCGGCCGGTAAATTTGGTGGTCGACACGCTCCACTGGCGATCGCACCCTTCTTCATGCGCATGCGACGTCCGGAGCTGCATCGGCCAGAGCGGCCAGGGCGTGGAGCCGGCCCGCTGCTGCGGAGGCTCCGGCAGCAACTCGAACTGGTGCACGGCGCTGCACTCCTGCCGGTGCGTCGTGCCCAGGCAGTCCGACCCCGTATCGCCGCCGCCGATGATGACGACCTTCTTGCCCTTAGCCGTGATCGGTTCATCAGTGATTTTGTCGCCGGCGCCGCGCTTGTTCTGTTGCATCAAAAAATCCATCGCGGGATGGATGCCGTTGAGTTCGCGCCCCGGTATCGGCAACTCACGCGCCTGTTCGGCGCCCATGGCCAGACAGACCGCATCGTACCGTCCGCGTAAGTCTTCTCCACTGATGTCCTTGCCGACCGTGACACCTGTTTTGAACTCGACTCCTTCGGCCCGCATCTGCTCCAGCCGGCGGTCGATCACCTCTTTTTCCATTTTGAAATCCGGAATGCCGTAGCGGAGCAGCCCGCCGATCCGGTCGGCCTTCTCGTAGACCGTCACGCTGTGCCCGGCGCGCGCCAGTTGCTGGGCCGCGGCCAGGCCGGCCGGGCCGGAGCCGATGATCGCCACGGTTTTACCCGTCCGCGACACGGACAGGACCGGCTGCACCCAGCCCTCGTCAAATCCTTTGTCAATGATGTTCCACTCGATGACGCGGATGGACACCGGATCGCTGTTGATTCCGAGCACGCAGGCCGATTCGCAGGGCGCGGGGCAGAGCCGCCCGGTGAATTCCGGGAAATTATTCGTCGTATGCAGCGCCTTCAGCGCATCCTGCCAGCGGCCGCGATGAACGAGATCGTTCCATTCGGGAATCAAATTGACGACCGGACAGCCGTGCGTGCTCTGGCAGAACGGCACGCCGCAGTCCATGCAGCGCGCGCCTTGTGTCTGAAGCTTGTCGTCCGCAAAGGGCTCGTAAAACTCCTTCCAGTCCCGAAGGCGCAGCTCGACCGGTCGGCGCTTGGGGCCTTCACGGGCGAATTTTATGAAGCCTTTAGCGTCAGCCATTCTTTCCCCAGTCTTTTCTCTTTCAGAAACTTCTTACTTCTTACTTTTTACTTTTAACTTTTTACTTGTTTTAGGTGCGCTTTTTCCTTCGCCGCCGCCTTCTTGCGCTCCGCCAGCACGCGTTTGTAATCGACCGGCATGACTTTCACAAATTTCGGCAGCATCGCGTCCCACGCCTCCAGCACCTTCTTCGCCTTCCGGCTGCCGGTGTAGGCTAGATGCTTTTCGATCATGTCGCGCAGGATCTTCTTGTCCACGGCCTCCGCCAGCGATTCCAATTCAACCATGCCGAGGTTGCAGCGGTCTCTGAACTTTCCGTCTTCGTCGAGGACGAAGGCGATTCCTCCGGACATGCCCGCTGCGAAGTTACGTCCCGTCCTGCCCAGCACGACCACCACGCCACCCGTCATGTATTCGCACCCGTGGTCGCCGGTGCCCTCGATGACGGCCCGCACGCCGCTGTTCCGGACCGCAAACCGCTCGCCGGCCGTCCCGTAGAAATAGCACTCGCCTTGCGTCGCGCCGTAGAGCGACGTGTTGCCGATCAAAATGGTTTCTTCCGGCACGTAGGTCGCATCCTTCGGAGGATAGACGACAATCCGACCGCCGCACAATCCCTTGCCGAGGTAGTCGTTGGATTCCCCTTCCAGTTCCAGCGTGACGCCCTTGCTCAGAAAAGCCCCAAACGACTGGCCGGCGGAACCCGTGAACTTGAGATGGATCGTGTCGTGCGGCAGCCCGTCGAGCCGGTACTTCCTGGCGATGCGGCTGGAGAGAATCGTCCCCACGGTCCGGTTCACGTTGCGGATCGGCAGATCGAGCTTCACCGGCTTTTTCTTGTCGATCGCCTCCGCGCACAACTCGACCAGCTTCCAGTCCAGCAAGCCGTCAAGCCCGTGATTCTGTTTCTCCACCCAATGCGTCGCCACATAGGCGCCGACCTCCGGACGATGCAGGAGCGTCGACAGATCGAGGCCCCTGGCTTTCCAGTGATCGATCGCCTTCTGCGCGCGCAGCTTGTCCGTACGCCCGATCATCTCTTCGAACTTTCGGAAGCCGAGCTGAGCCATCAGCTCGCGGACTTCCTCAGCCACGAAGAAAAAGTAATTGACGACGTGCTCCGGCTGGCCGGTGAACTTCTTGCGCAATTCAGGATCCTGGGTGGCCACCCCGACCGGGCAGGTGTTGAGGTGGCACTTGCGCATCATGATGCAGCCTTCGACGATCAGCGGCGCGGTCGAGAAACCGAATTCCTCGGCCCCGAGCAGCGCGGCGACGATGACGTCGCGGCCGGTCTTCAGCTGGCCGTCCGTTTCCACCCGAATGCGCCCGCGCAGATTGTTCAGCACCAACGTCTGCTGTGTTTCCGCCAGGCCGAGCTCCCACGGAATCCCCGCATATTTAATGGAAGAGAGCGGCGAGGCACCCGTACCGCCGCTGTCGCCGCTGATCAGCACCTTGTCGGCCTTGGCCTTGGACACACCCGCGGCGACCGTCCCCACCCCGACCTCCGACACCAGCTTGACCGAGACTTCCGCTTCCGGATTCGAGTTCTTGAGGTCGAAGATCAGCTGCGCCAGATCCTCGATCGAATAGATGTCATGATGCGGAGGCGGCGAGATGAGTTGCACGCCCGGCGTGGCGTACCGCAAGCGGGCGATGACCTCATCCACCTTGTGCCCCGGCAACTGGCCACCTTCCCCAGGCTTCGCGCCCTGCGCCATTTTGATCTGCAATTCCTTGGCATGGACCAGATAATCCGTCGTGACACCGAACCGCGCCGACGCCACCTGCTTGATCGCGCTGTTCTTGGAATCGCCGTTCGGCAGCGTGACGAACCGCTCCGGATCCTCGCCGCCCTCGCCGGTGTTGCTCTTGCCGCCAATGCGGTTCATGGCAATCGCGAGCGTTTCGTGCGCTTCCTTGCTGATCGCGCCGAAGGACATGGCGCCGGTCGTGAAGCGCTTCACAATCGCGCCGGCCGGCTCGACCTCCTCCAACGGAATCGGTTTCGGCAGCGTCTTCAGGTCCAGCAGCCCGCGGATGTTCGAGCGGTGCTTGCTCTCGTCGTTCACCAGCGCTGAGAATTCCTTGAACGTCTGGTAGTCCTTCTTTTGCGTCGCGTGCTGGAGCTTGTAAATCGTCTCCGGGTTCCAGTTGTGATGCTCGCCCTGGACGCGGTAGTGGACCTCGCCGCCGAAATCGAGCTGGCGGATCGGCGCCGGCTGGTACGCCTGCGCATGGCGGCGCAGCGATTCTTCGCCGATCTCGCGGATGCCGATCCCCTCAATGCGGGACGGCGTACCGGTCATGTAGCGCTCGACCAGTTGTGTGCTCAGCCCGATCGCCTCGAAAATCTGCGCGCCGCAGTAGGATTGCACCGTGGAGATGCCCATCTTGGAGAAGATCTTGAGCAGGCCCTTGTTGATCGCCTTGATGAATTTGCCCTCGGCCGTCACCGCGTCAATCCCTTCCGGCAGGTAGCCGTCCCGCTCCATGTCCACGAGCGATTCGAAGACCAGATACGGATTGATCGTCCCCGCGCCGTAGCCGATCAGGCAGGCGAAGTGGTGGACGTCGCGCGGCTCGCCGGTTTCCAAAATGAGGCCGGCCTCCGTTCGCGTACACTCGCGCACGAGATGATGGTGCACCGCGGAGATGCCGAGCAGGCTCGGGATCGGCGCCCATTCCTCGTTGACGCCCCGATCGCTCAGAATCAGGAACTTGTAGCCCTCCTTGATCGCCTGCGACGCCTCGCGGCAGAGGGTATCCACCGCCGTGCCGAGCCCGTCGGGCCCTTCGCTCACGCGGAACAGCATGCGGAGCGTCTTGCTCTTGAAATGCGGATCGGCCAGATCGCGGATCTTCTGCAAATCTCCGTTGGTCAGGATCGGTTGCCCGACCTTGATGCGGCGGCAGGATTCCGGCCGCTCGTCCATGACGTTCGGCTTGGGACCGATGTTGGTCACCAGCGACATCACAAGCTGCTCGCGGATCGGATCGATCGGCGGATTGGTCACCTGCGCGAACAGTTGCTTGAAATACTTGAACAGCAACTGCGGCCGCTCGGACAGTACCGCCAAGGGCGTATCGGTGCCCATCGACGAAATCGGCTCTTCGCCGGTGACGACCATCGGTGTGATCACCATCTTCAATTCTTCGACCGTGTAGCCGAAGGCCTGCTGGCGTTGGCGAATCGACGCATGATCCGGTTGCGGCACGTTCAACGGCTCCGGCAATTCACTCAGCGAGATGCCGTACTGGCTCACCCACGCGCGGTACGGTTTGCGTCCGACGATGTCGGACTTGATCTCCTCGTCATCCACGATCCGGCCCTGGACCGTATCGACCAGGAACATGCGGCCCGGCTGGAGCCTCCCCTTTTGCCGGATGTTCGCGGCCTCGGCGGGCAGCACGCCGGCTTCTGAGGCCAGCACGACAAGATCGTCCGTCGTCACCTGGTAACGGCAGGGCCGCAGACCGTTGCGGTCCAGCGTCGCGCCGATCATCTTTCCGTCGGTGAAGCAGACCGCCGCGGGACCGTCCCACGGCTCCATCATCGCCGCGTGGTATTGATAGAATCCGAGCCGGTCGAGATCCATGTGCGGATTGGCCACCCAGGGCTCGGGGATCAGCATCATCATCGCGTGCGGCAGCGACCGGCCGCCCATCAGGATGAATTCGAGCGCGTTATCGAGGCATGCGGAGTCGCTCTGCTGCTCGTAGACGATCGGGAAGAGCTTCGGAATGTCCTTCCCAAACAGCTCCGATTCCAGGCGGCCCTGGCGTGCCTTCATCCAGTTCACGTTGCCCTTGAGCGTGTTGATCTCGCCGTTGTGGCAGATGTAGCGGTACGGATGCGCCAGCGGCCAGGTCGGGAACGTGTTGGTGCTGAACCGCGAATGCACCAGCGCGAGTGCGCTGGTCAGGCTGGCGTCCTTGAGGTCCTGATAATAGGCCGCCATCTGATTCGGCAGCAGCAGTCCTTTGTAGACGATCGTGCCGGCGGAGAGACTGGACACGTAAAAATAATCGCGCCCCTCGATCGCCGACTCGCGCACGGCCTTTTCGACGCGCTTGCGGATCACGTAGAGTTTCCGTCCGAACTGCGCCTCGTTCAGGATGTCGCGCGCGATGAAAATCTGCCGGATGGCCGGTTCCGTGCTCCGCGCCTGCTCCCCGATGGCGTCGCTCTTCACCGGCACGTCGCGCCAGCCCAGCAGCCGCGCGCCTTCCTCGGCCACGATTTTCTCGAACAACGTTTCGCACTGCTTGCGGGACGCGGCGTCCGGCGGTAGAAACACCATGCCGACGCCGTACTCGCCGGCGCTGGGCAGCGCGACGCGGACGTCCGCGGCCGCGCGCTTCAAAAACTCGTGGGGGACCTGCAACAGGATGCCGGCGCCGTCGCCGGTGCAGGGATCGCAGCCCTGCGCTCCGCGGTGAGCCAGGTTCTCCAATACTTGCAGTCCTTTTTGAACGATACTGTGGGATTTTCCGCCCTTGATGTTGACGACAAAGCCGATCCCGCAGCCGTCTTTCTCGTTCGCCGGATCGTAGAGGCCCTGCTTGGGAGGCAATCCAGGAATGCTCATTTTGGTTGTGAAACCCCGCGTGTGATTTTTTCTCAACTTACCGGACGCCATGCAAATCTGTCAAGCCAAGAACTTCTCCGAACTACGCAATTCCGAACGTTAAAACCCTCATTTCCGATGCTTGACAACGACCGGGCCCTTCCCTAGACTCGCCGCATGCAAAACGGTCCCGTCACGCCGACACTCCACACGATGACCGACGTGTGGGAGGCCTACGGCAAGGAGCTGGAAGGCGTCGAGGATCACATCCGAAAAAACCTCGATTCGTCCGTCACACTCGTCAACACCGTCGCGGCCTACATCCTCAGCAGCGGCGGCAAACGCATCCGCCCGCTCCTGTTGCTGCTGTCGGCCCGGCTGTGCGGAGACACCTCGTCCGATCCGCAGAGCCTCGGCAGTCTCGTCGAATTCATTCACACCGCCACGCTGCTGCACGACGACGTCGTCGACGACGCCGACCTGCGCCGCGGCCGGCAGACCGCCCGCAAAGTGTGGAGCAACCAAATCAGCATCCTCGTCGGCGACTATCTCTATTCCCATGCCATGCGTCAGATCGTCACCTTCAAAAACCAGGCGGTCAACGAAACCCTGGCGGAAGCCTGCAGCAGGATGGCGGAAGGCGAAGTGCTGCAACTCTACCATCACGGCAGCATTGCCATGACCGAAGCCGACTACATCCGGATCGTGGAGCATAAAACGGCGAGCCTGATCGCGACATCATGCCGCATCGGCGCCATCATCGGCCGCGCGTCCGAAGAGCGGCAGGCGGCGCTCTTCCGGTTTGGCGAGTACATCGGCATCGCCTTTCAAATGGCGGACGACACGCTCGATTACACCGCCAACGGAGCGCAGCTGGGCAAAACACTGGGGCAGGACCTGCGGGAGGGCAAGATCACGATTCCCCTGCTCCATCTGCTGCAACAGTGCCCGGAGCCGGATCGGCAGATGATCAAGGATCGCCTGGAAACCCGGACGCTGTCGGAGACCGATCTGCAACGGATCATCGCGCTGATGCAGGACTATGGATCCATCGCCTATGCGATGGATCGGGCGCGCGCCTACGTTGCGGCGGCCACCCGGAGCCTGGCCCTGTTCGATGACTCGCCGGCCAAGCGCGCGCTGGTCATCGTCGCCGACTACATGGTCAATCGCGACCGGTAATCCGCGCCCGCATCTGCCGTGCTCAACCTGCTTGCGCCATCAGATCGCCGCTGTGACGACATGCCGCTCCCGCACAACACCCATCCGCTGGTGAAACTGGCCACCGAGGCGGTGGAGGCGTTCGTCCGAAACCAGGAGATCATCGCCCCGCTGGTTGATGTCTTCGAACAATATCCGCAGGCGCAGCGCCGGGCCGGCGCGTTCGTCTGCCTGAAGGCGCGCGGCCAGTTGCGCGGCTGCATCGGCACGACGGAGCCGACGCGGGAAACCCTGGCCGTGGAGATCGTGGAAAACGCCGTCGCGGCGGCGACGCGCGACCCCCGCTTCGAGCCGGTGAGGCCGGATGAACTGGCCGAACTGACGATTACCGTGGATGTGCTGTCCACGCCGGAGCCGGTCGTTGACGAGACGCGACTCGATCACCTGCGCTACGGCGTGATCGTGCGGGCGGGCGCGCGGCATGGCGTGCTGCTGCCGGACATCGAGCACATCAATTCCGTCCACGAGCAACTAGTGACGGTGCGGCTGAAAGCCGGCATCGGTCCCACCGAACCGGCCGAATTGTTTCGGTTTGAAGTCACCCGCTACACACACGAATAAACGGTTGATGCCGCACAGCGGGCTGGCATAAACTCCGGCACTCATTCACCATCACTCATTCGGAATAACCAGGGCGGAATAACCAGGGGAGTTTGAAGCGTGGCGAATATCATTCCCTTCAAAGGCGTGCTCTACAATCCGGCCAGGGTGTCCGACGTGAGCCGCGTCGTTGCGCCTCCGTACGACGTGATCGATGCGGCGTTTCAGAATGCGCTGCATGCCCGCCATCCGCACAACGTCATCCGGCTCGAACTGGGCCTGGACGAACCACAAGATAGCCCCGGACAGAATCGCTACACGCGCGCCGCCACGCTGCTCAAAGACTGGATGACCGGCGGGGTGCTGCAACGGGAGCGAGCGCCGGCGATCTATCCCTACACGATCGAGTACCGCTCGCCGTCGGATGAATCCGGCACGCCGATGAAAACACTCAAGGGATTTTTCTCGACCGTCGAGCTGGAAGAGTTCAGCACCGGCAAGATCTACCCGCACGAAAATACGCGGGCCGCCGCCAAAACGGACCGGCTCAATCTGCTGGAGGCCTGCGGGGCCAACTTCAGCGCGATCTTTTCGCTGTTTTCAGACCCGCAGGGGGCCGTCATCCGGCTCATCGACAAATCCGTCAACGCCGACAAGCCGCGCTTCGAGTTCACAGACGACGAAGGATTCCGCCAGCGCCTCTGGGCCATCACGGACCGGACGGTGCTGAACGAGATCGTCACCTTCATGCACTCGACCCCGCTCTTCATCGCGGACGGCCACCACCGGTACGAGACCGCGCTCAACTATCGGAAATCCTGCCGCGCACGCGCGGCGGCGGCGGGTCTCCAGCCCTACGATGCCGTCCTGATGCTGTTCGCCAGCCTGGAAGATCCCGGCCTGACCGTGCTCCCCACGCACCGCGTACTGACGACGCCTGTGCCTCCGCTTGCCGATATCAAGCGTCTGCTCGGCGAGGCCTTCGACTTCGATGAGATCCCGCTGAAGCAGTTCCTGCACGCGCTCCGCAGCCGTGGGCAGACCGCTCCCGTCTTCGGCCTGGCGCTCGGCGGCGCCCCGTCTCCGTGGTTGCTGTCGGTCAAATCCGGCCACCGCCCCAAGGCCGGCGCCTCAGAACGGGACAAGCTGGACGTCTCGCTCCTGCAAACTCTGGTGATGAACAAACTCTGCCCGAAAGAATCCGACCAGCACGCGTTGATCTATACCAAGGACGATCATGAAGCGCTTGACCTGGTTGCCCAAGGCAAGGCCACCGCCGCGCTGCTGTTGAACCCCACGAAGGTGAGCGAAGTCCGGGCCGTGGCTGCGGCCGGCGAACGCATGCCCCACAAGTCCACCTACTTCTTTCCCAAGCCCCTGACCGGTCTCGTGATGAATGTGATGGAGGAACAAAAAGTATGAATGATGAAGTATGAATGATGAACTATGAAAAGGAATCGAGAAAAATCATCCTCTCGGCAAACAGGTTTCTTTTCTCTCGGCAATAACTTCATCGTTCAGCATTCATAGTTCATACTTTCTGATTTTCCCCTTCCCAGGGCATCCCCGCCTCGGCTATACTCGCTTCCCTTAGGACTCCTTATTCGAGGCCAGCTCGATGGACAAGCCGATCGCCAAAGCCAAGATTCTCGTCGTTGACGACGATACCGACATCATCACCGTCCTCCGGGACCGCCTGGAAGCGCTCGGCTACGGCACGGTCTGCGCAGGCGACGGGCTCCACGCGCTCGAGTTGATCGAGCAGGAAACGCCGCATCTCATGCTACTCGATCTAGAAATGCCCAGGCTGTCCGGCCTGGATGTACTCAAGCGCCTGGCCCAAAGCCGGCCCCTTGGCTACGAGATGCCGGTCATCGTCATGACCGCCCATGGCACGATCACCGCTGCTGTGCAGGCGATGAAACAAGGGGCGCACGATTTCCTGACCAAACCCTTCGACGTGGATCATCTGGCGATCGTCATCACCAAAGCCCTGGAGCGCGCCTCGCTGGCGCGGCAGGTGGAATGCCTGCGGACCGAAATCGAAGCCCGCTACGCGACCATCGTCGGCCAGAGTTCGGCGATGAAATCTGTCGTTGAGATGGCCAAACGGACCGCCAATTCGGATGCCGGCGTGCTGCTGCTGGGCGAGAGCGGAACCGGCAAGGAGCTGTTCGCGCGCTCCATGCATCAGTGGAGCCCGCGCCGCGCCATGCCGTTCGTCGTCATCAACTGCGTGGCGCTGACGGAGACGCTGCTGGAGAACGAACTCTTCGGACACGAGAAGGGCGCGTTCACCGGCGCCGACCGGCTGCAAAAAGGCAAGATCGAAATGGCCGACGGCGGCACGATCTTTCTGGACGAGATCGGCGATATGCCGATGCCCTTGCAGGCCAAATTGCTGCGCGTGCTCCAGGACCATGAATTTCAGCGCGTCGGCGGCACCCGCACCGTCAAGGTGAACATTCGCGTCATCGCCGCGACGAACAGGGAGCTGAAACGCGCCGTCAAGGACGGGCGTTTCCGCGAGGATCTGTTCTTCCGCCTCAACGTCGTCACCCTGACGCTGCCGCCGCTGCGCGACCGCACCGACGACCTGCCGTGCCTGGCCGAATTTTTCCTCTCCCGCCACGTCCGCGAAACCAAGAAGGGCCCGATGCGCCTGGCGCCCGACACCCTCGCCGCCATCCAGCGCTACACCTGGCCCGGCAATGTCCGGGAACTGGACAATGCCATTGCCCGCGCCGTGGTGCTGAGCGAGCACGATCTCATCACACCGGACCTCCTGGCCCTCTCGCCCTGGGACAGCCCGGCCGGCTCCGGAGACGGATCGCTCGCGTACTATCTTGATCTCCCCTACCACGACTCGATGGAGGAGCACAGCATGGCCGTGATCCGCCATGCGCTGGATCGCGCCGACGGCAACCAAACCAAAGCCGCTGAACGGCTCAAGCTCCAACGGACTTACCTCGCCCGCCTCATCAAACAAAAAGGGATTTCCTCTTCCGAATCCTCCGCAAGTTGATTTGCCGACACCTGAACCTGTTAGGATGAGGGCACGAGGCGCGGGCCTCGGGACGCGAGACGAAGACAAATGTTGTTGCGCCTTGTCTCGTGCCTCGCGTCTCGTGTCTCGCGCCTGCGCGAACGGAGTGAGCGAATGGCCATTGATCCTGTTTGCGGAATGACAGTTGAAGAAAACACGGCTGCCGCAACAGCGGTCTATCACGGCACGACCTATTACTTTTGCGCGCCGGGATGCAAACGTCGCTTTGAGGCCGATCCCGATAAAATCTTGCAGGCAGGACCGCAGGGGATGGCCCAGTCCGCCGCGCAGCCAACCGTACAGATGGTGACGCTGGGGCCAACGAGCAGGCGCGAGTCGCGGGACACGGGGCACGAGACTCGGCCGTCGACCCTTGCGCCAGCCCCTCGCCTCACGCCTCACGCCTCACGCCTCACGCTTACGATTCCCATCGAAGGCATGTCCTGCGCCTCCTGCGTCGCCAGGATCGAACAGGGCCTCCAGGCCACACCGGGCGTACTGCGTGCCTCGGTCAATCTGGCAACTGAAAAAGCCACCGTGGACTACCAGCCGGGAGCCACGAATTCCGAAGCCATCCAGGAGACGATCCGCTCGCTTGGCTATACGCCGCTGATGCCCGCAGCACAGAAGACGGATGCGGCCGGCGACCGCGAGGACACCGCTCGCGCGCTGATGGTGCAATGCTCCGTGGCCGCTGCGTTGACCATCCCCATCATGGTCCTGGGCATGGCCGAGCACCTGGGCATTTCGATCTCACAGACGGCGTCGTTCTGGGCCCAATGGCTCCTCGCCACCCCCATTCAATTCTGGGCCGGCCGGCGCTTCTATAAAGGAGCGATCGCGGTCGCCCGGCACGGCTCCACCGACATGAATACGTTGATCGCGGTCGGCACCTCGGCGGCCTATCTCTACAGCGTCGCTGCCGTCCTGGCGCCGGAGTTTTTCGCCGCGACCGGGCAGGCGCCCGCGGTGTATTTCGACACCTCGGCGTCCATCATCACGCTCATTCTGTTCGGACGCCTGCTGGAGGCGCGGGCCAGGGGGCGGGCCTCGGAAGCGATCCGCGCGCTGGCGGGCTTGCAGCCCAAGCGGGCGCGCGTCATCCGCAACGGGCGCGAGTCGGATCTGCCGATCGAAGACGTCAGAGTCGGCGATCTCGTAATCGTGCGGCCCGGCGAGAAAGTTCCCGTGGACGGTGTGGTGCGCCAGGGCGCTTCGGCCGTCGACGAATCCATGATCACAGGAGAGAGCCTGCCGGTGGACAAACAGCCCGGCGACCCGGTGGTCGGCTCGACGCTGAACTGCACGGGCAGCCTGCGGATCGAAGCCACGAAAGTGGGCCGCGAGACGGCGCTGGCCCGGATCATCCGGATCGTGGAAGACGCGCAGGCCGCCAAACCGCCGCTCGCCAAGCTGGCGGATCGGATCGCCGCGTATTTCGTCCCGGCAGTCATGGGCATCGCGGGGCTGACGTTCCTGCTGTGGCTGATGCTGGGACCGTCGCCGGCATTCACGCACGCGCTGCTCAACGCCGTCGCCGTGCTCATCATCGCCTGCCCCTGCGCGCTTGGACTCGCCACTCCGACCTCCGTCATGGTCGGCATCGGCAAGGGCGCGGAGCACGGCGTGCTGATCCGGGGCGGCGACGCCCTGGAACGCGCGCACCAGCTCACGACCGTCGTGCTGGACAAAACCGGCACCATGACACGCGGCGAGCCGTCCGTCGGCGCCGTCCTGCCGTTCGCCGAGGGATGGACGACCGAACAGATCATCGCCATCGCGGCCTCCGCCGAACAGGATTCGGAGCATCCGGTGGGAGCGGCCATCGTCCGTCACGCCAAGGAACAGGGGCTCGCGCTCCGCGCGCTGGAGGCCTTCGCCGCCGTGCCCGGGCACGGCGTCCGCGCCACGGTGGCCGGACCGCCGAATTCCCAGATGGTGTTGATCGGGAACCTCCGCCTGATGGAAATCGAGAATATTCACGTTTCATCCCAGGCACAGCAGGCGGCCCAACACCTGGCAGCCGCCGGCGTCACTCCGATGTACGTCGCCGTCAGGACAGCGGGCGAACCATCTCACGCTCCCAGCGTCATCGGCGTCATCGCCGTGACGGATACGCTCAAGGAGCATGCCCGCGAGACCGTCGCGGCGCTTCAGCGCCTGGGTTTGGAGGTCATCTTATTGACCGGCGACAACCAGCGCACGGCCCAGGCCATCGCCGGGCAACTGAGCATCACCCGCGTGCTCGCCGAAATCCTGCCCGACCAAAAAGCGTGGGAGATCAGGCAACTGCAAGACACCGGCAAGATCGTGGCGATGGTCGGCGACGGCATCAACGATGCGCCGGCCCTAGCCCAGGCCGACGTCGGCATCGCAATCGGTACCGGCACCGACGTGGCGATGGAAGCCGCCGATCTCACCTTGATCACCGGCGATCCGCGCGGCATCGTCACCGCCATCGCCCTCTCGCGCGCGACGACCAGGAACATCAAGCAAAACCTGGCTGCCGCTTTCTTCTATAATGTGCTCCTGATTCCCGCGGCGGCGCTGGGCGTCCTCAACCCCATCTGGGCTGCGGCGGCCATGGCTCTCTCGTCCGTGAGCGTTGTCGGCAACGCCCTCCGCCTGCGGCGATTCTCGCCCCTCAAAGCGCTCGCGTCCTGAACCGAATCCGCTGATGAAAACCCGTTTCCAGAGGTACACCGAGAACCTCGGCGTTGATTGACACCGGGGAACGCGGAGGTATTCTGCCTACGCGCCGACAACGGACGCACAATCATCACGACCACCCTCGTCTGACCGCGGAATCTCCATGCAGGCACTCAAAACGTACCTCGCCGAGCACTTCGAGTTTCTCTTCGTCAACACGATCCTGATCGTCACCACCGCCATTCTCGTGTTCCTGCCTCACAAACTGGCCTTGCTCAATGTCTATTTTCTCTCCGTCATCATGACAGGCTATTTTCTCGGCAAACGGCCGGCGGTTCTGGGATCGGTTCTCTGCATCCTGGTCGTGGGCATCTACGTGGTCCTGTTCCCGGACGAGTTTCTCGAAACCAAGACCGAAATGGACCTCTATCTCACGATCGTGACCTGGGGGGGCTTTCTCATTCTGGCCGGGGCCACCGTCGGGCAACTGCAGGAACGGCTGGCACAGGAAGTCCAGGCTACGCGACAGCTCAACGTCGATCTCCAGCATCAGCAAGCCGAAGTCCAGCAGGCCAATCTCACGCTCCGCGAATCCAGCGAGAGCCTGGTCACGCTGAACCGCAGCTTGCAAACCCAACAGGACGAACTGGGCCGGGCCAATGCCGTGCTCAAGGAACGCTCCGACGAACTGGAGCTGTCCAGGCGCTCGATTGAATCGCTGAAATCCAAGGTGGAGGAGACGCTGTACTCCACCATGGACGCCTCGGTGGTGAATCTGCTCATCGAGGGCCGCCTGCGCAATGAGAAGCGCAATCTGAGCGTCATGTTTTCCGACCTCGTCGGGTTTACCACCTATTCGGAAGGGCTGCCGCCCGAAGCGGTCATTCGCGATCTCAACCGGTACATCGGCGACATGGAACCGATCCTGTTCAGTTATCGCGGGCACATCGACAAGTACATGGGCGACGGCATCATGTGCGAGTTCGGCGCGCCCCTGGAATACGAATGCCATGCACTGCTGGCCGTGCTGGCCGCGCTCAAGATGCAGGAGAAAATGGTCCAGCGGAGCTACCCGTGGAGAATGCGGATCGGCATCTGATCCGGATCGACAATCACCGGGCTCATCGGACACAAACGCCAGACGTTCACCGCCGTTGGCGACGTGGTCAATGTGGCGGACCGGCTGGAAAAGGTCTGCACGCCGGAACGCATCCTGATCGATCTGCAAACCTACAACGACATCAGCCACATCGTGGATGCTAGGAAAAAAAATGGACGTGTCCACCACCATCTTCGCCGATCCCAAGACGGAAGAGTATCTCGTGCAACTCCACACCAGGATTTCCGCCGATCCCAAGAACGCGTCCGCGTATTATGAACTCGGCCGCATTCACCTGGACCTGAAGGAGCCCGGGGAAGCCCTGTTCTACTTCGAGCAGGCTTTGGAACTCGACAAGGAGAACAAGGATTTCAAGGTGGCCTATGCCGAAGCGGGCATGAAGGTCCACGAAACCGAGCGGCTGAGCGTGAAGGGCAAGCGCCATCGGGTGGAGGCGTTCGAAGTCATCGGCCTCAAAGACCCGTTGCTGAATCGGGACAAGCTTCCGCAGAAATTCTACGACGAATTCCGCGCCGTCGCTGATCTGATCAAGATCCCGGCCGACATCATCCTGCCCATCGAAGCCATGGACGGCAGCATCGGCCATTCCACAACCGTCGCCGTGCTGTTCTATGCCCTGGCCCAGGCCCTCGGCCTGCCTGAAAAGGACAAGAAGGATCTGCTGCTGGCGGGCTTCCTTGCGGACATCGGAAAAGAGATCGTCCCTCACTCCATCCTGAACCGCGGGGGCAGTCTCAGCAGCACCGAGTTCGACCTGATCAAAACACACACGGCGGAAAGCGTGCGGGTCATGAAAGCCAAGGGCTATGAAAACGAAGCGGCGCTCCAGATCGTCGCGCACAGCCATGAAAACTTCAACGGCACCGGCTATCCGAAAAACTTGAAGGGCGACGCGATTCCAATCGGCTCCCGCATCATCGCCGTGGCCGACACCTACGATGCCCTGACCTCCAAACGGCCCTACCGGGATTCATGGGAACGGCATTCCTCCATGGACCAGATCGATCGCGGCGTCGAAAAAGGCCTGTTCGATCCGAAGATCGTGCAAGCACTGCACGCGTTCATGGACTGAACGGCAAAACCGTGAGGCGTGAAACGGAAGGCGTCAGGCGAGGCGGTCCTTCAGATTAATCAATCCTGCTTCCGCGTCGCGCTGGGCCTGCGCATAACGCTCCGGCGTCCCGATATCCGACCAGTAGCCCGATAGCTCGCATCCCGCAACGGTCTCCCCGGCCTCAATCGCCCGGACATAGGCCTCGATGATGGACGACTCGCGCCCCGCCGGCACGTCCGCCAGCAACCGCGGGTGCATGAGATGCACGCCGGCAAACATCTGCTTCCGGGTCCGCCTATCAGGATTTTTCCCGCGCCCATTGATTCGGATCACATGATGCATCGCATCCAGTTCCACGGCGCCCCACCGATCCGGATCGGGGTCCGTCCGCAGCGCCATCGTGGCGACGGCACGGTTCTGCCGGTGGGCGGCCGCCATGCCGCCGAGATCCATGTCGAACAGCGTATCCCCGTTCAGCACGAAAAACGGCTCGCCGCCGAAGAACGGCTCGGCCTGCTTGAGACCCCCGCCCGTGCCTAGAATCGCCGGTTCCTTCGAATAGGCGATCCGCATGCCGAATGCCGAGCCGTCGCCGAGTTCCTGTTCGATCAGGTGGCCGAGATGGTGCAGATTAATCATGACCTCCGTGACATCGTAACGGCGGAGCAGCAGCAGGTTCCAGGCGATAAGAGGACGGCCGGCGATCGGCAGAAGGGGCTTGGGCAGGGTGTCGGTCAGTGGCCGGAGGCGGGTGCCGAGTCCGGCTGCTAAGATCATCGCCTTCATCGGAATTCGGCGCAGGCGAGAGGCGAGAGGCACGAGGCAAGCGGCAGCTCCTCTTCACCTCTAGCCCCTAGCCCCTCGCCCCTCGGCCTATTGTAATTCAGGCACATACGGCGTCAGGTGCTTTCTAAGTGTCGCCAGTTCAGGATATTTTCCAAGATTCCGGCGCACGTAACCGAGCACGCGCGGGATGTCGGCCAGAAATTTCGGATTCTTTTTGACACGGTCGATGTAGACGAAGCGGCCGGCGGCTTTGAGATTGCGCTGAATGCTGATGAAATCGAACAGCCGCCGGAATGCCGGACGGTCGCCCCGGCCCGCGCCCGCCCGCTCCATGCGATCCAGATACGCCGAGATCAACTCATCGATCAACGATTCATCCAGGGCGATATAGGCATCACGCAGCAACGATGCCAGATCATACCCGGCAGGCCCCATCAGAGCATCCTGGAAATCGATCACGCCGAGACGCCCGCCATCCACCATCAGATTTCGCGAGTGATAGTCGCGATGGGTCAACACTGTGGGTTGCGCTGCCATCAGATCGGCGATGTTCTGAAGCGCGGCCCGGACCGGCTGGAAATCTTCCGCGCACATCGGCTTCCCATGCCGTGCGACCACCCCGTATTCCAGAAAATGGTCGAACTCCCACATCAGCAGCGGCGCGTCGAACGAACGATGAAACGCAATGCAGCGGGCATCAGCGGGCGATGTGGCTGCCGTGTGGATGCGCACCAGCGTCTCGATCGCCTGATGATAGTGCCGCGCTGTGCCCGGGCTCCGCCCGTCCTGGCAGGCCTGCACCAGCAACAGGTCGCCGAAA
This sequence comes from Nitrospiraceae bacterium, assembly GCA_009692155.1. Classification (GTDB taxonomy): domain Bacteria; phylum Nitrospirota; class Nitrospiria; order Nitrospirales; family Nitrospiraceae; genus 2-02-FULL-62-14. The sequence goes on from SHZW01000006.1 coordinate 64,650, forward strand.
TCTTCGAGATACAGCAGGCCGGCAGTCAGGTCGTAATGATAGAGCGCGGGAACCGTCACGCCGGCTTGGGCGAGATGGCGGTGCACATTGAGAAACGGCAACTCCGTGATCGCGACGGCGCCGCTGACCGCTTCCTCCGATTGCTTGAACGCCTCCGGCTCGGCCAGTTGCATCAGGATGATCGAGCGGCCACCCGACAACCCCAGCCGGAAATACCGGCGGTTGGACGCATCGCCCGGCAGCGGCGCGAGCGTCTCCAGCACCGCACGGAACGGCAGCTTGGTTGCAACGGTTCCGGCAACGAGCGACTGGTCCGGAGGGGCGAGCACAGGCACGGGAGAAGCAGAATCAACGGCCGCCATGGTCGCGGATTATACCCAGCATCCGGCGGCTTGTCACGGCGAGAGAGACGGCGTGCCCCGTGTCATTCGCCAGGAAGTCTCAATTCAATACGAGCCATACCCCTTGCTATATCCTTCCCCGCACTCGTAGTGTTGGACCGCTTTGGGCGAATCGCCGCACAGCGGGGTGTCGCCCGCTGCTTTCGTCGGCGACAAAGTGAAAGTGCAACCCGGCAACGCCCCCAAGGCCAATACGATCAGTCCCAACACTACCCCAGCCCGTCCTATGGATTGAGTTGCGCGCATAGCCATCTCTCCTTGTGAATTGTTACATCCACGCTACGATAAGTCTAGCACAGCCGCATGCTAAATCGCTGCGGTCAAACTTTACCAGTGCCGGACGGCGCGTCGTGTTGCAACCCTTGCGACCCTGTGACATACTCACCATCTAGCCATGAAACGGCCCGCGTCTGTTTCCCCTGGCACATGCACCAGCCGTCTTACACGGACCCCGTGGCGGGGCGTGCTGCCATGACGTGTCTGCGGCTGCACGCAGCTGAACCATTCTCGTACCAGCTATCATGAAAACAACTCGGGTCTGCTTTCTCTGGCACATGCATCAGCCGTATTACACGGATCCTGTCGCTGGGTTCGCGAGCATGCCGTGGGTGCGGCTGCACGCCACCAAGGCCTACTACGACATGGCCTGGCTGATGGAACGCTTTCCCTCCATCAAGGCCACGTTCAATTTCACGCCGTCGCTGCTGATCCAGCTTCAGGAATTGTCGTCGGGCACGGTGGGGGATCTCTTCCTGCACTATGCGCAGCGCCCGGCCGCCGACCTCGCGCCGTCTGAACAGGCATTCATTGTCCGCCATTTCTTTGCCGCCAACTGGGGCACGATGGTCCGGCCGTTCCCCCGGTATCACGAACTGCTGGTGAAGCGTGGACTCGACGTAAAACACCAGCCGCTCGACCGCCTGGCGGCGCAGTTCACCACGCAGGAACTGCTCGACCTTCAGATATGGCACAACCTGGCCTGGTTCGGCTTCGGCATGACGGCGCAATATCCACGGCTGAATGAATTGCGCGCGAAGGGCCGCGGCTTCACGGAAGACGAAAAACAGGAAGTCCTGGCACTCCAGCGACAGGCGGTCGGCGAGATCATCCCCCTCTATCGGCGGCTCTCGGAGTCCGGCCAGATCGAACTGACGACCAGCCCCTTCTACCATCCCATCCTCCCGCTGCTCATCGACACGGAATCAGCCCGGCGGTCGCGTCCCGACGCGCATCTGCCGTCACGCTTCCAGGCACCCGCGGACGCCGAGGCTCAAATACGAAAAGCCGTGGCCCTGCACCGTGACCTGTTCGGCGCGGCGCCGAACGGCTTATGGCCGTCGGAAGGATCGGTCTGCCCCGAATTGATCCCGATGCTGCATCAGGCCGGCCTGAAGTGGACCGCCACGGACGAAGGCGTGCTGGCCCGTTCGCTCGGCGGGTGGGACCGCCATGCCGCCCTGTATCAACCCTATACGGTCGGACCATCGGGACAGGACATCCGGATCGTTTTCCGTGACCGTGAACTCTCCGACGCGTTCGGCTTCGTGTATTCGAAACTCGCGCCGGAGTCGGCCGTGGAAGACGTCATGCAGCGGCTACGCAGCATCGCTGCGCACGCGCCCGGCGAGCAGGCGATGATTCCCATCATCCTTGACGGAGAAAACCCCTGGGAACACTACTACGACGGAGGCGAACGGTTTCTCTCGGGCCTCTATGCAGGGCTTGCCGGCGCCTCGCCATCTGGGAACGACGGCATATCCCTCTCCACCAGCACAATCAGCAACGCCCTGGAAGCCCATGCCAACCCGCAACGGCTGGACCATCTCCACAGCGGATCGTGGATCAACCAGGACTTCAAAATCTGGATCGGCCACCCGGAAGACAACCGGGCATGGGACCTGCTGAAACTCACGCGGGATCGCCTGGCCGGCGTCACGGACCAGCTCGCGCCGGAGCAGGCGCGCGGCGCCTGGGAGGAACTCTACGCGGCCGAGGGTAGCGATTGGTGCTGGTGGTACGGAGACGATTTTGAGACGGACTACAAGCCGGAATTCGACCGCCTCTTTCGCTCGCATCTCCGGAACGTGTACACCCGCGCGGGCCTGCCGGCTCCGGAGGCGCTCAACGAGCCGCTCATCGGCGCGCGCGAAGTGCGCCCGTTCCAGCTGCCTGTCACGCTGCTCGCCCCGACGCTCGACGGAACCGTCACGGACTTTTTCGAATGGCAGGGTGCCGGCACGATCGATCCCGCGCCGCCGCTGGGCGCCATGTGGAAATCGCAGAAGTTCTTCGCCGCCATCTGGTTCGGTTTCAGCGTGGACGCACTGTTCCTGCGGCTGGACCCCGGCCATGATCTTCTCGCCGGCGACGCCCAGATGACCGTGGAATGTCAGGTCACCGCGGCGCCGGGCACGTACAAACTGGCCTTCCCGGTCGCGCCGCCTCCGGAAACCTTCACCCTGTACGGAGCATCGAATGGAGACGCCTGGACCGAGGTCGGCCGCTACGGCACGATCTGCCGCCGAAAAATCCTGGAACTGGCCGTGCCGTTCAAAGATCTCAGCCTGCAGGCAGGCCAGGAATTTAAACTGAGCGTGGTCGTGCTACAGAACGGCGTGGAAGTGGACCGGTATCCACGCCAGCAACCCGTCAGCCTGATCGTGCCGGACAATAATTACGAGGCCGCGACATGGCGGGTATAGCAACAAGACACGAGCCGCGAGGTGCGAGCCGCGAGACCACTTTCCCTCTGTCTGTCTCGTGGCCCGCACCTCGCGTCTCGCGCCTGCACCGGAGGTGTCATGCCTGATTTACGCCGCGATCCCATCGTCGGACGATGGGTCATCATCTCAACCGAACGGGCCGGCCGGCCGCGTGATTTTTATCCGGCCGAGCCGGCGCGCCAGCCGTCCACATCGCTGTGCCCCTTTTGTCCGGGCCAGGAACAGCTTACGCCCAACGAAGTGCTGGCCTATCGGCCGCAGGGCGGCGCCGCCAATTCACCCGGGTGGACGGTCCGCGTGGTGCCCAACAAGTACCCGGCCTTGCAGGTCGAAGGCGACATGGGACGGGAAGGCGTCGGTCTCTATGACCGCATGAACGGCGTCGGCGCGCATGAAGTGATCATCGAAACCCCGGACCATAAAGACATGCTGGCCGATCTGCCGGTCAAGCGCATCGAAGATATCCTGTGGGCCTACCGCGACCGGATGGTGGATCTGAAGCGGGACATGCGCTTCCGCTACACGCTGGTCTTTAAAAACCACGGCGCGGCCGCCGGCGCGACGTTGGAGCATACGCATTCCCAGTTGATCGCGCTGCCGGTCATTCCGACCAGCGTCATGGCCGAAATAGATGGCTGCCGGACGCACTTCCAGCAGAAGGAGCGATGCATCTATTGCGACATCATCCGCCAGGAGATGAGCGACCAGGAACGGGTCGTGGCGGAAAATCCCGAGTTCATCTGCATCACGCCCTTCGCCCCGCGGTTTCCCTTCGAGATGTGGATCCTGCCGAAGCGGCATGCCGCCTACTTCGAAGAAAGCCAGAAGACGCAGTTCGAAATGCTGGCGCCCATTCTCTCCGAATCGTTGCGGCGCATGAACCGCACGCTGCGGAGCCCGGCCTACAACTTCATCCTGCACACGTCCCCACTCCACGAGAAAACCGGCGATTACTACCACTGGCACATCGAGCTGATTCCGAAGCTCACTCAGGTGGCAGGCTTTGAATGGGGCACCGGCTTCTACATCAATCCAGTCACGCCGGAAGAAGCCGCGAAGTTTCTACGCGAGGCGGAACTCTAGCCGCTTGCCCTAGCTTGGTGATCGGCATATCATCGAGCCATGAAAGTCCACCTCAGCCATCCCGACCGCTCAATAGACATCAAAGGCCCGAAGAAGGCTAGGGAGGTCCTGCGCGAGCTCAACCTCGTTCAGGAAGCCCACCTCGTCATCCGTGGCGATGAGCTGATCACGGAAGACGAGCTTTTGAAGGACGACGACCTCGTTGAGATTCGCCCGGTCATTTCGGGCGGCTCTGCCGACGAGGGGTTCGCGGCGGGAACGACTCACCCCTCACTAATACCTCGCACCCACTTTTTGCCATGAATTGCACAAAGTGCAAAACAAAAGCAGTGATCGACCTTCCGCGGCATAACGCGGCGTTCTGCACTCCCTGCTTCACGACCTACGTGCACGAGCAGGTGGCCTACGCGATCAAGCACCAGCGCATGTTCGGCCCGGACGATCGCATCCTCGTCGCGGTGTCTGGCGGCAAAGACAGCCTGGCACTGTGGGACATCCTGCTGAAGCGGGGCTACAAGGCCGACGCGCTCTACGTGGACCTCGGCATTCCCGGCTACTCGGCGAAATCACGCGCGAAGGTCGAACGATTCGCTGACACCGTGGCCCGGCCGCACGGAGTCACGTTGCAGATCCATACGGTGCAGGAAGAAGAGGGCGCGGGCATCAAGGAACTGTCCGACCTCGTCCACCGCCCGACCTGCGCCACCTGCGGCACGATCAAACGCTACCAATTCAACAAGGCCGCCGTAGAGCAGGAGTACGATGTCATGGCCACCGGGCACAATCTGGACGACGAAGCGTCCCGGCTGCTCGGCAACGTGCTCCACTGGCAGGACGAGTACCTCGACAAACAGAGTCCCATACTCCCCGCCTCGGTCGAGGGCTTCGCGAAAAAAGTGAAGCCGCTCTACCGGCTGAGCGAGCGCGAACTGGCGGCCTACGCAGTGCTCAATAAGATCGATTACATCGTGGAAGAATGCCCGATGGCCAAGGGCTCGAAAATGCTCCTCTACAAGGAAGTCCTGAACCGCCTCGAAACGGAATCGCCGGGCACCAAGCACCGGTTTTATTGGGGCTTTCTCGAGAAACAGGCAAAAGCCCAGCCGGCCGCGACCTCCATGGCCGAAAAAGACCAGGCCATGCTGCATCCTTGCAAGACGTGTGGCCAGCCCACCACCAGCGAGATCTGTTCCTACTGCAAGATGATGTCACGCGCAAAAGTGAGCAAGTAGCGAACAGCTCCGAGCTATTGGCTATTCGCTACCCGCTACCTTCTACTCGCTATCCACGACTCCTTGAAAAGCCTTCCCGGACACCGTAAGCTGCACACACGTACCAACACGGAGCGACGATGCCGACTTCTCAACGGGATTATTACGATATTTTGGGCGTGAACCGGTCCGCCACGCCGGACGAGATCAAGAAGGCTTATCGCAAACTGGCCCGGCAGTACCACCCTGACCTCCACACCGGCAACCGCAAGAGCGAAATGGAAAAGAAGTTCAAGGAGTTGAACGAAGCGAACGAGGTCCTGGGCGATCCGGACATCCGAAAAAAATACGACCGCCATGGCCACCGCTGGCAGGAAGCCGAAGCCTACGAGAAGGCCCGCCAGCAGGCCGGCGCCGGTCATGGTTTCGGCGGGGGCCGTCATCCCGGGCCGGAATTCGACACCGGGCAGGGATTCGACTTCAGCGACGCGTTCGAAAACCTCTTCGGCGGACGCTCGCGGGGCGGCGCAGGATTTCGCGGCGGCGCCGCGCCGGGGCAGGACCTGGAAACCGACGCCCGATTGTCGCTGCGCGAAGTGCTCACAGGCGTAACGCGACGCGTGGAAGTCACGGAGCCGGGCGGCCCCAACGGGCGGACCACAGCGCGCACGATCGACATCAAAATCCCGGCCGGCGTCCAGGACGGGACGCGGGTGCGCGTCCCCGGCAAGGGCGGCCCCGGCCGCGGCGGTGGGAAGCACGGCGATCTCTACCTGCGCGTGCACATCGAGCCGGACCCGGTGTTTCGTCGCGAAGGAGCCGATCTCCACGTGACGTTGCCCGTCTGGCCCTGGGAATCCGCACTGGGGGCTGACGTATTGGCACCGACGCTGGCGGAGCCGGTGCGCGTGAAGGTGCCGCCCGGCAGCCGCGCCGACGGCAAGCTCCGGCTGAAGGGCAAGGGCCTGCCGACCGCATCAGGCGGACGCGGCGATCTGTTCTATACGTTGCAGATCGTCATGCCGGCATCCACGTCGGATGAAGACCGTAAATTATACGAGCAATTGGGCCGGGCGCCTCATCCAGACCCGCGGGCCGAACTGCTGCGGGCGGTGCGGCACGGATAGCAACACAGGCAATGAGCGGACGGTTCGGGGTTCGAGGTGAAGATAAGACTATGACGTTGACCGAATATGCCCTGTTCTCATTCGGATCGCTGTTTCTGATCGTGGACCCGATCGCCACCGTGCCGGCTTTCCTCGCTATGACCGCGCGGGATACGGTCGCGCAGCGCGTCCGCATGGCGCAGGTCGCCTGCCTGGCGACCGTCGGCATCCTGGCGGTCTTCGCGTTCATCGGACAGAGTCTCTTCCGCTCGCTGGGCGTGTCGCTCCCCGCGCTCCAGGCCGCGGGCGGGCTGGTGCTCTTATTGGTCGCGCTGGACATGTTGCGGGCGCAACGTTCCGCCGTGCAGGAAACCGCCGCTGAGACTGAGGCTGGCGCCAGAAAAGACGACATCGCGATTACGCCGCTGGCCATTCCGATGATGGCCGGTCCCGGTGCGATCTCGGCGGTCATCCTGCTCGAAGCACAAGCCACCGACTGGACACAGCGGGGCGTGTTGCTCGGCTGCATTGTGGCCATCGGCATCGTCAGCTATGTTACTCTGGCCCTGGCCGGACGCGGCGCGTCGCACTGGCTGGGCCCCATCGCGGAGAAGATCATCACGCGGTTGATGGGGCTGCTGCTCGCGGCATTGGCCATCCAGTTCATTTTCAACGCATTAAAATCAGAAAGCGGACTTTTGGGACGCTAGGCAGTCCTGAGTTGTGAGTCCTGAGTGCTGAGTTGGTGAATTCTGAAAAAGGGGGGCACATGAAGGGAAGCATGCTGATAGGAATCGTGACGATACTCCTGACGTTCGGCGGGCAGCCGCTGTGGGCGGACGAGCCGCACGGAGGGCCAAAGGAACAAGGCAAGGGCTACGGCGAGCACGGCGGCGGTGGCATGAAGGGCCACCATGGCGGAGCCGGACATTTCATGCGCCACCTGCTCATGCACCAGAAGGAGATCGGGCTTTCCGAAGAGCAGGTTGGTAAAATCAAAGCCCTCCAACTCGATCTGGACAAGACACGTATCAGGACCGAGGCCGAAATCCAGGTTGCGGAGCGCGAGCTGCACGAGCTGGTCCGGGATGATAAATCAGATCTGGCGGCCATCGAAGCAAAGCTCAGGCAGAGTGCAGAATTGGAAGTCGGCCTCCGCCTCACTGCCGTCAAAACCAGACGCGCTGCCATGGCGCTGCTGACCCCTGAGCAGCGTGAAAAAGAAAAGGCCGAGCATGAAAAAATGATGAAGAAGCGGGGCGAACACCAGATGGGCGAAAAGAAAGGCATGGAACCAGGGATGGGCCAGGGCATGAAGCCGGGCGCGGAACACATGGGCCCGGCGCACTAAACAATCATTCACACAAAGGAGAGTACCCATGAAGAGATTCGGAATCGGCATCACTGTTTTTGCATTGCTCGTCGGGATCAGCCTTCTCGCGACCGGGCCGGCCTGGAGCGATAAGAAAGGCAAGCACGAGGAGGAAGGCAACGTCGCCGACATGGCAAAAGAAGCCAAGGTCACCGTGGACCAGGCGATCAAGACCGCCACGGAGAAGGTCCAAGGGACGGTCGTCGAAGCCGAACTGGAGAAGAAGCACGACAAGACGATCTGGGAAGTGGAAATTGTCGGTGCGGACGGCAAGGTCTCCGAAGTCCACATTGACGCCGCTACGGGCGCGGTGATCGACGTCGAAGACAAGAAAGATGAGAAAAAACACAATGGAAAGGGCAAGTAAGGGAGCGCTGACCCTTTCCATCTGAGCGAGTGGACGACGCTCCCTGGCGGGATGATCCGCCAGGGAGCGTCGCATTCTCATGGCCATACAACTGTTCAAAGCTAGAATTGCCGACATCCGCAACCTCACGCACGACGTGCGGGAAATCCGGTTTGCGCTGCGCGAGCCGGACGAGATCGCGTTCAAGGCCGGGCAATTCGTTTCCTTCGAAGTGACGAACCCAAAGACCGGCCGAATGGTCTCCCGCCCCTATTCGATCCTGTCCCCGCCCAGCCAGCGGGATACCGTGACTCTGCTGCTCAATCTCGTGCCGGGAGGGCCCGGCTCGACCTATCTGTTCAGCCTGAAAGAAGGCGACGAGGCGCAGTTCAAGGGGCCAGCAGGAAATTTTTATCTTCGAGACGACCCGTCCAAAGACCTGCTGCTCGTGGCCACCGGCACCGGCATCGTGCCGGTCTGGTCCATGCTGCACGACCAACTCGAACGGGACCATGCCCGTTCGATCACACTCTTCTGGGGCCTGCGCAGCGAGAGAGATCTTTATTACCAGGACGAGCTGGCGGCGCTGGCCAGGAAGTACGCCAACTTCACGGCCATCACGACCCTCTCCCGTCCCGATCCTGGTTGGACCGGAGCGGCGGGCCGCGTGACCAGGCTGATCGACGAACACGTGAGGTCGGTGGCAAACCTGTCCGTGTATCTATGCGGCAACAGCGCGATGCTTGCCGACGTGATGGCGCTCATCAGTAAAAAGGGGCTTTGCCCGATCTACCGGGAGAAGTACTACGACGATTCCGGCGCACCGGAAGATTAGCCGTTCCACGCCGGTTGACCGATCTCCCCTATCTGTGAGAAATTGCCTTCCCGACACACAAATAAGGTGGTCAAGGAGACGCGATGACGATTAACCCAAGACAAAAAAGCCACGACCTGCTGGATGGACCGGGACGCGCGCCGGCCCGTGCCATGCTGAAGGCCGTTGGCTTTACCGACGCCGATCTCTCCCGCCCTCTCGTCGGAGTCGCCAACACCTGGATCGAGGTCATGCCCTGCAACTATCACCTGCGCCGCTTGTCGGAAAAGGTGAAGGCCGGCATCCGCGCCGCGGGCGGCACGCCGATCGAATACAACACCATCGCCGTCTCCGACGGCATTTCGATGGGCACGGAAGGAATGAAGGCCTCGTTGATCAGCCGCGAGGTGATCGCCGATTCCATCGAGCTGGTCGCGCGCGGGCATCTGTTCGACGCGGTCGTGGCGCTCTCCGGCTGCGACAAAACCATCCCAGGCACCGTCATGGCGCTGGCGCGGCTCAACCTGCCCTCGCTCATGCTGTACGGCGGTTCGATCATGCCCGGAAAGTTTCAGGGTCATGACGTGACCATCCAGGACGTCTTCGAGGCGGTGGGGAAACACGGTGCCGGGAAAATGACCGACGCCGAATTGAAGGACCTGGAAGATCACGCCTGCCCGGGCCCCGGCGCCTGCGGGGGCCAGTTCACGGCCAATACGATGGCCATCGCGTTCGAATTCCTCGGCATCTCGCCGATGGGGATGAACGGTATTCCGGCCATGGATACCAAGAAGGACGACGTCGCCTTCAAATGCGGCCAGATGGTCATGGAGTTGCTTAAGAAGGACCTGCGCCCGCGCCAGATCATCACGCGCAAATCCATCGAGAACGCCATCGCCTCCGTGGCCACGACGGGCGGTTCCACCAACGCCGTGCTGCACCTCCTCGCCATCGCGCGGGAGGCAGGCATCCGGCTCACCATTGACGACTTCGACAAGATCAACCGGAAAGTCCCGCTGCTGGCCGACTTGAAGCCGGGCGGCCGATTTACGGCGGCGGATCTCTACGCCGCGGGCGGTACAACCCTTGTCGCCAAGCGGCTGATGGACGCCGGCATCCTGCACGCCGGCCAGCCGACCGTGACCGGCCGCACCATCGGAGAGGAAGCCGGACGGGCGACCGAGACGCCAGGCCAGCAAGTGCTGCGGCCGCTCGCCAACCCGATCAAACCGACCGGCGGCATGGTCATCCTGAAAGGCAACCTTGCGCCGGAAGGCTGCGTCGTGAAAGTGGCGGGACATTCGATCATGACGTTCCGCGGGCCGGCGAAAGTCTTCGAACGTGAAGAAGATGCCTTCGCCGCCGTCCAGGCGAAGCAGATCAGGGCCGGCGACGTGGTCGTGATTCGCTACGAAGGTCCGTCAGGCGGACCGGGCATGCGGGAGATGCTTGGAGTCACGGCAGCGATCGTAGGCGCGGGGCTCGGCGATTCAGTCGCCTTGCTCACCGATGGCCGATTTTCAGGCGCCACGCACGGCTTGATGGCCGGGCACGTCGCGCCCGAGGCCGCCAGGGGTGGACCCATTGCCGCCATCAAAAACGGCGACATGATCACCTTCGACATTGCCAAGCGAAAGCTGGATGTGGAGCTGTCTGCGAAAGAGATCAAGGCGCGGCTCAAGAAGGTCAAGCAGCCGGTGCCGCGCTATACGTCAGGCGTGATGGGAAAGTATGCGCGACACGTGTCGTCGGCGTCGGAAGGAGCGGTCACGAGCTAAGAGACGCGGACAAGGAAAGGGGCGGAGTGGGATGGTCCTTCGCTTCCGCACCTCACGGAGCGACCCTTCCGGACTTTGCCGGGCGGAATCCTTCGGAAATTCCTTCGCGGCTCAGTCAGTTTCCGCTTTCCTTCCCGGCAAAGTCTCGGCGGGTACCCCGCTCCTCCGGTGAAGTTCGCTCACGACCATCCCACCCCGCCGCCACAAGCCGAAAGAAGAGAGAGTGCGGGGACAGGCCGCTTACAAGCCTGTCCCCTTATTAAGATCACATCCGAGAAACGGGACCGGTCTACAAGCGACCGGTCCCGTTTCCACACACTTATTTTTGAGCGCGGGTTGGTGCTTCCTCCGACTGCGCGCATCGAACGAGTACAGCTTCATCGTGCGCGTTCTGCGAGCAAGGGAGGAGACCAAACCGCCAGCTCACCTTCCTCCATCGCGTGTTGCGCGAGCACGGAAGGCAGACCGACCGCCACACTCGCTCTCCCTCATCATGCAGGAAAAATGAAAACGGGGACAGGCACCGTTTCGGAGCCTGCCCCCGTTGTTTGTTGAACGTAATTTTAGCGAGCCAGACTAGCTTTTACCGTACTCATTCTCCCCGCTCATTGTTGACGCCTCGCGCGATTCCCGCTCGCCCTTGCCTGGTCTTCCTCGCGCTGGTATTCTCACCTCACTATATGCCCGTTTCCCCTCGCGTGAATCAACCATGAAAATCCTCGGTCTCAATATCGGACATAACGCCACCGCAGCCCTGCTGGACGACGGGCGGATCGTCGCCGCCGTGCAGGAGGAGCGCCTCAACCGGATCAAGAACGCCGGCGGTATTCCGGCGCTGGCCATCCACGAAGTGCTCCAGCTTGGCGGCCCGTCCAGCCTGGATCAGATCGATCTGGTGGCTGTCTGCGGCACCTGGTCCAGTTATATGGTCAAAGACGGCCGGCAGGTCCTTGAAGATTATGCGCGGATGCACGCGCAGGCAAGCAGCCCGCTGAGCCGCCCGCGCGCGGCGCTGGCCGGGAATCCCCGGCTGCGCGGCCTCTGGAAGGGCTACGCATCCGAGCATCACCAGCGCATGGTTCGTGAGGAACTGGCCCGCCTCGGCATCAATCCCGCGCGCGTCCGGTTCGTGGATCACCATACCTGCCATGCCGCGATGGCCTACTACGGCTCCGGAAACATGAACGAGAGGGTCCTGGTCCTCACCAACGACGGCGAGGGCGACGGTCTGTGCGCCACCGTGAGCATCGGCCATCACGGCCAGCTCGAACGGATATGCGAAGTCTCCAACCACCACACCGTGGCCGGCCTCTACGGCATGATCACGTATCTGATGGGGATGACCCCGCTCGAACACGAATATAAGGTGATGGGGCTGGCCCCCTATGGCCTAGCGGGCGGCGTCACAGACAGCCTCGCCCGCTCGTTCCACAATCTGATCGAATGGGATCGCGCCAATCCGATGGCCTGGCGGCGGTCTGCCGGCGTACCGATCGGCAACCAGATCCTCCCCCGGCTGGAACGGCTGATCGCCCGGCACCGCTTCGACCACGTCGCCGCGGCAATCCAGTCGTTCACGGAAGACTTTATCGTGGAGTGGGTGACCCGCTGCGTGAAGGAAACGGGCATCGGCACGGTCTGTCTGAGCGGCGGAATTTTCATGAATGTGAAGGCCAACCAGCGCATCCTGGCCGCGCCCGGCGTGGAGCGCCTGTTCATCGTGCCGTCAGGCGGCGACGAATCCAACGCCTGCGGCGCCGCCTACGCGGCCTGTGTGCAGCATCTGCCGCAGCAGAACCGCCCGGCCGGCATTCCCGCCATGACGTCACTCTACTGGGGAGGGGAATTTCCCCACGCCGAGATCGAACAGGCCGTCAAAAACTTCCGATTCGCATCGAAGGTTTCCGTGCAGGACACGGCCGCGCCGGAGCCGCTCATCGCCGGCCTGCTGGCTGAGCGCAAGGTCGTGGCGCGGTTTGCCGGGCGCATGGAATTCGGTGCGCGGGCTCTCGGCAACCGTTCGCTGCTGGCGAACGCCTCCGACCCGGACGCGCCGCGCATCCTCAACGAGACCATCAAGTCCCGTGACTTCTGGATGCCCTTCGCGCCGTCGGTGTTGCGCGAGCGGTCCTCCACATATATGCGAAAGACGAAACCGATGGACGCGCCCTACATGGTCATCACGTTCGACAGCGAGCCGGCTGCGCGGGAGGCCTGCCGGGCCGCCATGCACCCGCAGGACTTCACGCTCCGGCCGCAGGAAGTGGACGCCGGCACGAACCCGTCCTACCACGCCCTGCTCGCGGACTACGAACACCGGACCGGGCACGGCCTCGTCCTCAATACCTCCTTCAACCTGCACGGCGAGCCGCTCGTCTACAGCCCGCAGGATGCCCTGCGCGTCTTCGACGTATCGGGCCTGCAGCATCTCGTGCTGGGAAATTTTTATCTGAAGAAAGCGTAGGCGCCCCGGCGAGGACGAACCGCGGGCGTGGATGGTCAGGCGTGGCGGTAGAAATCCGCGATGGTCCGGACGACGTAGGCCTGCTGATCTTCGGTAAGCTCGGCATAGACCGGCAGCGACAGGACTTCTTCCGCTGCGCGCTCCGAAACCGGAAAATCCCCCTTCTTATACCCCAGCTCACGGTAGCAGCTTTGCAGATGCAGCGGAATCGGGTAGTAGGTTTCCGAGCCGATCCCTTTCTCCTTGAGATACGTCCGCAGGTCGTCCCGCCTGTGCGCGCGGATGGTGAACTGGTTGTAGACGTGGACGTTGCCCTTGTCGGTCCTCGGCAGGGTGATGCGTTCGGATAATTTGGCGTCCGCGAAGAGCTGCTCGTACCGCCTGGCGTTCCGCTGACGGCCTTCCACCCACTTGTCGAGATGGTTCAACTTCACCCTGAGCACAGCCGCCTGCAGGGCGTCCAGGCGGCTGTTGATTCCCGGCAGCTCGTGCACGTAACGGATCTTGCTGCCGTGCACCCGCAACATCATCAGCTTTTCGCTGAGCTGCGCGGCGCGTGTGGTGATCATGCCGCCGTCGCCGAACCCGCCGAGATTCTTGGTGGGGAAAAAACTGAAACAGCCGGTGTCCCCCAACGCGCCGGCCTTGACGCCGTTGCGCGACGAACCGATGGCCTGGCAGGCATCCTCGATGACAGTCAGGTTCCAGCGCTTTGCAATGGCGTTGATCGCCTCCATGTCGACGCACTGGCCGAACAGATGGACGGGCATGATCGCCCTGGTCCGCGGCGTGATCTTCGCTTCAATTTTAGCCGGATCCATGTTGAAGGTATCCGGCTGCACGTCCACAAAGACCGGCCTGGCTCCGCTCTCCGAGATCGATCCGGCCGTCGCAAAAAATGTGAACGACACCGTGATGACTTCATGGCCATGGCCGATCTCCATGGCCATCATGGAGAGCAGCAGCGCATCGCTCCCGGACGCGCAGCCGATCGCATGGCTCGCGCCGACGTATTTCGCCACCGCCTGCTCCAATTCCAGGACGCGGGGCCCCAGGATAAACCCCTGCTCGTCGCAGACAGCTTCGATGGCCGCCATGATCTCGGGCTTGATGGCCTTGTACTGCGCTTTCAGATCCAACAGGGGAACGTTCACTTAGACTCCACAAGTCTGATTTTGTGAATTGGTGATTTTGCGAGGTGATGACTTCGCCCAATCACCAGGTAGCCAGATCACCCAATCACCAAATTCTTCAACGCTTGGCTTGTGTAGCACAGGAGCTCCTTTCGCTCAAGGAATTCTACGCTTTGATCCCAGCCAGCAGCCGTTCATATTCCTGCTCCTGACGGCGGATCATGTCGTAGATGTCAAACTCCTGAGGCAGCGACTCTCCCCGCCGCCCCATGTCGGCCGATGCCGTCGGATTGGCCAGAAGGGAAAGGACCCGGTCGGCCAGTCCCTGCACATCCCCTGGCGCGAGCAGATACCCGTTGACGCCGTCACGGACGACTTCCGCCGCGCCATCCACCCGCGTCCCCACGACCGGCACGCCGCTGGCGAGGGCTTCGAGATAGACCCGCGGGAGCCCCTCCCACAGCGACGTGAGCACGAACACGTCCAGACATCGCATGATGGCGGGCACGTCACGCCGCCATCCGGCCAGCCGGAACGATTTGGTCAAGCCGAGCAGGGCAATTTCGATTTCCATCGCTTCCCGCAACTCGCCGTCCCCGACGAACAGGAACTGCGTCTCCGGTTTCTTCTCCGCCACTCTGGCCGCCACACGCACGAAATCCAGCGGCGCCTTCTGCGCCTTCATCGGTCCAACCATACCGACGACCGGTCGGCCAGGCTCGAGCCCCAACTCGCGCTTTTTCGCCGTGGTGTCCACTTCCAATCTGCGGATCGCCGCCACATCCACGCCGCTGCGGATGACTGTGCATCGACTTTCTGTAAAGAGCCCGATCTCCACGCCAAGTTGCCGGTTGGCCTCCGATACGGCGAAGAACCGCGTGGTCACCTTCGCGACCAGGCATTCCAGCGCAATGAGCGTCCGCCGGACGACGGCAGATTGATATCGGGTAAAGCCAAACCCGTGGATGGAATGGATGACGACCGGCACTCCGGCCAGCCATGCCGCCGCGCGTCCCAGGATGCCGGCCTTGGAGCTGTGCGTATGAACGATGGCGGGCTTTATCCGTCTCAAGAGCAGCGTCAGCGCCAGCAGCGCGCGGAGATCGGACAGCGGCCGAATCCCGCGCACGAGCGAGGGGATCTGATGGAACTCGACGCCCACAAGCTTGCGCGCGTCGCCGTCGAGCAGGCCCGGCTCGCCGGCGATCAGCACGGGACGAAACTTGTCCGGGTCGAGATGAGGCACGGTAAACAGGGTGTTTTGCTGCGCGCCGCCGAGCTCCAGCTTGGTGATAATGTGGCAGACGGTCTGCGCCATGGGTCAGGCCGCCCGCAATTTCTCAGCGAGCTGCCTGCCCTGCGCGATCGCGTCCTCCATGGAGGTGTGCTCCCACCGGCCGTAGCGCCCGATGGAATGGATGCCCCTCGACTCCAGTTCGGACAAAATGGCCGGCAGCGCGCGGACTCGATGCCTGTCGAAGAGCACGTAGGCGTAGCGGATATCCTTGACGTCGGCCACGACGATCTCGTCGGCCGGTCTGAAAATCCCGGCCCGCTCCAATCCATCCCGAACCTGCGCGATCAGGGTCGCAGGCGACACCGTCTGTTCCGGCTGATGCGAGATTTCCACATAGAGCGAGCTGCACCCCGGGGGGCCCAATGCCGGTGAGAAATTCATCGGGAAGCCGGCTCGATAAAACGGATAGTCGCGTTCGGGAAAATAAATCCAATGCTTGTCGGAGACGTGTTCGCGCGCCACGCCCAGATTGATGTTGTACACCGACGCGCAGCGCAACCCCCCGGCGGCCTCCCGAATCGGCTTCGGCAGATCCGTGCACCGGCGGACCAATTCTGGCACCGGCATCGTGGACACGAGTGTCTCGTACGATTCCACGCGCCCGTCCTGGAAGGTCGCGCGGCGGCGGGTCGTGTCCACCTCCATCAATTCGCTGCCATAGACGATGTCCCCGATACCGGACAGGAATGCCTTGGGCAGGACACCGATGCCGCCCTGGGCGGGATAGAGAAAGGACGGGTTGTAGCCGAAGGCCTTGTCCTTGACGCCCAGCGCACCGTTGACCACGTCTTTGAGCTCAGGCTTGGGCACGAGCCACGACACCCAGTCCGACGTCAGCTCGTCCAATGACACCTGCCAGAGCTTTTCGTTGAAGGGCACCATGAAGTGTTTGGCAAAGCCTTCGCCGAGGCTTTCGAGAATCCATTGCTTGAAGGACCGTTCCTCCGGCTTGAGCGTCGAGGGCGGCGCTGTCAGCGTGGCGATAAAGCCCATCAGGCACTCGCGGACCACTTCCGGCGGCAGGCCATGGGTGTTCACCTGGTACGGATACTCGGTATAGGTCTTGTACGAATAGATATAGGAGCGCCGGCTGTGCTGCTGCAATTGCCCGGCGAGCAGTCCTTCCACCAGGGTCCGAATGGCCTGTTGCCGGAAGTGCAGGAGATGGCCGGTCATGTCGAACGTAAAGCCGTCCATCTGATAGGACCGGCACAGCCCGCCCGCTTCTTTTTCCTTTTCCACCACCCGGCAGAGCCGGCCCTGCAGATGGTACGCGGTGCTGAGGCCGGCCAGGCCGGCGCCGATGACAAGGATCATGGCAGCCTCGGCGAGGCTGCGGACGGGGACTCCGGCCGGCGAGCCGCCTCAGCCGGTTTGGACATGTCGATGCGCTTCAACCAGAGGGCGGCCGTGATTCCCAGAAGAACCGTCCCCGCCACCAGACCGAGCGCTGTTTCGATCCCCGCGAACATCATGCCCACGCCGACGGCGCCCAGCGCGAACGACACGGCGTAACTCAGCACGGCGACCTGCGGCACGGACAGCGCCCACCGGCGGAGGCGCAGGGAAAAATGGTCCGGGCTTCCCAGAAACACCGGAATCCCGCGCAGCTTGCGGACGTACATCACGAACAACGTGTCGAAGATCGGCACGCCGAGCACGAACACGGGCACGAGCAGCGAAACCGGATTGACGGCCGTGTATTTGCCGATCATCGCCAGCGCGCCCAGCATCAGCCCGATAAAGAGCGAGCCCGAATCTCCCAGATAAATCCTCGCCGGATAAAAATTGAACCGGAGAAACCCGGTCAGGCTTCCGGCCAGCGCGGCCAGCATCACGGCCACCATCATATCCTGATTGATCACCGCCACCACGAAGAGCCAGAGGCAGGCGATCACGCCGACCCCGCCCGCCAGCCCGTCCATGACGTCGATGATATTGACGGCATTGATGACGCCGACCATCCAGAACACGGTGAGCGCGATGTTCAGCCAATCCGGCAGGGCGGCGATCTCGATCCGGATGCCGCTGCGAATCAACACGAACACCGCGATCAGCTGCCCGACCAGCTTGGGCCACGGTTTCAGCACCCCGAAGTCGTCGATGAGGCCGACCATGACCATGAGCGTCCCGGCCAGCACCAACCCCAGCACGTCCTGCCGGAACTCGAAGGTCAGAGCCAGGCTGATGAGAAAGGCCAGATACACCGCCAGCCCTCCGAAATAGGGCACCGGCTCGGTTTGAAGCTTCAGCCGCCCGTCCGGACGATCCACCACATTGAACGCGAGCGCCGCCTGCCTCGCCATCGGCACGCCGTACAGCGACAGGAGCAGCGACAGCGCAAAGGTCAACCCGATGACGAAGATACTCACGACAAATGAACCTCCGCGCCGCGCGCCGGTCGAACCCGCTCCGCATGACGCTTCCGCAACGACTCATATAATTGCTGATGCTGCTGGACGGTCGTCTCAATCGAAAATCTTTCACGAACCCGCGCCTGCCCACGCGCGCCCATCGCGCGGGCCTGATCGGGATGAGTCAGGAGGGTGGCCAGCGCATCGGCCAGCGCCGCCGCGTCCCCGGGAGGCACCAGCAGGCCGGTGTCCCCGTGCACGACGATTTCCGGGATGCCTCCCGTGGCGCTGGCGATGACGGGACGTCCCGCAGCCATCGCTTCGACGATGGCGATGCCGAATCCTTCATAGAGCGAGGGGCAGACAAAGATGTCCATCACGGGCAGCACCGAGGCCACGTCATGCCGCAGACCGGCGAACATCACCTGTCCCGGAAGTTCCAATTCCACGGCGAGAGACCGGAGCCGGTCGCGCGCCGGCCCGTCGCCCACCAGCAACCACTGCCAGTCCGGCATGCCGCCCCGCCCCGCGAGGCTGGCCAGGGCCCGGAGCATCACCGCCAGTCCTTTTTTCGGTTCGTCCAGGCGGGACACCGTCCCGATTACAACCCCACCTTCTCTCAGCTTCAACTCCGACCGGCTCGCAGCAGGGGCTGATCCGAACATCTTGAAATCGACGCCGTTGTGAATTGTCGAGAACTTGGAGGCCTGCCCGTTCATGTGCGCCAGCACGAATTGACGCACGGCGTCCGAACAACACGTAACGGCGTCGGCCCACCGGACGGCGAGACGCTCCACCAGCCAGTGCGCCTTCGTCTTCCAGACTTCCACATCGCGATAGGACCAGATCACAACCGGCACGCCAGGCAGGCGGCCGGCCAGCGAAGCCGCCAGGTTCGCGAATCCGAGAAACGCATGCAGAATCTCCGGGCGTTCCTGCCGGACCAGCCGGAACAATCTGTACAGCACGAGGACATCCCACGCACCGTGGCCATTCAACGTCACGACCCGGATGCCCCGCTCGCGCATCGCCCGGGCCACGGGGCCCTCCCTTTTGAGCGCGCAGACCAGCACGTTGAACCGGCGGCTGTCGAGTCGGGAGGCCAGCTCCAGCAGTTGTCCCTCCGTCCCTCCGACCGTGAGGCCGACGGTCAGCAGCATCACGTTGCATCCCCGATTCACCGCGGTGCTCTCCACATCGCCTCGCATCTTATGCCAGACCGCCCCGCACCGCCAACTGCCGATACATCTGCTGCATCCGTTCCATTTCACGATCCTGATCCGCCACCTCTGCCACCAGCGCGCGGTTCAGCCGGACCATTCCATCCCTCGACGCCCGGTCGGACAAGGCGCTGATCAAGGCCGCCGACAAATCTCCGTTGTCCGGATCGACGAAGAATCCGTTCCTCCCCTGCTCGATGAGTTCGGCATACTGAGGCAGCCGGTTCAGAACCGGCACGGCGCCGCAGGCCATGGCCTCCAACAACGTGCTTGGCATCCCGTCGGACGGCGGCACCATGACCACGACCTCCGCAAGGTTCATCCATTGCGGCATCTCCGCGTACGCGAGGGGGCCGACGAACCGTACATGCTCCGCGACCCCGAGACCGGACGCCAGTTGCCGCAAAGACGTCACGTAACCGGGATCAGCTGAGTGCCCGCCCACGACAAGGAGCGCATCCCGCACCATGTCCCTCACCGCCGGCAGCGCGCGGATGATCTGGTCGTGACGATAGAACGGCTGCGCCAGCCTGGGGCTGAAAATGACGCGCCTCCCGTCTTCGATCGTCCATTGCCGCCGGAGCGGCTGCGCATCCACGCCGGGCCGGAATCGTTTGAGGTCGACGCCCCATCCGATTCGCGTGATGGCCCTGCCGGGCGGCATGAGCGGACGCAGCCTTGCTTCCAGGTAGGCCGAGTGCACGGTCACCGCCTCCGCCCGCCGAAGCACGGCGCAAGTCAGCGAACGGCTGTACCATTCACGGAACGCGCCCTGCTCCTCCAATATATCGCTTCCCCACGGAGTGGCCACGCACGGAACGCCACGCAGCAGCGGCGCTCCCCAGGCCAGGCCCCTGAGATACTGCACATGCACAAGATCCGGCTTGAGCCGGCGCACGGCTTGTACCATGTCCACGGTGGACAGCGCCCGCCCGAGCTTGCCCATCTTCCACGACAGGCCCACGTCGAGTTGATGACACGCCGGCGCGGATGTCTGCTCTACCGGCTCGACGGTCACCACCGTGACATCATGGCCGCGGGTTGCGAACCATTCCGCCCATCGTTGCAGCGGAACCGCCCTGGCTGGTCCGATAAAACAGAGCCGTAGCTTGTCCATTGCTTGCGTGGCCGGCTCCTTACCGTGGCGCTTTCGCCGTCAGCGACTGCACCAGGCTCTTCAACTCTCCGACCGAGCGCTGAAGATCGTGGTACTCCCGCGCATACGCGCACGCGCGGCGGCCCATGTCGGCCCGGCGCGGCTCCTCGGCGCAGAGTTGCTCGGCCTGGGCCACCAGCCGCTCGAATGATTCCCCGGCACAGACCCCGATGCCGTGCCTGGCCAGCACGCCGTCGGGATCCACCGACCAGGACAGGATCGGAACCGCCTGCATGGCCGCCTGCACGAACGTGTTGGGAAATCCTTCATAGGTGGACGTGTTGACGAACAGTTTCGCCTCCTCGAAAAACCGGCCGACGCCGTTCAACGGCACATCCTCATGCAGCGTCAGGTTGCGCAAGCCTGCCGCGCGGGCACGGACGTTTCGCATCACGCCGGGATGCAGGGGATCCTGCATGATGACCATCACGCAACGCTCCTTTGGAAGCCGTTCAGCCACATCCACAAACAGCCCGGGCTGCTTGAGCGGATGGCCCCGCCCGACCCATAGGATGCCGGTCATGCCGCCAGGCGCCGGGACCTCCGGCATGTGGCCTGGAATTTCATGCCCGGGACGAATGAGCGCGCTCTCCCGGCCATACCGGGCCTTCAACGCAGCCTGATGCTCCTTCGTCTGGCAAATGATCGCATCGGCGACACGCAGTCCGAGCGGGTAGAGCCCCTTCAATGGACCACCGACGTTCCCGTGTGGATCGTCGAGATCGGCGGACGAGACGACGACGTACACGAACCGGCGCCGCAAGAAACGGCAGATCACGGCGTACGCGCCGACTTCGACGCCCGCCCCCGCATGCATGTACAGGTCGGCATCGATGGATTTCAGCAGCCGGTACATCTCCATGAACGCAGCTGCATAGCCTGTCCATCTGGCCGGCACCGAGAGCCACCCTGC
Source organism: Nitrospiraceae bacterium (assembly GCA_009692155.1). GTDB lineage: Bacteria > Nitrospirota > Nitrospiria > Nitrospirales > Nitrospiraceae > 2-02-FULL-62-14. Next base: position 86,021 of record SHZW01000006.1, read on the forward strand.
CGCCCGCCCCTTCGACAAGCGGCCTCCGGCCATCCGCTTGATCAGTGTCAGGCGGCCATGCCGTTCCGTGCCCGGCGCATCCGTCACCGTGGTGAGGACGGAGATTTCATAGGCCGGGTCGCGAGACAATTCCCGCGACAAAAGATAAAACTGCACTTCCGCCCCGCCGAACGGGTACCGGCTGGTCTGGTTGTAGAGTCCATATCCCAAGGGCGAGATGAAACAGATCCTGGCGGGAAGAGGAACGGCCATCGGCACGAGCCTTTCTCTTTACTTTTGACGTTCAAAGGATACACTCTTCCTCAGCAATTTTCAGGCCTTGATCAGGACCACGTTGCGGGGAAGCGCCTTGCGTAGCGCCTCGACATCCACCGCCAGGCCGCCAAAGTGCACCGCCATCACCGCCATGGTTTTCGACGTAAGCCTGGCCAGAACATGTTTCGCCGTCAGGCAGAGCGTATCCGGATCAATGTCGCAGAAGACCGGCCTGGCCCCCAGATACAGGGCCGCGTTGGCGGTGCTGCACCATGTCAGGCTCGGACAGATCACCTCGTCACCGGCTTTCACGCCGGACACAAGGAGCGAAAGGAACAGCGCGGAGGTGCAGGAATTTACCGTCACGACGTGAGGGACGCCGAGATAGTCGGCCAGTTCGCGCTCGAACGCGATGGTTTCCGGACCCATGCCGACCCACCCCGAGCGCAGGACGCGCGTGACCGCGGCGATTTCCTCGTCGCCGAAATTCGGCTTGCCGAACGGCAGATAGTCTTTGCGCATCATGCGAACCGCCTCACGCTCCAACTCCATCCGCATACTCGCGGTGCCACAGTTCGAGCATCAGCAACGCGTAGACGCGGGAGCCGTACGAGCAGGCTCCGGCTTCCTGGCATTCGATCAATGCCTTCATCCGTTCCGGCCGGAAATATCCCCGCTGCAGGCTGCGGGACGACAGGAGCGTCTCCCGGACGAATTCCCGGTAATCCTCGCGGAACCACCGGTCGATCGGCACGCCGAAGCCCTGCTTGTCCCGGTCGAGAATGCGGTCCGGCAGGATGCCGCGCATGGACGCCTTGAGCAGATATTTACTCTGCCCGTTCCGCAGCTTGCAGTCCACCGGCAGCGTCGCTGCGAACTCCATCAATTTGTGGTCCAGCAGGGGCGAGCGGGCCTCCAGGCCGTGGGCCATCGTGGCGCGGTCCACCTTCACCAGCAGGTCGTCCGGAAGATAGCTGCGGGTATCCACGGCCAGCAGCTGGTCGAGCAGGTCCGATGCCGACGCCTCGTCGAACCAGCGATCGAGCAGATCGCCGGACTCGTGCCCCCGGACAGCCTCGCTGAATTCCGGACGGTAGAGCCGCTGCTTTTCATCGGGCGAAAAGTAGCAGATGCGCTGGAGATAGGTCCGGCTGAAGGGCGCCGTCACCCGCTCCAGCCGGTTGCGCCACCCGCTGCCGGCCGGAGCTGCGGACGCCAGGCGGCCGAGCGCGCGCCGGATTCCGGTTTCCCTCCCCGCCCCCAACCATCGCGCCGCAATCCGGTCGAGCGGGCTGAACTGATAGCGGGGATACCCGGCCAGCAACTCGTCGCCCCCGTCGCCGTTCAGCACCACCGTGACGAATTGCCGGCTGAGCTGCGAGACATAGTAGGTGGGAATCGCCGAGGAGTCCGCGTAGGGCTCGTCGTAGACGCGCACCAGCGTCGGCATGATCTCGAGGGCCGACGGCTCCACCACAAACTCATGGTGCTCGGTCTTGAATTGTTCGGCGACGACCCGGGCGTGCGGCAATTCGTTGAACGCGTCCTCCTTGAACCCGATTGAAAAAGTCTTGACCGGCTGCGCGCTCAACCGGCTCATCATCGCGACGACGCTGCTGGAATCCACGCCGCCGCTCAGGAACGCGCCGAGCGGGACGTCGCTCATGAGGCGTAGGCGGACGGCTTCACGCAGCAGGGACGTGAATTCCTCCCGGTACTCGTCGTCACGGCGGCGCGGCGGCTTGTCGTCATAGCGCAGGGACCAATAGGCACTCTCCGAGAGCTTCCCGTCTTCGTACACCAGGACATGCCCGGGAAGCAGCTTGCGGACGCCTTGAAAAATCGTCAGCGGAGCGGGAATGTACTGGAAGGTCAGGTAGTGATGGAGCGCGACCGGATCGATGTCGGGCCGCGGCCCGTCCACCAGCAGCGCCTTGAGCTCGGATGCGAAGGAAAGGGCTCCGTTCCGGGTCGAGTAGAAAAGCGGTTTTTTTCCCAGACGATCCCGGGCCAGCAGCAGGCGCTGCGTCCGCTCGTCCCAGATGGCGAAGGCGAACATGCCGCGCAGGAACTCGAAGCAGCGGGGACCGTAGTCCTCGTAGAGATAGAGCAGCACCTCCGTATCGGTCCGCGAGCGGAACTGCCTGGGGGAACGAAGACGGCCGCGCAGCTCTTCATGATTGTAGATTTCCCCGTTGAAGACCAGCCAGATCGTGCCCGCCTCGTTGGACATGGGCTGATGTCCGGCCGGGCTGAGATCCAGGATGCTCAACCGCTGATGGGCCAGCCCGACGTGTCCGTTGAGATAGACCCCGTGATCGTCCGGCCCCCGATGACGGAGACGCGCCCCCATCGCGGCAATGATCCGGCCATCCACCGGACGACGATCCGCCGTGACCTGTCCCGCAATCCCGCACATCCGTCGCACCCCTCGCGCATCCCGGGGATCTGCTCACGCCCCCGCCTGCCGCCCCCTCACCGAAACCGGAAAATTCAGGATCTTGATCTCCTTCAAATTCGCTTCCTTGAACCAGCCCGCGACTTCGGGCTCCGTGTGCTTCCATTGATAGCGGGGGGAATAGACATCGAAGGTGTCCATCACGTCCCACGCCAGCCCGCGCTTCTGGTTGCTCGCCGGAATGTAGTTCGTCAGCCGGCCCAGTATGGGTATCCAGGAGAACGCGTGCAGCAACGGGACAAAGACCCAGCAGAGCCCGTACAACAGACGCTCCGGCAATCCGACGGTCAGCGACCGGACGCGGTCGAGGCGCTGGGAATAGAGGCCGCTCCAGACATAGACCCAAATCGCGATGATACCCGCCGGCTTCAACAGCGGCGGCAGCGATAGAAACGCCTCCCTCGTGCTGGGCGTGTGATGCAACACGCCAATGCTGTAGATCGCGTCGAACGTGGCCGGCCGGAACGGCGGCTTGAACACGTCCGCCTGCACGATGTGGATCCCGGGCCGCCGGCCCATATTCGTGTAGGCGGCGTCCACCGCAAAGGAGAGGTCCAGCCCGATGACCTCGGCGCCCAATTCTGCGGCGATCTCCATGAACCGCCCGGTCCCGCAGCCGACATCCAGGGCCAGCTTCCCCTTGAGTTCCGATCCGGTCAGGCCCGTCTTCATCAGGAAGGTTTTCCCCGACTCGGCATGTCCGGAGAGGGAATCCACCTGCGTCGTGCGATGCACGTTCCATTGAAACGAAAAGCTCCCGACATACTTGTCGGTGTCGACGAACCTCGGCACCCCTCTCAGGATCGGATAGTTGCGCGCGCAGGGCCCGCACCGCAGCAGGCCGCGCTCGATTTCCTGATCCTCCCGGGCGTCGACGGCGAGCGTCAACGGGCCGTGGCATTCCGGACAGACGAGGTGACGAAGCAGGGATTCCTTCATACGCCCTCGCTCCTGGCGCCGCCGCGGCCGGCCACCGGCGCGACCGGCTGCGCCGTATCCTGCTCATAGCAGGCCTGGATGGCGGCCGCGGCCCGGTCGGCTGAAAAATGTGCCCTCATCCGGTACAGCGCCGCTTCGACCAGCCGCTTTCTCACGACGTCGTCCCGCAGGATGTCCAGGACCCGCCGCGCGACTGAGGCCGAGTCTCCGCAGGGCACGACAAAACCGGTTTCGCCATCCACCACGACTTCGGCGGCGCCGCCCGCCGCCGTCGTCACAACCGGCGTCCCGGCAACCGCCCCCTCCAGCAGCACGTTCGGCAGCCCCTCGTTCGTGGAGGTGAGCACCAGCACATCCAGCATCGCGATCACGGCCTGGGCGTCGTTCCGCTCCCCAAGAACCTGCGCCCGTCCGCTCAACCCCAGTTGTTCGATCAGGGACTCGATCGACGCCTGCATCGGGCCGCTGCCGACGATCAGGAACCGCGCGTCCGGCTTCTCCGCGCCGATCACCCGGGCCGCGCGCAAAAATGTCGCATGGTCCTTCTCCGGAGAAAGCCGCCCGACAATCCCGATGCAGGGCGCGTCTGCCGGCAGATGCAGCTCCGCGCGGAGGCGGTCCCGTTGCACGCGATCCGGCACCCTGCCCACCTCAATGCCGTTATAGACCGTCACCAGCTTGAGTGCAGGGACGAAGGCCCACTGCCGGTGCCCCTCGCAGACCGCATTCGAATTGGCGATGAGGCGGGTCTGCAGCCGCGCGGTCAGGATGTCGACCCCCCGCTGCCACCGGTGGTAAAACCACGGCATCCGGTCCGGCCGTTCGCTGCGAACTGATCCGACAATGACCGGGGTGCCGGCGAAGGTCCCGGCAATCGCCCCCAGCATCGCGGCATAGTGCATCCAGGCATGCAGCGCATGGCAGGGCCTGGCCAGAAGATGGCGGAAGAGCCGCCACGCGATGCCGAGCATCCAATAGCCCTTGTGCGGATTGAGATAGGTCACGGGCACGCCCATCTCGCGGACCGCCGGTTCGAAAAACTTGTCCGGCGCATTCAGCGTGACCAGTTCGGGCTCCCACTGCGACCGGTCCAGATGTTTCAGGAAACTGAGCAGCTGCCGCTGCGCGCCTCCCAGCCCCATGGTCGGGATAAAGAGCACCAGGCGCCGGCGGCCGGCCGGAAGACGCTGGGTCACGGTGCGACTCAGCGGATGCGCGCCATGGGCCTTGAGCCAGCCAAACGGTTGCGCGGCCAGGGCCAGGACGTACAGGGAGATCATGTCGAGCCGCCGCCGCAGGACGCCCCACGCCCACACGAGCGGCGCGTGCACGGCACGCAGCAGGACGCACACCAGGAAGGTCCGCGCCATCCACCCGAAACGGCTGTATTCCCGGATCCGCCCCCGTCCATTATAGGATGCGAAGGTCCCGATCTCCTGCGCGCCCAGCGCGCGGCGTAACTTGAAATAGCGAACTCCCAACCGGTCGTCAAACGGCACGACGCAGAGATCGACCGGCCTGTCCGCTGTCTCGAGGGCCGCAAAACTCGCGGGACCGTCGAGGAGCACACCGACGGAGGTAAAGAGATCGGTGGCCCGCGCTCTCGGCACATCCGGTTCCCTGACCAGTGCCATGAACTCGGACGGCGCGTACCGCGACGCGACCGCGCGCGCGGCGTCGGCGAAGTGTTCGAATTCGCCCGATTGGAGGATGAGCGTGCGCATCGGCTCTGCCACAGCCTTCCGGCTCAGTTGGACTGCGTCCCCGGCATGCGGCCCGGCCCGGGCTCGCACGCGATCAACGGCTGCTCGCCCCGTTTCCATTGGACCGGATGTTCGATGACGACCGGATAGGGCCGGCTCGCGGCCATGACCGTAAAGGTCTGCGCCCGGTCCAGCCGGTCAAAATTGGTGTCCCCGTACGCCAGCAACTCGTCCAGCGTGACGGCGACATGCACCCAGTAACTGCCCGGTCCCAGCAGCAGTGGCTGAAAGACCAGATCGAACCATCCTTCGCCCGGCTCGATATGCCCGGTTGCGATTTGAGCATCCTTAGAGGAATGACAGGTTATCATCAACCCGTCCATCCGCTCGATCGTCACCGACAGATTGGGATTCCGGTAGTCGGTATGCGACCGGTAGCGGATTCGAATGACCAGCGTCTCTCCGGTCAGAAAGCAATTTTTTGCCGTCTCGCGTTCATTCAGCAGCTGCACCTGCGTGATCCGGATCTGCGTGCGGTCCGGCACGACACGGTCCCCCGGCCCGTCCAGCTCTTTCTGGGCCTTCGCCCGCAACGCCCAGAGGTCCCGGTTTGTTTTCAGGAGCTTTTCGTTCTCCTCCTGCTGCACGGAGCGCAGATACCCGGCGCACACGTCGCCGGCCGGGCCGTCCGCGACCAGCCGGCCTCGATCCACCCACGCCGCGCGCCGGCAGAGCGAACGGATCAGCGTGAGATCATGGGACACCAGCAGCAACGTCCTGCCGGACCGGTGAAACTCCTGGATATAGCGGACGCACTTTCCCACAAAATACTGGTCGCCGACCGCCAGCACTTCATCCACGAGCAGCACGTCCGGCTTGAGCAGCGTCGAGGCGGCGAAGGCCAGGCGCGCCTGCATGCCGGTCGAATAAGTGCGGAGCTGATGGTCAATCTGGTCTCCGAGTTCGGCAAACTCGATGGCGTCCTGGATCCGGGCGAGGACTTCCTTCCGGGAAAGGCCGAGCAGGATGCCGCTGATCTCGAGGTTCTCGCGGCCCGTATAGTCCGGATGGAACTGCGCGCCCAGCTCGATCATGGCGGCCACCGTGCCCCGCACCTCGGCCGAGCCCGACGTCGGAGAGGAAATTCCCGCCAGCAGCCGGAGCAGCGTGCTCTTCCCTGCGCCGTTTCTTCCGATGATGCCCACCGATTCCCCGGCGGGCACCTCGAAGGAGATTCCCTGCAGCGCGTCCACCGTTTCGGCGTAACGTTTCAGGCCCAGGCACGCCCACTCTTTCAGGCGATCGGCCCGCGAGGCGTAATACCGATAGGCTTTCGACAGTTCGATGACCCGGATCGCATGCATCAAACCACATCCGCGAACATGGTGCGGCGCTTCATGAAAATCACATAGCCGATCAGAAAGCTTGCCGCGGCCCATCCCGCCATGATCGCCAGGTGCGCCGGATCCGGCGCCGCGTTGTCCAGGAGCAGCGACCGGTACACGGCGATGGTCGGCCACATGGGGTTGACGATCCCCAGCCAGCCCCAGCCTGACGGGACCATCTCCGGGCTGTAGAGGACAGGACTGAGCAGCATCCACAGGTTCAAGAGAAAAGGGAGCGCGTGAATGACGTCGGGCAACGTCACGGCCACGGCGGCGGTCAGCCAGCCTAATCCCAGCACGAACAGTACTTGAAGCAGTACGGCCACCGGCACGGCGGTCGCCCACAGGCCCAGGCGGCCCTGCATGCCGAGAAACATCATCAACAGGAGCAAGGCGGTTCCGCCCGACACCACCGCGGCCAGCACGCGGGATACGGGCAGCACCTCGATGGGGAACAGGACTTTCGTCAGCAGCGGTGTGTTCGTTGCCAGTGAAACCGACGCGGCGGCCAGCGGTTCGGCCAGCAACAGCCACGGCGCCATGCCGCTCATCAATATGAGTATGTAGTCGGCTGGATTGGACCCGGCCCCCGCCGACGGCCGGAAGACGGATAACACGAGGAACGCATAGACACCGACCAGCAACACCGGCTTCAGAAAAGCCCACCAGAGACCGAGGAGCGAGCCGGCGAATTGCTTGCGGAGCGCATCACGGGTCAGCAGCCAGATCAATTCGGACCGGCGCCCGACTCTCTGCCACCCTGCGAGTTTCGACTCCCCTGCCATCACGGACATGTCCGCCATCCCTCCTTCGTTCCATCCAACTCAACTGCCTGCACACGACCTCCAGACGAAGCCAACCGTGGCGCGGCACGCAATCACAGCAGGATCACGGTGTCTTTCTTCTCTTTGACGTGTCGCGTGCCGTTGCGGGTATCGAACACCAGCTGGGCATGGCGGACGATCTGCTCATAGTCAAACGCGGAATGAGCCGTCAGGATCAGCGCGCAGGCGCTCTCCTTCAGACGAGCGGCGGTGACCTCCACGCCTTCGTAGGAGCGCTCCCCGATCTTCACCGACGGCGTAAATGGATCGGCATAGGACAGTGCCGCCCCCTCGCGCATCAACAGCTCCATCACCTTGATCGCCGGTGTTTCGCGCCAATCAGCGACATCCGCCTTGTACGTCACACCGAGAACGAGAATGTTCGCCCCGTTGAGACAGCGCCCGCGCTGGTTGAGCAGGCGCTGGAGTTTGGCCATCACATAATACGGCATGCCTTCATTGATCTCTCCTGCCAGCTCGATGAAGCGGGTGTGGAGATCGTATTCTTTTGATTTCCAGGCCAGGTAATAGGGATCGAGCGGGATGCAGTGCCCGCCCACGCCGGGGCCGGGGTAAAACGGCATGAAGCCGAAGTTTTTCGTGGCGGCGGCGTCGATCACCTCGTAGACATTCAACCCCATCCGGTCGCAGAGCACGGCCAGCTCGTTGACCAGCGCGATGTTGACGGACCGAAACACGTTCTCGAACACCTTGGTCATCTCGGCCACGCGCGTCGACGAGACGGGGTGAATCTTCACGACGGATTGCTCGTAGAATGCCTGCGCGATCCGCAGGCAGGCCGGCGTCACCCCGCCCACCAGCTTGAAGGTATTGTGGGTTTTGAAGGACCGGTTGCCCGGATCGACACGCTCCGGCGAGAAGGCCAGATAGAGAGTCTGGCCTGCTTTCAGCCCCCCGGCCGACAAAATCGGCAGCATGACTTCCTCCGTCGTGCCGGGATACGTCGTGCTCTCCAAAACCACCAGCATATCGGGGTGCGCGCGCCGCGCCAGTTCATGGGTCACCTTGAGGATCGCGCTGATGTCCGGCTCCTTGTTCCGGGTCAATGGGGTGGGTACGCAAATCAGCACGACGTCGCATTTCTTCAACACATCGAAATCCGTCGTCGCCGTGAGCCGCCCGGAGGTGACGGCCTGCTGCAATTCGGCGTCATCCACGTCCGAAATGTAATTGTCGCCGCGGTTCACCCGCTCAACCTTGCCGCGCGCCTCATCAACACCGACCACGCGATATCCCGTCTTGGCCTGCAGAACCGCCAGCGGGAGACCGACGTAGCCCAATCCAATGACCCCGATGACGGCCTCGCGGCGTTGAATTTTATCCAGGAGCGGCATGGTCATTCCTTCGTGAAGATCAAAAATCACGCCGTTGGAAAATAATGCAGGCCCCCACCAGCAGCGCGGCGGTATAGAGCAGCCCATAGAGGGACGCCGTCGCCTGGTAGGCGTAGGGGACTCCCACCCCGACCGCCGCCTGCCCTTTCACGTTCAGCATCTCGAGATTGGGGAAAATGTAGTAGGCGGCCGTCGTCACCGCCTTGACCGTTTCGCTCTGGCTCTTCTCGGCAATCCCCTTGAGATCCATCGTCAAGTGCCCAACTATAAACAGGCCGATCGTGAAACTCGCGCTGAGCGTGGAGGTGCTGAAGGTCGAAAAAAACAGCGCCATCGCGGTCACCAGCAACACCTCGACGAAAATCAAAGACACGGCCTGCACCAGCGCGCCATGAACCGGCGCGCGATACAACCAGAGCGTGGCGAGGAAGACGGCCATCATCACCGCCATATTGACCGACAGCGTCATGACCAGTCCGAGATACTTCCCGAGAATGAACTGCGTCCGCCTGATCGGTCTGGCCATGATGGTATAGACCGTCCGGCGCTCGATTTCCTTCCCGACCAGGCCGATGCCGACGAAAATGGCGATCACCACGCCCACCAGATTGATCGCGGCCAACCCCATGTCGGCAATCATCCGGTGGTGCTCCATGATCGTCAGATCAGCCAGCAGGATCGACGCTCCGATCAGCAGCAGGGCGAAAAAGACCAGGTTATAGAGAATCTTGTCCCGCAGGTTCTCCCGAAACGTGTTGAGCGCGATGACGACGACGGACCACATGGCTAGGACCTCGCAACGGGGCGGGCCTGTTCGGCCGGCCCCTGACTCGTGAAAAAGAGCTCTTCGAGCGAGCCCTTGTGCGGTGTGACCGAAATCAACGTGCCGCCCTGTTTCCTGATTTCCGCGAGGGCCTGTTCCAGGGAGTCGGGCCGCGGCAGCACGATCAGCGAGTGAGAGCCGCGCTGCACGACCCGGGACGCCAGCGCTTGAATGGCCGGGATCCGCTCGGCGGCGATCCCCTGACACGTGATCTCCACGGACTGGGTGTGCCCCTGGTTGACCAGCTCATCCACGCGACCAGTCGCCAGCAGTTTTCCTTTGACGATCACGCCGACCCGATCGCAAATCATCTCGACATCGGGAATGATGTGCGTGCTGAAAAACACGGTCTTCCCCTGATCGCGCAGCCCGAGAATCAAATCGCGCACCTGCTTGCGCCCGATGGGATCCAGACCCGACATCGGCTCATCCAGAATCACGAGATCGGGATCGTGGATAAGCGCCTGAGCCAGGCCCACCCGCTGAAGCATCCCTTTGGAAAACTTTCTCAATTGGCGCGTCCTGGCTTCAACCAGGCCGACCACTTCCAGCAGTTGCGACACGCGTCTGGCCAGGCCGGCCCGATCCATCCCCGCCAGATGCCCATAGAACGTCAGGAACTCCTCGGCCGTCAGGTAATCGTAAAAATACGGCGACTCCGGGAGAAACCCGATCCGGCGGCGCGTCGGCACATCGCCGACCGGCTTACCCAGGAGTTCAGCCGTGCCGCTGGTTGCCCGGATCAATCCAATCAGCACCTTGATGGTGGTCGTCTTCCCGGAACCGTTCGGCCCGAGGAATCCGTAAATCTCCCCCTGGCGCACCGATAATGAGAGCCCGTCCAGGACGGTCGTGGGCGGCCGGCCGGGCCAGCCGGATGGAAATTGTTTCGTCAGCCCTTCGACTCGAATCGTATCCATCGTGTTTCCCGTATCCCGCGTCCTATGCCGACTACCCCTTCACGGCTTTCGGTGAACCTGTAAACGTCCGGTGAACGCAGTGCTCTTCACTGTTCCTTCCGGACTTCCCATGACGTAGGTGCCGCCCAAGGGCTCCGGCGGAATTGCGGTGACGATCCCCTTGCGCACCAATTCCTGAAGTCCCGCCGGCCACCGTTTGTATCGCGCGTGGTACCGCCGGACGCCTTCTTCCAGAAATCGGATGTCCCTCTCGATGAGCACTTCTTTTATGCGCCGCACCAGGGCCTCTTGCAGGCGTTCATCCTGTGTCTGCGCATGGAGTCGCTCCAGAAACTCCAGCGCCGCCGCCGGATCCCCGGCTTCGACCGTCATGCGGGCCGCCAGTTTTGGGAGATAGGCCGGAGCGCCCGGCATCGCCGACGCCATGCGGAAATACTTCGCGGCCGCGACCGGATCGTGCAATTCGTAAAAATAGTCATACCCGAGAAAGAACGGCAGCGTCCACTCGTTCGGGTTATGACGCACGCCTTTTTCCAGCAGCAAGATGCTTTCCTGGACCCGCTGCGCCCAGACTCCCAGGATGGTTCCCCCCGCCTGGTACACGGCGACAAACTGGGGGTCGATATCGGTGACCACATCCATGACATGATAGGCCCACAGCCACCCTTCCGGAGTCTGGTGGATCTCGCCCAGGTATTGGACCGCCTTGAGCCAGATCAAATCGCTGGCGATCTGGCGATAGCCCAGCACCGCGATCTTGATGTACTCACCCTTCGGTAAATAGGCCAGTTCCAGCGCCCGGACTTCGGGCGGCCGCATCCGTTCGGCAGCCATCAATGCGCCGATGGCCGACGCGACAAGACCGGCCAGGAGACCACTCACCAGCAGCCACTGTCTGATGCTCGCCATACCGTTGGACACTCTCATGCCGGAGGCCGGCTTCGTTCCAGCGCCGCTTCCAGACCGGCCGCATCGGCCGCCAGGAACCGCTCATCCGCTTCACTCTTGTGCCGGCCGGCAAACCGCTGCCGGCGCTCGACGATTTCGCGATATTCCCGCGCCGCCTCTTCCACCCGCGCGGAGTTCAGGTACAGCTTAGCGAGCCATTCACGTCCAGGCAAGAAATTCGGCTCGATGTCCACGGCCTGACGGGCGGCGGTCTCCGCCAACTCGCGATGTCCTAGCGCACGATGGAGGCGGGCCGCTTCCAACCGATGAAACGGATTGTACGGCTCCAAACGAAGGGCACGCTCATAGGCCGACACCGCGGCTTCCCGCCAGGCCTGTCGCTGCGCATGACGGTCCTGCGATGCGCCGGCTGCCGGGGACGGAGCCGCAGCGAGCGCCGCATACACGGATCCAAGCAGACCCGGGAGCCGGCCGTCCAGAGGATTGAGCGCGATCGCTGTGTCCAGTTCGGATACGGCGCGCTGTGCGCCGGCCACGTCACCGGTCCGCTCGAACCGATGAAACTCGGACGAGGCCAGCGCACCGTGATAGAGGGCCTTCCCGGGATCCAGCTCAATCGCCTGCTGCAAATAACTTGCAGCCCGAAGGTCATCCCCGGCAGACATGGCCGCCAAACCGGCTTCGTGGACATACCACGCCGCACCGATCCTGACGACAAGAACGCCCAGCGCCACGATGGTGACCGCCGCGATGCCGGCCCACAGCAGCCCGAATCTGACAGGCACGAGGCGACACGATTCGCCGGCTCGTCCCGCCAGCCGGCGGGCCGACAGAACCATGCCGGCGTAGAGGATCAGGACAACGGCGATCGCCGGCTCATGCAAATTGGAGTCGACTGCGGCATGGGCAAGAATCGCCACGATCCCTCCGCATAGCCCGACGACGACGCCGCGCTGCCATCGCCGCAGTCGCTGCCGGAGCCACCAGATCGCCTCCCGCGCAATCTCCGCACATCCCCACGCGAACGCGACGAGGCTGGCCACGCCGAGTTCCACCCCCATCTGCACATATTCGCTATGCGGGGTTTGCGCAACCTTTCCGTAACGGGTGATCTCCCCTTCGAGCGGAAACGCGTAGCGTGGATAGATGTATTGATAGAGTCCCACCCCGACGCCGAGCGGATGCTCGATCATCGCGCGGGCTGAAGACTGCCACATCTGCCACCGGGCATATCCGACCGGATCGGCTTCATGCTCGACCCGAATCCGCTCACGCAGGGGATTGGGGATCACCAGCGTGACCAGGACCAGTCCCGCCACAAGCAGAGCAATCCCCTTGCGGCCAAACCGAATACCCAGCACCACTGTTGAACCTGCCGCCAGCGCAAGCATGCCTCCACGCGATCCCGTCAGTATCACCGCCAGCAGAAGACTCGCCAGCAACACCGTGCAAGCCAGTTGAACGCCGGCAGACCGGCAGTTGCGCAGCGGATTGCGGCCGGCGATCCGGAGATGGCTGAATATGCCCAGCGCAAGAGCCCAGATGGCAGCCACATAGCCGGCCAGAAAATTCGGATTGAAAAACGTTCCGGTCGGGCGAAGGAACTCTGTCTGCCATCGCTGGGTCAGTGCCCAGCCGGCCTCAGCGAGCGCCATGCCCGCCACGACGGCGAGCAGCATGGCGACCTGGCTCCATTTGGAAAGAGACGTTGCGATGACATAGAGAACGAGAGCATATCCGAACAGCACAATCAGCCATTGAATGCTCTGATTGGAATACGACGACATCGCCGCTGAAACCACGGCCAGCCCAAGATAGGCCAGCACCGCCGGGCCGGCGGAAAGACGGTGATACGCCATCGCTCCGGTACGGAATCCCGGCCAGAGATAGACACTCACAAGGGCAAGAATGAGCACCCGAATGATGAGCACCGCAAGATGCGTTGTCCCGCCGTCGAGCAACGGCGAAAAGGTCACGAGGAGAATGACGAGAACCAGCCAGGGAGAAAGAACAGATCGAGCGCCGTCGGTTTCCTGCCGGTCAGAAAACGCGTTGAGAATCTGAGAAGAAACAGGGGGGACAGGCATGGGCAAAGAGGGGGCACTCACTCACGTTGGCACAGGCCCAAAGGGGCCAGAAAAAACCAAGGGGGAGGGAGATAGCTCCCTCCCCCCAGGAAACCGACTACACTACACATCGTTGGTATCTGCACCCGTCGGGAAACCAGTCTTGGCATCGCTCACGTGCCATGCATCGACCGCCGCGTCGCTGTCGATGTTACCGGCCGCGCTGACCGTGAAGCTACCGCCACCATTCACACCGCCGATTGCCCCTTCCGTGTTCGGAGTCGTGGTCCCGGTAATGATCGTTGCGGTCGCCACCGCACCAACGGCCGTCGTGCTGGCGCTGGCCCCGATACGATAGGTATACCGGCACACCGAGCAGGCTGCGTTGGACACAGAACCGAGCGTATACCCGATCTGCGTGAAGTTGCCGTATTCGCCTTGCTCACCGAAGAAGGCCGTCTCGGAGACATACACGCCGCCCAGATTCGTCTTGGCCTCCGATTGGCGCGCCTTCGCCTGATAGGAAAGGAAGTTGGGGATCGCGATGGCCGCCAGAATTCCAATGATGGCCACCACAATCATCAACTCGATCAACGTGAAACCCTTTTGACTTCTCATCTTCGCGATCATACTCAAACCTCCCTTTGGTTTACTGACCACCG
>SHZW01000018.1 GCA_009692155.1 Nitrospiraceae bacterium
GTGGGCGATTAGCTCAGCTGGAAGAGCGCTCCCCTCACACGGGAGAGGTCACTGGATCAAGACCAGTATCGCCCACCATACCGCACTTCGTGTGAGCCGTCGGCTCTTCATCGCTTTATCGTAATTGGCGCCGACGGAGAAACCCTCAAGTGATTCTTTATTGGGGTTGCGGGCGGTAGTTACTTTGCCTCCAGTGGCTTAGATTCTTCGCCGAATCCCCGGAGTCCCACTCAGATGCGCGAGGATGTGGTCGTCGTGGGAGGCGGGCTCGCCGGATCCGAAGCGGCCTGGCAGGCGGCCTCTCGCGGAGCCCGGGTGACGCTCTACGAGATGCGCCCCAAGGAGCCGACCAAGGCCCACAAAACGGGCTTCCTTGCCGAACTCGTCTGCTCCAATTCGCTCGGCTCCACCGATAGCGTGAGCGCCCCCGGCCTCCTGAAAGAGGAGATGCGGCGGCTCAATTCTCTCATCCTCCGCGTGGCGGACGAAGTCCGCGTCCCGGCCGGCTCGGCTCTTGCGGTGGACCGCGACCAGTTTTCGCAGAAAATCACGCAGGCGCTCGAGAGCCATCCGAACATCCGCATACTCCGAGAAGAGATTGCCGACATTCCGACCGACTGCGTCTGCATTATCGCCACCGGCCCGCTCACCTCCGACAAGCTGGCCGCCGCCATCCAGCGCCTCACGCACTCCACGCATCTCTACTTTTTCGACGCCATCTCGCCGATCATCGACGCCGACTCCATTAACATGGATGTCGTTTTTCGCGCGTCGCGTTACGACAAGGGCGGCGCCGATTACCTCAACTGCCCGATGGACGAACAGACATTCAATGCGTTCTACGACACGATGATGGCCGCCGAAAAAGTCCAGCCCAAGGAGTTCGAGAAAAACACGCCGTACTTCGAGTCCTGCCTCCCCATCGAAGTCATGGCCGAACGCGGCCGGCAGACGATGCTCTTCGGCCCCTTGAAACCGGTCGGCCTGGACGACCCCAGAACCGGCGCGCGATTCCACGCCGTCGTGCAGCTCCGCGCGGAAAACCGCCACGGCACCTGCTACAACATGGTCGGCTTCCAGACCAAGCTCACCTACGGCGAGCAGAAGCGCGTGTTCCGCATGATCCCGGGATTGGGGCAGGCCGAGTTTCTCCGCTACGGCAGCGTCCACCGCAACACCTTCATCAATTCACCCGAGCTGTTGCGCAACACTCTGCAGCTCAAGAGTCGCGGTACCGCGTTCTTCGCCGGGCAGCTCGTGGGCGTGGAAGGGTACACCGAATCGGCGGCGATGGGTGGACTGGCCGGCCTCAACGCCGCGCGGGGGCTGGCCAACCTGCCGTTGGTGACGCCACCGCCGACCACCGCGCACGGTGCGCTGCTGAACTACATCACCACCACCGAGCCCAAACACTTTCAACCGATCAATACGAATTTTGGGCTGTTCCCGCCGCTGCCGGATCGCGTCCGTGACAAGGAGCAGAAACGGACCCGAATCGTTCAACGGGCGCTGGAGGACTTCGACGGATGGAAAAAAACATCCGAGCTTTCGTAGCGTTCCTCAAAGACGAACGCGGCGCGTCGTCCGAAACGATTCGCGCCTATCACTCGGACCTTCGACAGTTTCTCACCTTCGCGTCGTCGAAACGTCCCCCCGGAGCCGCGCCGTTGAAGCCCCTGGACGTGGACCCCATGCTGGTCCGCGAATATCTCTATTGGCTGGACCGGCGGCAGGAGCAGAAATCCTCCATGGCGCGCAAGCTGGCGGCACTCCGCACCTTCTACCGCTATCTGAACCGGAACAAAACCCGCCGGGTGAATCCGGCCGCCGAGGTCCGCACGCCGAAGCTGCCGCAACGGCTCCCGCGCGTTCTGACCAAAGACGACGCAAACGCGCTCATGGAGTTTCCCGAAGGCGACGGCCCTGCGGCGCGGCGCGACCGCGCTATCCTCGAAACGCTGTACTCCACCGGCGCGCGCGTGAGCGAACTGGTCGGCATGAACCGCGCGGATCTTGATGTGAAGGAAGGCCTGGTGCGGCTCCGCGGCAAGGGACGCAAGGAGCGGATCGTCCCGATCGGCGATGTCGCCGTCGAGGCGATCAAGGACTACCTCGCGTCATTGCCACGCCGCCCGCCACCCGTCATGCGTCACGCGGACCAGGGGCAGCCCGTGTTCCGCAACCACCGTGGCCGCCGCCTCACCGCACGCAGCGTGGCCCGACTCGTCGCACGCTACTCGGCGCAGCTCGCGGGCGGACGTGTAAGCCCGCACGCGCTGCGCCATTCCTTCGCCACGCATCTGCTCGACGAGGGCGCCGACCTGCGCGCGATTCAGGAAATGCTCGGCCACGCCTCGCTCGCCACCACGCAAAAATACACGCACGTGGCGATGGATCAACTTATGAAGGTCTATGATCAGTCGCATCCGCGGGCGGGCCGGACGCCCGCCGCGCGCGCGACGTCCGGAAAAACGAAGTCGTGACGCAAGAAAAAATTGTGTTGCGCTGAGTTATTTTGTAAGATGCACGGTACGCGATGGCTGCCATGAACAAACTCATCAAAAAAGCCAACATCCTCGTCGAGACGCTGCCCTACATCCGCGCGTTCTCCGACAAGACCATCGTCATCAAGTACGGCGGCAACGCGATGACGGAGGAGTCGCTCAAGCACAAGTTCGCGCAGGACATCGTGCTGATGAAATACGTCGGCATCAATCCCGTCATCGTGCACGGGGGCGGGCCGCAGATCGACGAGATGCTCAAGCGGCTCGGGATCGAGGCCAAGTTCAAGCAGGGCGTGCGGGTGACGGACGAGCAGACGATGGAAATCGTCGAGATGGTCCTCGCCGGAAAAATCAACATGGAGATCGTGGACCTGCTCAACCGCCACGGCGGCCGGGCTGTCGGCGTCAGCGGCAAGGACGGCGGCTTCATCACGGCGAAGCCGCTCACCGTGACAGCCTGGATCGAAAGTCTCGGCATGGAGATGGACCCGGACAGCGACAGCGCGGAGGACGACACCTTCGGCTATGTCGGCGACATTCAAGCCATCAACCCACGCCTGATCGAAAAACTTCAGCAGGACAATTTCATCCCGGTCATTGCGCCGATCGGAACCGATCGGGAGGGCAATACATACAATATCAATGCCGATCTCGTGGCCGGCGCCGTCGCCGCCTCTCTCAAGGCGGAAAAGCTCCTCATGCTGACGGATGTCAAGGGCATCCGCAACGCGCAAGGCCGCCACATCTCCACCCTCTCGCGGAAGGACATGCAACGGCTGGTCAAAAAAGGCGTCATCCGTGAAGGCATGCTGCCGAAGGTCCACGCCTGCCTGGAGGCACTCGATGGCGGTGTCCAGAAGGCGCACATCATCGACGGCCGGATGCCGCACGCGATTCTCCTCGAAGTATTCACAGACAAGGGCATCGGGACGGAAATAATCGCGTAGTGCCTGATCTCGACACGCGCGACTGTCTGCTCACGCATCTCCGCGCTCTGATCGGCGAACGCCACCCACTCACATCCCTGGCTCATCTGCAGCAAGTCGAAGAGTACATCGCAGACACGTTTCAGCAACTCGGCTTGCAGGTTGCTCTGCACCCCTTCGAAGCGATGGGCGGGACGTATCGCAACGTGATCGCCTCTCTCCTGCCGACACACCAGGCCACAGGCCAGGACACCTCCCGGACACCGCTGATTCTTGCCGCCCACTACGACACCGTCGAAGGCTCACCGGGCGCCGACGACAATGCCAGCGCCATCGCCGTCCTGCTGGAAACCGCGCGGCGTCTGCGCGGCGTGGATCGGATGCGCGAGATTCACTGCATCGGCTTTTGCCTGGAGGAGGAAGGACTTCTCGGCAGTCTGGCCTACGCTGCGGAACTCAAGACCGCCAGGCGGAATATCGCCGGCGCCATCGTGCTCGAATGCGTGGGCTATGCCAGCGGCAAGGAAGGCTCGCAAACCGTGCCGCCCGGTATCCCGATTGCGGTGCCGACCATCGGAAATTTCCTGGCGGTTGTCGGCAACCAGGCCTCCGCCGCCCTGACGGTCTCAGTCGCACAAGCCGCGAAGCCACACGTGCCGGTCGTCCCCTTGGTAATCCCCGGCAACGGCGAACAGCTTCCGGACACGCGCCGCAGCGATCACGCCGCTTTTTGGAACTATGGATTTCCCGCCGTCATGCTGACCGACACCGCAAATTTCAGGAATCCGAATTACCACAAGTCCACCGATACGCTCGACACGCTGAATCTTGGGTTTCTTGAGCAAGTCGCCGATGCCGTGACCGCCTCGGCTACTACCATGCTGAAAGATGACTAAGGAATACCGGAAGGACAAACGACCCTTGAATTTTTGCCTGTGTAATTAGATTCTACAGTCTCAGGTAACCTGGCATTGGCCTTGCTTCTTCCTATAGGATTCTGTAAGAACGAGGGTGTAAAGCGAGAGGAGCGTGCCTTTGGAGCAACGACGGGAACGGCGGGTGCAAGTGCAATATCCGATTTCTTTCGAGGGAAATCAAGGTGTTGGGAAAGGGAAGCTGTTCAACCTCTCCCTGGGAGGTTGTGGGATTGAAAGCGGCATCCATGTACAAATTGGTGCAACGGTCACGCTCCGTGTGTACGTTCCGACACACAAGGAACCCATCCATATCGGTCGGGCCGGAGTGACCTGGTCGGCCGGTCAGGACTTCGGCGTGGAATTTGCCGACATGGACTCCAAAGAAAAGGAACGTCTGCAGAAGCTCATCGCGGATCTACAGGAAGGCAAGAGCAACATCCACTAAAGAGCGTTCTCTCGGCGAAAACCCCTCCCGACAGTTAATCGCCTCCCTTGAACGCATCCCGATCGTACTCCTCGCCAATCTCATCCGGCTCTTTGTCCCCCAGGGCGCTCCGGAACGAGCCCCATAGTGCCCGGACTTGCGCGAAACTCCTGGCGGTATCGGCTGCCTCCGATCGAACGAGGAACCGGCTGCAGAGCTCGAGGCCGCAGCGGAAATGCTCTGCGATGGGCTTTTCGGCAGCCTGCTGCCAGGTGCTGTAGATGATGAACTCCTGAAATGCCTGGGCCTCAGGGTGGCGCTCACCCAGCGTCAGGAGCTGGCGGTAGGCTTGCACGGCTTCTTCGCCGGCGCTTGCCGAGAAGGTCGCTTCCAATTCGCAGGCCAGTTCTGCATCCAGACTCAGCTCGTTTCGCGTGTGCGCGAGTTGGAAGGCGCCCTGCGCGGCAATGGCGGGATCGAAGGACAAATCCATCAGCGGGCCTCACACGAATCACGCTTCATAATAGACGACGATCGTGGCCTTGCCGCATTTGATGCACGCCCCCTGCTTGGTCATCGGCATCTTGCCGGCACTCTCGGCCGCTTTCACCTGCACGTCGTTCGCCCGGGCGTGGGTATTGTAGCACTCACTGCAATAGAGCGGGGTCTCGGCCATCTAACCCTCCCCGGGCAGAGGACACAGCTCCCGATGCAGGGCGGATCGCAGCAGAATTGAACGGCCCGCATGGTAGGCGGTTGCGCATGACGCGTCAAGCACCGGAGGGGCGCTCGCGGCGCGAGCCTTCGATCGAAAATTGTGTTATTCTCCCCTCCCATGACACCCGCGGGACACTACGCCTTGATGGTCGTGCAGGGGCCCGACCAGCCGCACATGTTCATACTGGCGCAATTCCCTGCGCGGATCGGCCGGAACGAGGACGATCAGGTTCGGCTCTCCGATCCCGCCGTCTCCCCCGCGCATTGCGAAATTTTCTCCATCGACAACGCGCTGTGGCTCACGGTGTTGAGCCCGGGCGCCCCGGTGACGGTGGATGGAACACCCGTGGCGCAGGGTGCGAAGGCACCGCTCACCGCCAACCGCAGCAAGATCGTGGTGGGCGGCACGACGCTGGCACTGCGGGATATCAGCGCGTTGCTCGGCAAGATGGAATCCGACCTTGACGCAGAAGAGCAGCTCGCCGCCCCGGGGAAGACGGCGAAGGCAGCCGGCCTCCCCGCGCACGACCAGACGATTTCCGATCTCGTGCCGCCGACGATGATGTTTAAATCCGAGATACAGGCCATGATGATGGCGGACGTGTGCAACTCCACCGGACAGGCCTATTCCGTATCCAAGGCTCAGGGTTCCGACGAGGCAAACAAACTGATGGGGAAAGCCATCCAGACGTTCTATAACCTGTTCGACCGGCATGCACAGACGCACCATGTGCTGCACGTTCTGAAGCCGGGGGACGCCGTGTTCGCGACGTTCCAGTCGCCGGACGATTGCCTCGCCGTCTGCTGCAAGGTGCTGTCCGATCTGGAGCTGCTCCGGCCGAAGCTTCAGGAGAAGGGGCTGATGCCGCTCAACGTGCGCGTGGCTGCGCATTACGCTCCGGTGCTGCATTCGACGGACCAATCGCAGTTCTTCGGCCTGCCGATCCACCTGACGAACCGCCTGCAGAGTCTGACTTCCGAGCAGGTCGTCGGCACCCTGGCCGGCGACTTTCCCAAGATCAACCGGATCTTTCTGACCGCCGAGATCTACAAAACCCTGCCGGCCGCCTGGGCGCCGCTCACCTGGAATGTCGGCTCGTTCACCGTGAAAGGATTTGCCGAAGAAGCCTTCCCCGTCTACGGCCTCAAGGGCAGGAGCTGATCCAACGCAAGCTCGTAGACTGACGGGCGGGCTGCTGAAAACGCCCTCCAGCGTCGTTCTCGCGTCGCTCCCATCCTGCGACGTACCTAGAAATAGTACGTCTCGGCTTCTCGCTCGCTGCGGCCTAGCCGGAAGGGCGTTTTGATCAGCCCGGAATCAACAACGATGCGTGGGCCGTTTTCTCCTCTGCTGACTTCCGGACGAGCCTCGGCACACCCCGTCTTGTGACAGAGCAACCCGTCAGATTATAGTGACCCAGCCGACTCATCATTCAGGAGGGCACGGGTATGGCTGAGATCGCCACATTGGCCGGAGGATGTTTCTGGTGCCTGGAAGCAGTCTATGACCAGACGAAGGGCGTGTTGTCAGTCGAATCCGGCTACATGGGCGGCACGAACGCCGACCCGACCTACGAGCAGGTCTGCTCGGGCCGGACGGGCCACGCGGAGGTCGTGCAGATCACGTTCGACCCGGCCGTGATTTCCCTTCGCGAACTGCTGGAGATGTTCTTCGTCATCCACGATCCCACAACGCTGAATCGTCAGGGCAACGACACCGGCACGCAATACCGGTCGGCGATCTTCACCCACTCGCCGGAGCAGAAGCAGACGGCGGAAGCCGTCATCGCCTCCATCACGAAGGAGAAGGTGTACGACAATCCCATTGTCACGCAAGTTGTCCCCGCGACCACGTTCTACGCGGCCGAGGCCTATCATCAGGAATATTTCGTCCGTAATCCGTCGCAGGGCTATTGCACCTATGTGGTGGGCCCAAAGGTCGCCAAATTCAGGAAACAGTTCGCCGGAAAGCTCAAAACATAGCCCGCTCCAGTCTTTGTCTTCTCCTCCTCCCCTTATGGTAAAGTGACGTCCCGATGCGAATCTTTATCCTGGGGGCCGGGGCGACCGGCTCGCTGCTCGCACAACTGCTGACGCGCCAGGGACACCAGGTCTGGCGTGGAGATAAAGACCCCGCGCGCGCACGGATGAAACTCCTGAAGCCGATCGACCACGAGGACTGACGTGTCAACGGCCCGCCGCCTGCTTCCCCAAACCCGCGCCATGATTCGCACGCTCTTCAAGCGGTTGGATTACCATACACTCGGCCCTATCTATTGCGATGAAGGCGGCGACGCCTTCTGGAAGGCCAAACGGGGGCCCTGCCAGACGCTCGGGATCAAGCTCGCGGAGGTGCTGCGCAGCCGGCTCAAGCAGGGTGGGCGCAGCCTCTACGTCGGCGCCGGAGTCACAGAACTTCCGGTGCTGGCGATGGAAACGATGGAATTGGGCCGGACCGTGGTGGCCTGCAACCTGCGCGAGGACGAAGTCGCGGTGCTCAACCAGGCCTGCTCCGACGCACCCTTTCGCTTCATACACCAGGACGCCGGCGATGTGGACGGCGCGTTCGATCACGTGTGGATCGTGAGCGTGCTGAACGATCCGGAGCGGTTTCCAGAACTGTCGGCCCTCTCCTATGGCCGAGCCAATCCGGTGCTGTTCGACGTGGCGGCGTTCACGAAGGAGCACGAGACCGTCGTCGCCCTGGCGGCCCACTGCCTGCGCAAGCTCCAACTGCCGGGCCTCGTCACAACTTCAACCGAGGAAATCAACTGGATCACCGACTGGTGCCTGCGGAGGAATATTTCGTGCGTGGTCGAACCGAAGAGCTATCCGACCGCGGCCGTGGAAGATCCGGTGTGTCTCATCCGAGTAGGCACGTGACCCGTAATCCGTGACCCGTAAAAGTAACATCGCTCCCGACGATTTACGGATCACGCGTTACGGTTCACGATGTCAGATTCGAAAACCGGTTGATGTTTTGGTGGAATTGCTCAGATATTGCCGGGCGTACTTGACGTAGTTCTGAGACGATTCCATGATCCAGGCCAGTTCCTTGTCCGTCACCGGCCGTTTCACTTTCGCGGGCGAGCCGAGGATCAGGCTCCTGGAAGGGACGATCGTCCCTTCCGTCACCAGCGCCCCCGCCCCGACCACGCAATCCTCCCCGATTACCGCTCCGTCCATAATAATGGCGCCCATGCCGATCAGCACCCGGTCCTTGATTGTGCAGCCATGCAAGACCACATTGTGGCCGACCGTCACGTCGCTGCCGATGACGAGCGGCGCCGTGTCGTGCGTGACGTGCAGCACGCAGAGGTCCTGCACGTTGGTCCGGTCGCCGAGGCGGATATAGTTGACGTCCCCACGGATGACCGAATTGAACCAGACGCTGCAGTCCTCCCCGATCACCACGTCGCCGATCACGACGGCGGTGTCCTCGACGAAAACGGACTTGGGAACCACTGGCAGAACGCCTTGAAAGGCTCGGATCATGGGTCGACTGTAGGACAACCGAACTCCCGAATCAAGTTGACCGGTTTGGAAAGCGTCCCGTAGACTGCCCGCATGGTACGCAAGCCCCTTCCTATGGCTGCACTCGCAGGGAACAGGCACCGACCTTCGCCGCGAGCTACGGCCGGAGCCAGCCCACGAGCCAAGACGACACTCGGCTTCGTGAACCTGGGCTGTACGAAAAACCAGGTGGACGCCGAAATCATGCTCGGCACCCTGGCTGCCAACGGTTTCGAACTGTCGGCGGACCCCGACAAGGCCGAGGTCGTCATCATCAACACCTGCGGCTTCATCGAAGAAGCCAAGCAGGAATCCATCAACACGATCATCGAGCATGGCGAGTTGAAAAAATCAGGCTCCTGCAAGGTGCTGATCGCGGCCGGCTGCCTGGCGCAACGCTACCAGGGAGACTTGCTCAAGGAACTGCCCGAACTGGACGGCGTGGTGGGCACCGGCGAGATCGGCAAGATCGCCGACATCTGCAAAACTTTGTTAAAGTCGAAGAAGCGTCACCAGCGTGTCTTCATCAGCCAGCCGCCGTATTTGTATGACGAGATGGCTCCGCGCATCCGGCTGGGCCATTCCCATTCGGCTTACGTGAAAATCGCCGAGGGCTGTAACCGGAACTGCGCCTTCTGTGCCATTCCCATCATGCGCGGCAAGCAGCGGAGCCGGCCGATCGAATCCATCGTGGCGGAGGCGAAACAACTGGCCGACGAAGGCGTGAAGGAACTCAACCTGATTTCTCAGGACACGGTCAACTACGGCGTGGATCTTGGCATCCGGCAGGGGTTCACAGCCCTGCTCCGTCAACTCGTGAAAATCAAAGGCCTGCGCTGGATTCGTCCATTTTATCTTTACCCTCAGCAGGTCACGGACGAGTTGATCGCTCTCTATGCCGGCGAAGAGACGCTCGCGAAGTACATCGACATGCCCTTCCAGCACATCAACGACGCCATGCTCAAGCGCATGCACCGGCTGGGTGGCAAAGCCGACATCACGACGCTGGTCGAGAAATTCCGCTCACGAATTCCCGGTTTGACCTTCCGCACGGCCTTCATCGTCGGATTCCCCGGCGAAACGGACGAAGCGTTCAACGAACTCAAGGCCTACGTCGAGGAGATGGCCTTCGACCGTATGGCCGCCTTTCTTTATTCCGATGAAGAAGGGGTACCCGCTGAACAGATGGACGGCAAGGTGGATCGGAAGCTGATGCAGGAACGGCAGAACGAACTACTGGCGGTTCAGGAGCCGATTGCGCTGGCGAAGAGCCGCGCGCTGATCGGGCGCACGCTTGAAGTGCTGGTGGATGGCGCGTCAGAAGAAACGGAGCATTTATTGGAAGCCCGGCATGAAGGCCTCGCTCCTGAAATTGACGGCGTCGTCTATATCAATGATGGAATTGCGAAGTCGGGTGAGCTTGTGAAAGTGCGTATTACCGATGCCACAACGTATGACCTCGTTGGCCACATCGTGGACAGTCCCTCGTCGGTTCCTACCGTTCCTCGTCGCGCACCTGCCGTCCTGCACCGCTGATCGTCATTCTACTTCGGCTTGCGTCGGCTTACTTCGGCGGATATTTTGTGATCGTGACCGGAGCGTAGGAAAGCTGCGGGCCGTCGGGCGTCTTCGTGGCCCGCGTGTGCTTGAGCCACTTGCCGTCGTCGCGCTTTGGAAAATCAGACCGGTAGTGCGCGCCGCGGCTTTCCTCGCGCGCAAGCGCACCGGCCACGATGGTTTCCGCAATTTCGACGAGGCAACTCGATTCAAAGGCCTGGATCAAATCGGTGTTGAAAATCCTCCCCTTGTCCTGAAGCCGTACTGATTCTCCACGGAGCCGCAGCGCGCGGATCTCCTTTAATGCGTCGGTCATGGACTGTTGAGTCCTGAAAATACCCAGGTTCAGGCTCATGATTTTCCCCAGATCGTCGCGCACCTGCCAGGCCCGCTCCGGCCCGTCATTGTCCATCAATTGCCGGAGATGCGCTTCTTCGCGCCTGAACGCCGCATCCGACAGGGCGCGTGGCTGGACCGTCGCAATATAGTCGGATGCCCGCAGACCGGCCCGCCGGCCGAAAACGATCGTCTCCAGCAGTGAATTGCCGCCCAGCCGGTTGGCTCCGTGCACGCTCACGCAGGCGCACTCCCCGGCCGCGTAGAGACCGGGCACCGGCGTCTCGCCCCAGATGGTCGTTTTGACCCCGCCCATCTGATAATGCGCGCCGGGTCTGATTGGAATCGGTGATTCGATCGGGTCTACGCCGGCAAACTCCACCGATAACTGGCGAATCTGCGGCAGGCGCTCGAGAATCCGTTGCCGACCCAAATGCCGAAGGTCCAGCAGCACGCAGCCGTCTATTCCACGCCCTTCCAGGATTTCCTGCCCGATCGCCAACGACACCGTCGAGCGGGTCGCCAGCTCCATCTGCTCCGGGGCATATTTTTTCATGAACCGCTCGCCCAGCGTATTGAGCAGGTACGCCCCCTCGCCGCGCGCACCCTCGGTAATGAGAATGCCGGTGTCCTTGAGCGTCGTGGGATGGAACTGCACGAACTCCATGTCCTCAAGCGGCGCCCCGGCCCGGTAGGCCAGGGCCATGCCGTCGCCGGTGTTGATCACCGCGTTGGTGCTGGTGAGAAACGCGCGGCCGCTGCCGCCCGTCGCCAGGACCACCGCTTTCGCGCCGATGGCATGCAGGCCGCCGCACACGATATCCCAGGCGATGACGCCGCGGCAGATCCCCTCTTCGACGATCAGTGACGTCACATACCATT
Source organism: Nitrospiraceae bacterium (assembly GCA_009692155.1). GTDB lineage: Bacteria > Nitrospirota > Nitrospiria > Nitrospirales > Nitrospiraceae > 2-02-FULL-62-14. Next base: position 11,777 of record SHZW01000018.1, read on the forward strand.
CCTCGTACACGTGGCAGCCGCGCTTCATGAGTTGCTCGTACATCGTGTGCAGGATCGCGTGGCCGGTCCGGTCGGCGGCATAACAGGCGCGGGGGAACCCGGCCCCGCCGAAGGGACGCTGCGCGATGCGGCCTTGCTCGTCCCGGCTGAAAATCACGCCCATGCGTTCCAGCTCCAGAATATCGTCCGGCGCCTCCCGGCACATGGCCTCGATGGCATCCTGATCGCCCAGGTACTGGCCGCCTTTCGTCGTGTCAAAGGCATGGGCTTCCCAGGAATCGTTCTCGCCGAGCGCGGCGTTGATGCCGCCCTGCGCAGCCACCGAGTGACTGCGGACCGGATGGACTTTGGAGATGAGCGCAACATCAAGCTGCGCGGGCGCCGCCAGCGCCGCCCGCATGCCGGCCAGCCCGGCGCCGACGATGAGGAGATCGTGGATTTTCATGTAGCCGAGAAAGGAGTACGTACCATGACTGTCTTCATCATGGCGTATGCGGGGCGAGCGAGGCAAGGGCGGCTAGGAATTTGGTGATTGGGTGATTTGGAGATTTTGTGATTGGGGGAGGTGCAGATTCGGTCATGTACGGATACGAAAATCACTACTTCGCTAAATCACCAGATCACCAAATCATACTTTCTTAAGAGGCCCTTGCGCAGACGCGCTGGGGTGTGCAAAATTGAGGGGTACGCGCCTCGTCTAACCGTCCTGGGAGCTTGAATGAGTTCACAGTCCTTTCTGAATCCACCGGATACATTCTTGCATCGCCATCTGGGTCCAACCGACGCCGACATCCAGGAGATGCTGGCGACGCTGGGGCTCAAGTCGCTTGATGCCTTGATCGATGCGACCGTGCCAGACGACATCCGCATGCGCCAGCCGCTCACGTTCGGCACCCTCCGCGGCGAGCATGATGTCCTAGCCGAGCTGCGGGCCATGCACGACCGGAACCAGGTGTTCCGCTCGTTCCTCGGCATGGGCTATCACGATTGCATCACGCCGGCGGTCATCCAGCGCAATGTCCTGGAAAATCCAGGCTGGTACACGCAGTACACGCCCTACCAGGCCGAGATCTCCCAGGGCCGGCTCGAAGCGCTGCTGAATTTCCAGACCATGGTGGCGGACCTGACCGGCCTGCCCCTGTCGAACGCGTCTCTGTTGGATGAAGCCACCGCCGCAGCGGAAGCCATGGCCATGTGTGTGAACATTTCCCGGCGCGACACCGCGGAGGGTCAGGGGAAACACGACTTTTTTGTGGCCGCCGATTGCCACCCGCAAACGATCGCAGTGCTCCAGACGCGTGCGGAACCGCTCGGCATCCGCCTACACGTAGAACGTCCCGACGCCGTGGACTTCAAAAAAAATCTTTTTGGGCTTCTGCTGCAATGCCCGGCTACGGATGGCACGATCCGGGATTACGAAGCGTTGATCAAGCAGGCCCACGAAGCCGGCGTGCTGGTCGTCGTGGCGACGGACCTCCTCGCATTGACGTTGATCAAGCCGCCCGGAGAGTTCGGCGCGGACATCGCCGTGGGGTCTACTCAACGATTTGGGATTCCAATGGGCTTCGGCGGACCGCACGCGGCATTTTTATCCGCCAAGCAGGACTTTGCCCGCCAGATGCCGGGTCGCATCGTTGGCTCTTCGAAAGATGCGCAGGGCAAGCCGGCCTACCGGCTGGCACTCCAGACGCGCGAGCAGCACATCCGGCGCGACAAGGCCACGAGCAACATTTGCACCGCCCAGGTCCTGCTGGCCGTCATGTCCAGTCTCTACGCCATCTATCACGGGCCGGACGGGTTGAAGCGTATTGCCAAGCGCCTGCATGGCCTGACCGTCGTGCTGGCCGAGGGACTGCGGAAGCTGGGCTATGAAGTCGGGCCGGTGCCGAGCTTCGATACGCTGCGGATCAAACCGATGGGCCGCGCGCCCCACCAGGCCGTGGACCGGATCTTCGCGCGCGCGAACGAGCGTCGCCTGAACTTCCGCCGGTTCGACGACAATTCGATCGGCGTGGCTCTCGACGAAATGACGACGGCAACGGAAATCCAGACCATCCTTGAAGTCTTCGCCGGCAGCAAGGCGGTGTCGTTTACCGTGAAAGAGCTGGCCGAGAAAGTCACGCTCGGCTACACAAAAAACTTTGCGCGGACGAGCAAGTACCTGACCCACGAGGTGTTCAACCGCTACCATTCCGAACACGAGATGCTGCGGTACATCCAGCGGCTGCAGGACAAGGATCTCTCCATGGTCCACTCGATGATTCCGCTCGGCTCCTGCACGATGAAGCTGAACGGCTCAGTGGAAATGATCCCGGTCACGTGGAAAGGATTCGGCCGCATGCATCCGTTCGCCCCGGGTGAGCAGACGCTCGGCTACCACGATCTGGTTCGGCAATTGGAAGATTGGCTGGCAGAGATCACGGGCTTCGCGGCCGTGTCGCTGCAACCGAATGCCGGCTCACAGGGCGAGTACGCGGGCTTGATGGTCATCCGGGCCTATCACCGGCATCGCAAGGAAGGCCATCGCAATGTCTGCTTGATCCCCGCGTCAGCTCATGGGACGAATCCAGCCAGCGCGGTGATCGCCGGCATGACCGTTGTACCGGTGGCCTGCGACGACAAGGGGAACGTGGACCTGGCTGACTTGGAAGCCAAGGCCAAGGAACATCACAAGAATCTTTCGGCCTTGATGGTGACTTATCCCTCGACGCACGGTGTCTTTGAGGAAGGCATCAGGAAAATTTGCCAGATCGTGCACGCGCATGGCGGGCAGGTCTACATGGACGGCGCCAACATGAACGCGCAGGTCGGCCTCTGCCGCCCCGGCGACTTCGGCGCGGACGTGTGCCACCTGAATCTGCACAAGACGTTTTGCATTCCCCACGGTGGAGGCGGCCCCGGCATGGGTCCGATCTGCGTGGCCGCGCACCTCGCGCCCTATCTGCCGGGTCATCCGCTTGTGAAGCTCAGCGGAGCCGATGCCATCGGGCCTGTTTCAGCCGCGCCCTACGGCAGCGCCAGCATTCTCGCCATTCCATGGGTCTATATTGCCTTGATGGCGGCGGACGGGCTGACAAAAGCGACGAAGGTGGCGATCCTCAACGCCAACTACATGGCGAAACGGCTGGAGAAGCACTATCCGGTGCTCTATACGGGCAAGAAAGGCTTCGTGGCGCACGAGTTCATCGCAGACGTACGCCCGTTCAAGGAGAGCGCTGGTGTGGAGGCGATGGACGTGGCCAAGCGGCTGATGGACTATGGCTTCCATGCGCCGACTGTGTCGTTCCCAGTGCCCGGAACCTTGATGATTGAGCCGACGGAGAGCGAATCGAAAGCCGAACTGGACCGCTACTGTGAGGCCATGATAAAGATTCGCGCGGAGATTCAGGACATCGTTGACGGGCGCCAGCCGAAAGACGACAATCTTCTGAAAAATTCTCCGCACACGGCCGAAATGGTGACGGCCACCGACTGGAAACATCCCTACACGCGCGAGCAAGCGGCGTTTCCGGCGGCGTGGACGCGCGACCACAAGTTCTGGCCCTCTGTCGCGCGAATCGACAATGCATACGGCGACCGCCACCTCGTCTGCACCTGCCTGCCGATAGAGAGCTATAAATCCTAGTTCCTAAGTCCATCGTCGTGGCATGGCCGTTCGCTTCCGCACCTCTCGGCGCGACCCTTCTGGACTTTGCCAGGTGGAAACCTTCGGAAATTCCTTCGCGGACTCAGTCAGTTTCCGCTTTCCTTCCTGACAAAGTCTCAGTGGGTTCCCCGCTCCTTCGGTGAAGTCCGCTCACGGCCATGCCACCGCGCTTCCAGCCATCCAAAATAAAAAATGAAAAGGGGACCGGTCGCTTGTAGACCGGTCCCCTTTCTCGCTTCGCTCACCATGCCAGCATCCAGAAACGGTGTTGAACACCTTTTCTTTCCTCCACCCCGGAGGCTGGCACCAGACAGGGTGGTGGATAAGCGCTCAATTTTGAAGTAGACTTGCCACCATTGAATTGCGGAGTGGTAACTGAGCCGGAGCGTTAGAACTCAATATGCCACAGGATGCCACAGGCACGAGAATCACCGCACGCATCAAAGCGGCGGCGTTTGAGTTGCTGAAACAGCGTCCCGAAGGTCTGCGGTATTCTGAGCTCCACGCGAAGATTCTGGCCCGTGATAGCAGTTTCAATCCAAACACTATCAACCACTGCATTTGGAACCTGGACGCCGTCTATCCGGATAAGATTCACAAACCCTCCAAAGGCCTCTTTCGTCTGTTGGAATACAGGCCTGCTCAATCAGAGACGCCTGAAGAGGTACCGACCTCCGCTGTTGTTGCCAGCAAAATCAAAGAGGAAGATTTCTACGGTCCTTTTGCCGACTGGCTCAAGAATGAGATTGAAGACGTAACTCACGCCATCCCACTTGGTGGCAACGTATTCAAGGACAAGTGGGGAACCCCTGATGTAGTTGGCAAGCGCGAATCGCAGCGCAGCGATATCATAAAGGGAGCTACTGAAATCGTTTCGGCTGAGATAAAAACCGATACGGCGCAGCTTATTACAGCATTCGGATAAGTATGCGCTTATAAACTATTTAGCCACAAGGTCTATCTCGTGGTTCCCCGCCAATCCCAAGACGAAGAAAAATCGCGGCTTGATTCCCTATGCCAAATATTCGGTATTGGGCTCGTGACTTTCGATGCCAATTCACCTGCCACGCCAGATTTTCGTATTTTGGTGCGCCCGGTTCGGCATGAGCCCGATCTTTTCTACACCAATAAGTACATGGCTCGCATTGAGAAGGAACTATTTTCGAGTTGAAGAAGTAAGGCCGGACTCCTGTCAAAACATGCTCTGCGCACCAGTGTATAAGGTGCGACATCATTACAAGACCGCGCCCACTTGGTATGCCTGACCCGGTTTCCCATAAGATCGCGCCATGACTACAGATCTCTTGCGAAGCGACTGGATCGACCTTGATTCCGCCGAATTGCGGTTCATCCTGCTCGAGCTCATCGGCAAACCCGGGCAGTATGACGGTCTCGACAGCAATCCAAATACGTTCTATCTTCCGCTCGCGGGCTCTTCCTGTCGGATCAAGCTGACTTTCTCTGACAGCAAGCAGATCGTCGCCATCGAGCCTGGACAAGCATTCGATGCCGGTCAGTGGAAGCAGGTTGTCGATGACATCGAGAGAATCGGACCATCAAGGTTGGGCGCGACTGCAGCTTCAGCAGCTTCCGCGTGGCTGGTTCCTGGCGAGGAAGACGCTCCGGCGTACAGATCCTGCCGCCGCCAGCGGACGCGCCGCGAGCTCCGGTTGAAATGGCCGAGCACCCGTTCATCCTTGAGTACCCGGTGAAAGTGAGCGACCTGTGGCCGATCACGAACTTCCGGCGGAGGCGAGAGCACCGGCAGTTGACATTGCTCCTCAACGTTCTACTTGCGGGGCGCACGACGACTCAACCGTGTCGCTCCAAGCATTTATGGGCGATCGTGCAGGAGGAAGGTGTCGCCAGCCACGAAGTTAAATGGGTACAGGAGTTCTACTTCGCCAACGTCGGCGAAGCCGTACGAGATGAGTTCTCACCGCCGGCCGCCGAAACCCTTGAGGAGGTTGACCCTGAAACATATTACGCAACGGTCGGTCACGACGGCCGAGGTTTGCGAGTCCCGGCCGATCTCGATGATTCGATTTGCTGCTACATGCAGCTTTCGAAGGTGAACCGGGAAAAGTTTGGCCGCGCCGCCTTTTGGATGGACATGGCCTCCCGGCAATGGACAGTTTCCTTTTCCGCTTCATTCGCTTCCCTTGTCATCGCAATCGAGTCGCTGGCCGAGCGAGGCGCTCTCAGTGCAGCGGCAAGATTCCGCAACTTCATCGAGCGATATGCCCCTGGTGCCAGTCTAGAGCATCGCCGCAGAGAGATGTATGCGCTGCGATCAGACATTCTTCATGGAAGCGGGTTAATGGAGATGGATCAGGACGCTGACTTCGGCTGGGCCCCACCTGAACAGAAGAAAAAGGATCTCATGAATGAGCTCTGGGGGTTAACGCGAATCGCCGTGCGTAACTGGCTAAAGAACCCGCTACCGACCTGATCGAGGAAAGCGACGTCGAGAATAGGAGTCAGAAACCTTCTCTTGCCTCTCCTGATTGCCAGTCCTCCGCCTTCCACCTATAATTCCAAGCTATCATGCTTGGCCTTGTGCTTCTGCTTGTGTACTTTCTGTCGCCCGTGCAGGCCGCCGAATTTATCGGCAAAGATGGGGCGCCGATGGTGCTGATCCAGGAAGGCCCGTTCCTGCGCGGCAGTGCGGAGGGCCAAGGCGATCCGGATGAGCATCCGCAGCGGACGATTACGCCCTCTTCCTTTTATATAGACCGCTACGAAGCCACGAACCGTCGCTACCAGGCTTTCTTGAAAGCGACGCAGCATCGGACGCCCGAACACTGTTGCGATCCTGCCTACAATCTCTGGAAGGGAACGGACATCACTCCCAAGCTGCTTGACCATCCGGTTGTGAACGTGGACTGGCATGATGCCGTGGCCTACTGCACATGGGCCGGGAAACGCCTACCCATGGAAACCGAATGGGAGAAGGCGGCGCGTGGGATTGAAGGCCGCGAGTATCCCTGGGGCAACCAGCACGATCGGATGCGCGCAAACGGTGCCTCCTATTGGTCAGGCTCGGACTTCGGCTCGCCGGAAGAAGCCAAGGCCTGGTGGGGAAGTGAAAACGGTGCAGGAGTCATGGCGGTCAAAGGTACGCAGGGCATTCTGACTGTTCTGGTCACCGAGTTAGAGAAGGGCGCCACGCCGACCGGACTCATGCACATGGCCGGGAACGTCTGGGAATGGACGGCCGATTGGTATGATCCGAAGGCCTATGAGAGTATGGATGAGCGCAATCCCAGGGGGCCGGAGGGCGGTGAGTTCAAGGTCCACCGAGGCGGCTCCTGGCTGAATCACCGTGGTCTGCTGCGCAGCGCCGTCCGCGATGGGTCCCGTCCAACAATGAAAAACCACGGCATAGGCTTCCGCTGCGCAAAAACCCCCTGACATCATTTCGATGCTGCACATCTCACACCACGTCGCCATTCCGGATTCTGAGATCGACATCCACGCAGTGCGAGCGCAGGGTGCCGGCGGGCAACACGTCAATAAAGTCTCGACGGCCATTCATTTACGCTTCGATATCGCTGCCTCCTCCTTGCCCGGGTTCTACAAAGAACAGTTGTTGCTGCTGAAGGATCACCGCATTTCAAAAGACGGCGTGATTACCATCAAGGCCCAGCAGCATCGAAGCCAGGAGCAAAATCGAGAGGATGCCCTCACGCGGCTCCGGGAACTCATTCAGCGTGTCGCCATCCCACGCAAGAAGCGAAAAGCCACGAAGCCGACCAAAGGTTCGAAACAGAGGCGCCTGGACGATAAGACGAAGCGAGGACGGCTTAAGGCGCTCAGAAAAACGCTTGATTAACAGTCGTTCGCGAAGCGTCGTTCGTTGGCACCCTGCTTGCGCCGTTTGCACCTGCGCAGTAGAGTGAAATCATGGACCCCGTGGACCGCAGACAGTTCCTCTTTCGTACCGGCCTGGCCTTGAGTGCCAGCCTGCTGGCCGGCACCCTTCCCCTTTCAAAGGCCCTGGGGCAAACGACGGCGTCGCCGCCGCCCAAGCTGGATACTTGGGAGGCAGTGCGCGATCAGTTTCTGCTCAAGCGTGACTGGATTCACATGACCGGATTTCTGCTCGCTTCCCATCCGAGGCCGGTCCGTGAGGCGATCGAGCGGCACCGGCTTGGGCTGGATGAAGATCCAGCGACCTACTGGTTTGAGAACGAGGAGCGGGCCGAGGCGGAGGTCCTTCGCGCCGCCGCAGATTACCTTGGCGCGCAACCAACCGACATCGCGCTGACAGACAGCACGACGATGGGCCTGGGCCTGCTCTACGGCGGCCTCACACTCTGGCCCGGCCAGGAGATTCTCTCCACGACCCACGATCATTATTCGACGGAAACTTCTCTGCGGCACCGGGCCGAACGGACGAATGCCTCGTTCCGGCAGGTTCCGCTCTATAAAAAACTGGCGACCGTATCTCGTGACGAAATGGTCGAATCGCTCGTCAAAGCCGTGCGTCCCAACACGCGCTATGTGGCGGTCACCTGGGTGCATTCGAGCACGGGGCTCAAGCTTCCGATTCGCGCGATGGCCGACGCGCTGGCGGCGATCAATGCCAGGCGCAACGAGAAGGACCGTGCGATCTTTTGCGTAGACGGCGTGCACGGGTTCGGCGTGGAAGACGTCACCGTGGCGGATTTGAACTGCGACTTCCTGACGGCCGGCTGCCACAAGTGGCTCTTCGGCCCCCGAGGAACAGGACTCGTCTGGGGCCATCCACGAGCCTGGCCGCTCGCGCATGCGACCATTCCAACCTTCAACAACGAGGCCTATCGTATCTGGATGAAAGAACTGCCGCCGCATGAGGTTTCGAAGGCCGCGAGTATGACGCCGGGCGGGTTCCATTCATTTGAACACCGGTGGGCATTGGATGAAGCGTTCAAATTTCACCTCACGATCGGCAAGGATCGGATCGCTGCACGGATTCATCTGTTAAACCGTCAGCTCAAGGAGGGTCTGGCAGCGATGAAACATGTAACGCTGCACACACCGATGGCGGATGATCTGTCAGCCGGGATTGTCTGCTTCGACGTGGAAGGGGTGGCCCCGGAACAGGTCGTCGCGGCGCTCCGTCAGAAAAAAATTCTTGCCAGCGTCACGCCCTATGCAACCAAGTACGCCCGCCTCGCCCCGAGCCTGCTGACGTCGCCGGAAGAAGTGGATAAAACGCTGGAAGCCATCCGGAATCTGAAGAGCTGAAGTTAGATTAACAGGGGTTCGGTTACCGGCTGACGGCTACTACAAACGAGAACGCAGGTAGACCGACTGAAGACCGACAATGGTCTTGGCGTCCCGGATGGTGCCATCACGTATCCGTGAAATGGCTTTATCTATAGGTATTTCAATGACTTCGAGAACCTCATCGTGATCAAGTTTTTGCGCGGTCTTGATCAGATTTGTCGCCTTGAACAGATGTATGACTTCGTCGGTGAACCCGGGCGCTGCGAAAAATGTCTCCAGCCGCTCAATCTTGCCGGCACGATAGCCGATTTCTTCCTCCAACTCGCGCCCCGCACAGAGTTCCGGATCTTCGCCTGGAAATAATTTTCCGGCCGGAATTTCATAAATGAATCCGCCCGCGGCCAATCGGAATTGCCTGATCAGGATCACCGTGCGATCGTCCTTCATCGGGACGATCGCGGCAGCCCCCGGATGCCGGACGACTTCCAGTTCCACTGTCGCGCCATTCGGCAGGGTCACAGTCTCCAGATTGAGCGTGACGACTTTTCCTTTGAAAATTGTTTTGACCATCGTGCCTACTTCCGCTTGTAAAAGGGAAGCTTGACGCAGACCGCATCCTGGAGGCGGCCCCGGATATCGATCTGGAACCGGGCGCCCGGCTGGCTGAACGACGCTGCCACGGAGGCGAGGCCGATCCCCTTCTGCAAGCGTGGAGAGAGATTGCCGCTGGTGACGACGCCGATTTCTTTTCCGGCAGCCAGAACTTTCATGCCGTGACGAGGCACGCCCTTCTCAATCAATTCAAAACCGACGAGTCGCCTGGTTGGTCCTTTCTCTTTTTGCTCACGCAGGACCTGGCCCCCAATGAACTCCCCCTTGGTAAAATCCACCGCAAAAGCCGCGCTGGCTTCGAGCGGCGTGGTCTGCTCGTCCATGTCATTGCCGTACAGAAGATAGCCGACTTCCAGACGCAGGAGATCCCGGGAACCGAGCCCGCAGGGTTTGATGCCGGCCTTCTCGCCAGCCTTCATCAACGCTGCCCATGCCGCCGCAGCTGATGAGGCGGGCAGATAGAGTTCATAGCCGACTTCGCCGGTATAGCCGGTTCTGGATACGATACCCTGCGCGCCCAGGATGGCGGTCTCCAGACATTGGCGTGGTTTCAGCATGTCGGCTGCATCGGGACAGATGGCTCGTAAAATCTGTGTGGAATGCGGGCCCTGAAGGGCAATCTGAGCCAGATGGCCGCTTTCATCCTCAAGGCGCACGTCACCCTGCGGAGCCTTGGCGCAGAACCAGGAGAAGATTTTCTCACGATTGGACGCGTTAACGCAGACGAGAAAGCGCGTTGGGGCCAGGCGGTAAATAAAAATATCATCTTTGATCCCGCCGGATGGCGTGCAGACCATCGAGTACTGCGCCGCCCCGACCGCCAGCGGATCGGGATTCGTGGTCGTGACCTGCTGGAGAAACTTGACGGCATCGCTGCCATCGACGGTCAGCCTGCCCATGTGGCTCACGTCAAAGAGCCCGGCGGCAGTTCGAACAGTCTGATATTCATCCACCACACCTGTATATTGGATGGGCATCTCCCAGCCGGCGAAATCCACCAGCTTGGCCTGTGCGGACACATGGGTTTGATACAGAGGCGTGCGTTTCATAAAAGACAGTCCAAGGTCAAAAAGTCTTAAAGTCCGTCAAGTCATAAAGTCTCATGGTAAAGACTTGATGACTTTCAGACTTGATAGACTTTACGACGTTCACCGGGGATCTAGCACCTCGACGTCGCAGGTCAACGTGGCATTTGGGGAACCGCGCCAGAACGCTCAAGCGTCAGGCTCCGAAAATAGCGCGACGCTGGCGGTGTACCCATGCAGAAAATTGGCGCCGCCGACAGGACCGATTTCTCCCTGGGCGAAGAATCCGGCGGTCGGCACATCGCCGGCCCGCTCTTTCAAAGTGGACACATCGTGATGGGGGCGTCCGAACAGCCCGCGGCCCCGCCCGCAGCAACTGAACACCAGCGCGCCCAGCGGCGGCTGGGGATGCCGCGCTCGCTCCGCCGCCAGCATGAGATGCAGATCCTCCGTCGCGGATTGAGCGTCCCGCAAATGGAACTGAACCGTTTGCCCCTCTTTCACCACATCGCCGATGACGACACTGCCCGACCGTTGATCGGCGCCGATCAGATTGCGCACCAGGAAATCACCCCGCTCGAAGCGATTGCGCTGCTCGTCCATCACCACGCCGATGTGCAAGGCGCGCTGAGCCAGGTGCTGTTCCTCCTCACTGAGCGATCCGAAAAGGGCCTTGAGCCGTTCGAGCGTCGGCGTCCCGCTCAACTCATGGATGACGTTGTGCTCCGCTCGGGTCACCACATACCGCTCTCCGATCGGCCGGCATCCCTGCGAGACGACCGTCCGGATGGCGAGAGGGCCGGAGAGAGCCACGCCGACCAGGCCTCCATCGTAAACATTTTCATCGAGCACCATGCGGTTGTCGCCCTGATCCTGGCCGCCTCCGGCCAGCCCGCCGATTGCCGGCGCACCCGGGCACCGATCCGCGAGGTGCGAAAAGACCTCGTCCATGGGTGTGGAAAAAGGATCGGCCAGCAGCAGAAAAGACGGCCGATCCAGCGACTCATCGAAATTCCCAGGCCAGCCGGTCATCGAAATCCCATACTCATCCTGGTCGGCCGACAAGCGGAACGGCGTCAGGGCCACGCCTGGAAGACTGGCCGTCCAAAGAGTGACGGCGGCGGCACTTTCAATTTCTTCGCCTCCGCCAATGACCCCTTCGCCGGAGCAGCCGATCAGCAGGCGGGGCGACAATTCTTGCCGCACGGCTTCCACCAGTTCCTCCGCCGACTCGGCATATTGCGGCGAAAAAAACAGGCAGGCCAGGTCGGCCGGTCTGCCTTCCAGATCGCGCCGGGCAGCTTGAGCCACGGCAGAGCCTGCTGCGCGCGAGTCCCGCTCTCGCGAAACCGCCGCGGCAAACTTCAACGTGGTCTGGACCTTGCTCGGCATCGGTTCCTCTGGAATGCGTGGATCCGTGTCCCCGCCAGCTATCCAGGAAGATTGGCTCGATCGCCCCGTTCGGCCTGCAGCTTCTTGTGGTACCGCCACATGTAGGAATGGTAATCGTCGAGTTGTGCCAGGAGGTAATGCAGTTCGGTGGGATCCTCGGCCTCCAACGCCAGGACCAGCCGGTTTTTCAAAAATTCAGAGAAGGCCTGCGTCTTGTCGATGGCCGTGACCTGCTTGAGCCCGCCGCCCATTTGATACTCAGTCATGATGCGTGACCTCTTGTTGTCCGAATGAAGATCTCAGCGTTCTGCATCAAGCATAGACAGCCCCTGTCAGGAAATGCAAGGTGCCTAACGGACTGCTGGCAGGAGGGCGCGAAGTTTCGTCAAGGAAATGGCCTCCACGCGATGGCCGTCCCGTCCCACGGTGGTGACCGCCATCGTGAGGGCGTTGAGAATCGCCTCTTCCGTGGCTTCGACGGTTGCGCTCAGCAATGGATTAATATGCGCGTCGGACAGATGGGTCATGGTGAAGGTGTGATCTTTCGGATAATTGGGCACGGTGTTCCCGGTCGAAAACGCCAGCATGAAATCTCCGCTCCCGTGCAGGGCCGTGGAGCCGGTTCGCGCCAGCCCCAGCGCGGCCCGCTTGGCCAGCCGACCCAATTGACGGCTGTCCAGCGGCGCGTCCGTGGCAATGATAATGATGATCGAGCCTTCGGCGCCGGACGCCGCGCGTTCGTCGCCCTGGTACATTCGCCCCACCGGCACGCCGGCGACCGTCAGTTCGTCACGGCGTCCATGATTGGCATTGACGAGCACGCCGACGGTATAGCCGCCTTCGTTCTCAGGCAGCCGGCGGGATGCCGTCCCGATGCCGCCCTTGAAGCCGTACGACACCATGCCTGTTCCGGCTCCCACCGCCCCCTCGACGACGGGACCGGTCGAGGCTCCGTCCAGCGCAGCCATGACGTCCTGCTCCGACACGTGCCGCCCCTGACTATCGTTCAGGCGGCTGTCGTCGCACTCGGCCACGACCGGCGTGAGGGTATCGTCGGTGATGCCGATCTCAGGATAGCGCTTGATCATCCAGCTCATCACCCCATTGGCAACCCGCGGCACGTTCAGCGTATTCGTCAGCGCGATCGGATATTCCAGGAATCCCGACTCCGCGACCCAGGCGAGACCGGTCATCTCGCCGGTGCCGTTCAGCACGAACGATCCGGCCGGTACTTTCTTGTGCCAGACGTCGTCGCGCGGAACGATCACCGTCACTCCTGTGCGCACGGGCCCCTGACCCGGCTTGAGTTTGCCCTCGCCTTTGCTCAACGTCACCTGCCCGACTTTCACCCCTGCAACATCGGTAATGGCATTCAGCGGTCCTGGTTGGTAGCGTCCGATGGTAATGCCCAACTCCCGCGCGCGCTGGCGGGTTTCCGTTGATTCGGCGGCAATGCCATGGTCTGCGCACAGGCTGACCGCGACCAGCATTGCCAGGCCCGCTGCACCAATTCGCTGAAACCGGTTAGACTTCATGGACCGACCCGGCGTGTGGAACCACGACCTGCATGCCCGGATGTTCTGCCTGCATGGCGGCCGCCAGGGACAGCGCCTGTTTTTCCTCTCCATGAACGACGAACACCTTGCCCGGCAGCGGATGAATTGCACGAACGTATGTCAGCAAATCGTTACGGTCGGCATGGGCCGAGAGGCCGTTGAACCGCACGATCTGCGCGCGGCGCGGTGTTGGAATGCCGAAAATCGGCACCACGTCCCAGTTCTCGACCAGCTTGCGCCCCAACGTATGCTCCGCCTGAAATCCGACGATCGCGATGACGTTGGCTTCGTTCTGGATGGCATGCTTCAAATGGTGCAGCACTCGCCCGCCTTCGCACATGCCGGAAGAAGCGATGACCATGCAGGGTCCCTTCATCGCATTCAGTTTCTTGCTGTCGTCCACCGACGACACATAACGGATGTACCGCGCTCCAAAGGGATCGCCTTCCGACGTGAAGGTCTTGAAGGTTTCTTCGTCATAATACTCCGGGTGCTTGCGAAAGATCTCCGTGGCCTTGGTGGCGAGCGGCGAATCGATGAAAATCGGAAACGGCTCGATCTTCCCTTCACGGACCAGCGCTTTGATCCGCATCACGATGTCCTGGGTCCGCCCGACGGCAAAGGCCGGAACGATAATTTTGCTCTTGTGCGCCTTTACATGCGCCACGATCTCGAGGATTTTGTGTTCCTGCGACGCGGTCGCCGCCTCATGCACGCGGTCGCCGTAGGTGGACTCGATAATGAGCACGTCGCAAGGCGGAGGGCTGTCCGGATCCCGGAGAACTGGCATCTGTTTCCGGCCCAGATCACCCGTGAACAGGATCGTCTTTGTGCCGCCCCGTTCGGACACGGCCACACGGACCGCCGCCGAGCCGAGAATATGACCGGCATCGTGAAACGAGGCTTTGATGCGCGGATGTACGGTAATGGCGTCATGGTACCGGATGCCGACAAAGCGGCGCGCGATGTCTTCCACATCATCCGCATCATAAAAGGGCGCCCGGCACTGCTTCCCACGGCGGTGTTCTTCCGTATTGACATACTTGCAGTCGTTCGCCTGGATCCGCGCCGAGTCCTCCAACAGCACCTGGGCCAGATCGGCCGTACCGCGAGTCAGATAGACCTTGCCGGAAAACCGGTGCTTGGCCAGAACCGGCAGCGCCCCGCTATGATCGATGTGGGCGTGGGAGAGCAGGACGGCATTGACCGCTTTGGGGTCGAAACCGAGATTGCGGTTGCGCCGATCGCTCTCCTGGCGATTGCCTTGAAACATCCCGCAATCCAACAGCACTTGCGCGCTGCTGGTCTGGAGCAGATGCCGGCTGCCGGTCACGGACCGGGCTGCGCCGTGAAAGGCGATGTTCATTTTGGCGAGGCGACTCCGTGATTCTTTGAGACGAGATCCCAGGCTTCCTGCGCCGTCTCCGCGTAGTGAAATAGTTTCAGGTCTTCATCGCCGATCAGGCCTGCTTCGACGAGCGCCGGCCAGTTGATCACCTTTTCCCAGAACGTCTTGCCCATCAGAACGATCGTCAAGCCGGTGACTTTCCCAGTTTGGAGGAGCGTGAGTGTTTCAAAGAGCTCGTCGAGGGTGCCGAATCCACCCGGGAACGCGACCAGTGCTTTGGCCCTGAGGAGAAAATGCATCTTCCGGATGGCGAAGTATTTGAACTGGAAACACAGCGACGGCGTGATGTAGGGATTCGGCGCCTGTTCCTGAGGCAGGGTGATATTCAACCCCACGGATTTGGCACCGACATCGGCAGCGCCGCGGTTGGCTGCTTCCATGATCCCGGGCCCGCCGCCCGTGACCACGACAAAATCGCATCGTCCGTCGATTTGACAGGTTGAAGAGACCAGCCGGCCGAATTCGCGCGCCTGGTCGTAGAATGGAGCCAGCTTCACCTGCTGGCGCGCCACCGCGACCGCCCGCAGCAGGCCGCGATCCTTCGGTTTCCTGGCCAGCGCCGCTTCAGCCTTTTTCAGCCGCGCCTGCGCTGCAGCCGGCTCGACCAGCCTGGCACTGCCGAACACCACGATGGTGGAACGGATCCCCTCTTCCTGTTGGATCATTTCCGGCTTGAGCAGTTCGAGTTGCAGCCGGATGGGCCGCAACTCGTCCCGATTTAAAAACTCGACGTCCTGATCGGCGCGGCGATAGGACGGAGACTGCAGCAGGGCGCCTGTGAGTTGCTCGGAATTCTTGGGGGTCTTGCCCATAGGGGCTGATTATAGCGGGACGCGGGAGGTGCAGCAATGCAGGATACCCATGGTGGTTAAAATGGCCACAGCATGTATTCCGTCGCCTGGGGATGAATTTCAAAAGCGTAACTTTGCACAATCCAATTGGAATCAAAGAACACCCTGAAATGATCCGGTCCTATGCCACCACTCTGCAGTTCCAATTGCCGGTACGAACCCGGAATCACAGCTGCGGCCGACACCGCAAGCGGGAGTGGTGATAAGAGATCAACTTTAAACTCTTTCACGTCAAGAAAATCGTATGACGTAATCGGGCCTATCGTCGAGTGCTCGATCTGATCCGGAACTCCGAGCTTCTCCAAAACCTGCTTAAGCGTCGTTTGCCCTGGCACAATGAACGAGACATCATCCGCCTTGATCGGATGATTGAGGGTGATTCGCTGCCAACGAATTGGACAGCCGGGAATACATAGAAAGAGCGAGAGCAGCAATACAAGTACGATAGGTCGTTGCAAGAGCACGTGCATGGCCATATCTAGTCGCCGAAAGGCCAGAACTGGAATTTCTGAGCGGACTTCGGTTTTCCGAACACGACGTCATCCACAACCCCGTTCTTAAAGAAGATGTACAGGTCTTGCCCCTTGATATTAGTCCGCGAAAAAAACAGTAGTGTTCAAGGTTTGACGTCATAATTATAGTACTGGAATATTTCATGTTCGTTCACTTCAATGATCCGGTCCGGTGCGCCTAGACGCGTTGCGACCTCAGTCCGTGTCGACACGCCTTTTTTAATGGACTCAATATCCGCAGCATCGAACTGATCTCCGTACTTCCCCCTGACAAAGGCGCAACCGGTCATTGCAGGCAGCTCCTAAAAGACAGCTACGACCAGCATGCTCGCAATAAGGTGTCTCACCACTCGTGATGCATGGCTATCCCTTCCCATGGAGTTCCTTTCTCTCCAGCACGAAATCATTTTCAAACACCTGATAGGATGAGTCGCCCAATCCCACTTTTCCATAGACCGTCTTGGCAACGGCGTTCGCTACCTCGACGTACAGCCGGATGCCGCACACATCGCCCTGCCGTCTGGCCTGCTCGAGAACCGATTCATGCATCTTCCGGTAGACGCCTCGCCGACGCCACGCTGCATCGACATAGACGCTTTGAATCCACCAGAACGTGGCATTGCGCCAGTCGCTCCATTCGAACGTGACCAGGAGCTGACCGACCACCAGTCGAGGCGACCGGTCCATCAACTCCGCCACGGTGTAAAAGCCTCGAGAGGGCGAGTCCAGGACCGCCTGTGTCCCCTGGCGCAGACGTGTTTCATCCAGGCGCCGCCCCTCTGTTTCCAACGCCATGGCCGCGCTGAATCGGACGAGCGCGTCGACATCGTCCGTACTGGCGGATCGAATAATGAGACCGTTCAGCATGGCCCTCCGACTCGCGGCCCGTCCTGCGGCGGCACGGTCGTGCCGGCCCTGGACAGCCAGCCCGGCGCTGGTCGGTACAGGCCTGCTGAAAACTCCATCTTCATCGCCTCCTCGGGAGGAAGATTAATCGGGACGACATTGCCTTCCGGGATGAAGGCCAGGTAGCCGGTAAAGGGGTGAATCGCGGTCGGCACAAACACCATCATGAGCGGTGTCGAGGACGCGACTTGAATGACCCGGGGGGCCAGCCCCATCACAAATCCAAGCGCCCAGAGCCCATCGCGTGGAAACGGAAATACCGCGACGGTGCTGCGATTGAACCGGGAGCGGAACTGAAACAAATCGGTCATGCTTTTGATCGTGAGATACACGCTTCGGACCACGGGCACACGCTGGAACCACTCTTCCGTTCCCTGCAACAGGCGCTGCCCAAGACGTAAATGGGTCGCCAGAACGCCGGCCAGCACAATGAGCGCCACAAGCGACACAATGCCGATCCCCGGGATATTGGTGGTCACCACATCTCCGAAGGCCTTCCCCAGCAGTTGATCGAGCGCGGAAAAAAGAGTGCGGAGAATGAGCACGGTGCCCCACGCCGGCACCAGAATGAGCAGGCCGGTCAAGAATTGGCGTTGAATATTTCGCCATCCCGTGCGCATGAGTTGGATTCCCAGTGTATCGCAGTCTAGCAAATTCCAGCTGGCTGCGCACACTCTCCGAGCCGCCGCGTCCCCTCGCAGGCTTGATCTTCACAGGCAATTGAATTATTCTAGTGCCTGCAAATGAGCGGTGAGTGCCTTCCACCAGCGAGGCGATCATGCCAAAAGCCAATATTGACCAAGAACTCCTGGCGATCCTGTGCTGTCCTGAAACAAAGCAGGACGTTGCCATCGCCACTGACACACTGATCGGGACATTGAACGCACGGGTTCAGCAGGGCATCCTGAAAAACAAGGCCGGCCAGTCGGTCAAGGAGCCTCTGGATGGCGGGCTCTTGAGAGCCGACAAGAAGATTCTGTATCCGATCCGCGAGGATATTCCTGTCATGCTGATCGAGGAAGGCATTCCCGTCGACGGCCTGGCCTAGTTTCCATCCTTCGTTATCCTGCCATTTTTCACGCTTGTCTCAGGCAGCGCGCAGCGGCTCCTTACGGAGGAAGCAGTTTACCTTCCACGTGATCCAGACTCGTCTTGGATCCCGTCGACGTCCCGCACTGGGCGCAGAGGTATTCGTAGAGGTTTCCGTTCGGAAGCACCAGGAGCAGTCGCTCCCGCGTAGGAGTGGCTTGCTTGCACTGCGGGCAATAGAGCAACGAGGCTTGGAATGCACCGTACTGGTCGCGCGGCGGGGGCCCGCCAGGCGCCTGCCTGGGTCGCGGGCGGGGCACGAACGGGCCGGGAGTCAATTTTGGTTTACGAGCGAATAGAGGCATGACTGTCCGGCGTATCCCGTTCTTTGTGTTCTTTTTTTGAAACCGTTCCTCACCCTTAGCGGCTCAGAAATTCTGCCTTGGACCGTCCGCAGGCAGCCCACCAGAGCGCTCGAACGAGTTGAACCACGCCATAGACACCCGCGCCAAGCACAAGGCCGTAGAGCCCGGCATGGCTCCAAGGCCATCGTTCCGGCGCATGCAGCACAACGGCAAGAGCCATGTGCCCTCCCAGGCCCAGGCAGAGCGCAAAAACGATCCACTCACGGATCATGTGTGATTTTGAAGGTACGTCTCTCTGACCCATGCAGGCGACTGCCTATCGGACAGCACAACAGGGAGGAATACAATCAGACGGCAGACGGGCAGTGATCTACGCCGGCGTGTCTGTGCTCACCGAGCTTTTAGCAGACTCGATCTCGGACACCGCGATGAGGCCACCCAGATAATCGGACACAAAGTTCAGCGCCTCTTCCCGACCATCCGCACGACGGCCTTTTTCACGCCGCTGAACCGAGAGTTCGTGATCGAGGTCGGACTTGACGTCTCCCAGCACCCGCTGCAGCGAAGACGGCGTGAGGTTGGCATCCATGTCTTCGAGCTCCTGGCATCGATCCAGCACCCAATTGAGCCCTTCGATCCGTCCGGAATAATGCTCTTGCTCCGCCGCATCGAGACGGGACATGGCGGTGGCAAAGGCCTGCCCTTCGTACACGAGATTATAGAAGCTTGTGACGGCCCGTTGTAGCGTTGGATTCATTCAACAATCTCCTCATCGTAGATGTAGATATGGTGCCCCATTATACATGACCATCGAGGGGCTACAAGGTTTTTCTCTGTTGATCGTCAGGTAAAAAGCAGCGAGTGGAACTCATTCATAAATCCATAGTAGAGCGGCGCGAAATCCTTGAGGCTGTCCGGGCTTGTCTCCTTCAAGCGCTTGAAAAAGAACACCTGATGGCGGGGGTCAAGCTGTTCCAAGAGTTGGCTCAACTGAGCCATGGTATAGCTCCCCGAAGGAACACTCAACACATAGTGGACCAGCCGCTCGACGAATTGCTCCCCGACATAGTCACTGGTGATATAGCCGTCGAGGATCTTTCCGCTTGCCAGAAATTCGTCAAAAGGAACCGCTTGGGCAGCGAATGGCATTGGCGCACGGGGTGGTGTGGTCATGAACTCACCAGAAAAAAACAAAGTCCCAGCTCACTTTACGGGTTCCACTCTACCCAAGCCCTATCCCCATCGTCAAGGTGCTCCCCTCGATGTTCGATTGTGCCGAGTGTGTATACGTGACTGGAACAGAACGGCATATCTCAATAATAGGGGTTGGCTGGAATTGCCAATGTGAAATACTTGCCCTTCTCTTCGTAGAGAATGCGATCACCCACAAGTTCGGTGAGCGACTGTTGAATAGCTTCGGGTGATATCGATCCCGGTGCCGAGTGGGCGCCGGCTTCCTGCCGAACCAACTCAAATGTCTTGGGGGCCTCGTTGCAAAATTCTATGATGCGGGCCGAAGCGCCGTCGTAGCGTTTCCGGATCGGTGCACCTTCCGTCCGTCCGTCGTAGACGGTGACAAATCCCATGCCTTTGACATAATAGAGAAACGGCTTCTCCGCCGAAGTATATCGCCGTTTCCAGTCATCGGTGAGAGCGGTCAGTTCCTGGACCAGCGCGGAATCCACGGCCCGTTCCACCTCGTACTCGAAATCATAGGCGACCTTGGCCAGATCCATCTGGGACGGGTTGTAGACATAGTCGTAGGCCACCCCCGGGCCGGTGATCTTGATGCCGTAGCGATCAGGGTTGGTGAAATACGGACTAAACCGTTCCAGCCAGAGCCGTCCGACGCTTTCCGGAGGAGGAAGGTGCACGAGCGCTGGGATGAGGTTGATTTGCCGCCTGTAATCTTCAACCGTTTCACCTGGAAATCCCAGAAGGATGTTCCAGGAGATGTGCACGTTATAATAGCTGCTCCACTTGAGACAGGCGAGATTTTGCAAGGGGCTGACCCCCTTGTCCATTTCTCGAAGCGTCGCGGCGCTGAGGCTTTCGATCCCCGGCTGCATCACTTTCACGCCGCCCTGCGCCAGCGTGTGTATCTGACGCTTGGATAGATTGCTCTTGGTTTCGATGAAGATATCCAGGTCATACCGCTCTTCGGCGAGCTTCCCAAACACCGAGTCGATATAGGTCATATCGATGATGTTGTCGACGAAGCGGAACCGTGTGGCGTTGTACCGAGAGGACAGGTAGCGCAACTCTTCCAATACCTGGTCTGGTTTTTTGGCCCTGAATTTCATGCTTTGCGCATTCAATCCACAAAACGTACAGTGGTGCTTCTCCCCCCACCAGCACCCTCGCGCCGATTCATATAAGAGGATCCGGCTGAAGTCTCCTCTGGCAGATGGGTGTACGGCGTTGAGTTGTTGAAAATAGTCATCGTAGTCCGGAGGTCCCATCTGCTGAAAATCCGTAAACAGAACCGGATTGTGTTCAAACTGGACCGCGTTCCCCCGACGGCCCAAGACACCGGCCGGCACTTTTGCGGTGTCGCCTGCGAGGAGTTGCCTGACAAGAGCCGGGAACGGAACTTCTCCTTCGCCGAGCACGGCGTAGTCGATCCAAGGGAAGGCCCGAAAATATTCCTGTCCCATTTCTCCATCGTAGTTGGCTCCTCCAAACACAATCTTGACTTGCGGGTAGAGCTCCTTGATGAGTTTGGCCAGGGTTACGCTGGCCACGTTCTGGTGGAACATGGAGGTGAACCCGATGACAGCATACTGTCCCCAGTCGATGGCTGTGGAGGCCCAGGTAAGGAATCTTGGAGCTATCTTCTCTTCAATTTCAAGTAGATATGAACTTGATGTGCCGCCTGCCAGGGCAATTCGATCGCACAATGGCTTGAAGGTCGTAAGGTATTTTCCGTGTTTTGGATTATCGTGGAAGAGTAATCGTGAGAAGAGCCATTCCCCGATCAGAGCTTGCTGCTCACACAGCAGATCATAGAGTGGAAAGCCAATCTGAGCGGCAAAGGAGAGATTCAGATAATGGCACTTAACGCCAATATTGTTTGCCTTTAGAACCTGCGCGAGAGTACCCAACTGAATAGAGGGATATTTGGCGTGCCCAAAGGGCAGGGTCACCAGGGCAACAGGAGAGCTTTGGGGGGAGTTTGCTGCGCTCATGAAGTTCTGTCTGTCCTAAGCCCTAACGCAATCTCATAGCATGGTTAATAACGCTTTTGCCAGGGTTCCGCGGTGCAGACCGACCTTGCTTCGGCTATGTCTCTGCATCGTTGGCAGCTGAAAACAAAAGGCGGAACGCCCTGTTGGACGCTCCGCCCTTGATACCTCCGGTTACCGATAACCTTAGCGGCTATTGGTATCCAGTGATTACAGCCAGTTCACGCGCTCGGCCGGCCGAATGTAGATCGGCTCTTCGACCTGGATGCGCGCTACTTCCTTGCCCGACTTATTGAAGCCCAGCACGGTATCGTTATACATCTCGAACCGCTTTCCGTGGATCTGGGTCTCGAACACCTTCGGGCCCGGGATGACGTCATACCGGAAGATGATCTGCTGGCTGGCTCTCCAGAGCTGGAGGACGGCCAACAGTTCCCGGCTCGGTACCAAATACTTCTCGATCGCGCTGTCGACGCCAGGCCCGAACATCTGCCGCGCATAGCCGCGCGGGCTGTGCCGTGGCGGAATGTAGAAACCGTTGGGCTCCGTGCCCCACTGCGGATACAGCGGCAGCGCCACCTGCTCCACACGGATCGTGTAGTACAGAGGATGCCAGCGATCTTCCGCCCAGAGGCCGTCTTCCCCTATGCGCACCAGGCTCTGCATGCGGATCTTCCCGACGCAGGCGGCCATGCAGCGCGTTTCCATCGGTTCGCCACCCGTCAAGGGGTCCTTGCCCTCGATGCGCGGATAGCAGGCAATACACTTCTCAGAGACACGGGTCGTACCCCGATACATCGGCTTCTTGAAGGGGCACTGTTCCACGCACTTTTTGTAGCCGCGGCAGCGGTTCTGGTCGATCAACACGATGCCGTCTTCCGGCCGCTTGTAGATCGCCTTGCGCGGGCAGGCGGCCAGACAGCCGGGGTACGTGCAGTGGTTGCAGATCCGTTGGAGATAGAAGAAGAACGTCTCATGCTCCGGCAGGCTGCTCCCCGTCAATTTCCAGGGCTCTTCCTTGCTGAAGCCGGACTTGTCAGTCCCCTCTACGAGGGCGCGCATCGAGGTGGCCGTGTCCTCATAGATGTTGACGAAGCGCCATTCCTGGTCGGTTGGGATGTAGCCGATCGCCGCCTGGCCGACTTTGGCTCCGGCATCGAAAATCGTCATCCCTTCAAACACCCCGTAGGGCGCATGGTGCTTGCGGCCCACCCGCACGTTCCACACCTGCCCACCCGGGTTCACTTGCTCGATCAACTGCGTGATCTTGACGTCGTAGAACTGTGGATACCCACCGTAGGGCTTGGTCTCCACGTTGTTCCACCACATATACTCCTGGCCCTTGGAGAACAGCCACGTGGACTTGTCCGCCATGGAACAGGTCTGGCAGGCCAGACACCGATTGATGTTAAAGACGAAGGCAAACTGCCACTTCGGATGCCGTTCCTCATAGGGATACAGCATCTTCCGTCCCAGTTGCCAGTTATAGACTTCAGGCATTGTAAATCCTCCTTGTTAATCGTTACCCGTTATCGTTACCGCATCATACGCGCAACGATTAACCTTAAACCTTAATCTTAATGTGCTCACCCTTCAGCCACTTGATCATGAACTCGTTCTCCTGGCCTGGGGTAAAGCCCGTCCGCACCGGCTCCCACGGTCCACGCGCCCCGATGCCGCCGTCTTCCGCCTTGGTGATGCGGATCAAGCACTCCTTCGGGGTCGTATTGACCGCATGGTGGTCGATGGCATAGCCCCACTTGAACTTCCAGGCGATTGCGTGCTTGCCCGGGAGTGAGTCGGTCTGATGCATCGGCATCAACCAGCTCCGCGTGAACGATTGCTGGGCGCCATACCGGAAGTTCGACTGATACCCGGTATCGATTGCAATCGCGCGTCCGTCCGGCCGCGTCTCGTGGCCCTTGACTGACTTCGCCGTTGCGACGTATGGAGCGTGCTTCGCCATGGTCACGTGGTACGGGAAGGCCGGGTTGTACTTGGCCCGGATCATCAACCGCGACACCTTGTAGAACGGATCCGAAGGCTTCCAGCCGCGGTACGGCCGGTCCACCGGGTTGCCGTCGACATAGATGTAGTCGCCGTCGTTGATGCCACGGTCTTTGGCTGCTTGCGGATTGATGTGCAACTGGTGCTCTCCGACACCAGGCGTCCGCTTGTCCATACGGTACGGATCGCCGAAGTTCGACTCATAAATCTGCACCCAGTCGTTCACCGACCACTGGCTGTGCACCCGGTGCCGTGTCTTGGGCGTCACACAGTAGAACTGGTAGCCCTTTTCCCACAACGGGTTGCTCTGCCGCTTGATCTCCGTCCATGGCAGCTTGAGGTTACGAATGTGCTTGTCGTCATGGTGCTGCGCCGTGATCGGAATACCGTAGTCATCCGGACGGACGTACGGGTTCGTGGAGAAAATTGCGTTCGGGAGATACGGCGTACACTCGGGCCCTTCGCGGTGCACCACGAAGTTTTCGCCGTATTCGATGGCCTCCGGTTCGATCCGGTAGGTCTCGATCCGACCGGAACGAGTCCATTGCGGCTTGCTCTCGTTCGTTTCCTCCCAGAGCGGATGGCGCGGATAGGTCCGGCCCATCACCATCCAACCCTTCTCCGACTTCAGCATCGTATCGGCATTGTAGCCGTAACACGTGGCGCTGGCGTCGAGCGCGCGCTGGACGTAGACATCCACGCGATTCTGGTAGACAAAGTGGAACACCTGCCGGATCCGGGCATCTCCGGTCAGTTCAGTCAACTTGACCGCCACTCCGCCAAAGGTATCGGCATCGTTTCTCGTATCATAGAGAGGCCGGATGCCACCCTTCCAGATCTGCAACCATGGGTTGGACACTGTCGCAGTCATCTCCGGGTAGGTAAATTCCATCCAGGAGTTACAGGCAAACGCCACGTCGGCGTGGTTGACGTCCGAGGTCATCTCGATGTCCTGCGTGATAATCATCTCGATGTTCGGATCGACGTTCTTGACCATGTCATAGTGGTGCTTGGCATTGTTCAGAATGTTCACGTTGGTGACCCAGCGCACTTTGCTCGGGCTCGGCATGTGCGTCTTGCCCGTGAACACCTTGCGGCCGTACTTCGGCGTGTTGACGATGAGGGCCGTATCCCCGTGGTTCCAGTAGCCGACCTCTTCACCATAATAGTATGACTTGGTCTTGATTTCCTTGCCGTGCGCGTTCGGATCAAGCGTCTGATTGAACGGATCTTCACCCGTATGGACGGCCAAACCCGCGCCAGACCATGGCGTCGCATTCCAGACCCCTGCTTTATAATTCCCGGACCAGGTGTGGCATCCGGTACCGAACTTTCCAATGTTTCCTGTGATGGTCATCATCAGCGCCGCGGCGCGTCCCATCTCGGTCATATGGAAGTAGTGACAGACACCTTCGCCGTTGTGCATGGCAGCCGGCTTGATCGTGCCCGAGTCACGGCCATACCGCACGATCAAATCCTTGGGGGACCGTGTGATCTGATGCACGGTATCCAAATCGTAATCCTGGAAATGCACCATATACATTTGCCAGATCGGTGCCACGTCCACTTCACGGCCATTAATGAGCTTCACGCGGTAGGTCCCGGTGAGCGCTGCATCGATGCCGCTGTTCTGGTAGTGCCATCCCACCTGTTCACGATGCAGAGGCACCGCCGCCTTCTTGTTGTTATCCCAGACCATCATGCCGCCGAGCCGTTCGATCTGCTCCGGTTTCAACGATTGAACCCGGCCCGAATAGCTCTTGGAGAAATCCGGGAATTTGAAGTCGGCAATCACCTCCCGAGGGTCGAGATATTGAAGCGTATCCGTGCGGACCAGCAAGGGCATGTCCGTGTAGCCCTTGATGTAATCGATGTCCTGCATGTTCTCGTCGATGATGATCTTGCAGGCGCCCAGGAAGTTCGCACCATCCGTCTCTGGCCGAACCGGAATCCAGTAGTCCGCCCGATACGCGGTCGGGTTGTATTCCGGCGTGATCACCACGATGCGGGCACCCCGCTCGATCGACTCCAACTTCCAGTGCGCTTCCGGCATCTTATTCTCGACGAAGTTCTTCCCCCAGCTCGTGTTGAGCTTCGAGAAGCGCATGTCGGAGAGATCGATGTCGCAGTTCTGCGTTCCGTTCCACCAAGGATGACTTGGGTCCTGGTCGCCGTGCCAGGTATAGTTCGAGTAGTATTTCCCGCCCTGGGCCTTATCCGGATCGACTTTGCGGATCCAGGAATCCAGAACCGGAAGCACTCCACCATTAAAGCGCGTGTTCATCATCTTGCCGATGATGCCGAGCACCGGCATGCCCGCGCGATGCTTGAAGGTACGGACGCCCGCGCCCTTCATCATCTCGATCATTTCCGGCGCATAGCCCTGCTCGCGGAGCCGGCGGGCACCAGCCTCGCCACTATAGCGCGTCGCGATCAGAATGCAGGCTTTCGCCACATAGGTGAAGGCCGTATCCCAGGATGCACGCACCATGTCGTCCAGCATACGAGCATCAAATTTATATTTCCGCTTTACATCCGGCGTCAGCTCCGGTGAGCCGGCGTCCATCCACTCCTTCCACCCCTTGCGCATCAACGGACCCTTCAACCGATACGGACCGTACACGCGCCGATGGAAGGTGTACCCCTTCAAGCACATGCGCGGGTTATGCGCGAACGTCCCGCGGTTGCCGTAGAGGTCTTCGTAGGTCTGGTGATCGTAGTTCTGCTCCACCCGCATGACCACACCGTTGCGGACGAACGCCCGAATCCGGCAGGCATGCGTGTCGTTCGGCGAGCAGCACCACGTGAAGGACGAGTCGTAGCGATACTGGTCATGATAGACCCGCTCCCACGACCGGTCCGGATAGTCCCCGAGGGGATTACCCACCTCGATCACCGGCTGCAGCGCCGTCAGGGCCAGCGCTTTATCAGCGACAGCGGCTGCGGCAACCGTGCCAGCGGAGACCTTCAAAAATTGACGCCGTGATAAAAACATCGTGCCTACCTCCTGCGTTGATTACGGAAATCCTAAACCATTTTTCTAAACCGGTTGCACAAATCTGACAAATCTATATTCAAATAAACAGTACTGTAATAAGCAATACCGGAGCCAAAACTGTCAGATTTTAGTCAGTAAGAAAAACTCATATAACTTATTGAAAATATTATTAAAAAATTACTATTACTATCTTTTTATCGCACCACTCAGACATGTGTCTTGTGTAGACAAGGTATCTAAGCTGTTCTAATTTTCATTAAATGTTAATATTATTACAATAAAATAACATGTTGTGAATATATTTCAATGTGCTACCTATTGGTAACGTTATTCCAGCATCGTAACGATTTAATGCATATTGCCACGATTGCAGTTTCATTCTGAAATATGGATGCGTACCGTAAAAGTATTCATCTCGCTTCTTGACAGAGCCTTCCACGCTCAGTACAATTCGCTCTCATTTTGGTATCGACGGGCGGGAATAGCTCAGTGGTAGAGCATCGCCTTGCCAAGGCGAGGGTCGCGGGTTCAAATCCCGTTTCCCGCTCCATTTTCAACTAGTTACACATCTCGTGTTTATCTTTTTCGCTTCCAAAACAGCTACATATTTTTCTAAGCCTAGACGTGACTCCCACGCAGTCAAGGTATCGAGTGAAGATTGGCAAGTAACGCCTGGGCGCGCATGAGATCAGCCGGTGATAATGAAATCTGCCCAAATCGAACGCGGCAATACAGTTCCGTAAGCGGTGTGACAAACTGACTCGCCTCTATCCGTTCACGCGCAACCTTGTCTGCAAATTCGAGCGGCGTCATACCGGGAGCTTTCATCAGTCCGCGAGACCGCAGCAACTGCAGCATCCGGCTATAGATTTTGAGCGCTGCCACGTGCTGGGCCGTCGGCCCACTGACTCGCCGAGATTTCCACCAATTGCCCTGTCGAAACCGTCGCGCTAAAACAAAACCGGCCAGCGCACAGAGTACGATCACGCCG
>SHZW01000002.1 GCA_009692155.1 Nitrospiraceae bacterium
ACCTCGCTGCCCGTGTAGAACGACGGGGTGCGCGGCGCCTCGTGCATCAGCTTCCAGGTGTCGGTGTAGGTCTGGCCTTTTTTGTTTTGCGTGCCGATGAGCGATTTATTCTCTGCCATGGGTCCGGCCTCCTTTTTCAGCTCGTCGCGGGAATTCGAAAGCGTGAGCCGCTCTTGCTTAACGTTTCTTCGGATCGAACGTGACGCTGCCCTTCAATCGCTTGACCGTGTCGGCCAGTTTCATGATCTTCTCAGCCGTCGCGTCGCGGAACGACAGCATGGCATCCTCATGCCCGGCTTGCGCGCACATGGCGATCGTGTAGCAGGACGTGCCGCCGCGGATGATCTTCAGCGATAGGTTTGCCTGGTGGCAATGGACGCCGACAAACATGCAGGCGTCGATCTTGTTGTGCCAGATGGTCAGGTTCGGGTGATTCGGGTTGATTTCGACTTCGGGATTGATCTTCGGATACTTCGGACGGTAGTCCGGCATGGGGATCAGCATGGCCTGCTGTTGCGGCGTCACGCATGCCTTGATCGTTTCGTAGAGGTGCCGGATCGCCGTCGCTTTCTTTGCGGCCTTTTCGTTCCACGCCCAGAGCACCAGCGGACCGGGGAAGATCGTCGGCACTTTGGCCATCAGGAACTGGCGAGCGGCTTCTTCGTAGGCCTTCTCTTCGGGGACGATCACGCCGTTGATATGCCCCTCGCCGGGGTCTGGCAGGCAAATGCCCATCGATGCGGCGGCAGGCGGCAGGAAGTGTTCGGGACCGGGGAGGACGCGATACTGGGCCATTTCCTTTAACCCTTCACTGACATGCTGCAAGGCTGACACCCCGCAGAATCGTTATTCGCCCAAAATATTGTCGGTAAACATAGGTGCACTTTAAGCTTTCCCAGTATCTTGTGCAAGCTCACAGAAGGCCCACCACACAGGAATTATGGGCTATAGCCACGGAGCGTCGTAGGCCTTTCGGGTCAACCGCTGCTGCGATCATAAATTCAACGTTCAGGTGATGCTGAAGTATAGCGGGGAAGTCTGAAAATTGTCAATAACTTGGTCGGCTGTTTTTCGAAATCATTTCAACGCGTTACGACGCGCGAATAGGTGGGCTAAATATGATCATGGGAGGGGAATCGCCGTGAAGTGGGCGACTGCGGCGCAGGCTTCATCGGAGCCCAATGCGCAGGCCCGATCGAAGTCGTTTTTAGACGCCACACCTTGCTGAAGACGCCCGTACAATTTGGCGCGGGAAAGCAACGCGTGGCGGTTGGCAGGATCGGACCCGCAGAACGGTCGTGAGTTCGCCCACGGCCGGCTGAAGCTTATCCAGATGGGCGTACACCTGGCTTCGCAGAATGTACGCGTCCCGTTTCTGGTAAATCCAACTCGGAGAATCGTCCGATCGCAGGAGGGGATCGAGCGTTGCGAGAGCCTGGCGCCATTGCCGCGCGGCGACCTGCCGCTTCGCCGTGGCCGTATGCAGGGCGATCAATCGCTGCTGCGCGATATCGAACATGGGATCGGCCTGGAGCGCGCGCTCGTAGTTTTTCGACGCTTCCTCCGTTTGTTTTTTCCACGTAAAGGCATCGCCGCGTCCCAGCAAGACCCAGGGGCTGAACGGGTCCAGTGCCAGCGCGCGGTCGAAGTCGGCGATCGCCCGGTCCGCATACTCGTCGAGTTCGGCGCGGGGGCTTTTCTTTGAATTCGAAGACGCGATGCTGAGATACGTTTGCCCCCTGACGACATAGGCGTCGACGTACTGATCGTCAATGGCGATGGCCTTGGTGACGAGCTCGATTTTTTCCGGGAAGTGCCGGCTCTGAACCGCGGCATGGACCAGATCCGTTGCGGCCCGGCGGTTCCGCACCTGTCCTTTGAGCGTCGTGACCGTTCGCGAGCCCCGCATCTGTGCGCGGAGCGCATCCAGTTCGGATTTCAGCTGGCTGTTTTCGGTGTGCATGAGGTGATGGTGCTCCGCCAATTGTTCATAGGCCTTCTGACGCTTGATGGCGTCTTCGAGGGTATCTAAATTGATCGTGGCCCTGATTTTCACGTAGAAAACAATCCGATCGCCTTCCAGGATGCGACGTTGGTCAAGAAACTCCGTTTCGGTAATGGCCGCGGCGATCGTCCGCACGCTGAGCGAGTTCAGACGGCTCGTCTTGCCGTCGGCGTGCTTTTCGATGTCCTGGGACGTGGCTTCAATGTAGACACCGGCCTCCTCCACCGCTTTTCGTTTCGCCCGCGTCAGCGCGTTTTCTTCCGCACCGACAAGCGTATCGCCGTCGCCCATGACATACGACGCGTCGGCGATCGCGACTTTGACGTGCGGCTCGGCGGCCAGGGCAGGCAGGCTGACTGAGCACACCGCCAGCAGCAAGGCCGGTATCAGGCTGCGTCGATTCATATTTTCATGATAACCCGTGAGTCTCGTTCCGACAACGCCGGACAAGAGCTTGCGAACAACCAGAAAACCGGGTCAGGCTGCGCCCTCAGATTTCGGAAACACCTGCGTGAACGGATGGACTTCCACTCTGGCAAAGACTCCCTGCACCGTATAGGGGTCGGTATCGGCAAAGGCTTGGGCCTCGGCCAACGACCCGGCCTCGATGACGATCAGGCTACCGGTCTTGTCGGTGAGGGGGCCGGCCAGCACGACCCGGCCCTGCCGGACGAGCGGTTCCAGATTGGCGAGGTGCGCCGGACGGTGGACTTTGCGTTTCGCTTCTCCGTCGGGACCGTCAAAGCCGAGGATGACAAATTTCATGTTATCCAGGACAGGCTGCAGGCATGGGCGCCGGTCGGGCTAGCACTGGTCGCTGCTGATCGGCTGGCGGTTCGCATAGCCGCTATGGACTTCATGCCACCATCCCACTTCCGGCTCGCCCAGCTTCCAGCAGAGATACACCATGCGTCCTTCGTGCAGGTACGGGAAATCGCACAGGCCCATCTCAGCGTCCTTGACCAGCACTCCCAGTTCCTGGATTTTTTGGAGGTTGTCATTGATCTGTTCCAGGGCAGAGATGTAGTGTGGGGCCACGAAGCTGCCTCCTCCGAACTGGGCGTTTTGACTGGCTTTTTTTATCTCGTCTTTGGTATGGACGAGGACGGACTTGCCATTTTTAACGGCCGAAAGGTGCTCTTCGAGGCTGGGGATGAGATGGTTGGCTTCAGAGAGACTGAAGAGCCGATCCGGATATTCGTCGTCTTGTTCCGCCATTCCTATCCTGACTGTACTGCGCCCACTCATAGCACAACCGTGAGAGTCCGTGCAATGAACGGAACCAAGGGAAAATGTTATTGACAAATCGGACCGCCGTGGATAGTATGACGACGATCGTACTTTCCTGAAATTCAAATATACTTCCAGTCCAATCAGCTTCTAGGGCGATCTCGAAATCAAACTCAATAGCGTGAGCAGGCGGAAGTAGACGGAGTGCATCGCGTTTCCGCACATGTGCAGCGGGGGCCGGCTGGCAGCGAACATCACGAAAAGAGAGGAGCGCGCAGGGTCCGGAGTCGGTTTGCCGCGAGACATCCTCGTCAAACAAGCGAAACAGAGCCGTCGTGACCTTCGTCAGTCATCCAGAACAAGCATTGCAGGCAGTGAACGGGCGTAATGAGGCCGGGGCGGGTGCTTCGGTAGCGTGGAGGTCAGGAGCACTATGTTAGAGGAGAAGACCATGCATCTTGCCGAACTGAAGCAGAAGACGATTGCCGATCTGAACGAAGTCGCGCGCGACCTCAAGATCGAGGGCGCGGCGAATTTGCGCAAGCAGGAGCTGATTTTCGCCATCCTGCAGGCGCAAACCGAGAAGAACGGCTCGATCTATGGCGAGGGTGTGCTGGAGACGCTGCCCGACGGTTTCGGATTTCTGCGGGCGCCGGATTCCAACTACCTGCCTGGTCCCGACGACATTTATATTTCCCCCTCGCAGATCCGCCGCTTCAATCTGAGAACCGGGGACATCGTGTCCGGCCAGATTCGCCCCCCGAAAGAGAGCGAGCGGTATTTCGCCCTACTGAAAGTCGAGAAGGTCAATTTCGAGGAACCGGAAATCGCGCGGGACAAGATTCTGTTCGACAACCTGACGCCGCTGTACCCCGAAGAGCGGATCAAGCTGGAATTCGACCAGGAGGAATACTGCACGCGGATCATGGATCTGACCACCCCGATCGGGAAGGGGCAGCGCGGGCTGATCGTCGCGGCGCCCCGGACCGGCAAGACCATGCTGCTCCAGGCCATCGCGCGCGCCATTCTGAAAAATCATTCCGAAGTCATGCTGATCGTGCTGCTGATCGACGAGCGGCCGGAAGAAGTCACCGATTGGCAGCGGCAGGTCAAGGCGGCCGAAGTGATCAGTTCCACGTTCGACGAGCCGGCCCAGCGCCACGCGCAGGTGGCCGAGATGGTCCTGGAAAAGGCCAAACGCCTCGTCGAGCACAAGCGGGACGTCGTCATTCTGCTGGACAGCATCACCCGGCTGGCCCGCGCGTATAATACGATTGCGCCGCCGAGCGGCAAGGTGCTCTCCGGCGGTCTGGATTCCAATGCGCTCCAGCGCCCGAAGCGGTTCTTCGGCGCCGCCCGCAATATCGAGAACGGCGGGAGTTTGACGATCATGGCCACGGCTCTGGTGGACACGGGCAGCCGCATGGACGACGTCATCTTCGAGGAATTCAAGGGCACCGGCAACATGGAGGTCCATCTGGACCGCCGGCTGGCCGACAAGCGCATCTTCCCGGCGATCGACATCAGCCAGTCCGGCACCCGCAAGGAAGAGCTGCTGGTGGACAAGGACCGGCTCAATAAGATGTGGATCCTTCGGAAGGTGCTCAGTCCGCTGGGGTCGATGGAAGCGATGGAGTTTCTGATCGACAAGCTCCGCGGGACCAAGACCAATCAGGACTTCCTGCAGTCAATGAATCGGTAGAAAGGCTGAAAAAGGACGATCATGAAAAAGGGTATTCATCCGGTGTACAGGGAAGCCACCATCAGCTGCGCTTGCGGGGCCAGTTTCAAGACGCGCTCGACGGTCGGCGATCTCAAAGTGGACAGTTGCTCCAAGTGCCATCCGTTCTTTACGGGTACGCAGAAAATCCTGGATACGGAAGGGCGTGTGGAGCGGTTCAAGAAGAAGTACGCCAAGAAGACGAAGTAAGGGTGACGCCGATCGCAAATCGGACGCATTAGCGCATTCACCAGAGGGACCCTGCTTCGTTGAGGGGCAGGGTCCCTCTGTTTTTTCTGGCCGGAATAACGGAGACGGATGGGATAGGGGAAGAAGTAAAGAGAGACACGATTTCATTGGTGGCAGGGTCCCTCTGTTTTTTCAGACGTGAGATGGTAGTGTGAGAGTAGGGCGAAAAGATGGCTGAAACGAACACGGCAGAGTCCAGGGAAGCGTTGCTGCTGGCCAAGTGGGAGGCCACAGCCAGGCGCTACGACGAGCTGACCCGTCAGCTCACGGAGCCGTCCGTCCTCAGCCGGCCCGATCAGGTCCGCAAGCTCAACAAGGAACGCACCGACCTGGAAGAGGTCGCGCACCTGCTCGCTGACTACCAGGCGCTGCTCAAGCAACTCGACGACGCGGAGCAGATGCTCAAGGATGCCGGCGCCGATGCCGGACTGAAGGAGTTGGCGACTGAGGAAGTCCGCACGCTTCAAGAGGGGCGGCGCCGGATGGAAGAGCGGGCCTTGGAGCTGCTGGTCCCGAAAGACCCGCGCGACGGCAAAAACACGTTTGTCGAGATCCGGGCGGGTGCAGGCGGCGAAGAAGCCGCCCTGTTCGCCGGCGATCTTCTGCGGATGTACATGCGCTACGCGGAGCGCAAGCGGCTGAAAACGGAATTGATGGAGGCGGACGAGACGGGCATCGGCGGGTACAAGAACGTCGTCCTGCTGGTCGAAGGCAAGGGCGCCTACGGCCAGCTCCGGCACGAGAGTGGCGTGCACCGCGTCCAGCGGGTGCCGGCCACGGAAGCCAGCGGGCGCATTCACACCTCGACCGTCACGGTGGCGGTCATGCCGGAAGTGGAGGAAGTGGATGTGAACATCAATCCGAACGACCTCCGGATCGACACCTTCTGTTCCTCCGGCGCCGGCGGGCAGAGTGTCAACACGACCAAGTCGGCCGTGCGGATCACGCACATTCCGACCGGCGTGGTCGTGACCTGCCAGGACGAGCGGTCGCAATTGAAGAATCGCGGGAAGGCCATGCGTACGCTGCGCACGCGCATCGTCGAAGCGGAGCGGGAGAAGCAGGACGCCGAAATCGCGCAGCAGCGGAAGTCGCAGGTCGGGACCGGCGACCGGAGCGAGAAGATCCGGACCTATAATGTCCCGCAGAATCGCGTGACGGATCACCGGATCGGGCTGACGCTGCACAGGCTGGAGCAGGTGCTGGATGGCGACATGGACGAGTTGATCGAAGGATTGAAGACCGCGCAGACGAAGCAGATGGTCTCAGAGGTCTCATGATCGAGACGGATATGTCCCCACAGGCGATGTCCATCGGCGATCTGGCGCGTCAGGGTGCCGCGCGGCTCTCGCGTGCCGGCATCGAGCAGGCGGGGCTGGAAACGGCCTGGCTGCTCGAACATGCCTTGCGCGTGACGCCGCTTGAACTGCGCCTGAACGAGTCGCAGATCGTGGAGGGCGAAGGATTGTGCCGCGCGCAGACGCTGCTGGCGCGCCGTGCCGATCGGGAACCGCTGCAATATCTGCTGGGCACGCAGGAATTTTGCGGGCTCGAATTTGAAGTGGAGCCCAGCGTGCTCATCCCCAGGCCCGAAACGGAACTGCTCGTGGAAGCCGCCGTCCGTTGCGCCGGGATGCACCCGGCGGCGGGACGCAGGCCGGTCGTGGCGGATGTCGGCACCGGGTCCGGCTGTATCGCCGTGTCGCTGGCGCGCCGGCTGCCGCTGGCGGTGCTCCATGCGACGGATCGTTCGGCGGAGGCTCTGCGCGTGGCCCGGCGGAACGCGGAGCGCCATGACGTGGCCGGGCAGGTGACATTTCTGGAAGGCGATCTTCTGAAGCCGCTTCGTGCGAGCGGGCTGTCCGGCCGGGTGGATATCGTCGTTTCCAATCCTCCCTATATCGCCGAGCGCGAATGGGAGGCGTTGCAGCCGGAAGTACGTTTGTTCGAGCCGCGAATCGCGCTGGCCGGAGGCGAGGATGGCCTGGCGGTCTATCGCCGCCTCGTGCAGGAGGCGGTCGAGTTCTTGAGCGCAGACGGCTGGCTGATCATGGAAGTCGGGCAGGGACAGGCGGAATCAGTGCGGATGCTTCTCGACACGACGAAGCAGTATGGGGTCGTGGACGTTCGGCCTGACCAGACCGGGATTGACCGGGTCGTCTGCGCGCGAAAGCAGTAATGAGTCATGAGTGACGAGGGCGAGATGCACAAGAGAGAAGTCAGGACAACTTCCCACTCATCACTGATCACTCATTACTGATTACTGGCAAGCATGGACAAGATCGTCATCACAGGCGGACACAGGTTGCAGGGCGACATCAAGGTCAGCGGGGCGAAAAACGCCGCGCTGCCCATTCTGGCGTCGGTCATCCTGGGCGGTGGCGAGTGCACCGTGACGAACGTCCCGCGCGTGGTGGACGTTTTCACGATGGGCAAGCTGTTGGGCATCCTGGGCGCGACGGTAAAAACCGAGGGCAACTGGGTGGTCATGAAGATGGATGCGCTCCGTTCGTCGGAGGCGCCATATGATTTAGTGAGAACCATGCGCGCGTCGGTGGTTGTGCTGGGCCCGTTGCTGGCCCGATGGGGGGAAGCCATCGTCTCGCTGCCCGGAGGGTGCGCGATCGGTTCCCGGCCGGTGAACCTCCACCTGGCGGGCCTGGAGCAGATGGGCGCGACCGTCACGGTCGAGCATGGCTATATCAAAGCGAAGGCGCCGCGATTGAAGGGCGCGCGGATCTGCCTGGATTTCCCAACGGTGACGGGCACGGAAAATCTGATGATGGCCGCATGCCTGGCCGACGGGACGACGGTGATCGAAAATGTGGCGAAGGAGCCTGAAATTGTCGACCTCGCGGCGTTCCTCGTCAAGCGGGGCGCGCGGATTGCCGGCGCCGGGACCGACATGATCACGATCGAGGGCGTGAAGGAATTGCGCGGCGCCGATCACGAAGTCATTCCCGACCGGATCGAAGCCGGCACCTACCTGGCCGCCGGGGCGATCACGGGCGGCGACGTCTGCGTGAAGGACTGCCGGCCCCAGCACCTGGAAGCGGTGACGGCGAAACTGCGCGAGGCGGGCGCCGAGGTGACGGAGAGCAAGGAATCGGTTCGGCTCAAGGCGTCGAAGCGTCTCAAGAGCGTGGATGTGAAGACCTATCCCTATCCCGGCTTTGCTACCGACATGCAGGCGCAGATGATGGCGCTCATGTGCGTTGCGCAAGGTACCAGCGTGATCACGGAAACCGTGTTCGAGGGCCGCTTCATCCACGTGCCGGAGTTGCAGCGCATGGGCGCGAACATCAAGGTGGACGGCAGCCACGCGGTGGTGACCGGAACCACACAGCTGAGCGGCGCGGCGGTCATGGCGTCGGATTTGCGGGCCAGCGCCGGCCTGGTTGTCGCGGGGTTGGCGGCGGAAGGCGACACGGAGATCGCGCGGGTCTACCATCTGGATCGCGGGTACGAACGGATCGAGGAGAAACTCAGCGGCCTGGGCGCGGCCATCCGGCGGGTGCCGAACACGGGCCAGCCAGGTCAGGTTGCAAAGGGGCGGACATGATTACGGTGGCCTTGTCGAAGGGGAAACTGCTGGAGCCGGCAATGGAACTATTCCGGAAGGCCGGGTACGTGAGCAAGGGTTTGTCCCCGGGCAGCCGGCGGCTGATTATCGAGTGTCCCGAAAAGGATCTGGTCTTTATGATTATCCGGCCGAGCGACGTGCCGACCTACGTCGAATACGGCGCGGCGGACGTGGGCGTTGTCGGCAAGGACATACTGTTGGAGCAGAATCTGGACGTCTACGAGCCGATGGATCTCAAGTTCGGCCGATGCCGCCTCTCCGTTGCTGCCAAGAGGGGGCAGAAGGTGCGCGAGCGCCTGTCCGCGAAGCTGCGCGTGGCGACGAAATATCCGAACATCACGGAGCGCTATTACAATCAGAAGGGGATTCCGGTCGAGATCATCAAGCTCTACGGGTCCATCGAGCTGGCGCCGGTCGTGGATCTGGCCGATCGCATCGTGGATCTCGTTTCCACCGGACGCACGTTGAAAGCGCACGATTTGGAGGAAGTCGAGGTGATCGCCGAGTCCTCGGCGCGGCTGATCGTCAACCGGGCGAGCCTCAAGATGAAACACGGTGAAATTTCAGCATTGATGGCGCGCCTGCGTCGACGCCCTGCGGCGCGATTGAACGGGCGTCGCGCCGGCCGCCGGACGAACCAGCGGCGGGTGCAGCGGGCGAAGAAGCGGAGCACGCGATGATCAAAATTCTGTCGAGTACGGACAAGGCCTTCAAGACGGCGATGAAGAAAATCGCCGGCCGGGCAGGCCGGTCGAGCGGCAAGGTGGAAACGACCGTCAGGACCATCCTGAAGGCGGTGGAACGGGGCGGAGACGCGGCCATTTCACGCTACACGAAGAAGTTCGACCGGGTGTCGCTGAAGCCGCCGCAGTTCCGGGTCAGCCCGCAGCAGATCAAGGAAGCCTACTACCAGATTCGGAAAGAGGAGGGCGACGCCCTGCGCTACGCGGCGCAGCGGGTGATGGCGTTCCACGAACGGCAGCGCGCCAAGACCTGGATGTACCAGGACAACGGCGCGACGCTGGGGCAGATGGTCGTGCCGATGGACGCGGTCGGGCTCTACGTGCCCGGCGGCAAGGCGGCCTATCCGTCGTCCGTGCTCATGTGCGCGATTCCGGCCAAGGTGGCGGGGGTCAAGCGGGTCGTCATGTGCACGCCCGCGCCCAAGGGCGTGGTCAGCCCCTATCTGTTGGTCGCCGCGGACATTGCCGGCGTGGACGAGGTCTATCGGATCGGCGGCGTGCAGGCGGTGGGCGCGATGGCCTACGGCACCAAGACGATCGCGCGGGTGGATGCGATCGTCGGCCCCGGCAACATCTTCGTGGCGACGGCCAAGCGGCTGCTTTACGGCACGGTGGCGCTGGACATGGTGGCCGGTCCCAGCGAATTGCTAGTCGTTGCCGACGAACAGGCGAACCCCGTCCATGTGGCGGCCGATCTGCTCTGCGAAGCCGAGCACGATGAAGAGGCGCAGGTCTGGCTTGTGACGGTCTCGGAACGGCTCGCGCGCGATGTGGTCCGGCAGCTCAACGAGCAGGTGAAACGGCTGAAGCGGGGACCGATCGTCTCCAAGTCGCTGGCGCGCCACGCGGCGGTGCTGGTCGTTGCGAACATGGACGAGGCGATCGGCGTCTCCAACGAGATCGCGCCGGAGCATTTAACGCTGTCGGTGGAGCGGCCGTTCGATTATCTGGAAAAAATCCGGCACGCAGGCGCGATTTTCCTGGGGCGGTACACGCCGCCGGCCGTGGCCGACTATGTGGCCGGGCCCAACCACGTGCTGCCGACGGGCGGGACGGCGCGGTTCTTTTCGCCCCTGTCCGTGGACGATTACGTGAAGAAGAGCAACCTCATTTCCTATAGCAAGGAAGAACTGATGCGGGTCAAGGATCACCTGGTCCGCATTGCCAACATGGAAGGGCTCGACGCCCACGCGAAGTCGCTGGAGAGCAGGTTCTCATGAAAAAAGTACGATCGGCACGGGCGCGCCGCGCGGTCATCAAGCGGGTGACGAAAGAGACGAACATCCGGGTCGAATGGTCGCTGGACGGCACCGGCAAGACCCGCATCAACACGCCCATCCCGTTCCTGGACCACATGCTGGACCTACTGGGCCGGCACGGGTTGTTCGACCTGACCGTTCAGGCCAGTGGCGATACGCACATCGACGACCACCACACGGTCGAAGACATCGGCATCGTGCTGGGCGACGCGCTCAAGCAGGCGCTGGGCGACAAGAAGGGCATCCGGCGGTTCGGCTTCGCTTCGGTGCCGTTGGATGAAACGCTGGCGCAGGTCACGGTGGACCTCAGCGGGCGTCCGTACCTCGTCTACAACGCCAAGCTGCCGAACCGGCGCATCAAGGATTTCGACCTCTACCTGTTCCAGGACTTTTTTGAAGCCGTCGTGGCGCGCGGGGCGTTCAACCTGCACGTGAACGTGTTGTACGGGCGGAACCCGCACCACATCGTGGAAGCGACCTTCAAAGCGTTCGCAAAAGCGCTGGATCAGGCGACTTCGCTCGACGGGCGGGTCAAAGGGGTTTTATCGACGAAGGGGAGTTTGTAGGCGCGAGGCACGAGACCGGGGAGAGCATTGTCTCGCGGCTCGTGGCTCGAGTCTGTCGCGGAGCGGCCATGATTGCCATCATCGACTACGGCATGGGGAATCTCCGGAGCGTGCAGAAGGCCTTTGAAACGGTCGGGCACCAGGCCGTTGTCACGCGCGACCGCCATGCGATCGCGGACGCCAGCCACGTCGTCCTGCCGGGTGTCGGCGCCTTTGCCGACTGCATGGCTAACCTGGAACAATACGGGCTGGTCGAGCCGATCCGGAAAACCGTCGCCTCCGGCAAGCCGTTCCTGGGCATCTGCCTGGGGCTGCAGTTGCTGTTCACGGAGAGTGAAGAGTTCGGCGTGCACAAGGGGCTGGGCATCTTGCAGGGCCGCGTGAAGAAGTTTCCGTTCGGCAACGGCCAGGCGGCAAAGACGACCATCCGCTTGAAGGTGCCGCACATGGGATGGAACGGCGTGACCGTCGAACGGGCGGCGCCGCCGTTGAAGGGGATAAATTCGGGTGAACACGTGTATTTCGTCCATTCCTATTATGTGGAGCCGCAGGACCGGTCGGTGGTGGCGACCATGACGGACTATGGCTTGCCGTTCGTCTCGAGCGTATGGCGGGATAATATCTTCGCCTGCCAGTTTCACCCGGAAAAGAGCCAGGCCACCGGCCTGCGCATTGTCAAGAATTTTGGAGAATGGTCCTAGCAGCCGTGAGGCGTTAGGCGTAAGGAGTAAAAAGAACAGATGAGGCACAATCTTAAGAACGCTTCACGCTTCACGGTTCACATGCTCGCGGCCCTGGCGCTGCTGAGCGCCTGCGCGTTCAAGTCCAAGGTCACGTCGGAGGTGTCGGCGAATATCGACAAGTACCAGGTCAAGTCGGTGGTCGTGTTGCCGTTCGATACGCTGATGACGCAGCAAGTCACGGAGAACCGCCCCTACGACGAAATAGTAGCCCCGCAAGGCGCCCGGCGTTCGGACATGTCCGTGGCGGTACCGCCGTCCGGGGAGCGCTATTCGAGTCAACAGGTAGGCGGCGTGCCGGCGGCCGCGGCCGAGAAGGTGTCCCGCTCGTTCTATGGAAAACTCAAAAACTGGGAAGGGCTGAACGTGTTCTCGCCGGACGATGCGGCCGCGGCGCTCAAGAAGCTGGAGACGGAAGGCGGAGAGGCCATCCCGGAACGTCGGGCGGCGAAGATCGCGCAGAAGATGTCCCTGGATGCGGCGATCATCGGACGTGTGGTCGTCTACCAGGAGCGGAAGGGCAGCAAGCTGGGCGGCGAGACGGCGGCGGTCGGCTTCGAAGTCAAACTCGTCAGTATGGACGGCACCGTCTTGTGGGCCGGCAACTATTACGAAAAGCAAAAGCCGCTCACCGAAGATGCCCGGGGATCCTTCGAGCGTGGGTTCGTGTTCGTCACGGCGGACGAGTTGGTGGAATACGGCACGACGCATCTGGCCGAGAAGTTTCCGTTCGGCGCCAAATCCAAGCGCTGATCGTGTGACAGGTGACGGGTGACGCGTGACAAGGTGGGAGCGGACGGCACGCACCCAAATCGAGTAGGTTCTTTTTTAGTTGCGCGTTACGGGTCACGCATCACGCGTTACGGTCTTAAGAAATGCTGATTATCCCTGCGATTGATCTAAAAGACGGCCAGTGTGTGCGCCTGACGCAAGGCAACATGCACCAGGCCACGGTCTATTCGAACGATCCGGCGGCGATGGCGAGGCAATGGCAGGACCAGGGCGCGCATTTCCTGCACGTCGTGGATCTCAACGGAGCCTTCGAGGGCGAACCGAAAAATCTCTCCCACATCGAGGCGATCGTCAACGCCGTGTCCATTCCGGTTCAGGTCGGCGGCGGCATCCGGTCGCTCGACACGGTGCGGATGTATCTCGGCGCCGGCGCGAAGCGGGTGGTGATGGGCACCACGGCGCTGACCAATCGCCAGTTGGTGGAGGAGATTCTCGAAATCTTTCCCGAGCGCGTCGTGGTGGCCATCGATGCCAAGAACGGCCTGGTGGCGACCGACGGCTGGAAAACGGTCACTGGCGTCACGGCCCGCGAGGCCATCGTATCGCTGTCCGGCCTGGCGCTGGCCGCTGTGATTTATACCGACATCGCGAAAGACGGCATGATGGCGGGACCGAACATTTTATCGCTCAAGCTCATCGCGGACGCGTCGCCGGTGCCGGTCATCGCCTCCGGCGGGATTTCGAGCCTCGACGACATCGCCGCGATTAAAGCGCTGGGCCCGAAGGTCGAAGGGATCATTTTGGGCAAGGCGCTCTACGAGGGGCTAATAGACCTGAAACAAGCGATTGCCGCCGCCTCATGAAGGGTCGCCATGCTGACCAAACGCATCATTCCTTGTCTCGATGTAAAGGATGGGCGCGTCGTGAAGGGCGTCTCCTTTGTGAATCTGCGCGATGCGGGCGATCCGGTCGAAATCGCCAAGGCCTACGATAGCGACGGCGCCGACGAACTCTGCTTTCTCGACATCACCGCCTCCCACGAAAACCGCAAAACCATTCTCGATGTGGTTGCCAAAACGGCCGAGCAGGTCTTCATGCCGCTCACGGTCGGAGGCGGCGTCCGCACGCTCGAGGACATCCGCAACTTATTGACAGCCGGATCGGACAAAGTCAGTATCAACACCGCGGCGGTCGAGCGGCCCGAATTCGTGAAGGAAGCCGCCAAGCGGTTCGGGACGCAATGTATTGTCGTCGCGATCGACGCCAAACGGAGGGCTGCCGATTCAAAGAGCTGGGAAGTCTTCACGCACGGCGGGCGCAAGCCGACGGGCATTGACGCGATCGAGTGGGCGAAGAAAATGGAAGGCTACGGCGCGGGAGAAATTCTGCTTACCAGCATGGACCAGGACGGCCGGAAAAATGGCTACGACCTGGAACTGACCGCGGCGGTTTCCGATGCCGTGTCCATTCCAGTCATCGCCTCGGGTGGCGTGGGCACGCTGGAACATCTCTATGACGGCTTCGTGAAAGGCAAGGCGGACGCGGTGCTGGCGGCGTCCATCTTTCACTACCGGACGCATACCATTCCGGAAGCCAAGGCCTATTTGCGCGGCAGGGGGATTTCTGTGCGGCCGTGAGAAGAAGGCCGCACGATTTATTCATTTACTCATTTTCGGATTTGATCAATTGTCAGTCCGGTCGGAAGATCAAGCCAATGACAAAATGGCTAAATGAATAAATCGGAAAATCGATCATGAACTTGAGTCATTTGAAATTCGACAAGCAGGGCTTGATCCCGGCGGTCATCCAGGACTGGCGGGACGGCAGCCTGCTCATGCTCGCCTACATGAACCCGGAGTCGATCCAGCTGACACTGGAGAAGAAGTCCGTCCACTTCTGGAGCCGCTGGCGGAACAGAATCTGGGAAAAGGGCGAGACGTCAGGCAACAAGCTCATCCTGAAGGATATTTTCGTGGATTGCGACGGCGATACCATCCTGGTCAAAGCCGAGCCGCTCGGCCCGACCTGCCACACCAACGAGAAGACCTGCTTCTTCATGCGCCTGCACGAAGACGGCTCGGTGGATGGGATCAAGACAGCGGACGGCTTCGGCGGCGGCATTCTCGACAAGCTCTATCAGACGATCCAGGATCGCAAGGCCCATCCCTCGGCGGAATCCTACACCTCGACACTGCTCGCGGGTGGCGTGGACAAAGTCCTGAAGAAGGTAGTGGAGGAAGCGGGCGAGGTCGCGCTGGCGGCCAAGGGCGGGAAGAAAGACGAGATCATCCACGAAACGGCCGATCTGTTCTTCCATACGCTCGTCGCGCTTGGTTACCACGACGTCAAGCCGGAGGAGGTCTATCAGGAACTTGCGAAGCGCTTCGGCACGTCCGGCCTGAAGGCCAAGGCGAACGCGGGTGAAAAGGCGAAGGCGAATGGAAAAGCTTCTGCCAGGGCGGCCGCGCCCAAGAAGGCAAAGAAGAAATGAGCGACTGCATCTTCTGCAAGATCGCCGGGAAGACCATTCCTTCCAAAATCGTCCACGAGGATGACAAATGCGTCGCCTTCGACGACGTCAATCCGCAGGCGCCGACCCACGTGCTGGTGATTCCGCGCAAACATGTTGCTTCCATCACCGAGCTGAACGAAGCCGATGCTGGCCTGCTGGGGCATCTCATGCTCACCGGCAACAAGATCGCCAGGCAGAAGGGTATTGCCGATGGCGGGTACCGGCTGGTGGTGAACACGGGCAAGAACGGTGGCCAGACCGTCTTTCATCTGCATCTGCACGTCCTGGGCGGCCGGCCCATGCACTGGCCGCCAGGGTAAACGGCGGGGAGTGACATGAACGAACAGGAACTCCAGCGGCTCACGCGTGTCCTGGAAGAGATTCGCGATAACCAGAAGCTGCAACTGGAGCGCCAGGCAGAATCGTTGGCAGTCCAGCGCGAACAATTTGCTCTTGTGCGAGGGCAGGCCGACCGAGCGGAGCGTATTAACGCTCGCGCCGAGCAGCTTCAAGACCGAAGCGCGCAGATTATGGCGAGTGCGCGCAAACTGCTCGTGGTGATCGTGCCCGTCGTCATCGTGCTTATTATCTACGTCTCCTGGCTGCTGTTCCGATGAGCCGGCTCGCAAGCGGCCACCCATGCACTGGCCACCGGGATAAGTCTGCTATACTCAGACCGACTGATGACAAGCATTCACGA
This sequence comes from Nitrospiraceae bacterium, assembly GCA_009692155.1. Taxonomy (GTDB): domain Bacteria; phylum Nitrospirota; class Nitrospiria; order Nitrospirales; family Nitrospiraceae; genus 2-02-FULL-62-14. The sequence goes on from SHZW01000002.1 coordinate 16,040, forward strand.
CATCATGGCGACCATCGAGCGGGCGCTCAAGGCGGACCCGCGGCCCTGCTGTTTTCATTGTCTCGGTGTTACTTCTCAAGAAATCTGCGATCAGGTTGAGAAGCACATTAAAGAAAATTTGAGCACGGCCTATACCGTTGAGAAAGGCACCTGCCACAAGAAAGACCATCAAGCCAGAGTGATCCATCCGCGGGATGCGGGGACGGCGATGCCGAGCTACAAGGATAAAGGATAAGGAACGCGGACGGAGGGAACGAGCTGGTGGCCCGGTTTCCCTTCGTGCTCGCGCAACGCGCGGCCTCAGAAGGCCCTCGTTGGACGCGTGCAGTTGAAGTGAGACCGGCCGCCGCTCGCAGGGAAACAAACTCACCCACAATATAAAAAAAGTAAAGGCGACAGGCCGCTTCCAAGCCTGTCGCCTTTAACGCTTCGCCACGTTCAGCAGGCAACTCCAGTAGTGATCGCCCTCGAACCATTGCTTGCCCTGAGCTTGCCGAAGGGGTCGAAGGGCTCGCTTCTTTAACCGCTCCTCCAGCGAAGTCTGCCTCCAGCCACAGATCGCCTTGACCGCGTCGGGGCGCTGGTCATCGCCCTGGCCTTCGGCGGCATCGTGCAGATCCTCGCCGGCATCACCGACATCCGCTACAACGAGCAGCTCGGCGGCACCGCACTGACGATGTACGGCTTTTTCTGGACCACCGTCTGCACGGCCAAGCTGGTCAGCGTGGGCACTACCTTTCATTCCAGCATGTTGCTGTTCGTGCCGATCAACTTCATCTACTTCATGTTCTCGGCCGTCATGGTGTACCTCACGGCCTATCGGAACACCGCGCTGTGCGTCCTGCACGTGGTAATCACAGCCACCTTCTTAAGCACCTTCCTCGCGCGCCTGGACGCGCTGCCCGAAATCATCCCCGGCGTCTGCCACATCCTGGTCGGTCTCCTGGCGTTCTATCACGCGGTGGGCAGCCTGACCTTCGCCTTCACCGGCCGCGCACTGTTCCCGCTCGGCCCGCCGTTGTTACACTATCGGGCGGAGCGGGCCGGGCGCTAAGGTAAGGGGCGGGCATCAAGTTTTCGGCGTCCGTGTTTCCAGAGCGACCATTCCGGTCTTTGCCGAACGGAAGCCTTCTGAAATTCATTCGCGGACTCAGTCAGTTTCCGCTTTCCTGCTCGGCACAGTCTCGGTGGGTATCCCGCTCCTCCAGCAAAGTCCGTCCTCAGTCCTGGCTACCCTTGTTGGAATTCTGAGGCCGCGCGTTGCGCGAGCACGAAGGGAGACTGGCTGCCGCTCGCTCCCTCCGTCCGCCCGTTCTTTCTTGAGGCGCCGGTCGTTTTCCACTACGATAGCTCATGGATCTTTCGCAACTCACTGCTGAGCAACTCAAAGAGCTTGTGCGCGGGCTGGTCGATGACCGTCTTCGCGAACTGGTGGGCGATCCCGATCTCGGCCTGCAGCTCGGTGAGGCGCTCCGGACGCGCCTGAAACAGTCGCTGACCTCGACGGAACGCGTGAGTGGCGATGAGGTCGCCGAAAAGCTCGGGTTGAATTGGTAACCGGCCATGCCCTGGTATCGCCTTGCCTGCAAGCCCGCCGTCATCGCCGATCTCGCCGCGCTGGACAAGGAACTGGCGCAACGCCTGCTCGACAAGACGAAATGGCTGGCGTCCAACGTCGGCAATCTTCGCCACGAGCCGATTGCGCCGGAATTACCCGGTCTGGCCAAGTATGCGGTCGGGGATTGGCGGATCTTCTACACGGTTGACCGCACCGACAATATTCTCGACGTACACGGCATCATCCATCGGAATTCACTCGCCTGATGGTACAGGTGGATCTGATTGAACGGGAACTCGCTGCAGCTGAGGCCGCATTGAAAGACGCCAATGACGGCAAGGCGCGTGTCTGCGCCAGGCGGGCGGTGGCTCTCGCCACTGAGGCGTGGCTGGAGCGGCTGCCTGTTCGAAAGTGGCGCGGGGATGCGATGGAATATCTCCGTCAGATTCAGCAGGATTCGTCCTTTCCGCTTCCCATCCGCCAGGCGGCTGAGCGCTTGAGTACTCCGGTGACTCGGCAACAGACAGCCCCATTCACGGCCGATCCGATCGGTGACGCAAGGCTGATCATCGCGTACCTCAGCGCCAATCCTTCAGGGCAGGCGCCATGACCATCGGTATGGTATAAGGAGCCTCATGGACCTCGACGCATTCGGCAGGTAGCGGCGGAGAGGCCGGCAAGGTCGTAGGGCAATCACTACAGGGACAGCTCAGGGAAAGTGGCGAAGCGTTAAGGCGACAGGCTTGTAAGCGGCCTGTCGCCTTTCTATTTTTTATTTGTCGGTGACTCTACGATCTTTCGAGTGCGGGTTGGTCTGCTCCGACTGCGCGCATCGAACGAGCACCCTTCTGAGGTGTGCGCGTTCTGCGAGCAAGGGAGAAGACCAACCCGCCAGCTCGTATCCCTCCGTGCGCCCCCTGGAGTCGGTGTGGTATAACGAGCGCCATGGATATTGAAGCATTCAGGCAAATGGTTGCGAAGAACCCGAAGGGATTCCTGGGGCGCTACGGCCTCGGGAATAAGATTCTTCAAGAGGGCGGCAGTCTGGAAGAGGCCGTCGAGCATCTGCGCGTGGCGGTCCAGCTCGATCCCGTGCACGTGGCTTCACATCTAGCTCTTGGCCGCGCCTTGGTTAAGTTGGGAAAGAAAGACGAAGCGAAACCGGTACTCAACGCCGGCATCGACGCGGCTGCTTCGGGTCGCTCAAATGGGGGAGTTGATCTGATCCCTGAGATGAGAGCGCTGCTTCAAACCTTGGGCTAAATCTTGTAGTCGTCTGCAAATTGCTTTCTTGATGGTCCTGGCTTAGAATTCAGCAGCGTAGAGGATGCCGATGGCGACTCCGACTTCATCTCTGATCTCTTCAACCCCCGATGTGCTGGGCGGGACCCCGGTCTTTCGCGGGACGCGGGTCCCCGTTCAAACGCTCATCGAGTATTTGGAAGGGGGGCAGACGATAGACGACTTCCTTGACGGATTCCCCACGGTCACGCGCGAGCAAATCATCGCCTTTCTCGAAGAGGCCAAGGCGAGGATGCTGACCGTCGCTTCGTGAAAGTTCTTCTGGATGAGTGCATCGACCGCCGGTTGGCCCGTGAGATCGAAGGCCACGAGGTCGTTACGGTTCCTCAAGCCGGCTGGGCCGGCATCAAGAACGGGGAGCTTCTCCGACTGGCGCAAGCGCAGTTCGATGTATTCGTGACGGTTGACCGCAACCTCTCGTTTCAGCAATCCCTCCCCAGCTTCAGTATCGCCGTCATCGTACTTCGCGCGCCGACGAATCGTTTGAAAGATTTGCGCCCTCTCGTCCCTCGACTCATACAGGCACTGCCGCTGGTCCCGAAAGGGGAGGTGCGGTGGGTCGGTTTATAGCAGGCTCGGTTGGTAGAAACGTTGATCTGATTCCCGAAATGCGCTCGCTCCTGCAATCACTTGGCTGATTCTTAGCTTTTCATGGAAGTTCTCATCGAAGTAATCCTGCAGATTCTGGGCGAGATCATTCTTCAGCTTGGTTCTGAAGTTGCCATCGAGGGCATCTGGCATAAAGTGCGCGGGCTTTTTCGCCGTATCCATCCATTCCATGCCGTGTTTGCGGGATTCGGCTACGCGTGTCTCGGTGCCTTCGTTGGCGGCGTGAGCCTCTGGCTCTTTCCCGCGCACTTCGTTAAAGACCAATGGCTGCGCGTACTGAACCTCATTGCCGCACCGGTCATAGCCGGACTTGTCATGGCGAAGATCGGAGCGTGGCGCCGGCAACGTGAACAGGAACCCATCCGTCTGGACACCTTTGCCTACGGTTTTCTGTTTGCGTTTGCGATGGCGCTAGTTCGCTTCGTCTGGGCAAAGTGACAGGATTGAACGGAAGAGATACGGAGTGGGTATAGGCAATAACTAGCGACGCAGCACTTCGAATGTGGCGAAGCGTTAAAGGCCACAGGCCCAAAAGCGGCCTGTGGCCTTTCCATTTTATTTTTTTGCTTAGGCTGCCGTGCTGGAGTGGCCTGCCCTGAGCGAAATTCGCCGGAGGAACGGGGCGCCCATCGAGACTTTGCCGGAAAGGAAAGCGGAAACTGACTGAGTCCGCGAAGGAATTTCCGAAGGCTTCCGCCCGGCAAAGTCCGAAAGGGCCGTTCCGGGAGGCGCTGGAGCGAAAGGGTAGGCCACCCCAGCGTCTTCTTCAGAAAGTTTCATTCCGATGCCGGAGTCGTGCGTCCCACCTCGGCCGCTCGGTCGTCAGGTGTGATCTAGCCCTGCGGGAGCACCGGGTGTGAGCCGTTGGATCCGTTGCACATGGCCTCCCACTGCTGTTCCCCGCTGACGATCTGTTTAATTGCGAAGCCGACCTGAGAACCGTCCACCCGGTTTTCCCAGGGCCGTTTGTGAATCGGCGCTGCCCGGATTTTAAGGTCGTTCAGGATGTGGATGGTTGCCTCCATCCAGATCGGTTGAGCGGGAGTGCGGAGCAGAATGGCGAGGCCCTTCCGGGAGACATCCACGGTCATGGCGGGCACCTGATAGGATGCCTGCTTGCTGGACCAGACCACCCGGCAATAGGTGAACACCTTTTGCCTTGGATACTGCCTCTTGCCTGGTTGTTCGGTTTCGGGCATCTGCTTGGTGTCCTGTGCGAACCCCGCGCGTCGTGCCGGGCACTATAGCACCAAACGCTATCCGTGCAAACAGACAGTTTAGCGGTTGCGGTTATGCGGGGTGCGCAGGTCCTGGTCCGGACCAAGAGGCACGATGCGGGTGGGATTGATGTCGTCGTGGGTAACATAGTAGTGCCGCTTGATGTGATCGAAATTGACCGTGTCGGCAATCCCGTCGGTTTGGTAGAGGTCCTTGAGGTAGCCGAACAGGTTGGGATAGTCCGCAATCCGCCGGAGGTTGCACTTGAAATGCCCGTGGTAGACCGCGTCGAACCGGATGAGGGTGACGAAGAGCCGCCAATCCGTCTCCACGAATTGCGCTCCAAATAAATAGCGCTGTGTTTTGAGGCGCGCGTCCAGTTGGTCGAGTGCGTCGAAGAGGCGGCGCACCGCTTTCTCGTAGACCCGTTGCGAGGTCGCAAAGCCGGCGCGGTAGACGCCGTCGTTCACGTTTTCGTAGATGAACGTGTTCAGCTCGTCGATGTCCTTCCGCCGCGCCTCGGGATACAAGTCCAGCCTGCTGTCGGTGAACCGGTTGAAGGCGCTGTTGAACATGCGCATGAGGTCGTCGTCGGAGTTGCTGACGATGCGCTTGGTGGCGGTGTCCCACAGTACGGGCACCGTGACCCGTCCCCGATAGTCCGGATCGGTCGTCCGGTAGGCCTCGCTGAGAAACTGAAACCCATTGATGGGATCGAGCGAGTGGCCGGGCCCTTCACGGAAGGCCCACCCGCGGTCGTCCCGGATGGGGTCCACCACCGTCATGCCGATGACATCTTCCAGCCGTTTCAACTTCCGTACAATAATCGTGCGGTGCGCCCAGGGGCAGGCCCAGGACACGTATAAATGGTAGCGGCCTTGGGCAGCCGGGTAGCCGGACTGACCATCGTCCGTGACCCATCCGTTGAAGGCGTCCGCCTGGCGCTTGAATGCGCCCTGGTCGGTCTGTTCGTCTGGAAATTGCGCCGTGCCAGCCATCGTTGGGCGTCATTATATCCCATGCCCGCGTGCAAGAACCAAGGTTCGGGCACGGATTCTTGCGTGACATGAACAATCGAAAAATCGCCGCCGGTTCGGCTACAATAGGCCAGCAGTTGGCCGGGAGCACCTGTCATGAAAATAGAAGAAGCCAGGCAGCGCATCGAATCGGCGATCGCACAATACGGCCAGCACGCCGCGGCGGCCATTGATCTGGTGATCAATGAAGTTCGTTCCGACCAGGGTGCGGGAGCCGCCAACGAACTGATCGACGAATTCGACCTCGAACTGCTGTACAACATCCCGCCGCTGGAATCGGACTTCTCGAACAGCTGACGACGTTTCCCGCAAGGGAAAATGGCGGCGACTGACGAAGGGCGAACTGCTCCGGCGTCGGTTAAAGCTGGGTAGCAAGGCCTCGCGTCCGCTTCTCTCAAAGCGACCCTTCCGGGCTTTAGCGTGCGGAAACCTTCTGGAATTCCCTCGGCCGCGGTCGTTTTTGAATGTCCCCGTTTCCCCCCGAGGCTATTAGTCAGACGGGAGGTCCGTACTGGTTGGCTTGTGCATCGCCCTCTTTGCACATCCAATACAGATAGGGAATGATTCCGATGATGGTGATAGGAATGAGCATCCACCATCCGTTTCGATCCACATCATGGAGGCGCCGTGCGTTCACGGCGATGGCGGGCAATAATATCGCCAGCATAAACAGCACGGAGAGTCCTCCGCCTGCGGCTTCCGAGAGACCCATCACGCCTGCCGCAAGCCCGATTCCGACATACACCAACATTTGAAAGAGCTCGAACCACCAGAATTCTGAACGCCGCGCGCGACCCTCGAAGTCGGCATATTTCTTTAGGCAGGTGGAAATCGAATCTGAGAAAGTCATGTTTCCATCCACGGGCTAGACGTGAGGTGCGGCTGGCTGGGGCTGTCGGTTCAGTGCGGAGCCTAGCAGCTTCGCATATTCGGCACAAGCAGAACGCTCCGGCTCCGGTTAGCCGTGTTTTCGGTGAGAGGAAAAAGCTTCGAAGCGTTCATCCCCTCATTGACTTCGCCTTTTCCCGTCTGTTAAATTGCACAGTCAATACATAAAAAATTTCGAGCCTTTCCGTGTTGTTGGAACTCGGTTCACGGCAGCGGGATGGATGTCTGAAACAGCCGCCAGGCGGTTCGTATTCGATATCCGGCAGGGCACAGGAGCGTAACCGCGTGAGCCTCGGTCTCATTCCCCAAGAGATCATCGAACAAGTTAAAGACCGCACCGATATCCTCGATGTTGTCTCCGGCTACGTGACCCTCTCCAAGGCGGGCCAGAACTTCAAAGGCCTGTGCCCCTTTCACTCGGAAAAAACGCCGTCGTTCATGGTCAGCCCCTCGCGGCAGATCTTCCATTGCTTCGGCTGCGGGACGGGCGGCAATGCCTTCACCTTCGTGATGAAGATGGAAGGGACGAGCTTCCCCGAAACAATCCGTGAACTGGCCCGCAAGGCCGGCATCGCGGTGCCGGAAGCCGCGCCGGGCTTCCGACCGGCGCAGGATACCGGCAATCGCGAGAAGCTGGAGACGCTGAACGAGGCGGCGCAGGCCTGGTTCATGCACAATCTCACGCAAGCGGAAGCCGGCCGGGACGCGCGGCTCTATCTGAAAGAGCGCGGCATGTTCGAGGACACGCTGGAGGCCTTCGGCTTCGGCTACGCGCCGGAAAGCTGGGATGGCCTGCTGAAACATCTTTTGAAGAACGGCTATACGCTGCCGGATTTGCTTGCGGGCGGGCTGATCACGACGAAGGACGGCGCCGGGAGAAACCCGAAGGATGCCTCCGGCTATTACGACAAGTTCCGCGCGCGCGTGATGTTCCCCATCCGCGACCTGCGCAAAAAAGTGATCGGCTTCGGCGGCCGCATTCTGGGCGAGGGCATGCCGAAATATCTCAACTCGCCGGAGACGCCGCTCTTCAGCAAGGGCCGTGCGTTATATCTATTGGAGAAGGCGCGTGAGGCAGCCGGCAAGACGGACACGGTGATCATTGTCGAAGGCTATTTCGACGCGATTGCGCTGCACCAGGCGGGGATTACGAACGTGGTGGCGACGCTCGGCACGGCGCTGACGCCGGACCACATCCGGACGATCCGGCGTTACGTGACGAAGGTGGTGTTGCTGTTCGATCCGGACGAGGCGGGCGTGCGGGCGGCGTTGCGGACGCTGGACCTGTTTGTGGACAGCGGCCTCGGCGTGAAAGTGGTCTCGCTGCCGTCCGGCGACGACCCGGACACGTTCATCCGGAACCAGGGCACGGAGGTCTTCGCGCAGATGCAGGAGAAGGCTCCGAGCCTGCTGGACTTCGCCGTCGAGCACAGCCTGAAGCGTGCAGGCTCGACCGTGATCGAGGATCGCATCCGGAGCGTGGACGAAATTCTGCGCATTCTCCAGAAGACGAGCAACCGCCTGGAAAAGGAAGAATGCACGAAGCGCGTGGCGGAACGGTTGGGCGTGAATCAGCAGCGTTTGATTGAGCGCTACCCGGAGTTGCGTCCGCGGGAGATGCGGCAGGCCAGGAGGGATGCGCCGGTCAGCGTGCCGTCGGCTGGCGCGCGGTTCAAGGGCACACCGGAAGAGCGCGATCTGGTCCATTTGCTGTTGCAGGGGCAGTTGCTGCCGGCGGAAGTGCGGCGGCTGGAGGCGGAGACCTTCTCCATGCCGGCCTGCAAACTCATTGTGGAGATTGCGCTGCGGACGCTGGACGAGGGGCGCGTTTCGGTGCGCGCGACGCTGGATGAAGCGCTGGCCGACGTGGCCTGCGCCACGGTGGCGACGGAATTGTCGATGCTGGATCAGCCGTATGATGACGTGCGGCAGCATGTGACGGATTGCCTGGGCCGGCTGGAGCGCAAGAAGCTGGAAGGCGCGCTGGGCCGACTGATTACACAGCTCCGTGTAGCCGAGCAGGAAGGGCGGACGGATGAGGCGCAGCGGCTGAACGATGAAGTCAATGCCTTGCGATTGCAAAAGTCGGGTCGCGCGACGGTATCTTCAGCTCCGAGCGCATAGGAGAACGCATGCCCAAAGACGAAATGCTGGTTGAAGTCAAGAAACTGATCGCCATCGGCAAGGAAAAGGGCTTCCTGACCTATGACGAATTGAACAGCTCGCTGCCGGCCGAACTGGTCTCGTCCGACCGGATGAGCCATCTCATGACGATTTTCGGCGAGATGGACATCGAAATCGTGGATGCGCCGGAGGGCGAGCGGGGCCGCGGCAAGAAGCCGGCGACGCGGGGCGCGGCGTCCGACGATGACGCGGATGAGAAGGACGACAAGGACGACAAGGACGAGAAGGAAGAGTCGGAGGGGACCGGGAAGCGGATCGACCTGACGCCGGGCGTGCTCAGCCGCACCGACGACCCGGTCCGGCTCTATCTGAAGGAAATGGGGAGCGTCGCGCTGTTGAGCCGCGAAGGGGAAATTGAAATTGCCAAGCGCATCGAAGAAGGCAAGAAGGACATGTCCATGGCGGTGTTTGGACTGCCGATGAGCATGGAATTCATCCTCACGCTGCCGGAGCAGATCAAAAAAGAGAAGATCGGCGTGCGGGAAGTCGCGCAGATGGCCTACGACGAGGACCTGGACGAGGAAGAGCGCGAGGAACAGGAGCGGGACGACACCGAGCTGCGCAAGAAGACGCTCGAGTCGCTGGCCAAGGTGCGCAAGCCGACCAAGCCCCTCGTGGCGCTCTACAAAAAACTGTGGAAGGCGCGGGGGAATCCCGCCAAGCAGAAACGGATCAAGGCGCAGATCAAGGAAGTCCGCGTGTCGGTGGTGGAGAAGATCGAAGTGATCAATTTCCACCCGCTCTTCAAGGACAAGCTGGTGCAGCGGGTGCGCCACGTGGCGCAGGAGATCCGGTCGGCCGAGCGCGAGATTTCCAACTGCTGCCGGCGGCTGGGCGCGTCGGGCGAAGCCGGCGCGGCGCTGCTGCGGAAGCTGGCACGGGACCGGCGCGGGCTGCTGGCGGTCAGGCGCAAATGCGGGTTGGCCGAAGAGGCGCTCCTGGCCATCAGGAAAATCGCGACCGAAGCGCGGGCGAAGATCCGCCGGGTCGAGTCGGAAGAAGCCAAGATGACTTCCGAGGACATCAAGGAGGCCGTCAAGCATCTCGACCTGGCCGACGACAAGATGAAGCGCGGGAAGGCGGAGCTGGTTGAAGCCAATCTAAGATTGGTCGTCAGCATCGCCAAGAAATACACGAACCGCGGCCTGCAGTTCCTGGACCTGATCCAGGAAGGCAACATCGGCCTGATGAAGGCGGTGGACAAGTTCGAATACAAGCGCGGCTACAAGTTCAGCACCTACGCGACGTGGTGGATCCGGCAGGCGATCACCCGCGCCATTGCCGACCAGGCGCGCACGATCCGCATCCCGGTGCACATGATCGAGACGATCAACAAGCTGATCCGGACCTCGCGGCATCTGGTGCAGAAGCTCGGCCGCGAACCGACCCCTGAGGAGATCGCCGAGCGGATGGATATGCCGATTGACAAGGTACGGAAGATTCTCAAGATCGCGCGCGAGCCGATCTCGCTGGAAACGCCCATCGGCGAAGAGGAAGACAGCCATCTGGGCGATTTCATCGAGGACAAGAAGGCGGTGTCGCCGCTGGATGCGGCCATCCGTTACGACCTGCAGCGCCAGATCAACAGCGCGCTGGAGACGCTGACGCCGCGCGAAGAGAAGGTGCTGCGCAAGCGGTTCGGCATCGGCGAGAGCACGGACCATACGCTGGAGGAAGTCGGCCAGGATTTCGAAGTCACCCGCGAACGCATACGTCAGATCGAAGCCAAGGCGTTGCGCAAGCTGCGCCATCCGAGCCGCAGTAAGAAGTTGCGGAGCTTCGTGGAAAGCCTCTGAATTCGTGATGCGTGAACCGTGATGCGTGATGAGTGGAATGCGAAGCGTTCTCCCGGTCACGCGTCACGCATCACGGATCACGGGCAGAAGGGGCCCATAGCTCAGGTGGTCAGAGCGGGAGACTCATAATCTCTTGGTCCCAGGTTCGAATCCTGGTGGGCCCACCACCCCGCGCTCGCGAGGTGCAGCGCCCTCGAAGTTTGTGGGCGCTTGAGTGAAACCGCAGTGCGTTGCTTCTTGAGAGCCAGCGGTGCATGTGTTACTGTTGTCACCATGATTGCGTATCCACTTAGAGGTCCCGTTGAATCAACAACTGCGTCCGCTTATTGATTTGCAGACTCTCGATCTCCGTATGGCGGAGATCAAAGACCAGCAGCGCAAGCTCCCCGTTCTTCTCGAAACCGCCCAGGCCCCTCTGAACGAAATCACCAGGCAGGTTGCGGACTTGACCGCGTTGCTGGAATCGGCGACGAAAGAGCGCCGTACGTTCGAGAAAGACCTCGAGGCGCACGAGTCGCAGACGGAAAAGATGCGGACGCGGCTGAGCGAATTGAAGACCAACAAGGAATATCAGGCCCACCTCTTCGAGATCGAGATGGCGAACAAGAAAAAGAGCGATATCGAAGAACGGATTCTCGTCTACATGGAGAAGGTCGAGCAGCACCAGAACGGCATCAAAGACGCCCAGGTCAAAAAGGCCGAGGCCGACCAGCAGTTTACCGGGGAGAAGGCCAGGCTCGATGCGCAGCAGGCCGAACTGACCGCGGAATTGTCAGAGTTGGAGCAGAAGCACAAGGAGATTGCAGTCGGCGTCGAGAAGATCCTGCTGGCCCGCTACACCAAGCTGAAGGCAGCCCGGAGGGATCAGGCGCTCGCGCCGGTCCGTAACGGCATCTGCTTCGGTTGCAAGCTGCAGATTTCTCCCCAGCTCGTGGCGCAAGTGAAACGGTCGGATGCCTTGCTGTCCTGCTCGTTCTGCAACCGGTTGCTCTATTGGGAAGGGGAGCCGGTATCCGAAGCCGTAGTCTCTGCCGGAGTCAAGCAACGTCCGGAGTATGACGAAGGCGAATCCATCTAACTCTCCTCAGTCTTCCCCAGCACCGATTTCGTCGTTTTAAAGTGCAGCTTGGCCACATTCTCCAGCATGGCTTCGCCGTGCTTCTTCACGACCATCCGCGCCGCTAACTCGACGTGAGTGGCGCCTTTGGGCAGCGTCGTGCCGATTTCGTCCGAGAGTCGCTTCAGCCGCAACAAAAACTCCGCGCGGGCCAGAATCGAAGCCGCAGCCACGGCCAGATCGGCTTCCGCTTTCGTGCGTTGCACGAGTTGAATTTTCTTGCCCTTCTCCAGCAGGGCGTTCAGGACGAAGCGCTCGTCGCCGAACTGGTCGGCAATGGCGAGAGGGCAGTCCACCTGTTCGAGCAGGTTTTCGAGCGCCCGCGCATGGCCCCAGGCCAGGAGGCGATTCAGGTTTCTGAATTTGGGATAGAGTTCGTTGTATTTTTGCGGGTTGATGGTCACGATGCTGTGCTTGCAGACTTGCCGAAGTTCTCTGGCGATTTCGAGCACGCGCCCGTCGGAGATTTTCTTGCTGTCCCGGACCTCCATGAGCCGGAGTTCCGGTTCGATTTCCGGTGTGACATGTGCAGCGGCAATGACCAGCGGGCCGAAGTAGTCGCCTTTGCCGGACTCATCAATGCCGATTCGATTCTGGTGATCAGTGGAAGTTGTAGCGGCCACGGTAGAGCCGCACTGTAGCAAACGTATTCCGAAGGGTCAATTCGCCCGCCTCGCTAAGGCGGATTCGCTTGCCTGTGTGCCTGATGGTCGTTATACTGACTCTGCGCGGTGGAGATGGCTGGATGATCGCTGGCCGCAAGGCTGGAGGAAAGTCCGGACTCCTAGGGCAGGGCGCTGGGTAACTCCCAGGCGGAGCGATCCGACACAAGCGCAACAGAGAACAGACCGCCGATGGCCGCCGAAAGGCGGATCAGGTAAGGGTGAAACGGTGGGGTAAGAGCCCACCGCGTTCGTGGTGACACGGACGGCACGGCAAGCGTCGCCTGGAGCAAGACCAAATAGGGGGACATCCGAGGCTCAACCATATGGGAGTCTCGGACCGGCCGGCCCGGCCGAGTCCTCGGGTAGGTCGCACGAGGTTCGGGGTAACTCGAGCCCCAGAGAAATGATCATCCCCGCCACAAGCGGGACAGAATCCGGCTTATAGGCTGTCTCCACCGCGCCCTATTTAAGCTTGAAGAGGGAGAGTATCCGAAATAGAAGTCCTTTTCTGCCCGCTTTTTGAATCGCTCTACGGAAGTCGCCTTCCGTCATCTTCCCTGATAGAGCTTCCACCTGATCGATCAGCACGACCGGCACACGGTCGCCGTAGCGAGCCACCAGATCGGCCTGTTCGTCAATATTCATGCGGGTGAGGGTGAAGGGTACCTCGGCTTGCACGTGCTTGGCCATGCGCTCGACGACGTCGCAAAGATGGCAATCATGTCGGGAGAGGATCGTCACGTCAATCATGGCTGCGCGCTTCTCCTCCGGCTCGCAAAACGGCAGGAATCAGTTGACTTAACTTGGAGGGCGATGTTAGTATCACCTACTCTATCCCATTGTTATCTAGGCAGAATTTTCTGTTTACCGTAAGGGGTGATCGATGAAGCTCACCGGCGCAGAGATATTTCTGGAGTCCCTCAAGAAAGAGGGCGTCAAGACGATTTTTGCCCTGCCGGGCGGAGTCGTCCTTAAGATTTTTGACGTTCTGCATCAGCAGAAGGACATCCAAGTCATATTAACCCGCCATGAGCAGGGCGCCGGCCACATGGCCGAGGGTTATGCCAAGGCGACCGGCAAGGCTGGTGTGGCGCTCGTGACTTCCGGCCCCGGCATGACCAACGTCATCACCGCGCTGGCCGATGCCTACATGGATTCCGTGCCGCTGGTCTGCTTCTCCGGCCAGGTGCCGACCAACTTGATCGGCAACGACGCGTTCCAGGAAGCCGACAACATCGGCCTCAGCCGCCCCTGCACGAAATACAATTTCCTCGTGAAGGATGTCAACGATCTTGCGATGACGATCAAGGAAGCGTTCTATGTGGCGACGACCGGCCGGCCGGGCCCGGTGCTGGTGGACATTCCCAAGGACGTCTCGATGAACAAGGCCGAGTTCAAGTATCCGGCCTCCGTTTCAATCCGGGGCTACAACCCGACCTACGAGGGGAACAAGTGGCAGATCAAGCAGGCGGCCGAATTGATTGCCAAGTCCCGCAAACCGATCCTCTACATCGGCGGCGGCGTGGTGTTTTCGGGTGCTTCCCAGGAGGTGATCGAGCTGGCCGAGATGTGCCAGCTTCCCGTGGACATGACGCTGATGGCGCTGGGCGGATTCCCCGGCGAGCATCCGCTCTCCATGGGCATGCTGGGCATGCACGGGACCTACTGGGCCAACATGGCGATGCATTATTCCGACCTCGTGATCGCGGTCGGCGCGCGGTTCGATGATCGCGTGACCGGCAAGGTGTCGGAGTTCTGCCCGCATGCGAAAGTCATTCACATCGATATCGATCCGACCTCGATCCGGAAGAACGTCAACGTGGACGTGCCGATCGTGGGCGACTGCAAAACCGTGCTCCGCGAGCTGATTCAGACGTTGCGCGCGACCGTCAACGGCGAGCAGAAGGCGTTGCGGAAGCCCTGGTGGGACCAGATCAACGAATGGAGGCAGGCGCATCCGCTCGCCTACGAGCAGGACCCGAACGGCGTCATCAAGCCGCAGCACGTGATCAAGCGGCTCTATGAGCTGACCAAGGACCGCGATCCGATCGTTGCGACCGACGTCGGGCAGCACCAGATGTGGACAGCGCAGTATTTCAAGCTGGCCAAGCCGAACCGCTGGCTCACGTCCGGCGGGCTGGGCACGATGGGCTTCGGGTTCCCGGCCGCGATGGGCGCGCAGGCGGCGTTCCCGGACAAGCTCGTGCTCTGCATCGCCGGTGACGGCAGCGTGCAGATGAATACGCAGGAATTGGCCACGGCGGTCGTGAACAAGCTGCCGGTGAAGGTGATCGTCATCAACAACGGGTTCCACGGCATGGTCCGCCAGTGGCAGGACCTCTTTTACGAGAGCCGCTATGCCTCCAGCTATCTCGATGTCTATCCGGACTTCGTGAAGCTGGCCGAGGCCTATGGCGCCGTGGGGTTGCGCGCGACCAAGGTGTCGGAATTGGACGACGTCATCCGGGAGGCTATTGCCGTCAACAGGCCGGTGTTCCTGGATGTGCCGGTGCACCAGTACGAGAACTGCTATCCGATGATTCCAGCAGGCGGAAGCAACCACGAGATGCTGTTGAGCGATCCGCCGGAACTCAAGGAGAAGCAGAAGGCCGGCGCGCCTGCCTCGGTGGCCGGTGAAGACAAGGACACGATTTTGACTGCATAAGAGCATAAGGCTAATAGCCTATGGCCGGAGACGGACTCCCTGCTATAAGCCATACGCCATTAGCTCTTTGGACCAACTATGGAACACATCATTTCCGTCACAGTGGAGAACAAATTCAACGTGCTGTCGCGGGTGGCCGGCCTGTTCAGCGGGCGCGGCTTCAACATCGAGAGCCTGTCGGTGGCGCCCTCGCTGGATCCGTCCACGTCCATGATGACCATCGTCACGTCCGGAGACGATCGGATCATCGAGCAGATCGTCAAGCAGCTGAACAAGCTGATCGACGTCATCAAAGTCGTGGATCTCAACGAAAACGAGTTCGTCGAGCGGGAAACGGCCTTGATTAAGGTGCATACGAAACCGGAAGACCGGGCCGAGGCCCTGCGCATCGCGGACATCTTCCGCGCGAGCATCATCGATTCGACGCCAGGCACGTACACGATCGAGATCACGGGCAGCATCAAAAAGATCGAGGCGATCATCAATCTTCTGCAGCCGCTCGGCATCAAGGAGTTGATCAGGACCGGCCGCGTGGCCATCGCGCGGGAGCCGATTCGGCCGGCCGTCGCGCAGCCGAAGCGGGTCGTCAAAGAGTAGGCAATTGGCCATAGGCAATGGGCGATAGGCAGGAGCGGTTTGGCAATATAGCCCATCGCCTATAGCCCATCGCCAGACGCCTGTATTTTTTAGGAGAGAATCATGAAGGTCTATTACGACAAGGATGCTGATTTACAGCAGATCGAGGGGAAGAAAGTCGCCATCGTCGGCTACGGCAGCCAGGGGCACGCGCATGCGCTGAACCTGAAGGAAAGCGGCGTCAACGTCATCGTCGGTCTTCGCGAGGGCGGCTCGTGGAAGAAGGCGGAGCAGAGCGGACTGAAAGTGATGCCGGTCGCCGACGCGGTGAAGGCGGCGGACGTAGTGATGATACTGGCGCCGGACGAGGCGCAGGCGGCCATCTACCGTCAGTCCATCGCTCCAAATTTGAAAGACGGCGCCTACCTGGCGTTCGGGCATGGCTTCAACATCCATTTCGGCCAGATCGTTCCGCCGGCCGGCGTCAACGTGTTCATGGTGGCGCCCAAGGGCCCCGGGCATCTCGTCCGATCCGAATATACGAAGGGCAGCGGCGTCCCGTGCCTGCTGGCGATCCACCAGGATCCGAGCGGGAATACCCGCAAAGTCGGCCTAGCCTATGCCAGCGCGATCGGCGGCGGCCGGGCCGGCGTCATCGAGACGAACTTCCGCGAGGAGACGGAAACCGATCTCTTTGGCGAGCAGGTGGTGCTCTGCGGCGGGCTGACCTCGCTGATCCAGGCGGGCTACGAGACGCTGGTCGAGGCGGGCTATTCGCCCGAGATGGCCTACTTCGAGTGCCTGCACGAGGTGAAGCTGATCGTGGATCTGATCTACGAGGGCGGCATCGCCAACATGCGCTATTCGATCAGCACGACCGCGAAGTACGGCGACGTGACGCGCGGGCCGCGGATCGTGACGGAGAAGACAAAAGCGGAAATGAAAAAGATTCTAAAAGAGATTCAGAGCGGCCACTTCGCCAAGGAATGGGTGCTGGAAAACCAGGCGAACCGTCCCGTCTACAACGCGCTGCTCAAGAAGGGCGAAGCCCATCCGATTGAAGAAGTCGGCTCAAAGCTGCGCGCCATGATGCCGTGGCTGAAGAGTGGCAAGCTCGTCGACAAGAATAAGAACTGATTACGTGTCTGATCACGCAGCCGGCATACCGATCGTCAAGGAAGGGCTTCCGTTCGTCGCCGCCGCCGGTGCACCGGCCGTGGCCGCGGGGATGTTGGGGTGGACGGGCATTGCGGCCGCATTCGGGGCCGTGGCGCTTTTTACCGCGTGGTTCTTCCGGAACCCCAGGCGAACGGCGCCGACGTCCGAGCGGGCGGTGGTGGCGCCGGGAGACGGGAAGATCGTCGAGATTTGCGAAGAACCTGAGCCGCGATTTTTGAAGGACAAGAGCGTGCGGATCAGCATCTTCCTCAACATCTTCGACGTGCATGTGAATCGCATCCCCTGCCGGGGGACAGTGGAGCAGGTCGTCTACCAACCCGGCCGGTTTTTTGTGGCCAGCCGGCCGGAAGCGACGCTGCAAAACGAGCAGAACGCGTTGCTGATCCGCGCGGCACAGGGAACCCGGGTGCTTTGCGTGCAGATCGCCGGCCTGATTGCGCGCCGGATTGTCTGCTGGGTGGCACCGGGCGAGAAGGTGGCGTGCGGCGAGCGGTTTGGCCTGATCCGGTTCGGGTCGCGGATGGACGTGTTTTTGCCAGTGGACACCAAGTTGAACGTCAAGGTCGGCGATCATGTGAAGGGCGGGGAAACCTTGCTGGGAGAACTGACATGCGCGGAACGCTCTTAAAAGAACCGAAACGGCGCCGGGCCGTTTATCTGATTCCCAATCTGCTGACGACGGGCAATCTGTTCAGCGGGTTGTTTGCGATCCTGGCGGTCTACAAGGGGCACTACGTGGCGGCGGCGGTCGCGATTCTCATCGCGCTGATCTTCGACATGCTGGACGGCAAATCGGCGCGCTGGACGAACAGCACGAGCCAGTTCGGCGTGGAGTACGACTCGCTGGCCGATCTCGTCGCGTTCGGCGTGGCGCCGGGCCTGCTGATGTACGGCTGGGCGCTCAGCATCTACGACATGCTCGGGCCCGCCGTCATGTTCGCGTTCGTGGCCTGCGGCGCCCTGCGGCTGGCCCGATTCAACGTGATGACCGGCACGAGCGAGAGCAAATATTTCACCGGCCTGCCGATTCCGGCAGCGGCCAGCGTGGTGGCCACGCTCGTCATCTTCGATCGCGAGGTAGTGCAAGTCGGGTTGACGGAAAAGCCCGTCCTGGTGCTCGTGCTGACGCTGGCGCTGGCGTTTCTGATGGTGAGCACGATCAAGTATCGGAGCTTCAAGGATCTCAAATTCAGCGGCCGGGCGCATTTCGACAACCTGGTTCTGGCGATCCTGATTTTGATGCTGGTGATTTCCTGGCCGCAGGTGATGCTCTTTGTGGTGTTCGCGTGTTATGCTGTGTCCGGGCCGATTGAGAGACTGATCCTGCTGCTGGTCAAGCCGTTCGGGAAGCGCCAGGGGGAACAGCAGCCGGCGGTGGAGACGAAAGAATAGTCGGATAGTCGGGCGTCGAAGAGGAAGAGTACGCGGGTCCGATTGGAATTGAGAGAGCTGGCGGTCGGTGCAAGCCAGCCAATCGCTCGCCGAACTGGCCTCGGAGCCGGATTCGTGAAACGGAAGTAGTGAATCCAGGGTGACCCACGAGACGGGTTGGATGAAGGGTGTCTGGACTGCACGAGAGGGTCCGGCGCTGAATCAGGGTGGTACCACGGAGCGCGCAAGCCTTCGTCCCTGGCTGGTTAAAGCCTATGGGAGGAAGGCTTTTTTGTTTAACAGGATGCTGAAACAGGCGCCCAGCGTCGTTCTCGGCTCGTCAAAGTCCTCAACGTACCCCAGTGGGTACGCCTCCGGCTTTGACTTCGCCTGCGGCCTTGCTGGATCACCAGTTTGAGCATCCTGAAGAGTGAGAAACCCTGATTGAGGAGGGATGAGCCATGACGCGCACAATTCGCATCTTTGATACGACCTTGCGGGACGGAGAACAGTCGCCGGGGGCGAGCATGAACCTGGAAGAAAAGGTCATGATCGCCAAGCAACTGGCCCGCCTGGGCGTCGATATCATCGAGGCGGGCTTCGCCTATAGCTCGCCGGGGGATTTTGAAGCGGTACGTCAGATTGCCCGGCAAGTCGAGGGGCCGACGATTTGCAGCCTGGCGCGCGCGCGCCCGGAAGACATCGACCGGGCCTGGGAAGCGCTCAAGGAGGCTCCCAAGGCGCGGATTCACACGTTCCTGTCCACGTCGGACATTCATTTGAAGCATCAGTTTCGCATGACGCGCAAGGAGGCGCTTAAGCGGGCCGTGGAGATGGTCGAGCGGGCGCGCGGGTATGTGAGCGACGTCGAGTTTTCTCCGATGGACGCGAGCCGCTCGGACGTCACGTATCTCTGCGAGGTGATCGAGGCGGTCATTGCCGCCGGAGCCGGCACGGTGAATATTCCGGACACCGTCGGCTACGCGACGCCGCAGGAGTTCGGCCGATTGATCGAGACGATCCGGAAAAAGGTCAAGAACAGCAGGAAGGCTGTGATTTCGGTCCATTGCCACAACGATCTCGGCGTGGCCGTTGCCAATTCGCTCGCGGCGATCGCGGCGGGCGCCGGACAGGTGGAGTGCACGATCAACGGCATCGGCGAACGTGCGGGGAATGCCTCGTTGGAAGAAATTGTCATGGGGCTCCGGACCCGCAAGGACTTCTACAAGGCCGATACGAAGATTCGGACCGAGGAGATTTCCAAGACGAGCCGGCTTGTGAGCCAGATCACCGGCATGGTCGTGCAGCCGAACAAGGCCATCGTCGGCGCCAATGCCTTCGCGCACACGTCCGGCATCCATCAGGACGGTCTGCTGAAGGAGAAGAGCACCTACGAGATCATGCGGCCGGAATCCATCGGCCTCGGGCAGATGCAGTTGGTCATGGGCAAGCTCTCGGGCCGCCATGCGTTCCGGAAACGACTGGAGGACGCGGGCTACAAGCTGACGGACGACGAGGTGAACCAGGCGTTCGACCGCTTCAAGCGGTTGGCCGACCAGAAGAAGGAAATTTTCGAAGAGGACCTTGAAACGATCATTTCCGAGCAGATCCGCCGGATTCCTGAGCGGTACGTGCTGAAGACGTTGTTTGCGCAGAGCGGCACCGGCCAGGTGCCCACGGCCACCGTGGAGCTGGCCATCGACGGACAGCTCGTCAAACAGACGGGGACGGGCGACGGTCCGGTGGACGCGGCCTATCGCACGATTGCTGCGATGATCGGCACCAAGAGCCGCCTGCTGCAGTATATCGTCAAGGCGATCACGGGCGGCACCGACGCGCAGGGCGAAGTCTCGGTGCGCGTCGAAGAGGCCGGCAAGACGACGAGCGGCAACGGGGCTGACACGGACATTATTGTGGCGTCCGCGAAGGCCTATTTGAATGCGCTCAACAAGTTGGCGTACTGGGCGTCTAAAAATCAGGATCCGAATCAGAAAATAGGCCTCGTCTAACCGGCGGATTTCGCACGATGGTGATCCGCCAGTTCGACGACTGCCGGGAGTTTCTTGCCGGCGACCATACGATCCTCCGCGAGTTGTTGCGTCCGGCCCAGGGTTCCGTGGACGCGCGGTACAGTCTGGCGCAAGGGCGGCTGGATCCCGGAGCCACATCGAAACGCCACGTCCTGGCAGCCTCGGAGGTCTACTACTTCCTGGCTGGCGAGGGGCGCATGCACGTCGGCGGCGAGTCGTCAGCGGTCAGAAAGGGCACGGTCGTGGCGGTACCGCCGGATGCCGAGCAGTGGGTGGAGAATACGGGAACGGGCGCGCTGGAATTTTTATGTATCGTCGACCCGGCCTGGACGCCGGACTGCGAGCGGATTCTGAAATAGCCGTTCAGGAAGACGGGCCGGGCCGCCCAGTCTGATAGGTCCGCCGATCCGGCCTGATATAGATGAAGGTGAGTGCAACGGCCAGGGCGAATAGCAGGTAGACGATCGTGAAGACACGTTCCGGCAGGTCGTAATAGAGCAGGCGGCTGATCCAGCGCTGGATAAAACTGGATTCCGGCTCGCCGCCCTGCCGCAGGGCATCTTCCAGAACGGTCAGCGGGCAGAGGATTCCGACCAGGCTTTCCGTGACGACGAAGCCGATGGCGGCGAGGTGGGCGGCGCGGAACCAGAAATTTCTGATCCAGGTCCGTTTGAGCGCGGCTCCGATTAGAATCACGGCCAGCCCGCCGACCACGAAGGCGACGAACAGGAAGTGCGTGACGAGGATGATGTCCGCCAGGAACGTCATGTTGACAAGCAGTCTAGGCGCACGTATGAGGGAGCGGCAAGCAAGGAAATTTTGGTAGAAGGAGAGCAAAAGAGCCGATGAAAGCGACGATTGCAGCGCTGGCGGGCGATGGAGTCGGGCAGGAAATCGTGCCGGAAGCGGTCACGGTACTCAAGGCCGTGGGCCGGACGTTCGGCCATACGTTTGATTTCATCGAGGCGCTGGTCGGCGGTCAGGCCATCGACAAGACCGGCGTGCCGCTGCCGCCGGACACGCTGGCGCTGGCCAAACAGAGCGACGCCGTGATGCTCGGCGCCGTCGGCGGACCCAAGTGGGAAGGGCTGGACTACAGTATCAGGCCCGAGCGGGCGCTGCTCGGTCTCAGGGAACAGTTGGGGCTCTATGCGAATCTCCGCCCGGCTAAATTGTATTCCATGCTGGCCGATGCCTCGACGCTCAAGCGGGAGGTGGTCGAAGGAATCGACATTCTGGTGGTGCGCGAACTGACGGGCGGCATCTATTTCGGCAAGCCGAAGGGCATCGAGAAGATTCCTGGCGGCGAGCGGGGGTTCAATACCGAGGTCTATACGACCGAGGAAATCCGGCGCATTGCGATCGTGGCGTTTGAAGCGGCGCGAAAGCGGCGGAAAAAAGTGATGTCCGTGGACAAGGCCAATGTGCTCGAATCGTCCGAACTGTGGCGCCGCGTGGTGATCGATGTCCATAAACAGTATCCGGACATCGAACTGAGCCATATCTACGTGGACAATTGCGCAATGCAGTTGGTCCGCAATCCCAAACAGTTCGACGTGATGGTGACCACCAACATGTTCGGCGATATCCTGAGCGACGAAGCGGCGATGCTGACGGGCTCGATCGGGATGCTGCCGTCGGCCAGCATCGGCACCAAGACCGGCATGTACGAACCGATCCACGGCAGCGCGCCTGATATCGCGGGGAAGAACATCGCCAATCCCATTGCCACCATCGCCTCGGCGGCCATGATGCTGTCCTACGCATTCAAGTTGGACAAGGAAGCGGAGGCGATCGAGCGGGCGATTGTGGCGACGCTCGAACAGGGTTATCGAACGAAGGACATCCACACGCCGGGCATGACGCTGGTCGGAACCAGGGAAATGGGCGCGGCGATCCTGAAGAATCTCAAAGGCTGACCGTGTTGGCTTCTCGACCCGTGACGATTCCCTCCGGTTGTATCGGGACCATTGCTGGAAACGGCGAGCCTGGCCATGCCGGCGATAGCGGTTCGGCTGTCGAGGCGCGCCTGAACGAGCCGAAAAGCCTGGCCCTGGGCCCCAACGGTATCCTCTATATAGCCGACGCGGAAAACCATGTGATTCGGAAGGTGGATCTCGCGAGCGGCCTGATCGCGACGGTGGCTGGGCGTCCGGAGAAGGACAATAGAGACAGCGGGCCGGCCAAAGTTCATGCACCGGAGGAAGACGAAGATCCCTTTGCCGATCCGTCTGCCGACAAGGCTGAAAAATTCGTACAACTGTCCGATGTGAGCGGCACAGTCCGCTATGTTGTCGGTACCGGCAACAGCGGCCGGTTCGGGGGCGACGGCGGTCCGGCGACGCAGGCGACGTTGAATTTCCCCGGCGCGGTGGCGGTGGATGGCCGTGGAAATCTCTATATTGCCGACACGATGAACCACCGCATCCGGAAGGTGGACGCGGCCACCGGCATGATCTCGACGATTGCCGGAACCGGCCAGCATCGCTGCTCGGGCGACGGCGGCCCGGCGACCGCGGCGACGTTGAATGAGCCGGCCGCTCTCGCGGTGGACGGTCGCGGAAACTTGTACATTGCCGATCAGAGCAACAACCGGGTGCGCAAAGTGGACTTGACCACCGGCATCATGACGACTGTCGCGGGCACCGGCGAAACGGGTTATATGGGCGATGGGATGCCGGCGACTGAAGCGGGGGTCTTCGGGCCCAGCGGGTTGACGCTTGGTCCCGGCGGGGACCTGTATATTGCCGATACGTTCAGCGGCCGCATTCGCCGGGTCGATCCGGTGACGGGCATCATCAGCACGGTTGCCGGCGACGGGGGCGAGTACCGGTTCTCCGGTCTGCCTAACGAATTTTCGACCAGCCTGTCCCGTCCTTACGGGATCGCGCTGGATCGGGCCGGGAATCTATTGATCACGGATTCGGACAGCCATCTGATCCGGCGCTGGGACCGGAAGAAAAAAATCATCACGCGCATGGCCGGCAGCGGCCAGGCACAGTTCGGCGGCGACGGCGGCGATCCGCTTGCCGGCAGCCTCAATTACCCGTTCGGGGTGGTGGTGGATGAGGCGGGGAACGTGTATATTGCGGATACGTTTAACCATCGGATTCGGATGATTGTGGCCTGATCCCATGAAGAAGAAATCTGCATATTGCGTCGCTGTCGTCGGAGCGACCGGCGCGGTCGGCACCGAGATGATCGAGGTGCTTGAGGAACGGAAGTTCCCGGTGGAGAAGCTCGTGCCGCTGGCCTCGTCGCGCTCGGCCGGTGGCACGGTCATGTTCCACGGGCAGGACATTCCCATCCAGGCGCTCCAGAAAGACTCGTTTGCGGGGGTGGACATCGCCCTGTTCTCGGCCGGCACCGACGTGAGCCGAGAGTATGCGCCGATTGCGGCCAAGGCCGGCACGGTGGTCATCGATAACAGTGCGGCGTGGCGCATGGATAAGGATGTGCCGCTCGTCGTGCCGGAGGTCAATCCGCACGATGTCCTGCACCACAAGGGCATCATCGCCAACCCCAACTGCTCGACGATCCAGATGGTGGTGGCCTTGAAGCCGCTGCACGATGCCGCGCGCATCCGGCGCGTCGTCGTGACGACGTTCCAATCCGTCTCGGGTACGGGCAGGGAGGCGATGGACGAGCTGATGGACGAGTGCAAGGATCTGCTCGGTTTCAAGGAGCCGACGCCCAAGGTCTATCCCCATCAGATTGCGTTCAACTGCCTGCCGCACATCGATGAGTTTTTGCCGAGCGGGTATACCAAGGAAGAAATGAAAATGTTGCACGAAACCAGAAAGATCATGGGGGATTCGACGATTCAGGTGACTGCGACCACGGTTCGGGTGCCGGTCTATGTCGGTCACTCCGAGTCGGTGAACATTGAAACCGAGAAAAAGCTGTCGGCCAATGACGCGCGGGCCATTCTCTCGACCGCGCCGGGCGTGCTGGTGTATGACGATCCGGCCCATCAGATTTACCCCACGCCGCTGGACGCGGCCGGCAAGGATGAGGTGTATGTCGGACGGATCAGGGAAGACGAGTCCATCCAGAACGGGCTCAATCTCTGGGTCGTGGCCGACAATCTTCGGAAGGGCGCGGCGCTCAATGCCGTCCAGATCGCCGAACTGCTGATCAAGTGAGTCTGCCGTGCCTGTGCCTGAGTGGAACGGACTGGGGAAAGCGTTGATTCTGGCCGGCGGGCTTCTCGCGCTGGCCGGTGTGGCGATCCTCCTGGTCGAGAAGAATGCAGGTTCTGGTGGGCTGTTGAGCCAATGGCTGGGATGGTTCGGCAAATTACCCGGCGATATTTCCGTCAAGCGAGACGGTTTCAGTTTTTATTTTCCGCTGACCACGAGCATTCTGATCAGTGTCGTACTGAGTCTGCTGGTGTATTTTCTGTCGAAACGGTGACCATGCCGGCTGTCCTTGCCTTCTGGCTGACGTTCCTTCTTCTCCTTCCCGACTCGAGTTTTGCCGACGATATGATGCGCGTCCTGCTGATGCAGGACGCGCAGCGGGTGGAAGTCTCCGCCGAGCGCGGCGTCACCGTTCAGATGCCGAACGGGGACACGCGGGTATTTGCGGGGTCCGTCGTGGCCAGGCCATCGGCGGGCGGCCTGACAGTGAACGGGGAACGGGCGCCGGCTGAGTCCGTGACCATTCGGAGCCGCGGCGGCGATCTGACCGTGACGAACGGCGGCACCGGGACCGGCGAGCTCAAGCCGCTGAGCGTCGGCGGCAGCCTGAAAATTCTGGTCCGCGGCAACGGGTTGCTTCTCGTGAACGACGTGGACCTGGAGGAATACATCAAGGGCGTCGTGCCGGCCGAAATGTCTCCGGGCTGGCATCCGGAGGCGCTCAAGGCCCAGGCGGTCGTCGCGCGGACCTATGCCCTCTACCAACGGATGCTGAACAAGTCGCGCGAATACGATCTCGTCGCCACGGTGCAGGATCAGGTCTACCAGGGGCGTCAGGGTGTGGATCATCGTGTGCAGGAGGCCGTGGAGTCCACGCGTGGAATTGCCGTGGCCCATCAGAACGCGCCGATCTACGCGGCCTTTTCGTCCACGGCGGCCGGCCCGACCGAAGATGCCGTGAATGTCTGGTCCAAGGACCTGCCTTATTTGAAAGGCGTGGATTGTCCCTTCGATGTGAACGCGCCACGCTATCAATGGCGCGCCGTGTTGAAGGTGCAGGACCTGGAAAACACTTTCCGACGGCAGGGTGTGGATGTGGGCGCCATCGCCAGCCTGACGCCTTTTGCCTACAGCAAGGCTGGGCGGGTGACCAAGCTCCGGATTCTTCACTCACGCGGCGAACTGATCCTGCGCGGCGAGGACTTCCGCCGTCTGATCGGCTATTCCGTGATCCTCAGCACACAGTTCGATGTGGAATCCATGGGATGGGAAATCGCCCTCTCCGGGCGCGGGTCCGGCCATGCCGTCGGTCTATGCCAGTGGGGAGCCAAGGAAATGGCCGAGCACGGCTATCCTTATACAACCATCCTCGCGTACTACTTTCCTGGAACCGAACTCAAGCGCACCTCGTCCCTCTCCCGCTAATGCTCCTCTCTGAGTTCGATTTTTCGTTCGATCCCTCGCTGATTGCAGACCATCCAATTGAACCTCGCGATCAGGCGCGTCTCCTAGTCGTGCCGAAAGGCGGAGGGGCCTGCACGCATCATCACGTGGCCGACTTGCCACAGTTTCTCAACGCTAAAGATCTGATAGTCGTGAACGATACGAAGGTTTTGCCGGCCCGGCTCAGCGGGCGCAAGCGTCCAGGAGGCGGGCATCTGGAACTGGTCCTTGTCAGGCCGATTGGGCCGGATCAGTGGGAAGTCCTGTGCAAAGGGACAAAGCCCGGCCAGGTGATCGAATTGGACGGCGGCGCGACCGCGACGGTGGTGGAGCAGGGAGCCGGTGGAATCATCATGAAGTTTTCCTCGTCCGTGCCGGCGTTGCTGGAGAAGATCGGCCGGATGCCCCTGCCGCCCTATATCAAGCGCGATCCCAACGAGCAGGATCGTATCTGGTATCAGACGCTGTTTGCGCGTGAAGCCGGCGCGATCGCGGCGCCGACCGCCGGGCTCCATTTTACAGAGCGGTTGCTGGCTGCGCTGAAAGACAAAGGCGTGAGAACGGCCATGGTGACACTGCACGTCGGGCCTGCGACATTCCGGCCGGTGACGGCCGAGCGGATTGACGAACATCGGATGGGTACCGAGTGGGCGGAGCTTTCACCTCAAGCGGCGGCGGCGATCAACGAAACCAGAAAAGCAGGAGGACGAATCGTCGCAGTCGGGACCACGGTCGTACGGACATTGGAAGTTGCGGCTTCCGCTGATGGAACGGTCAAGCCGATGAAGGGAGAAGTTGGCCTCTTCATCACGCCAGGCTATCAGTTTAAGGTCGTGGACGTGCTGATGACGAACTTCCACCTGCCGAAAACGACGCTGTTGATGCTCGTGTCAGCCTTTGCGGGGCTGGAACCCTTACGGGCGGCCTATGCGGAGGCGGTCAGGGAGAAGTACCGATTCTACTCTTACGGCGACGCGATGCTGATTGTGTAACGGATGCTGAAAAAGGCCCCCAACTTCGTTCTCGGTCGCACGTCTCCCTGCGACGTACGTGAAAAAGTACGCCTCGGTCGCCGCACTCCCTGCGGCCTCGTTGGCTGACCTTTTTGAGCATCCTTAGGGCTCCTTGCGTTTCCCGTTCGACCGGCCTAGAGTTTGTGCAGTTGTCAGCAGGAAAACTCCTATGAAAAAGAAGAATGAGCTGCTCCCCGTTTCCTTCTCAGAGAAAAGCCTGTCTTGGGCAGGCATCCTGCTTTTTCTTTTGGTGTTAGGCTTGCAAGCCTGTGGCGGGGTCATTGTTGGCGTTCGTCCGGAGCCTGATGTCTACAATACAAACGTATTCCCGCATTCAGTACGGATCGAACTCCGAGAGTTTGATCACCAGACGATTGCCGGATATACATGGGAAGAGGATGAGTTCAAACATGCGATTATCAGGTACCTTGAAAAGCGCGGTACTTTTCGCAAGGTCGTAGATGGTTCCTCTGATCTCGTCCTGACCGTGGATGCAAAATGCACATATGCCCTTTTCGTTGGGCTTAACTGCTCTATTAAGGGAAGTTTGGCGGAAGGGGAGAAGACACAGTCTGATGGGAAACCACTCGGATTATATGCCGGGGAGGGGAAGCAGCCTGATCTTTTAATAGGTGATCCAGTTGAGTATCGTGCGAAAACGATGGGTCTGGCATTAGATAGGCTCTTCCGGAAAATAGAACAGAATCGTGAAACCATTTTGGCGAAGATGGGAACCACTCCGGCGATCGCTGCAACCACTCCTATTTCTATTATGCCTGCCGCACTAGTCGTTTCATCCAGCGATGTAGATCGCCTGCCTGCTGTCAGGGTAGTACCGAAGAAGAACGCGTACGCGATTGTCATCGGTATTGAGCAATACCGAGAAAAGCTGCCCAAGGCCGATTTTGCCGACAAAGATGCCAGGTTGATGGGGGAGTATCTGACAAAGGTCTTGGGCTATCCGGAAGAGAATGTCATTGTGCGGCTGAATGAGCGAGCGACGAGGACGGACATGGTGAAGTATTTTGAAGAGTGGCTGAAGAATAATGTAGAACCTGGTGGCTCGGTTTTCGTCTATTACTCCGGCCACGGCGCTCCCAATACCAAGACCGGCGAGGCTTATCTGGTTCCTTATGATGGTGATCCGTCGTTCGTGGACTCGATGGCCTATCCAGTGAAGCAAATGTATGCTGCTCTCGATAAGTTGCCAGCCAAGGATGTGACGGTGGTGCTGGATTCCTGTTTTTCCGGTGCGGGTGGACGGTCGGTGCTGGCAAAAGGCGCGCGGCCGATGGGGCTGTCTATCGAGAATCAGGTCCTTGCGACCGGTAAGACGGTGGTATTGGCGGCCAGTGGCGGTGACCAAATTTCCAATTCATTCGAAGAAAAAGGTCACGGGCTGTTGACCTACTTCTTTCTGAAGGGCCTGCAAGGGGATGGGGATACGAACAAGGACGGTGCGATCGAAATGGTCGAGCTGTACGATTACGTCAAGCCGAACGTGCAGCGAATCGCCCGCAAGCAATACAACAACGAGCAGACACCACAGTTACTTGCCAGCCCGGATGTGCTGAAAAAGGGCGGCGGGCGATTGGTTTAACGGGCTAATTAGTCTTCTGGAAGAGTAAGAAACCTGCCTAGAGAAGTTCTTTTTTGATCTGTACGTTCACTTTGCCTCGCATGGCTTCCCGAAACGCCATGACCGCGCGCTGCTGCTTCTGAAACAGCATATCCTGCAGGATTCGCTCCCTGGCCGAGGAGCCGGCGGATGAGTCGGGGGACGTCGGACGGGCCATCAAGGTTTTGGCCTCTTCGATCTCGGCCGGCGTCAGGGCGACGGAGTCGAAGACGATCGTCACGGCCTTGTCTCCCAGCAGGCGCGCCGCATACTCGGCTTCGAATTGGGCCGGCGTGAGGTGGTTGAAGGCCAGGAGGCGTTTGTACAGTTCCGGATCGAATTTGCCGTTCTGGTGAAAATCCTTGATCCGCGTAATGGCCGCATGCAACTCCTCGGGCGAGAGGGTCAGGCCCATGTCGTCCGCGGCCAGGCGCCAGAGTTTTTCCTCCGCCATCTGTTCGACAGCCATCTGCTTGAGCACGTCGTCCTTGATCGCGTCCGGCATTTTTTGTTTCTTGCTGAACTCGTAGAGGTTCTTGTGGCGGCGCATGAACTCGTCCCGCGAGACTTTCAGCGGGCCGACCGTGGCGACGGAATCGGTCTGTGATTCGCCGTAGCCCCACCAGCCCATGCCGACCATGAACGTCAGGGCGATGGCGATCATGACGGCCTTGAGGGCCCAAGGATATAGTAGATTGCCTTCTCGCAGCAGTTTGATCATAGGTGGATGGGATTCTACTGAGCGTCCGGCAGAAAGGCAAGTGGGGATGGTCGGACACTTCGGAAAGCTGTGTTTGTGATATGGAATTAATTTTGCTATACTTTGCGGCCAGTTGTGAGGAGGTCGCTTGACGGAGGAAGTGTGGGGATCCAACCCGTTGGGAAGCGGGGTCTATCCCAAAGCGCACGTCCTCAACCGATTCATCGCCAAGGCGATCGATGGCATGCTGGTCGCCGCCGCGAGTCAGGTGATTGCGCCGGTGGGCTGGATTGCAGGATTGGCATACGCGCTGATTGCCGACGGGTTTCCCGGCGGGCGGAGCGTGGGGAAGCGGCTGATCGGATTGCAGACCGTGGTCCCGCGCACGAAGGAATTTTCGGGGTTCCTGGAATCCGTCATCCGCAATCTTCCGATGGCGTTCGCGTACCTGCTGGTTCCGGTGCCGTACATCGGCTGGCTGCTGGCAGGGGCGGTCGTGGCGTTCGAAGCGCTGCTGTTGATCGGAAACGAGCAGGGTGTCCGGCTGGGCGACGAGATAGCAGGAACACAGGTATTGGACTCTGGGCAACTGGATTTTCCCGATTAGTAGGATGTTGAAAAAGGCCGCCAGCTGCGTTCTCGCATCGCTCGGACCCTCAACGTACCGAAAGACGTACGTTTCGGGCCCTCGTTTGCTGCGGCCTTGCTGAACGACCCTTTTGACCATCCTGCGGGATGGAGAGTGCAGGGAAGGATTATTTAAGTGGGATTTGTTTCGGAAGTCTTGGGCTGGTTTTCCAACGACATCGCCATCGATCTGGGCACCGCAACGACGCTGGTGTACGTTCGCGGCAAGGGCATCGTGCTGAACGAGCCATCCGTGGTGGCGGTGGAGAAGAAAACCGAAAAGGCGCTGGCGTTCGGCACGGAAGCCAAGAAAATGCTGGGCCGCACACCGGGCAATATCACGGCGATCCGTCCCATGAAGGAAGGCGTGATCGCGGACTTCGAAATGGCCGAGCGCATGCTGCGCTATTTCATCAACAAGGCGCTCAATCGCAGCATGTTCGTGCGTCCCCGCATCATCATTGGCGTGCCGTCGCGCATCACGCAGGTCGAGCAGCGTGCTGTGCGGGACTCCGCCGAGCTGGCCGGCGCGCATGAAGTCTATTTGATCGAAGAGCCGGTCGCGGCGGCGATCGGAGCGGGGCTGCCGATCACCGAGCCCTCCGGCAACATGGTGGTGGACATCGGCGGCGGCACGACGGATATCGCGGTTATCTCGCTGGGCGGGATCGTCTACAGCGAGTCCGTGAAGGTGGCCGGCGACCGCATGGACGATGCGATCACGAACTACATCAAGAAGAAATACAACCTCCTCATCGGGGAGCATATGGCCGAGCATATCAAGCTGGACATCGGCTCGGCCTATCCGTTCGAGGAGAAAAAGACGTTGATGATTAAAGGGCGGGATTTGATTTCGGGCATCCCCAGGACGCTGGTCGTGGATGACGCCGAAATCCGGGAAGCGCTTCAGGAACCCATCGGCACGATCGTCAATGCGATCAAGGTGGCCCTGGAAAACACCCCCCCCGAGCTGGCTGGCGATATTATCGATCGTGGGATTGTTCTGACTGGGGGAGGGTCCATGCTGAAAGGCCTGGATACCAGACTCCGCGAAGAAACGAATCTGCCGATCATCACCGTGGATGATCCGTTGACCTCCGTGGTATTGGGGGTCGGGAAAATCCTGGACAATTTGGACCTGCTCCGCAAGGTCACGGTGATGTCCCAATACAGCAGCAACCGGTAAGGGGGCTCATCCCGCCCAGGGATGGCCAATGTTTCGTTCGACATCCGGAACCAGGCGAGTGCTGCTCGTGCTGTGCGCGTTGCTGCTCTCGCTCGTCTTCGTCCTCCCCAAACAAAGCCGGACGCTCCTCCAGGCCATCGGTAAACCGCTTGCCGATATCGTCGCGCTTCCACTTGATGTGCTGTCTTCCGCAGACCGCCATGCCGGCGAGATCTGGGACCGCTATGTGGCGCTGCGGAAAGTCCATGAAGAAAACCAGCAACTCCGACGCGAAATCGAATTTCTACGCGGCCAGGCCGCCGACTTGCGCGAGATGGCGGCCGCCAATCAGCGGTTGGGCGAATTGCTTCGTTTCCAGGCGGGCGCGCCGGCCCAGACGGTGGCGGCGCGGGTCATCGGCCGCGATGCGACCAACTGGTATCGTGGCGTGGTGTTGGACAAGGGCGAGCGTGACGGCATCCAGGTCGAGATGGGCGTCATGACGTTGACGGGCGCAGTGGGGCGCGTGGTCAAGACCCGGGCGTCCTCTTCCGTGGTTCTGTTGATCACCGATCCCAACAACGCGGTCACGAGTCTGATCCAGCGGACCAGGGACGAGGGGATCATCGAAGGCACGTTCGGGGGCACGGTGCGCATGAAATACATCCCGCTGCTCTCGACGGTGCGGATCGGCGATCCGGTGGTGACGTCGGGCCTGACCGGAGGGTTCCCCAAGGGCGTTCCCGTCGGTACGATCACGAATATTCAAAAGGACGAGGGCGAACTCTTTCAGACGGCCGACGTGCAGCCGGAGGTGGATTTTACGAAACTGGAGGAGGTGCTGGTGGTGACGGTGCCCCGTCGAAGTGAAGAGCCGCCGGCGGTTTCTCCGTCGGAGAAGAAAAAGCCATGAGGCGGTTGCTCTATGTCGGGCTCGTGCTGGGGGTGGTGCCGATTCAAACCACGGTGCTCGATCATCTGAGCGTGGCGGGAGTCCGTCCCGACTTGTGCCTGGTTGCCGTCAGCTTGATCGGAGTGTTCGGCGGTATGGCGGATGGAGTGCTGCTGGGGGTGCTGCTGGGGTTTGAGCAGGATCTCTTTTCGGCCGGCGATGCGTGGATCAACCTGACGACCAAAGCGGTGATCGGACTGTCGGCCGGTGTCGTGGGGCGGTATGTGGCCCGCACGACGCCGGTCACGGTGTTTCCCATGGTCCTGGGCCTGTCCGTGTGTTCCGGCATTGCGTTTCTGGTCGCCGGCGCAGGCGGACAGGGCACGCTGGCTGCGGTGCGAGCGGTGTTGCTGCCGCAGGCGATGTTCGATACCGCGATCGGCATGGGGTTGTATTGGATTTTGGCGGAGAGGTTTCGAAAAGATGATTCACTGGTGTAGCAGGACATTGACAGGGGCGGCATGAGCACGCGGAGCGGCACACAGCACGACGAGTTGCGGGAACTCCAGCAGCGGCTGATCCTGTTCAAGATCGGTCTGCTGCTCGTGGTGGGCCTGCTTGCGCTGCGGCTATGGTATCTCCAGATCAATGAAGGGGACTATTACCACGATCTGTCGGAAAATAACCGTACGCGGGCCGTGGTGCTGGAACCGGTGCGGGGACTGATTTACGACCGCAATGGCGTGCTGCTGGCCAACAATGTGCCGAGCTTCGGGCTCTACGTGAAGCTGGAAGACGTGAAGGACCGCAAGGCGTTGATCGAATCGCTGGTGAATCTCGTCGGGCTGGATGAGAACACGGTTCGAAAGAAGTTGCCCGAGCGGGGCAGCAAACTGTTGCCGCGCAAAGTGAAGGATGGTCTCACGTTGCGGGAAGCGGCGTTGATCGAGTCGCATCGCCTGGATCTCCCCGGCGTGACGGTACGGGCGGAGTCCCAGCGCAATTATCCCAGCGGCCTGACGGCGGCGCACCTGCTTGGCTACGTGGGCGAGGTGTCGTCGGATCAGTTGGAGAAACCAGAATATACCGAACTGCATCCGGGCAGCATCATCGGCCAGTATGGCGTGGAGAGAACCTACGACCGATTCCTCCGTGGCCGCGCCGGTCAAAAAACCGTTGAAGTGGACGCGATGGGCCATGAAAAAAAGACGGTCGAGGTCGGCAAGCCATCGGCCGGCGACGATCTTTACCTAACGATCGACGCCCGTTTGCAGTCTCTGGCCGAGCAGTTGCTCGGCGAGGAGTTCGGCGCCATCATTGCGATCGAGACCGGGACGGGCGATGTGCTGGCCATGGCCAGCCGGCCGGCCTTCGATCCGAACGTACTCTCGCGCGAACTGACGGCCAAACAATGGGAAAAAATCGTTCAGGACGAAGGGCACCCGCTGACGAACCGTGCGACGCAGGGACAGTATCCGCCCGCCTCGACGTTCAAAATCGTCATGGCTGCGGCGGGCCTCGAAACGGGTACCGTCAATCTGACCACCAAGGTCCGCTGCATGGGCGGCTATCCGTTCGGCGGTCGCGTCTACCGGGATTGGAAGGAGCGCGGGCATGGCGTCATGGACGTGATGGATGCGATTGTGGATTCCTGTGACGTGTTTTTTTACACCCTCGGTCAGAAGCTGGGCATCGACACGATGGCGCAATTCGCCGACCGGTTTGGGCTCGGGCATGAGACCGGCATCGAATTGCCGTCCGAGCGCACAGGGATCGTGCCGTCCACGGCGTGGAAAACCAGGGTGCGCAACGAGATCTGGCTGCCGGGCGAAACGATCTCGGCCGCCATCGGACAGGGATATACGACCGTTACGCCCATGCAGATGACGATGGTGATGGCCACCGTTGCCGGCAACGGCGACTCGTTCCGCCCTCGCATCGTGCGGGCGATCAAAGAGCGGGCGACCGGTCAGGTGCTGGATCTTCCGTCGGTGCCGCGTCCGAAGCTGGCGCTGAAGCCGGAAACGTACGAACTGCTCCATGAATCGTTGGAAGGCGTCGTGACCAGAGGCACGGCCGGCCGGGCCCGTTCGGCGCTCGTGAGGATCGCCGGCAAGACCGGCACGGCGCAGACGGCCGCGCTCAAGGATGATCGAAGGAAGGGCACGGACATTCCCAAAAAACTGCGCGACCATGCGTGGTTCGTTTCCTATGCACCGGCGGAGGCGCCGCGTATCGCCGTGGTGGTGTTGGTGGAGAACATGGGACACGGCGGATCGTGGGCGGCGCCGCTGGCCAAGCAGGTGATCGAAGCGTACGTCAAATCAAAACCGGCCGAGCCGGTGACGGCCGATGCCGTGCCGGCGGAGTCGCCTGCTGTTGCCGTCGCCATGCGGGAAGTCCATGATTGATCGTGTCCTGGATAGCCGTTCGCTGACGCCGGATCATTTCGACTGGCGGTTTCTTGGATTGATCGCCGCGATCCTGTCTCTGGGAGTGCTGTCGATCTATAGCGTCACCCCCGTGCAAGCGGTCACCAGCACGCCAGTGTATTTGAAGCAACTGGCCTGGATCGCGATCGGCTGTGGGGCGTTTGTGGCCATGCTCGTCATGGATTACCACAAGATTTCACGGTTGGCGTACGTGCTCTATGCGTTACTGCTCGTTCTCCTGGTCGTCGTGCTGGTTGCCGGCAAGACCAGCCGTGGGGCGCAGCGATGGATTCCCATCGGGCCGTTCGTGTTCCAGCCATCCGAATTCGCCAAGTTGGTCCTGGTGCTGACGCTGGCCACCTATTACACCAGGAGCCCCCGGCAGGGGTGGATGCAGCGGGTGGTGCTGCCTGGGCTGATCATGCTGCCGGGGTTGCTGCTGATTCTCAAGCAGCCCGATCTGGGAAGCGGGCTCAGCTACCTCTCCATTTATATCTCGATGCTGCTGGTGGTGGGCATGCGGTCCAAGGCGATGGGCACGCTGCTGCTGTTTGCCGTGATGCTGTTCCCCTTTGCGTGGGAACTCGTCTGGGGTTCGCTGCACGACTACCAGCGTGAGCGGATCATGACGTTTGTCGATCCTGCCTACGATACGGGCGGCAAAGGGTACCATGGCTTGCAGTCGCGCATTGCGATCGGGTCGGGGGAGCTCCTGGGCAAGGGATTGTACGGAGGAACGCAGAGCCAGTTGAAATTTTTGCCGGAAGGCCACACCGACTTCGTCTTTGCGGTGTTCGCCGAGGAATGGGGATTTCTCGGTGTGCTGGTGCTGTTGGGGCTGTTCGCGGGATTGATCTGGCTATCGCTGGAAATCGCGCTGAAAGCCAAGGACATGCTGGGCGCGCTCCTGGCAGCCGGGCTCATTGCCATGCTGGCCTTTTGCCTGGTGATCAACATCGGCATGACGGTGGGGCTGTTCCCCATCGTGGGCATTCCGCTTCCCTTGATGAGTTATGGAGGCAGTTCCACCGTGGCCACGATGGCAGCGCTGGGATTGCTGTTGAACATTAAACGACGGCGGCTAACGCTGTTTTATTAGAACGTTAACAGCTGACGGCGCATTGCTCTCAGCTATCAGGAGGATTATGGGACAGGAAATTGCAATCAGCGTCACGCGGGAAGAGACCCGCGTGGCGGTGTTGGATGGCGGCGTGATGACGGATCTCTACGTGGATCGCGCCAAGAAGAAAGACTATGTCGGTAACATCTACATTGGACGGGTCGTCAAAGTATTGCCGGGAATGCAGGCGGCGTTCATCGATATCGGGATGGACAAGGCCGCGTTCATGCACGTGTCGGACCTCTCGCTTGAGACGGAGGCGGGCGATACGCTGATGGACAGCGAGGACGACGACAAGGGCGGTGATATGCCGAAACCCCGCCGTCAGTCGGCGCAGCCCATCGAGGCCCTTTTGAAGGAAGGGCAGGAACTCATGGTGCAGATTTCCAAGGGGCCGATCGGGACGAAGGGGCCCCGCGTGACGACCTACGTGTCGCTGCCCGGGCGGTCCCTGGTGTTCATGCCCGGCGTCGAGCACGTGGGCGTCTCCCGGAGGATTCCCAGGGACGAGGAACGGGCCCGTCTGAAGGAAATCGTCAAGCGGCTCCGCCGGCCCGGGCATGGCTATATCGTCCGGACCGTGAGCGAAGGCGTGAAAGAAGAGGATTTGCGGTCAGACGTGGAGTTCCTGGAGGCTCTCTGGGAAGAGGTGGTGAAGAAACGGGAGCACGGGTCGTCACCGAATCTTCTGCATGCCGACCTGTCCTTGACCTTCCGGGTCATTCGGGATCTGTTTTCGAAAAAAGTCGACCGGTTGATCATTGACGTGAAGGAAGAGTACGAAGCGGTCCGGGATTTCGTGCGCCGGTTTCTGCCCGATCAGGTCTCGCGTGTGCACTATCATAATCGGGAGGAGAGCCTGTTCGATCATCTGGGGATCGAAATGGAGATCGCCCGCGCGCTCAGCCGCAAAGTGTGGCTGAAATCTGGCGGGTCCATCGTGGTGGATCATACCGAGGCGATGACGGTGATCGACGTGAACACGGGCCGCTTCGTCGGCAAGCGCGATCAGGAAGAAACGATTCTCAAAAATAATCTCGAGGCGGTCAAGGAGGTCGCATACCAGATCAAGCTGCGCGGGATCGGCGGCATCATTATCATCGACTTCATCGACATGGAGCGGGAAAAGAACCGGGAACGTGTCTACCAGGCGCTGGTGGACGCCATGGCCGGCGACAAGGCGCGCACGCGGATCTCCCATATTTCAGATTTGGGGCTGATCGAGATTTCGCGCGAGCGTGTACGGGAAGACCTGCTTCGGACCATGTCCGAGCCGTGCCATTATTGCGAGGGACGCGGGTACACGAAATCGCCGACGACCGTGGCCTACGAAATTTTCAGGGAACTCCGGCGGCTCGGCAACATGGGAGACGAGCAGACGATCATCGTCGGCGTGCATCCGAGCGTTGCCGAGTTGCTCGACGGGGAGGAATACGCCGGTGTCGAGATGCTGCAGCGCGAGCGTCATGCCAAGCTTATCGTGAAACCTGACCATATGCTTCACCTTGAGCAATATGACATCGTTACACTCTGAAGCGAAGGCTGTCCAGACCACGGCCTCGCTCAGGCCGTGGTTCGAGCTGCGCGCGGTTCCCGGCATCGGCGACGCGATACTCTGCCGGCTCGTGGAGGCCCTGGGCTCGCCTGACGCCGTTCTGCGGGCATCGCACGATGAATTGATGCAGGCCGGCGGGGCCAGCCCAGCGCTGGCGAAGGCGATTCGCCAGGGGGCACGCTCCGAGGACCTGCAGGCAATCGACCGTGAGCTCAAGGCAATCGAGCGGATGCCGATTCGGGTCCTGACGATTCTCGATCCGGACTATCCGGCACGCTTGAAGACGATTCACGATCCGCCACCGTTGCTTTCCATGAGCGGAACGCTCTGCGAGGAGGATTACCATGCCGTGGCCATCGTCGGCACGCGCCACGCGACGCCGACCGGCCGCGTGGTGACCGAGCGGTTCAGCCGGGAGCTTGCGGCAGCCGGTTTGACGGTCGTCAGCGGTCTTGCGCGAGGTATCGATGGGGCGGCGCACCAGAGCGCGCTGGAGGCGGGCGGCCGGACGATCGCCGTGCTCGGATGCGGTATCGACCGCACCTATCCGCCGGAACACCTGGCGCTCAGAAAAAAGATCGAGGAACGGGGGGCCGTGCTCTCCGAACTGCCGCTTGGCGCCTATCCGCATGCGTATCATTTCCCGAAGCGCAATCGCATCATCAGCGGGCTCTCGATCGGGGTCGTCGTGGTGGAGGCGGCGCCGAAAAGCGGATCGCTGATCACGGCGCGGCTGGCGGCTGAACAGGGCCGGGAGGTGTTCGCGGTACCCGGGTCGGTGCAGTTGGAGCAGAGCCGCGGGACGAACGGCCTGATCAAGCAGGGGGCGAAACTGGCGGAATGCGCCGATGATATTATCGAGGAATTGCTCCCGCAGATGGAGCCGGCGTTTCGCGCACGGATGGAGGAGCGACGGGCAGTCTTGACACATCAGGTACAATCATCGTGCCCGCGTTTGCGAAAGACGAGGCGGAGCTCTACGCCGTACTTTCGACGGAGCCGGTGCATATCGACGAACTGATCATCAAAAGCGGTTTGCCAGCTGCGCAGGTCATGAGTCTGCTGCTCTCGTTGGAGTTGCGAGGCGCGATTTGACAGCTCCCCGGCCGATCGTGTATCAAAGCGTAAAACGGGTAGAAGCTTGAAAATATGCCGATTGCGGTATATATCTCGCCACGGTTGGAAAAATATTTGTAGACGACACATTGGAGTCTGATCCGCATGGCTAAGTCCCTCATTATTGTCGAGTCGCCGGCCAAGGCGAGAACCATCTCCAAGTACCTCGGACGGGGCTATACCGTGATGGCGTCGGTGGGCCACGTGAAGGATCTGCCGACCAGCAAGCTCGGCGTGGATCTCGACGATGACTTCAAGCCGCACTACGTCACGATCAAGGGAAAGTCGAAAATTCTTGCCGACATTAAAAAGAAAGCCGAAGAAGTCGACAAGGTGTTTCTCGCGCCCGACCCGGATCGTGAGGGGGAGGCGATTGCATGGCACATTGCGGAAGAATTGGCGGGCAAGCCGAAGGGCAAGTCCAAGTCCAAGGGCAAGGCCGCCGAGCAAAAAGTCTTTCGCGTGTTGTTCAACGAGATCACCGAGTCCGCAATCAAACGGGCGCTGCAATCGCCCGGCCAGATCGACATGAAGCGGGTGCAGGCGCAGCAGGCTCGCCGCATCCTGGACCGCATTGTCGGCTATCAGGGGAGCCAGCTGCTGTGGAAAAAGGTCCGCCGCGGGTTGAGCATGGGCCGGGTGCAGTCTGTCGCTGTCAAGCTGATCTGCGACCGCGAAAAGGAACGGGAAGCGTTCCGGGCGGAGGAATACTGGTCCATTACGGCCACGCTGGCCGGCAAGCATCCACCGTCCTTCGAGGCGAAGTTGCAGAGCATCAACGGCAAAGAGGCGGTGGTTCCTTCGCAGCAGGTGGCGGAGGGCATTGTCGCCGATGTGCGAAACAAGAAATTTTCAGTCCAGTCCATCGAGCGGAAGGAGAAACGGCGTAATCCGGTCGCGCCGTTCATTACCAGCCGCCTGCAGCAGGACGCCTCGCGCAAGCTGCGGTTCTCGGCCAAGAAAACCATGACCCTGGCGCAGCATCTGTACGAAGGCATGGAGATCGGGAAAGAGGGGGCCACAGGACTCATTACCTACATGAGAACGGACTCCACCCGTATTTCCAGCGAGGCGGCGGAGGAAGCGCGCCAGCTGATCCGGGAACGGTTCGGTGCGGAGTACCTGCCGGCAACTCCGAACGTCTATAAGACTCAGAAGGCGGCGCAGGAAGCTCACGAGGCGATCCGGCCCACGTCCGTTGGCCGCGATCCGGAATCCGTGAAACAATATATGGAGCAGGATCATTACCAACTCTATAAATTGATTTGGAACCGGTTTGTCGCGTCGCAAATGGCTCCGGCCGTGATGGACGTCACCCGCGTGGATTCCGCTCCGCAGGGCACCCGTCAGACCTATATTTTTCGCGCCAACGGAACTGTCGTTAAATTCCAGGGGCATCTGGCGGTGTATATGGAGGGGAAAGACACCGAGGGCGAGGGACCGGCTCGCAAGGCCGAACAGGAATCCGACGACGAATCCTCTCGGCAACTACCGGTGCTGGAGGAAGGCGAGTCCTTGAAGCTGGTCGGCCAGGAGGGCCAGACCGAGGCGGGCCTCTCTCCCAAGCAGCACTTTACGCAGCCGCCTCCGCGGTATAACGAGGCCTTGCTGATCAAGGAATTGGAAGAAAATGGCATCGGGCGTCCCTCGACGTATGCCGCGATCATTTCGACGATTCAGGATCGCAAATATGCCGAGAAGATCGAGGGCCGGTTTATTCCGACGGAAACCGGACGAACCGTGAACGACTTTCTGGTCAAGGGTTTCCCCGACATTCTGAGTACGGACTTTACCTCGTTGATGGAAAAGGAACTGGACGAGGTGGAGGAGGGCAGCAAAGCCTGGGTGGCGGTGGTGAGGGATTTCTACGACCCGTTCATCAAGGACATGGAAAAGGCGAAGGACATTGCCGGTCCCAAGGATATTGTCGAGCCTCCGACAAACCTTCCGTGCGAGAAGTGCGGACGGATGCTGGAGATCAAATGGGGCCGGAACGGAAAGTTTCTGGCCTGCCCGGGCTACAAGGAAGATCCGCCCTGCAAGAACACGCAGAACTTCGAACGGCTGCCGGATGGCACGATCAAGATCGTGGCCAAACAGGACATGACGACTGACGAGAAGTGCGAGAAATGCGGCTCGCCGATGGTGATTAAAGTGGGCCGGTTCGGAAAATTCATCGCCTGCTCAGCCTATCCGGAGTGCAAGACGACCAAGGCGATTCCGCTCGGCGTGAAATGTCCGCAGGACGGCGGCAACCTCGTCCAGAAGCGGAGTAAAAAAGGCCGTACCTTCTACGCCTGCGGCAATTACCCAAAGTGCGAATATGCCCTCTGGGACCGGCCCATCAATAAAGCCTGCCCGAACTGCCACGCGCCGTTTTTGATCGAGAAGATCAGCAAGCAGTCCGGCAACAGTGTTCAGTGCCGCAATGAGGACTGCGGCTACAAAGAAGCCAGTTAGCCCCGTTCTTCCTCCCATCCACTCTGTTTCTCATCGTTGCGTTAGAACGTCCACTTCGCACCGGCCTGCACCAAAAATGGCAGGCCCGGATAGATCCCGCGGGTCCGGTCCACCATGTAGAGCTGGTCGAGCAGGTTTTTGCCGGTGATAAAGAATGTGGTGCCGAGTGGCTTCACGAATTGATTGGCTGACGCATTCATGACGCACCAGCCGCGAATGATCCCGCGCTGGCCGTTCGGCGTCGGGTTATGGGTGTTCCGGTCGTCCCCGAACATGTCGCTGATGCATTGAGTCTCGGCCCGGACGTCAAAGCCGATGCTCCGATTGGCATACCCCAGCCCTGCCGTCAGCATGTTCTTGGGCGCGTAGGGCAGGCGGTAGTTATTGGTATTGAAGGTGGCGCTCTCCTCAGGGAGCAGTGCGGCGCCGGTGATATTGCTGTTGCGGTTGCCTCTGAATTCGGCTTGTCCTAACCAAGTATAGTTGACATCAAAAACGATGTCTTCGTTCTTGTCCTGCCGTCCTTTGGCCAGATCCAACAAATCCATCTTCGTGGCGAACTCGATGCCCGTATGAGCTGTCCGGCCCGCGTTGGTGTTCGTGGCGCCCGCGCCGCCGGCGACCGACTGGGAGATGATCTGGTTTTGGAAGTCCATCCGGAACAGCGTACTTTCGAATCCGAGCCAGTGGGCCGGCTGGCCGCGCACACCGAGCTCATAGTTCCAGCTCAATTCTGCGTCCAGGTCAACCACGACATTGGATTGGATGGCATCGGAAATCTGCGGAGGCGCAAATCCTCGATGGACGCCGGCAAACAGTGTGTACTGCTTGACCGGCGAATAGGTCGCGCCGATACCCGGCAGCACTTCGGTAATGTGGGTTTTCGTGTAGGCGCCGTTACCGTTGTTGGCACGCTTGTCTTGTTGGTCGTAATTGACATGCTCGACCCGCAAGCCCGGTGTAATCGTGACCTTATCGGTCACGAGAAGCCGGTCTTGAAAAAACAGCGCATAGGCGTTGGTTGTGCGAAACGTGTCCTCGCCGAGACAGTTCTGGCCTGCGGCTGTGCTGGCCGGACATGTTTGTCCAGTTCCCGACGTGACATTAATGAACTGCTTCCGTTCTGATTGCTCGGACATGTACCGGACTCCGAAATCAGCTTCGGAATTGACGCCCAGCATCTTGTGGTCAAGGTGGAACCGTGGCTCAACGCCATAAACCCAGTATTTGCGGGCGTTCACGAAACGGCCGTTGGCCGGCAGCGCATCCGCAGCGGTGGCGTTGATGTTGTTCCCTGTAACGCAATCTCCACCGACAGTGCTGCCAGTCAGCGTGCATCCTGCCCCTCCGGCGACGCCATCTTTATCCTGCATTTGCCTTCCCCAGTCCCGGGAGATGTAGTGTCCAAAGAAGTTTGTGGTGGACGTCAGATTTGCCGTGAACATGTAATTGACTGCGACGTGAAGTCCGAGTCGCCGGAAGTCGATATTGTCGTTTTGGAAGGGCGAGTGGTGTGCGTCCTGGCCCCACTGCTTTTCCGTGATGCCTTGATAGCCGAGAGTGGAGTCTTCGCGGTAGTAATTGAACTTGGTCAGGATGGTTGCCCTGTCGCTGAGTTCCTGCACAGTTTTGAACGTGGCGTCGTCCACCTTGACCCTGTTTTGGAAGAAGCGAGGGGAGGTACCCTGAAAATGGGTGTAATCGACCAGGTAGCCGTTTTTCCCCCACATGCCTCCGTAATCGAAGTGGGTATTCAAGTAGCTGAGGTTACCGCCGGTCACCTGTAAATTGCCTTGTGGCGTGGCGGAGGGCATGCGCGTGATCAGGTTCATGACGCCTCCGATGCTCTGCGGCCCGTAGAGCAACTGGCCGCTGCCTTTCAGGACCTCGATCCGGTCGAACCGGAAGAGGGAGGGGAAATAATAGGACGAGGCATCCCCGTAGGGCATCAGCATGATCGGCACGCCGTCCTCCATGATATGGACTTTGGTGCTTCTCGTCGGGTTCAACCCGCGAATGCCGATGTTCGGCCGCAAGCCGAACCCATCTTCATCCCGAACATTGACGCCCGGCACTGAGCGTAATGCTTCGTTGATCGTCAACCGGTGGTTCCGTTCCAGTTCCTCCTTGGTGATGACCTGGCCGGAGCCGGGAATATGCGCCAGGGCATTGGGCCCGATCCCGATGACCTCCGTCAGGGGAAGCTTGATCGGTTTCTCCGCCGGCTTGGCCGGCTCATCAAACACGATCGGCGCATCAGAATCCTGGGCAGTCGCTGGCTCCGCTTCTGCGGCATGTCCGACAGGGGATAGCAGGATACTGCTGCCGGCGAGCAGGACGCCCATGAATACATTTATGATTACAATTCTCATTCTCAATAATATGTGAAAGCCTCGCATGGACCGACCTCCCGTAAGTTATGTGATGTGGCTAAGGGGAACGCTCGGAAAAAACAAGTACGAACG
Source organism: Nitrospiraceae bacterium (assembly GCA_009692155.1). Taxonomy (GTDB): domain Bacteria; phylum Nitrospirota; class Nitrospiria; order Nitrospirales; family Nitrospiraceae; genus 2-02-FULL-62-14. Next base: position 58,983 of record SHZW01000002.1, read on the forward strand.
AGCAGGATCGCGGAGCCCTTGAACAGTCTGCGGAATGGGAATACCGGTTCGTCATTTGAATGCAATCTTCTTCAGGCCGCTGGCCGGCAGTTCGACCTCGCCGAAATCGGAGTCTCCCTTGAATTTGCCATCGATCGCCAGAGCGAATTCGCCGGTTTTGCCGTTTGTCAGGGTCACCAGTAATGTCGGCAGGGTTTTCGCGTCTGCCCCAGGCTTGACGTCAATGAACTTGATGGTGTTGAACTTTACGTTGACCGTCGTCGTACCGCGCTTGACCGGAATCTGCTTGAGCTCGTGCGGGACGAAGGCAATCTCGCTGATTTTCTCTTCCCAGTAGAAAATGACGTTTTTGACTTCTGTTTCGACTCCCTGGGCATCGGTCAGGGTGGCCTGAAACGTTTTCTCGCCCTTGGCTTGGGCCCAGGCGGCCGGACTGACGATGCAGAGGCCCACAAACAGGCCGATGCCGACGATCCATGTGATGACAGACGGGGACTTCATCGTTTCAATTCTCCCTGCTGAATGAGTTTGCCGGTTTGGGGATCCACGAACAATTCCACCACACGGTCATCTTTCGTGACCACCTCGATTTCGAACAACAGCCGGCCGCGAATGGCATGGAGGGCAGCTTCGATGACCTGTCCCGGCGTGTGCGTAGTGGCTGTTTTGATTGCTTCTGCAGCAGAGATTTTCGTCGCATGCGCCCACTTGATCTTCTCTGCGTCGGACACTTCTTCAATTTCAGTTGTGGCGAGTTCAGCCGCCGGGCTTGATGAAGCGGCGAGCAGGCTTCCTATCAGCACGAGCGGCGCGAATCTGTGCAACGAACGACATGTCATAAGCTGCTCCTGTTATCGCAAGGTATAACTGATCGGAAACTGGAAAGTCACTCTGGGCTTGCCCAGTTCGTGCTTGAGCGGCAGGGGAGAGGCGCGTCTGATGGTTTCCATGGCCGCCTCGTCGAGCACGGCGTGTCCCGAGCTTTGCACGACTTCCAGATTCTCCACCGTGCCGTCATCCTTGACCGAGAATTTCAGCACGACTTTCCCCTGCCAGTTATTCATTCTGGCCATCGGCGGGTAGCGTTTCAATTCCTCGATCCGGTCCCTGAGCGTTTCCGCCAGCCAGCCGTAATCCCGCTGGGGAGCCGGCGAGGAACGGACGGGCATTGTCTGTACGCCCGCCGGCTGATTTATCAGCTGAGCCGGCTGGGCTGACGTTGCGGCTGCGGACGGCTGCTCCATGGCTGCCGGAGAAGGCGTTTCAATCGGCTGTGCCGTGCGCGCAATGACTTGGGGCTCCGACCGAATAGGCTGGGGGACGGCTTGGACGACAGGGGTCACCGTCCGGACCTCCCGATGAATAACTTCCTGTACCGTTTGGACGACAGGCTGAGATTCCTCAGGACGGCTTTCGGCAGTCGGCTGGGACGGGGCGGACCGTTGCGCCGGCGTGGGTGCAGACTCGAAGACCGAGACATCCCATTTAAACGGCTCCGGTTGGGGGGCCAAACGAAGATCCGTCATCAGCGCGACGGCAAACCCCACCATTACGCCGTGGAACAACAGTGAGAATGCCCAGCTGAGCGTATAGGAACCTGAGAATTGAAATGGGCGAGGCATGGCGTCCGTCACAATTTCACCACTTCCAGGCTCACTTGCTTGAATCCGAGCCCGCGCACCTCGTCCACAATTTCGACAAACCGCTCCAGGAGCGTCACCCGGTCTGCGCGCACCACGACGAGGGATTCCCGCGGATGGGGCGCCATCGCGTTTGGGAGCGTCTCTTTGGTCACGGGCTGCTCATTCAGGAACAGTTGTCCCTCTTTGGTCAGGGTGAGAATCAATGGCACGTCGCGCCGGTCGCCGGCTTCCTTGGCCTTGGCCAGGTCCACCGGAATCTGCCCTGTCGTGATGAACGTTGCAGTCGTCAACACGATCACCAACAGCACCAGCATGACATCCACGAGCGGGATGACGTTGATCTGATTGAGCTCACGATCCATGGTGAACCTTGAACTGCGCGATCAGCTCCGCGACGCGGCGGCGGAGGACGTTGTTCATGACCACGCAGGGAATGGCGACCAGCAGGCCCATCGCTGTGGCTTTCAGGGCCAGGCTTAAGCCGATCATGATCGTGCTGACGGCCATGGTACCGGACGTGCCCATCGTATGGAACGTCAACATGATGCCCAATACGGTGCCCAGGAGGCCGATGTAGGGGGCATTGGCGGCGACGGTGCCGATGATCACCAGACGTTTAGTCAGGGCGATCTCAAGTTCCTGCAGGCCTGGAAACTGCTGCACATTCAGTCGGCGGTAAAACAGCCATCGCTCGACCGCGACGGCGACGGACCAAATGCTCAGGACCAGGAGGAGTCCAATGACTCCGTAGTCGATGGTTTCTTTTATCACATCCATAAATGAATCACCTCTGACTGGCCGCTTGTTTTTAATAAATGAATTTGATAAGCAGTATCAATAGCAAAGCTGTGCAGGCCCTGTCAATAGTAATTTTCACGCGAAATATCTTCATGCTTAACGTACATCATGCAGCGGGTTTGCCTGGTCATTGCGGCCCTCGACGCTACGTGCGCAGATGTTGTTCGAAGAGCACGGTATGGGTGGCATTCACCTGTAATTCAACGGGCGTGCCGACCGGATAGACGGTGGTCGATGGTTCGCTGCTGTGGACGACGCGGCCTGAGGGGAGACCGATCGTATAGAGGTTTTCCGAGCCGTGAAATTGACGGGCCAGAATGTGCGTGGTGCTCTGTGCGAGGAGCGCGATATGGACGTCGTCCGGGCGGATCATCACCACCACGGTGGCTCCGCCCCGGTAGTCGGGTTGGTGGGGAAATTCGCCGATCTCCGTGACGACCTTGCCGCGTTCGATCGTTCCAGGAATAAAGTCTGCCTGGCCGACGAAGTCCGCGACGAACGGCGTGGACGGCGTATGGTAAATCGCTTCCGGCGTGTCGAGTTGTTCGAGCCGGCCGTTGTTCAGTACAGCGATCCGGTCGGCCATCGCAAAAGCTTCGTCGTGATCGTGGGTGACGAGGATCGCGGTCGTTTTGGTCCGCCGCAGCAGGTCGTGGAGGTCTTCCCGCATCTTGCCGGCCATGTCCGGATCGAGGTTGCTGAAGGGTTCATCCAGCAGGAGGACAGCCGGTTTCTGTACCAGTGCCCGGGCCAGCGCTACACGCTGCTGCTGGCCGCCGGACAGCTCATGAGGATAGCGCGCAGCGAGATCGGTCAGTCCGACCATCTCCAGCATCAGGCGCACCTGCGTCGCTCGTTCATCAGTAGAAAGCTTCTGAAGCCCAAATGCCACGTTGTCCTGGACGCGCAGGTGGGGGAAGAGGGCATATTCCTGAAAGACCATGCCGATGCGACGCTGTTCGGTCGGAATGAGATGGCCCGGTGCCGACACCAGCCGGCCTTCGAGATGGATCTCGCCGCCAGTCACAGGCTCGAAGCCCGCGATGGCGCGCAGTGTTGTGGTCTTCCCGCACCCCGAAGGGCCCAACAGGCAGATGATCTCGCCTTCCAGTGCGGCGAAAGAAATATCGGTGATCGCCGGCCGATCCATCCCATAGATGCAAGAGACATTGCGGAGCTCCAGCACCGTCGGGCGATGCTGGTCGTGCTGCGGATTGCCAGGCCGCCGGCTGTGCTCGATGGAAGGCATGGGTTCGGAATGGAACATGATAATGCCTAGGCAGCCCGCCAATCTTTCGAGATCAACAACAGAATCGCCGGGATGGTCATAATGACGATCAACAGCGCGGACGGCGCGGCCAGTTGGTAGTATTCCTCGCTGGCCTCAAGCCATACGCGGACGGCCAGCGTGTCGAAGCCGACCGGCCGAAGCAGAAGAGTCGCTGGTAATTCCTTCATGCTCTGCAGGAACATCAGCACCCACGCCGCGATGAAGCCGCTTCGCACGAGCGGTAGCGTCACGCGGCGGAGCGTTGCCGCCGTGCCGAACCCGAGGCTGCGCGACGCTTCCTCCAGATTGGGCGTGACCTGCTGCAGGGCCGGCTCCATGGATTGCAGGCCGGCCGGCAAAAAATGCACGACGTAGGCGATGACCAGTACGGCCGCTGTTCCGTACCAGAACGGCGCGAGATGCGAAAAAATCACCAGTAATGCCAGGGCACCGACTGGTCCAGGCAGGACGTAACCGGCATAGGCGGCCTGCAGGCACAGAAGATTCAGCCGTGACGGCCGTCGGCTGGCGAGATAGGCGAGGGGCAGGCCGATCAACACGGCGCAGGTCGCGGCGAGCCCGGACAGAAACGCGCTGTTCCAGACGAATCCGAAAAAGCGGGCGTCCACGGCCCCCGACGATACCGCCGAAACACTCCACTGCACCAGCAGCAGCGCGGGTACACCGAACGAAGCGGCGAACACGCCGATCGTGTAGACGCTGGCGAACAGTGCGCCGAGCGGGCTGCACTGTCGCCGGGCCCGCGCCCGGTAGCGGCCCGTCGTTTGAAAGAATCTGCTCTGCTGCCGGAACCATCGCTCGGTGATCAGGAAGATCAACGCGACGATCACGAGAAGCAGGCTCAGGATGCTGGCGGCGGTCGGGTCGTACCGGCCGGTGATCTGTTGATAGACCGCATACGTGAGCGTCTGGTAACGGAGCAACGACACGGCGCCGAAATCCGAAACCACGTAGAGGACGACCAGCGACAAGCCGGCCACGATCGCCGGACGCATCAGAGGAAGCGTGACGCGGAAGAGGGTGCCGGCTCGGGAAACGCCGCAGGCCCGTGCGACTTCTTCGTACGACACGTTCAGGTTAAGAAACGCAGCCCTGGCGAGCAGGTAGACGAACGGAAATGTATTCAATGTCATCACCAACGCCGCGCCCGCATAACTATGGGGCGATGGGAGATGGCTGTCGGGACCGGCCAGAATCTGCCAGGCCGACTCAATCGGACCGCTGGCCCCAAGGAGATGGCTATAGATGTAGGCCAGCACATAGGAGGGAATCGTCAGCGGCAGCACCAAGGCCCATTCCCATAGCGGTTGGCCCGGGAAATCACGCCGTGCCACCAGCCAGGCCAGGGAGACACCCAAGAGGAGCGTGCCGGCTGCCACGCCAAGCGCGAGAGCGGTGGTGTTGAACAGGAGCTCCGGGATTCGTGTCGTCCAGAGCCGGCTCCAGATCGCCGCATCAGCGGTAAGGGCCATGTAAGTGACATACGCGAGCGGAAGGCAGAGCAGTCCTGCAACCGTCAGCGCGACAAGAGAAAGGGAGTCGGGGAGGGCAGGCTTGATTGCGGCAGCCTGGTTCATCGCAGTTACCGGAGGCCTGCTTGTTCGATGAGCATCATGGCCGGCTCGCGGAGCTCCCCCAGCCGGGTCAGGGGAACCGGCGCCACACGCGTTGTTTTGTAAGGGGGCAGCGACGAATCGGCAGCGACGCGGGAATGGAGCGGGTACTCCTTGTTGAGATCGGCAAACTGTTTTTGCCCTTCTTCGGACGTCAAATAGTCCACCAGCCGCCTGGCGGCATCGGTACGTGTGGTGCGGGCAACGATGCCGATCCCGGCGACATTGATGATCGCACCCATGCCGCCTTCGTGTTGGTCTGGCATCAGGACGGCAATCGGCGCCCCCGGCTGAGTCGCCAGGTGCCGGTACACATAATAATGGTTCACGATGCCGAGCGCGGCCTGCCCCTTGGCGACAGCTTCGACGATCTGCGAGCTTTTTCCGTAGACCTGCGTTCCGGCGTTGGCCTTGATTCCCTCCAGGAATTGTTTTGTGCGGTCGTCGCCGTAGACGGCTTTGATGACCGAGACGCCGGCCTGGAGATATTCGCTGCCGGCGTTGGGAATGGCGATTTTGTCTTTCCATCTGGGTTCGGCAAGATCCAGCAGCGAGCGCAGATCGGCCGGTTTAACCAGCGTGGTGTTGTAGACCACGATCCAGAACCGTCCGGAGAGGCCGATCCAACTGTTGTCGGCAGCCCGGAATTGAGCAGGAATGGCTGCGACACTGTTCGGAGTAGCCGAAGGACTCAGCAGGCGCAGTTCGCGGGCGCGTTCGAGACTGCCGGCGTCGTTGGTGATCAGCACATCTGCCGGTGTCCGGGATCCCTCGGCCTGCAGCCGATTCACTACTTCTGTCGTTCCGGATGAGAGGAGGTCGACGTGAATGCCGGTTTTGGCCTGGAATGAGTCGAGCAGGGGTTTGATCAGCCGTTCGGCGCGTCCCGAGTACACAACCAGGCGATCGGGTTCCGCTGCGTCAGGCATGGTGCCGGTAGCCAGCACGATGAACAGCGCAGCCAGGCCGAAATAGTGAAAACGATATTGATTCATCTTCTCAATAAGATAGCAAAAAAATGGGGGAGCCGTCAATTAATGCCGGCAATGAGAACACTGGCCGTACAGCTCAAGCTTGTGCGTGCTGATCGCGAAGCCATGCCTGGAGGCAACTTGATTCTGCAGCCGTTCGATTTCCTCGTTCTCGAATTCCACGATCTTCCCGCACCCGGTGCAGATGAGGTGGTCATGATGGCCCTTGTGGGCCACGTTGTCGTATTGCGTCTGGGAGCCGAAATGCCGGGCCTGGGCCAGGCCCGCTTCGCAGAACAGATTCAGCGTGCGGTAAATGGTCGCCAGCCCGATGTGCGGGTCTTTTATGGCCAGCAGGCGATACATCTGCTCGGCGGTGATGTGCTCGTTTTGGAGAAACGTCTGCAGAATGTATTCGCGTTGCCGGGTGAGCTTGAGTTGGTGCTTGGCGAGATGGTCCTTCAGGACGCTTATCTCCTTGGGAAGCTTGGCCATGTGCGCCCGGACCGGCATGGGCTATTTAAAACCAATGCATGAAAGTCCGTCAAGTGCGGAAATATCGGCATTGACGCCCGTTCAAAGGGCGCACTATAGTCCCCACTCATGCGCAAACCCGACCAAATCACCGTTGACCGCGCCTTGCTCGTCTCGCTGCTGCATCTCGCCGGGCCCCACGGTCTCCTGAACGACGTGAAGCTTCAGCAGTTGGCGTTTCTCTGCGAACTCCAGATGTTCAATAAAGGCGTCAAAGGCCTGCATTGCGAGTTCTTTCGCTATGCCTACGGGGCCTTCAGCAAGGATCTGGATAACGATCTGATGTCGTTGCGGCGCAAGGAGCGGGTGGAAAATTTCAGCGTATCGGAAGAGGCGCAGGCGGTCGTCGGCCTGCTCCAGGAGGCAGCCAAGGGTATCGAGTCCAACGAGCAGGTCCTGGGGATTTTGGAAGCCGTGGTGACGAACTATGCGCCGCAGGATACGGGCGCGATTACGAATTCCGTCGAAGCGGTCGAACTGAGCACGCTGGAGCAGCCGGACTTCAAGCTGGCGATCCGCGACATCTCTTTCCACACGACTCTGCTCGTGCCGCATCGGATCGAAGTGAAGGGCGAGTTCACCGTGCCGCCGGCTGTGCTGGCCAAGTTGAATGCCGCAATGGGGTATTAAGCTTTGGAGAACGCATGAAAGATCTGGTTCCACCGAACATAGAAGCATATGCCGGGGCGCATTCCTGGGCGGAGTCGGATCTCTGCAAGGCGCTTCGCGAAGAGACTGTCCGTACGATGGAGTTTTCGCAGATGGTCGTGGGACCGCTCGAGGGGGCATTGCTCAAGATGATGGTGCGGCTGGTGGGGGCGGCACGCGTCCTGGAAATCGGCATGTTCACCGGCTACAGCGCGCTGTGTTTTGCAGAAGCGTTGCCCGCAGCCGGCCGGATCATCACCTGCGAGATTGACGAGAAGCCGGCGGCGCTGGCCAGGCAGTATTTTTCCAGAAGCCCGCAGGGCGGCAAGATCGAAGTCAGGATGGGACCGGCGCTGGAAACCCTGCGCGGCCTGGCCGGCCCGTTCGATCTGATCTTCATCGACGCGGACAAGGTGAATTACGTCAATTATTACCGGCGGGCGCTCGAGCTGGTATCGGCGTCCGGCGTGATCCTGATCGATAACGTGCTCTGGTCCGGGGATGTGCTGAAGCAGCCTCCGCCGGATCAATCCACGGCGGCCATTCAAGAGTTGAATCGGGTCGTCGCATCCGATCCCAACGTGGACGCCGTCCTGGTGACAGTGCGTGATGGCGTGTTGGTCGTCAAACCCAAGGCATGAGCAAATCATCCGAGATGGCGGCATTCGGCGCGCTGACGTTTGCCGCGGTGGCCTGGGGCGGCTCGATCGTTGCGCAGAAATGGGCCCTGGGCTCTCTGTCAGTCATTGAAATCTCGCTTTTGCGAGGCGTGGGCGCGCTGGCATTACTCGTTCCGCTCTGGTGGTGGCAGGAGGGGAAGACCACCAGGTTCACGGGGTCAGACCTTGCTATTCTTGGGGTGTTGAGCCTCGGCGTGCTTGGCAACCATCTGCTGACGCTTTTCGGGCTTCGGTATGTGGAGGCGGCGGTCGGCGGCGTCATCATCGGCGCGGCGCCGGCGATCACGGCACTGCTGTCGTTGCTGTTGCTTCGCGATCTGCCGTTTCGCGCGGTGGCACTGGGCTGCGCCGTGTCGTTCGGAGGGGTGGCCCTGGTATCCAGCGCGGGATCATCCGGCGGGGCGGGCGCAAATCCCTGGCTGGGCGGTGTCCTGGTAGTGCTCGCCCAGGTCTGCTGGGCGCTCTACTCGATCGGTGGACGCCATATTATGGAACGATTTTCTCCGCTGACCGTGAACTGGACGACGCTGGCGTTCTCGCTTCTGCCGCAGATTCCGCTGCTCTGGACCGATCAGAAAGCGATGGCGGCCGGGATGGATTCGGTCGTCCCTTCCGCGTGGCTGGCCGTGACGTTCCTTATTATTGTTCCGACCGCACTGGGACAGCAGGCATGGCTGTACGGTGTGAAAGGCGTCGGGCCGTCCCGTGCCGGAATTTTTATCAATCTGATCCCGGTGTCGGCGTTGCTGCTCTCAGTGTTGATTCTTGGAGAGACGCTGGATGCAACCAAGATCGCCGGGATCGTCCTGATTCTCACCGGCGTGTGGCTGGTCAACTGGCAATCTGCCCGCTATGCTGCTGCCGCCTGATTCCCAAGGAGGTCTCCTATGCCGCCTGTCGATATCATTATTGATTTAACGATCCGCTATGGGTTCCAGGTCGCGGGAGCCCTCGCCATCCTGGCAGTCGGGGCGCTCCTGGCCCGATGGGTCGGGAACGTGGTGCAGGGGTGGTTGCAGCGGCAGGATATGGAGCCGCCGGTCAGAATCCTGATCGTTCGGGTCATCCGCGCGGTCGTGTTTGCCTTTGCGGCGCTGGCGGCGCTCGATAAGTTTGGCGTGCAGATCGCGCCGCTGATCGCCGGGATCGGCATCGCCGGCCTGGGTGTCGGTATCGCGTTGCAGGGCGTGTTGAGCAATGTCATCGCCGGCCTGACGATCATTTTCACCAAACCCTATCGAGTCGGCGAATACGTGGAGATCATCGGCGTGTACGGAGAAGTGATCTCCATCGACGTCTTTGCAACGGTGCCTTGCCATACGGACCAGTCCCGCGTGGTGGTGCCCAACCGGAAAATCGTCGGCGAGGTGCTGCATAACTACGGCAACATGCGGCAGATGAACCTCTCGGTGGGAGTCGCTTACACGACCAACCTGACTGAGGCGCTGAATCTCGCGCGTGCCATCGTGGCGAAACATCCGCGTGTCCTCAAAAATCCCGCTCCCGTGGTCAGCATCAGTCTGTTGGCCGATTCGGCCATCACGCTTTCCGTTCAACCGTGGGTCAATGTCACCGACTATGTGCCGGCGCAGGCGGAACTCTACCAGGCCCTTGTCGAGCAATTCCGGGCCAATCGGATCGAGATGCCCTTCCCGCAGCAGGAAGTGCGATTGCTCACGACATCCTAGTCATCCGGAGCCGGACGTTCATCCGTTAAATAAAGGAGGGGGAGTATGCTGAAAGAGTTCAAGGAATTTGCGATGCGAGGGAATGTGCTCGATATGGCCGTCGGGGTCATCATCGGCGGTGCATTCGGGAAAATCGTGAGTTCCATGGTGAGCGATCTGCTGATGCCACCACTGGGACTCGTGTTGGGCAAGGTGGATTTTTCGAGCCTGTTTATCGATCTGTCCGGCACACACCCGGCCTCGCTTGCGGCTGCGAAGCAAGCGGGTGCGCCCACCATCAACTACGGCGTGTTTCTGCAGGCGATGCTCGATTTCCTGATCGTTGCCTTCGTGATATTTTTACTGATCAAGCAGGTCAATCGGTTGACGGCAAAACCGGCTGCACCGTCGGCCGATCCGACGACGAAGGAATGTCCGCGTTGTTGTTCCACAATTTCGATCAAGGCCACAAAATGTGCGCATTGTACGTCGGAGTTGAAGGCGGCGTAACCGCTGTTGGAGAAGTAAGCTTGAAACAGCAAGACGGATCAGTTAAAAAGTTCTTGCCCGGTGAGGGCCAAAACCGGCGCGAAGGCCTCCGCGTATGATTAAAGAGAGAATCGAAGAAGTCACCCGCGCCAACCAGGCGTTCTACAAAGCGTTTGAAAGCCTGGATATTGCGCAGATGGACCGCATCTGGGTGCCCCAGGAGTATGTCACCTGCATCCATCCTGGGTGGGGGCTTCGGGTCGGCTGGCCTGCGGTGCGCGACTCCTGGGTACTGATCTTCAACAACACCTTCGCCATGCAGTTCGAACTGGCCGAGATTCAGATTCAGGTGGCCGGTGACCTGGCCTGGGTGATTTGCACGGAACACATCACGGCCAGCCCATCTGCAGATGAGAAGCAGGACAGCCAGGTGCTGGCGACGAATCTCTATGAGCGCGTAGGGGAGGAGTGGAAGATCATCCACCACCACGGTTCGCCGGTGATGAGATAGGGGGCGAGCGTGGCGGCTCGGTCTACCTTCCGTGCTCTCAGATCGCGTATGTGGGAGAAGGGACGGCTCGGTGTTCCCGTGCTCGCAGGCCGTGCACGAAGCTGAGGGGATTGCTCTTAAGAAGGAAGAAACGGGGGAAAGGAATCGATCTATTCGACTGCGACGGCCTTGGCCCACTCGGTCGCCACGACGTCCCGCTCCGGCATCGTCATGGCAGCATATTTGGAAAACATCTGAGCGCCCTTTTTCCTCCGCCACTTCAGAAAATCCAGGAAATGCGCTTTACAGGCCACGCCTGTTCCCGCCGGTGCGTAGGTCTTGTTTGAACAATTGGGAACCAGGCAGTGCTGTGTGTCGCCCATTTTCGCTCCTAAAGTTACATGAAGTATGCCGGAGGCCTTTACCGGAATGCAACGGCCTTTGCCGTCACGGGCTAGCCCGCATTATTCATGAGGCTTCGTGCGAAACCGCTGAGACGCCATGCGAGACGGGCGTGTGGAGCCGCGAGGAAGGAAGGCAGCCTTGAACAGGCTGTTGACCGACCGAGCGGTGAGCCCGCCCGCCTGGTCGCGTCACCCTCGCGGCCAGGCTTGTCGTAGCGGCGTATCGGCGGGTGCAGTAGAAGCCGTCATGAGCAATGAGGGCTAATGGCTTGACGAGTGGAATAGCCTTCCGGTATGTGGAACACGTGAAATCACGTTGCGACGACACGATCCGACTCTTTCTTGTAATGCTATGCCTCCTGGTGCTGTCCGGCTGCGCAGGCACCGGACAGCCGGCCGTTCCCATCGACAAGCCCTTCCCTGACGATTGGGTGGCGATCACGACCGTGCCGCTTCCGCATGGCGTGGCAAGCGGGGATCCGACGAGCCGCACGGCACGCATTTGGTTTCGCACCTCGGGCCCGGCGCAGGTCGAGGTCGAGTGGGCGCCTGACGGTCAGGACAAGGATCGCAGCCGCTCGGCCTTCGTCTCGACCTCCCAGGATCACGATTACGCCGCCACGGTCGCTGTGGAAAATCTGCAGCCGGCCACCCGCTACCGCTATGCGGTCAGGGCTTGGCGGACGGACCAGCCGTCTCCCCGCGAGGTGATTGAAGAGTCGGGGAGCGGCACATTTATGACGCCGCCTGCCGACGACAAGTTCAAGCCGTTGACCTTTCTGTGGAGCGGTGATCTCGGCGGCCAGCAGCGATGTCGTGACGCATGGGTCGGGTATCCCATTTTCTACCGGATGCTGCAGGTCAAGCCTGACTTCGCCATTCTGCTGGGCGATACGATTTATGGCGATGACATCTGTCCGTCTCCGCCCAATGCGCCGGGGAGCGAACTGGCTGCGACGACGCTGGATCAGTTCAGGGCCAAGCATCGATACCAGCGTGGATCTGCCTCCGTGCTGCGGTTTCTGGCATCCGTGCCGGTCTATGCCATCTGGGATGATCATGAGGTCCGGAACAATTTTTACGGTCCGCACGATCCGTTGATGCCGGTGGGCCGCCAGGCGTTCCTGGAATACTGGCCCATCGGGACGCCACCGGAAGATCCCGCGCGACTGTACCGGAAATTCCGCCGGGGAGCCGATGCGGAAATTTTTATCCTCGACACCCGCCAGTATCGGGACAAGAATGCCGATCCGGATAGTCCGACGAAAACCATGCTCGGAGCGGCGCAGCGAGAATGGCTGACAGAGGGCCTGGCCCGTTCGACCGCGACCTGGAAGTTCATCGTCACGAGCGTGCCCCTGTCCAACCCCAAGGGCGGTACGGCGCAGATGCCGGGCAACGACAGTTGGGCGCGCGCAGCGGACGGCACCGGCTTTCAGACGGAACTTCACGCGATCGTCAATGCGATTCTCAAGGGCCGCGTCCGCAACGTGATCTGGCTGGCCGGGGATGTGCATTACACGCAGGTGAACGCCTATGATCCCAATGGCGACGGCACGCCGGATTTTCACGAGTTCATCGCCGGGCCGCTCTCCGCGGTCACCGGCAAGCCGGTTCCGCCGGATATCGCTTTCAAGCCGACGACGTTTCATAGCGAAGGGGGTTTCTATAACTTCGGCTTGGTCACGGTGAACAAGGGCGAGCTCCGATTGGAAATCGTGGACGACACCGGCCTGCCGCGCTTCACGCGCACCTTCAAGGCGCAATAATAGCCCGCACCCACCCCTTGCAATAGAGAACCCCCGTCGGGTACTGTGCCCCACATTATTCATGGACACTTCTACTGCAACCGCCGATACGCCGCTGCGACAAGCCTGCGTGCGGTATGCGGCACGCAGGCGGGCGGGCTCGCCGCTCAGTCGATCAACGTGCTGCCAGAACACGCTTCCCTCCTTCGCGACTCCGCGCACCCGTCTCGCGTGGCGTCTTGGCGGTTTCGTCACGAACCGCCATGAATAATGTGGGGCAGCGTCCGCTTTATCACCGCGCTGAATCATAAAGGAGATTTGCATGGCAGGAGTACTGACCGCAGCACAGGTATTTGAACGGGCCAGGGATGCAGCAGCGGAGGCCACCGGCCCCGACGAGCAGGCGTTGCAGATCGACTTCGATGCGCTGAAGGCGAACATCCATGCCGCGCTGGGTGATCGCAAAGTGGCGCTGATGCACGTCAACAAGTTTCTGCCGGAGGGCTATGAGGAGCAGGGACGGTTCAACGTGTTGCTCCTGACAAACGGCAAGGTGATTTTTGACATGGTCATCGGGGATTCCTACTTTCGCTATGACATCGTGTCGGTCGGTGAACTGGACAAGGCGCAGGTGGTCGACGCGGTGTGGGAAAATAAGGCGAAGCGGCAGGAAGAGCCGTTCCTGAGCTTGCGGCTCATGCACGGCGAGGAAGCGCATCTCCTGCTGGCGCTCAACGATGACGAACGCACAAGCCTGCTGGCCTTCGCCAGCGCGGTCGCGGCAGCCAGGAATCCTGAGAAGTAGTTAGCTGCGGGTGTAAAAGGGGAGCTGCTAGACCCGAGGTCAATAATTGCCGTTCGACATCTTCTCTTACTGGTCAAGACGTTTTATAAGCCAGTCTAGGTCTGCTTGTCGCTGAGGGTATAGCTTCCCCACCTTTCTCAGCCAAGACAGACTATTTTCTCGAGCTGCGGGGGTGGCATATTGGAGGAGGAGATCCAAGACGGGTCTAATGTTTTTGGGATTACTAGGATTACCGGAAGATGAATAAACCATCGGGATATCACCACCACCGTTGAGTGTTCCCTCGTCGATCTTTGCTCCAGCCTTGAGCAGTTGCTCCGAGGCTGCAAGGGCGTTTGCCTGCTCCGTTTCCTTACCTTTGTAAGAAAGCTGGGTTGCCCGAATGATGGCGGTAGCTAAGATCCGGCCACCTCGGATTGGTTTATTGGGGTCAGCGCCGTGGTCAAGCGCCTCCTTAACGAGCATCCGATCGCCTAGTTGTGCTCCGACGTAGAGTCGGTAGTGGTAATCATTCGGCCATCCGGCGTCTAGGAGTGTGCAAATGAGAAGGCTCGGTCCACTCCTGATTAGGAAAGAATCAATAGCCGTATTGTCGTTTGCTCTTGAAATCGTTGGCGAAGCGCCGCGAGAAAGAAGGAGCGTAAGAAGTCGATCTGTCTCCTCGTCAAACTCGGCTAATTTATTAGCATCACCATGAACGTAGTGGCGCCTATCAATAAGATGACCAAGGACACCTACGTCATGAGGGCTATGAAAATTAACGTCGGCGCCGTTTTCGAGAGCCCATGTCACGAGCGCGAAGTCGTGGGTTTTTACCCCCTGTAGAAGATCTACATTTGGACTTCCAGCGGGCCATGCCCCGAATGATCCAAAAGCCACGAGGGCTTCCCAAGGCAATGTCCTCAGTCCAAGCTTGAATAATTTATAGAGGTCATCAGGCGGATCGGTTTCTTTGCACGCAAGATGTGAGGACTTGTCATCCGGTGTCTTTACCATTATCCCGGCGCCGTTCTCGTCGAAAACAGCGGATGAGTGATAGATGGTGTACGAGTAGCCTGACCGCAGGAAATGAAGATTGTACAGGCTAGATTTTGCGGACCCATCTGTCCCGATGCTGAACTTTGACGCTGGGTGCACCTTTTCAGAGGGGTAGACGAGCTCTGGGTCCTTGTTTTTTTGCACCGAATCTATATTGGACATACCCAGAAGTCTGAGATAGGTCGTTCGATGAACATACAGAGACGAGTTTTTTTCCAATGGAACAAGTGAATAGGATTTTCTCCTCGGAAGAGCACAGGGACTGAGGCCCCGCCCATGCCGTTGGCGTGTAACAGAGACAAATGATCAGTAGCGCTCCTCTCGAGATGCAGCTTGATGCCGACATGTTCTTTAGATGTGGTGGGGGCGGTTGATATCGTCCACTCCTAAGCATCCCGCTGGTGCGGAAATATCTGCCACGTGTGCGGTTTTGTCAAGCCACCAGTTGGGATAGGGAGGAACCGCCACAATGTCGTCAGTTAGAAATTCTGAGAAGTAACTACCGGCGGGTGTAGAAGGGCAGGGCCTGCACGGTCGCGTCGTGGCGCTGTCCGTCGATGTCCACGGTCAACGCCGTGCCGGGGCTGCTGAAATCGCGCAGCGGAAAGCCGAACGCAATCACGTTCCCCACTGACGGTGACCGCACCGCGCTACTGACCCAGCCGACTTCGCGATCCCCACTGAACAGTTTTGCCCCTTTCGTCGGGATCACGGAATCTTTCAACGCAAGCCCGACCAATCGGCGACGCACGCTGCCGTAGGTGTCCATCCGCGCCACGACTTCCTGCCCCGGATAGCAGCCTTTCGAGAGACTGAACGCTTTTTCTTCCAGATTGGCTTCCGGCGGGACGATTTCATCATTTAAATCCTGGCCGGCCTTGGGTAGACCTGCCTCCATGCGCAGCATCTCGCGCGCTTCGGTTCCGAATGGCTTCAGCCCCATCGGCCGGCCGGCCGACAGCAATCGCTCCCAGGCAGCCACCACTCCATCGGCAGGAATCAGGACCTCGATATCAATTTCACCGGTTTCTTCCGTTCGGAGGAGCAGGGCCTGGTGTCCGGAAACTTCCTGTGTCACGAACGAGAGCGGTTGCAACCCGCTCACATCGGCTCCGAGAGCCGTCTTGATGCAGTCGGCCGCTTTCGGTCCGCTGATCAGCAACAGTCCCCAGGATTCGGCGCAATTCTCCATTTTTGCCTTGGTGCCGTAGAGCAGAAACTTGCGGAGGACCTGGAACGTTGTGCCGCCGATCTCGCCGACATCTTCCAGCGTGAACGACTCGGCCAGCGCATAGACGCGAAAATAGGTCAGCATCTTGCCCTTATGGGTCAGGAAGCTTGAGTAGAGGCCCTGGCCGGGCTTCAGCGGCAGGATGTCGTTGCTGATGATGCCCTGGAGCCATTTGACTCGGTCGTCTCCTGTAACCCTCAGCCGGCCGCGGTGAGAGAGATCTGCGATCCCCGCGCCGTGCCGTACGGCGGTGTGCTCAGCTTCGACGTTGCCGTAGTGGAGGGGCATCTCCCAGCCGGCCGCTTCGCCGAACACGGCGCCGAGCTTCAGATGCTGGTCATGCAATTTGGATTGCTTCATCGTCAGTCTCAAAGTTCGAAAGTCTTCAAGTCGAAAGTCTCAAGTCCCAAGACTTGATGACTTTACGACTTTATGACCTGATCCCCTGATATTTCCTCGACGAGTTCCCGCGTCCTGGCTGAAAACTCGTTGCGCGAGACAATCTTGGTCACGCCCAGCTCCTTCGCACGTTTCCATGTATCCACTTCCTCGTGGTTGGCAAAAGCCAGCACAGGGATGGTCTTGAAACGGTCGTGCCCTTTGATTTGCTCGAGCGCTTGAAACGCATCGAGCTTTTCGTCGTTCATGTTCAGGATCATGGCGCAGGGGTTGAGACTCTCTGCTTTGGCTGGCACGTCGTCCTGCGTGCGGGCACGCTCCAGCACGTAGCCCTTGGGGAGCAGCGCATCGCGGATCTTCGTGTAGAAGAAAATATCGGTGACTGCGACGAGGACGATTTTCTGGTTCATTGGGTTTGTCTGGTTTGTTTGGTTCATCTGGTTCATCTGGTTCATCGGAATGGCGCCAACTAAACAAACCAAAAAAGTGAGACAAACCAGAGAATCCGGAGAAACCAAAGAAACGTTTGTTAGTTCAGCATCCCGATGAGCCGGCCCAGCGCTTTCTTGGCCAGCGTGTAGTTCGGGTTCAGTGTCAGGGCTTTTTTGTAGCAGTCGAGGGCCTCATCCCACCGGCCCTTGCGCTCATAGACGCGGCCGAGGTTCAAGTGGGGAAATGCCGGGCTCTCGTACCGCCTGGCTTGCATGGCCTGCTCAAACCAGGGGATGGCCTCGTCGAACTTCCCCTGTTCGATCAGGTAGGCGCCGATGTCGTTATAGGGATTGCCGAAATCCGGATCCACCGTGATGGCGTGGTGGCATTCCTCAATGGCTTCGTCCAGCCGCCCCATGAAACTGTAGGTCCACCCCAGGAAGGTATGGGCCTCGGCAGTGGGATGTGACTCGATCGATTTCTTGTAGAGATCCACCGCTTCTTCCAGCTCACCCTTCATCTGGCGCTCATAGGCCTGCTGGAAGAAGCTCCAAGCTTCTTGTTTGTCTTCTTCGCGGCCTTCGCCTTGAATGAGGAAATCCTGAGCGTCCATTCGATCGTGTCTCGCTATTCGTGCTTCAACTTCTTTTTAATCAACTCCGCGCCGTAGCGGCCGGACAGCAGCATGGAACCGAACGCCGGGCCCATGCGGGGCGTGCCATGCACCGCCGCCACTGCCAATCCTACCACGAAACAGTTCGGATAAACCTCGCCGGTACGGTCCATGACTTCCTGCTCGGAACGGGACACCCACATGGCGCCGTTGCCCGGCACCGGCTTGTAGAGATTCCGCTTGTTCAGAAGATTGACCACCACCGCGTCGTGACCGGTCGCGTCCACGACGATCTTGCTTTCCAGCGCGATCGGGTCGACGTGAATGATGTTATGGCCCGCCATCTCGGCCGTGGTATTGTTGACGACGACGCCTTCCAGCAGGCCGTCCTTGCGCAGGATCAGATCCACAACCTTGGTCAGGTTCAAGATCTTGGCGCCGCCTTTGTAGGCGGCGGCGACCAGTGCGCCCGTGGCATGCGGCGGGTCCACCATATACATGCCTTCACAATCTTTGATTCTTTTGCAGGGGACGCCGATCTCTTCGAGGATCTCGTTGGCCGGGGCGCAGATCGTGGCCTTGTTCATGAGATAGCCGCCGGACCAGAATCCTCCGCCCAGCGCCAGACTCTGCTCGACCACCAGCGTCCGAAAGCCCATCGCAGCAAGGTCATGCGCGCAGATCAGGCCGGAGGGGCCGGCACCGACGATGATCACATCGCTCTCGATGAGCTGATCGAATTCCTTATAGTACTCCCGGGCGATGTGCCGGGTGATGTCGCGTTCGCGCAATGGCGCGGGTTTAGGTTTCTTCACCATGAACACACCTCAGCGGTAAATTTTGGCGCCTGTTTTCTTGAACTCTTCCGATTTTTCTTTCATGCCGATCTGAATGGCCTGCTGTTCGTCCAACTGCTTTTTTGCGGCGTACTCGCGGACGTCCTGCGTGATCTTCATCGAGCAGAAGTGTGGGCCGCACATGGAGCAGAAGTGCGACACCTTTGCCGCGTTGTCCGGCAGGGTCGCATCGTGGAACTGTTTGGCCGTGTCGGGGTCGAGCGACAGGTTGAACTGGTCTTCCCACCGGAACTCGAAGCGGGCTTTCGAGAGGGCGTTATCCCGTGCCTGCGCGCCCGGGTGTCCCTTGGCCAGATCCGCCGCATGGGCCGAGATTTTGTAGGTAATCACCCCGGTTTTTACGTCTTCCTTATCCGGCAGGCCCAAATGTTCCTTGGGAGTCACGTAGCAAAGCATCGCACAGCCGTACCAGCCGATCATGGCCGCGCCGATGCCGGAGGTGATGTGGTCGTACCCCGGCGCGATGTCGGTGGTCAGCGGTCCCAGTGTGTAAAACGGCGCTTCGTGGCATTCCTTGAGCTGCTTCTCCATGTTGACCTGGATCATGTGCATCGGCACGTGGCCGGGCCCTTCGATCATCACCTGGACATCGTGTTTCCAGGCGATCTTGGTGAGCTCACCCAGGGTTTCCAGCTCGGCAAACTGGGCCTCGTCGTTGGCGTCGGCGATGGAGCCGGGCCGCAGGCCGTCGCCCAGACTGAAGGAGACGTCGTAGGCCTTCATGATCTCGCAGATCTCCTCGAAATGGGTATAGGTGAAATTTTCTTCGTGATGGGACAGGCACCATTTGGCATGGATGGACCCGCCGCGCGAGACGATGCCGGTCATGCGTCCGGCCGTCATCGGCACATACCGGAGCCGCACACCGGCGTGGATGGTGAAGTAGTCCACGCCCTGCTCGGCCTGTTCGATCAAGGTGTCGCGGTAGAGTTCCCAGGTCAGTTCTTCCGCCTTGCCGCCGACTTTTTCCAATGCCTGGTAGATCGGCACGGTGCCGATGGGTACGGGCGAGTTGCGGATGATCCACTCGCGGGTTTCGTGGATGTTTTTTCCGGTGGAGAGGTCCATGACCGTGTCCGAGCCCCATCGGATGGCCCAGATCATTTTTTCGACCTCTTCCTCGATGGAGGAGGCGACGGCCGAATTGCCGATGTTGGCGTTGATCTTCACCAGGAAGTTGCGGCCGATGATCATCGGCTCGCTTTCCAGGTGGTTGATGTTCGCCGGGATGATCGCGCGGCCGCGCGCGACTTCATCGCGCACGAACTCCGGCGTGATCCTGTCGGGGATACTTGCGCCCCAGGCCTGGCCTGGATGCTGGAGGACTCCTCCGCCATGCCCGTTCTTTGCGGCCGGCGCCTGCGCGAATTCGCGGGACTGATTTTCACGGATCGCGATGAACTCCATCTCCGGTGTGACGATGCCTTTCCGCGCGTAGTGCAATTGCGTGACGTTCATGCCGCGTTTGGCGCGCAACGGTTTGCGGATGTGCTGGAAGCGCAGCGAGGTCAGCTTCGGGTCGGTCGCGCGCATCCGGCCGTATTCCGACGACACGTCGGCCAGCTGCTCCACGTCGTTCCGGCCGAGGATCCAGTCGAGACGGAGCGGCGTGAGACCTCTTTTGGCGTCGATTGTGACGGCGGGATCGGTGTAGGGGCCTGACGTGTCGTACACGGTCACGGGCTGATTGGGCGTTGGCGTTCCGCCGTTCGCCTGGTGGGTCGGCGTCAGGCTAATTTCCCGCACGGGGATGCGGACACCCGGCAGGGTGCCGTCGATATAGACTTTTCGTGAGGCAGGGAAGGGGGTTGTCGTCAGCATGGCTTCAACCGGCTTCTGTCCGTTTCCATTTCTGGATCCATTTCCTGGGCTGTGAGAGCTGCTCATGGGTGTGTCCTTTCTCTCATTGGGCACTAACAAAAAGCCGCACCGGAAGGGGTGCGGCTGAGAGGTCCGAAATGACCAACTCTCTGTTCGCTTCCCTACGCTGGTATTAACCAGGTCAGGTTCAGAGGGTCGTCCGTTGCCGGACTCTCAGCACTGGTCAGGGTCAGCTTGGGAATCCCTACTGCGGCGGCACTCTCAAAGCTGATCCCGACCTCTTGCTCCCCTAGCTCGATACGGCGCATATCGTACTCCCTGATTTTCAGCCGTGTCAACCAGCGCCGATTGATTGTCCGAAAGTCCTCGCGTACAATGACTACTCACCCACGATATCGCTGGTTTCAAGGAGATCGCTCCAAAGCGAATGTGGGGAGGAGTACACCGATGAAAGCCATTGCCGCAGCGCCGCGAGCCATCACGGACTACCAGGGACGTTCCGCCGAAGAGCTGTTCAAGCGGACGGCTGAGGCCAAGCGTGCGCTCGGGAACCGCGTCATGGTGCTGGGGCATAACTACCAGCGTGACGAAGTGATCGAACATGCTGATTTTCGGGGCGATTCACTTTTGCTCGCCAAGCTCGCCGCGCAGCATGCCGACCGCCCGTCCATCGTCTTCTGCGGCGTCCATTTCATGGCGGAGACGGCCGACATCCTCAGCCGGTCCCATCAAACGGTGATCCTGCCGGACATGGCCGCCGGCTGTTCCATGGCCGACATGGCGGCGATCGAACAGGTAGACGAATGCTGGGATGAACTGGGGCGGATCCTGCCGGTTGAGGAAACAGTTCTACCGGCGGTCTATGTGAATTCCGCCGCAGTGCTCAAAGCGTTTTGCGGCGAACACGGGGGCATCACCTGCACATCATCCAACGCCCGGGCGGTCATCGAATGGGCCTGGGCCCGGTGCGAGAAGATTCTGTTTTTCCCTGATGAACATT
Source organism: Nitrospiraceae bacterium (assembly GCA_009692155.1). GTDB lineage: Bacteria > Nitrospirota > Nitrospiria > Nitrospirales > Nitrospiraceae > 2-02-FULL-62-14. Next base: position 80,155 of record SHZW01000002.1, read on the forward strand.
TGGGGCGCAATACGGCCAACAAAATGGGGTTGCCGCGCGAGCAGATGATCGTCTGGGATCCCTTCAAGCCGAACGGAGGGAACAGCGCCGAGGCGATCCGGAAGGCGCGGCTGATTCTCTGGAAGGGCCACTGCAGCGTGCATCAGATGTTCCAGCCTGCGCACGTGGACTATTTCCGGAAGCAGCACCCGGATATCAAGGTCATCGTGCATCCGGAATGCCACGAAGACGTCGTCAACAAAGCCGATGCCGTGGGCTCGACGGAATTCATCATCCGCACCGTGAGCGCGGCGCCTGCCGGCACGGCCTGGGCGGTCGGCACGGAATTGAATCTGGTCAATCGGCTCAAAAAAGAGCAGCCCGACAAGCATGTTTATTTCCTCTCCTCCACGGTCTGCCAGTGCGCCACCATGTTCCGCATCGATGCGTCACACCTCTGCTGGGCGATGGAAAACCTGGCCGACGGCCACGTCGTCAACCATATCGTCGTGCCGGATGATGACAAGCGGTGGGCCAAAATCGCCCTCGATCGCATGATGGCGATTAGTTGATTCAACGCCGCGCTTCAGCAATCAGCAGACAGTCTCGGTATGGATTATAAAGCGACCCTCAATCTGCCCAAAACCGATTTCCCGATGAAGGCGAACCTGCCGCAGCGGGAACCGGAGATGCTTGCCCGCTGGGAGCAGGAACGCCTCTACGAGCGCATTCAGGAGCAGGGGAAGAAGGAAAGCCGCAAGCTCTTCGTGCTGCACGACGGCCCTCCGTACGCCAATGGCCGCATTCACATCGGCCACGCGCTGAATAAAATTCTCAAAGACATCATCATCAAGTCGAAAACCATGGAAGGTTTCCGCGTTCCGTACGTGCCGGGGTGGGATTGCCACGGGCTGCCGATCGAACACCAGGTGATGAAAGAACTGGGGGATAAGAAAAAAGACCTCGATGCGGCGGCAATCCGGAAACTCTGCCGCGACTACGCGGAGAAATACGTCACGATTCAACGCGACGAGTTCAAGCGGTTGGGCGTGCTCGGAGATTGGGAACATCCCTATCTCACGATGAACCACTCCTATGAGGCGACGATCCTGCGCGAGTTCGGGAAGTTTGTGGCGAAGGGCGGGGTCTACAAGGGCCTCAAGCCGGTGCTCTGGTGTACGCATGACCGGACGGCCCTGGCCGAAGCGGAAGTCGAGTACGAAGACCACATCTCGCCATCCATCTATGTGAAGTTTCCGTTCGTTGATGCGCCGGCGCGTCTTGCGGATCAATTCGGCATCAAGCTGGCCGGTATAAAGTCCGTGGCGGTGGTGATTTGGACGACGACCCCCTGGACCCTGCCTGCGAACCAGGCGGTCTGTCTTCATCCCGAGTATGACTATGCTTTCGTGAAAGTCGGCGATGAGGCCTATGTGCTAGCCAAGCCGCTGGTGGACAGTGTCGTCAAGGCCTGCGTTCTGCCGGACCATTCAATCCTTGGAACCAGGAAGGGGCGGGAGTTTCACAAGCTCGGAACCAGACGCCCGCTGTCGGAAGGGACATCCCCCGTGCTCCTCGTGGATTTTGTCACGTTGGAACAGGGTACCGGCTGCGTCCATATCGCGCCGGGGCACGGCATGGAAGACTATGTGCTGGCGCTGGAACACAATGCATCCGTGCCGAAGGGGGAGCAGTTGGAAGTGCTGGCTCCTCTGGACGATGCGGGGCGGTTTACCGATCGCGTGAAGGATTTTTCAGGCCAGCATGTTTTCAAGGCCAACCCTGTGATTGTTGAAGCGTTGAAGGGCAAGGGGCTGTTGCTGGGCCACGGGAGTCTTGCCCACTCCTATCCCCATTGCTGGCGCTGCAAGCAGCCGGTGATCTTCCGCGCGACGGAGCAGTGGTTCGTTTCGATGCAGACGAACGAGTTGCGGAAGAAGACGCTCACAGCAATCGACGAGCAGGTGAGATGGATTCCGTCCTGGGGGCGAGATCGTATCCATGGAATGATTCTTAATCGTCCAGATTGGTGCCTGTCGCGCCAGCGCGTGTGGGGCGTGCCGATCCCCGGGTTTACGTGCAAAGCCTGCAAGAAAGTCCTAGCCGATTCGACGGTCATCGAACACGTGGCAAAGCTGGTCGAGAAGCAGGGCGCCGATGTCTGGTTTCAGAAATCGGCAGGCGAGCTGATGCCGGCCGGCACGACGTGTGCATGTGGCGGAAAAGAATTCGAGAAGGAACGGGACATTCTGGATGTGTGGTTCGAGTCCGGCGTGAGTTTTGCCGCCGTGCTCAAGCCGCAGGGCTGGTGGCCGGCTGGTCTGTACCTGGAAGGCTCGGACCAGCACCGTGGATGGTTCCACAGCGCGCTGCTGGCCGGCATGACGACGGACGGGAAGCCGCCTTACGATGCCGTTCTCACGCATGGCTTTGTGGTGGACGGGGCCGGCAAGAAGATGTCCAAGTCCGCCGGCAACGTCGTGGCACCCCAGGATGTGATCAAGCAATCCGGAGCGGAAATTCTCCGTCTCTGGGTGGCGGCGCAGGACTATCGGGAAGACCTCCGTATCTCGCAGGAGATTTTGAATCATCTGGTGGAGGCCTACCGGAAGATCCGTAATACCTGCCGGTTCCTGCTGAGCAACCTCTACGACTTCGATCCGGCGACACACCGCGTGGCCTATGAGAAGCTGCCTGAATTGGACCGCTGGGCTCTGCTGCGGCTTGGCGAATTGATTCCAAAAGTCAGGACGGCCTATGACGACTACGAATTTCACGCCATTTTCCACGCGCTGAACAACTTCTGCTCGGTGGACCTGAGCTCGGTCTATCTGGACATTCTCAAGGACCGCCTGTACACGTTTCATAAGAACTCGCATGAACGGCGCAGTTCGCAGACGGTGCTTTATGAAATTCTGATGGCGTTGACGAAACTCATGGCGCCGATTCTGAGTTTTACCGCGGACGAGATGTGGCGCATGTTGCCGGAGGCTGCGCGAAAGGAAGCGGCGAACGTTCATCTGGCTTCATTCCCTGAGGCGAATCCCAAGTGGGCGGATGAGAAACTGGCGCAACGGTGGGAAAAGTTGCTGGAGATCAGGGTTGCGGTCCAGGCGTCGCTCGAAGCGCAGCGAAGGGACAAGGTTATCGGCTCGGCGCTCGAGGCCAAGGTCGAATTGAAGGCGGATGACGCCATGCAGGCCTTCTTGAAACCCTACGAATCGGAGCTCCCGGCGCTGTTCATCGTCTCGCAAGTCGCGCTGGAGCGCATGGCGCAGAAAGGTTGTTCAGTTGAGATCAGGCGGGCAGAGGGCGGCAAATGCGAGCGCTGCTGGAATTACCGGCCGGCAGTGGGGACGTTCAAGGACCACCCGACTTTGTGTGACCGGTGCGTGGAGGCGATCCGGTGAAGAATCCGGCTGCCCGATACGTGCTGCTGGCGCTGGTCAGCGCGATCACCGTCCTGCTCGACCAGGCGATCAAGCTGCAGATCATACAAAGCATGCGGCTGCATGAAACTATTCCAGTGGTGCCGGACTTTTTCAGCATCACCTATATCCGCAATCCCGGCGCGGCGTTCGGCATCCTGGCCTCGAGCAGTAACGGGTTCCGCCTGGTGTTCTTCGGGCTGACCTCGCTCTTTGCCTTGATCCTGCTGGGGACAATTTTATATCGGCTGAAACCAGACGACTGGGGCGGGCAGCTCAGCGTGGCGGCCGTCTTCGGCGGGGCGATCGGCAATTTGCTGGATCGGGTGAGGTTCGGCGAAGTGATCGACTTTCTGGACGTCTACGCGGGCGCCTACCACTGGCCGGCGTTCAACGTGGCCGACGCCGCCATCAGTGTCGGTGTCTGTTTCCTCGCCTTCCATCTGGCCTTCGAAAAGAAAGAACCAGATATCGCCCTCCCCCAGGATCAACCGCTCAATAATTGAAGGGCACGAGAACTAGGCGGAGAGGGGCAGGATGAATCCGCCCTGTTCGCGGAACTGTTTCTGCTGCTCAGCGGAGAACATCACCAGCGGCTCGCTGTGGCAAAACTGGCATTCCTTCGTGGTGATGGTCGCGCCGGCTTCGCCGATGCCAGCGAGATGGGCCCTGGCAAGTTTTAGTGCGATAGTTTCATCCGTTGTCATCACGTCGAAATGGATGGTGCCGTTCTTCCCTTTCACCCACGTATCGTAGACGTGCACTGTGTCCGAATCCGACATCACCGTGTCCTCCGTTACGGAAAAATCCACAACACCAACAGTCCCATCGCGATGCGGTAGTAGGCAAATACGAGCAGACTGTGCCGTTTGACGAAATTGAGAAATCCTGCAATCACCGCCCAGGCGACCAGAAAAGCCACGATCATCCCCAGCCCCAGGGCCAACAGGTCCTGGGGCGAGAACACAGCGGCGGATTTAACCAGTTTGTAGCCGGTGGCGGCGAGCAGAGTCGGCAGGGCCAGAAAGAACGAGTATTCCGTCGCGGTTTTACGGTCCATGCCGGCCAGCAGGGCGCCGATGATTGTGGCGCCGGAGCGGGAGGTGCCTGGAATGAGCGCCACGCATTGGGCCACGCCGACCCACCATGCCATTTTCACTCCGATCTGCTCCAACTGGGTCACGCGAGCCTCTTTCTGCATAGCTTCCACGACCATGATAATCAGGCCGCCTACGATCGATGCGATGGCGACCGTGCGCGGATTGAAAAGGTGGGTTTCGATCCAGTGATGGCTCAGCAAGCCGACAACGGCGGCGGGAAGAAAGGCGACGAAGAGACCGATCAGAAACCACAGATTTTTATGCTCCGCCATGGATTGGGTGACGGCCGCCGTCCAGGAGCCCTGCCCACAAAACGATCTGAGAGAGGCCTGTTCAGTGGCAGCCCGGGATAGAAAGGACGCCAACTTGTGCCGTTCATACACGATCACAGCCAGAATCGCGCCGAACTGGATCGAAATTTCGACGCTGGCTGCCGTTTCGCCGGTAAAGCCTAGCCAATGGCCGACCAGAATCAAGTGTCCGGTGGACGAGATTGGCAGGTACTCGGTGAGTCCTTCGACGATTCCAAGGATGATGGCGAGCTCTGGTCCCCAGGATTGCATGGACGCGCATGATCACAGAGTCGCTGCGAGTGCGTCAAGCATCTTGCGCCACAAAGGCCTCTAAATCATTGTCTCTATTGACAAAATTAAGGGGATGCACTACACATCACACTGACATTGGGGCTGTTCTTCAACTGCGTATGGAGGGCGGAATGAGAAGCGGAGCGGTGATCGGTGTGCTGATGCTGGCTGCGACAGTGGCAAGCGGGTGCGTGAGTTCGAGCAAATACGAGCAAGCCGTCGCAGAGGCCGAAGAAGCAAAGAACAAGACCGAAAAGGTTCAGCTTCAGAAGACGACATTGGAGCAGGAAGTCAAAAGCCTGCGGGATCAAAAGAACAAATTGACGGCGGATCTTGACCTGGCGTCATCCGAGCGGCAGCGGTTGGAGGACAGTCTCGGCAAAGAGCGGGGCGGGACCAACCAGCGCGTCCGCGATCTGGAGCAACGGAGCCGTGATCTGGCCGCCAGGAGCCGGGCGCTCCAGCAAGAGCTGGATTCGATGAAGAAGCAAAACGAATCGCTGAAGGGTACTGTGGCCCGTTATCAAAAGGCGCTCAAAGAGCCGCCGGCCTCCGTGCCGATGACCGCGCCGGTGCCGCCCAGGCCGCCTGTAATTCCCGCGGCACCTGCCGCTCCTGCGGCCACCGTGCCGCCAGCCATTCCGGCGCCGGCCGTGCCCGTTTCTGCAGTTCCGCAGGCAGGGGTCGCTCCGGTCAACATCAATACCGCTTCGGCGAATGATATGGTGCTGTTCCTCGGAATCACCAAGGAAGAAGCCGAGAAGATGGTGGCGAGCCGGCCCTACAAGGTCAAGCAGGAGATTGTCTTGAAGAACGCGCTGCCGAAAGCCAGGTTCGATGCGATCAAAGACCGGATTACTGTGGCTCAATAACGGATGAGCGTCAGGTCATGCCGGTTGGCGTGACCGATTCACGGACAACAGGCCATCCGCCACAGAGGCGGGTGGCCTGTTGCGTTTGTGACGATTTGGCAGCACAATAAGTCCGAGGGTGGCGAGGTACGGGGAAGCACAGGCCATGGTACGAAAAGCGGTGTGGATCATCGGCGTGTTGGCGGTGGGCGTCGCCATCGGAGGCTACGTGTTCTTCGGCGGCGAGCGGAAGGTTCCCATTCGCTATAAAACGGCGCCAGTGGAACGGGGCTCCATCATCTCGGTGGTCAACGCGACGGGCACGATCAATCCCGTCACGATGGTGCAGGTCGGAAGCCAGGTGACGGGGATGGTCGAAAGTCTGCACGCGGACTTTAATTCCGCCGTGAAGAAGGATCAGGTTGTCGCGCGTATTGATCCGTTTCCCTATCGGGCAAGGCGCGATCAGGCCGCCGCCAGTCTCGCCAATGCGAAGGCGTCCGTTCTCAAAGCGAAAGCCGATCAGTCCCAGCGCAAGCGCGAATTGGACCGTGTTCAATCCCTCATCAAGCAGCAGTTTGTCTCGCAGAACGATGTGGATGTGGCGGTGACCGCCCACGAAGGGGCCATGGCGCAGTTGGCGGTGGCGGAAGCGGCGGTCAAACAAGCCCAGGCGGTCCTAGAAGCGGCGGAATTGGATTTGACCTATACCATCATTCGCTCTCCCATCGATGGGATCGTCATCTCCCGCCTGGTGGAAGTGGGGCAACGCATTTCTGCCAGTGTGTCAATTCCCGTCATCTTTGCGATCGCCCAGGACCTGACAAAAATGCAGGTGGATGCCAATGTGAGCGAAGCCGACATCGGCGGCATGACGGAAGGCAAAGAGGTGGCCTTTACGGTCGACGCCTATCCGGGTGAACGGTTCCAGGGCCGAATCCGCCAGGTGCGGAACTCGCCCATCAATGTGCAGAACGTAGTCACCTATGACGTTGTCGTGGGCGTCGAGAATGCGGACCTGCGGCTCAAGCCGGGCATGACGGCCAATGTTTCCATTATCGTCGCGCGAAAGGACCAGGCGATCAAGGTGCCGAACGCGGCCCTTCGTTTCAAACCTCCCCAAACTGCCATGGCGGCTCCGGCCGGTGGAGCAGGGGGACGCCCGGTCGCTGCGAGTGGAGTCGATTCTGCCGCGGCCAAGACCGCGTGGAAGATGGGCGCATCCGGCGATCCCGAAGCGGTGCTTCTGCAATCCGGTATTTCTGACGGCAGCTTCACCGAGGTGATCGGCGGGTCGCTCACCGAAGGCGATCACGTCGTCGTCGGTCTCGAATCGCGCACCACGGCCAGATCCGATCAGCTTCCACCGGGGTTCGGCGGCAGTTCGCACAGCCGACCACGTGGCCGAGATCGCGGACTCTAATTACCGTGAAGCATCGTTCGTCGCTCGTCGTTTGTGAATTCGCAGTCAGTTCCGATGTCTGCCTGCCTCTCACGCCTCACGCCTCACGTTTCACGCTTCACGAGATACGCTGATGGGTTCATTGATCGAGTGTCGTGATCTCTGGAAGGTCTACCGTCTGGGGGATGTGCAGGTCCAGGCACTGCGCGGCGTGACAGTGGATATCCAGCGCGGGGAATTCCTGGCGATCATGGGCGCGTCGGGATCGGGGAAATCCACGCTCATGAACATCATCGGCTGCCTGGACAGTCCCACCAGCGGCACCTGCCGCTTGAGCGACAGGGATATCGGGTCGCTTGACTCCGATGCGTTGGCGGAGGTTCGGAACCGCGAGATCGGATTTATCTTTCAAAACTTCAATCTCATTCCTCGCACCAGCGCGCTGGAGAACGTGCAGTTGCCGCTGTTTTACCGCGGGCTGCCGCTGCGCGAGCAGCGCGCGCGGGCGGCCGAGGCGCTGGCGCGGGTTGGTCTGGCCGGCCGGGAGCAGCATTATCCGGCGCAATTGTCAGGCGGTCAGCAGCAGCGTGTCGCCATCGCGCGGGCCCTGGTGTCGACTCCGTCCATTCTGCTGGCCGACGAGCCCACCGGCAATCTTGATACCGAATCCAGCCGGGAGATCATGGCCGTGCTGAAAGGCTTGAACCGTGACGAGGGGATTACGGTGCTCGTCGTGACGCACGAGGCCGACATTGCAGCCTACATGTCGCGCGAGATCATCATCAAAGACGGACAGATTGTCACCGACCGCCAGAAGAATTTGGTGATTGGGTGAAGTTGGATTTGGTGAAGTATCAGACACTTCTCCAAATCTCCAAATCACTAAATCATACTTTCTTCACGAGTGATTTGGCGATCTGGTGAAGTCGTGAGTAGGAATTCGGTCATGTTCCGAAACTTCAGCAAATCACCCAAGCACCAAATCGTACTTTCTTAACTATGGGCGCGTTTCTGCTGCTCACTATCACGACGGCGTTTCGCATTCTCAGCCGCAACCGGCTGCGCGCCGGGCTGACGGTGCTCGGCATCGTCATCGGCGTCGCCGCCGTCATTGCCATGATCAGCATCGGGGAGGGCGCCAAGGCTGCTGTGCGTTCGCAAGTGGCGAGCATGGGCACGAACGTGATCATTATTCTGCCGGGCGCCACCACGACGGGCGGCGTACGGGGCGGCCAGGGGAGTGCGGTGAGCCTGACGGTGGCGGATGCGCAGGACCTCAAAAAGAGGATCCCGCTGCTGACCGATACGGCCTGGGGGAAGCGGGATGTGATGCAGGTAGTGTACGGCAACAGGAACTGGAACGCGCCGGTCAACGGCATTTCCCCCGGCTACCTGACGATTCGCGATTGGTCCTATGCCGGCGGCCTGCCGTTCACGCAGACGGATATGGATGTCGCGGCCCGCGTGGCCCTTGTGGGGCAGACGGTCGTGGACAATCTCTTCGAGCCGGGCGAAGAGCCGGTCGGGGCGACGATTCGTCTCAAGAACGTCCCGTTTACGGTGATCGGCGTGCTGGCACCGAAAGGACAATCGTCCCAGGGCACCGACCAGGACGATATCGTGTTCATTCCCTTCACGACGGCGGAGCGCAAGGTGCTGGGCACGCAGTTTCTCGGCTCGATCGGGGCCATCTTTGCGTCCACCGACCTGACCGAGGATTTGCCGGAAGCCGTCGCGCAAATCCGGGAGGTGCTCCGATCCCGGCACCGCCTCCAGCCCGAGCAGGCCGATGATTTTACCGTCAGAACGCAGATCGACATCGCGGCCATCCAGGAGGGGACCGGGCAAACGCTCACCGTCATGCTGTTTGCCATCGCATCCATCTCGCTGCTGGTCGGCGGCATCGGGATCATGAACATCCTGCTGGTGTCCGTCACGGAACGGACGAAGGAAATCGGCGTGCGCATGGCCGTCGGCGCCAAGCGGCGGCACATCCTGCTGCAATTCTTGATCGAAGCGATGACGCTGAGTCTGTTCGGAGGGCTGCTGGGGATCGTGTTGGGTATCCTCTCCGCGCGCGCGACCACGGTCATCGCGGGCTGGCCCACGATCATTTCGTTGGAATCCATCGTAGCCGCGTTCTTATTCTCCCTCTTCGTCGGACTGTTTTTCGGCCTCTATCCTGCCAATAAAGCCTCGCGCCTCAATCCAATCGACGCATTGCGATACGAGTAACGCTCACGCAGCGTGACGGAGGGAACGAGCGTACGGACAGGTCTTCCTTCTGTGCTCGCGCAACGCGCACGCTCAGAAGGTGCTCGTTGGACGCGCGCAGTTGAAGGAAGACCGGTCCGCGCTCGAGGGAATGGGAAGCCAACCGATAAATAATAAATAGAAAGGCGACAGGCTTGGAAGCGGCCTGTCGCCTTTCTATTTTATATTTTAGATCGCTGACGCGCCGTGGCATGGCCGTGAGCGGACTTCACCGAAGGAGCGGGGCACCCACCGAGGCTTTAGCGAGGAGGAAAGCTGGAACTGACCAAGGCACTGCGGTCAGCGACCGCAGCCGCGGGAATTCCAGAAGGGTTCCACGAGCTAAAGTCCGGAAGGGTCGCTCCGAGAGGTGTGGAAGCGAACGGCTATGCCACGACGCTAAGATTCAGTGAGTCAGTGCTCCAAGCGTCATCTCGATACGGGGCTGGTGTGCGTCTCTCGTCTTGTACAGGTGGATCTCTGTAACGCGGTTGTCGTTCAGGCCGAGCGCTTCGCAGAGGGCATCCTGCGCGATCTTGAGGCCCCCGTCCACGTCGCGCCGGAGCGGCGAGGCAAAGTAAAAACGAATGGAGAGTGCGAGATCATTTGCCCGCATGGTTCTGAGAAGAGATTCCCGGTGGGGGGAACGAGCCAGCGCAATGAGGACCTGCTGGCCGACGACGGCTTTGTATTGGCGTCCCGCCGCTGAGAGTAAGCGGCGTCCATTGACGGTGGCATATTGGTGATTGATGCTCGGGGGAACCGGCAACGTGAGTGTCAGCCGCTGCGGGGTAATGGAGGCGCGAAGCTCTGGAAGCGTCGCCAGTTGAGCCTGCGATCCGGCGCGTGTGAGCACAGCCAATGAAAACGCCCGCCGGGTCGGCTGTTTACCTGCGGGGAGCGGCAGGGGCGTGCTCGCCATGCTCGAACGCTGAGGTGCCGGGGAGCCGGTTCGATAGGACGTCAATCGAAGGGAAACAGCAGGAAGCCGCGAGAGATGTTTGGATCGGCGCTGTGACGCGCGTCGAATCACAGGAGATTGAGGATCTTGCTGAGTTGCTGTTCGTATTTTTCTTCGGACTTGCCGACGTACCGCCGCCATTCGGCCGGATTCCAGATTTCCATGTGATTGTAGAGACCCACCAGGATGATTTCCTGATCGTCCTCCATGGGAATCAGTTTGCGGAGCTTGCCGGGGATCAGGATGCGCCCGGCCTTGTCCACGTCGGAGGTGCCGGCTTCCGCGACGATGAAGTGCATGAACAGCCGGCTCTGGTCTTCATCGAGCTTGGTGCGGGTCCGTTCCAGAACCTTCTCCCATTCGACCGGTGAATAGGCCCAGAGCGCCTGCTCCGGCCCTTTGAGAAACACGACGCCGTTTCCTTCAGTTTCCAGCCGCTCGCGCATGGGAGCGGGAACGATGAAGCGTCCCTTCTCATCCAGCTTGCAGAGGTACTCACCGGCAAACATCAATGCTTCTTTCCGTTACGATTGCGAGTGAACCGACCGGCGGCGCAGCCACTGATCCAGATCGGAGCGTACGAACCGCCACTCCTTGCCCAGCTTGAAGGCGGGCATATGGCGAACCTGGATATACCGGTAGAGCGTCCTCGGCGTGACTTTGAGGTAGCGGCAGGTTTCGGCCGCCGTCAACAGTTCGCTCTGCGTGGATGCTCCCATCGGTGCTCCTGCTCGTGTGGAACCACCTGATCATTGGAATCGACGATAGAATCAGATCGGAAAAATGTCAAGCAATTCTGCATGACAATGCATGACAGTCCATGACGATGATGGGTGTTTAAGAGCATATAGCATATGGCGTATGGCCAATGGCCGAGGCATCTTGCTATTCGCTGTAAGCTATTCGCCATTAGCTCTTTTCCTCACACCGTTCGTGCCAGCGTCACGACGTACACATCCTCGGCCCCGGCTTTACGAAGCGTTTTCGCGCATTCGTTGACGGTCGTGCCCGTGGTCATCACGTCATCGACCAGCAGCACGCGTTTGCCGGCGACGTCCGCCGGCCGCCGGACGGCGAAGCACCGGCGGAGGTTTTTGATCCGTGCCACCCGGCTCAATTCGGTCTGTGGCGGAGTGGCGCGCAGGCGCACGAGGTTGTCGTAGATCAGCGGCAGGCGAAGGTCACGATTCAACTGGTCGGCGAGCAAGAGGGACTGGTTGTATTCGCGGTCGCGCAACCTGGAGGGGTGGAGCGGGACCGGCATCCGGTGTCCGGCTCCAGGCCTGTCGCAGCAAAGCGCCCAATGCCTCGGCCAGCACGATTTTGCCGCGATATTTGAAGAGATGAATGGCGTTCCGCAGCGGCGGCTCGTAGACGTAGCAGGCCCAGGCCCGGGTGAAGGCCGGCGGACGTTGCCGGCACGAGAGGCAGCAGTGATCGGGGCTGTAGGTCAGCGCCACGTCCGACGCGAACGGCAGGCCGCAGCGCGGGCATGAGGGTCGAGCGAGCGGTTTGATAGCCGCCCAGCAGGTTCGGCAAAAGAACGGAACGGGGTCGTCGGTCAGGGCTGTGTCGCACGCGGCGCAGGCAACGGGCAGCACTGCGTGGAGTAACTGGCGCAGGGCTGTTGTCAGGGAAAGCATCTACTGGAAATCCTAGCACGGAATGTTCAATGCTGAATGGTGAATTGAGCATTAAAAATTACACATTCAACATTCCTCATCACGGTTCCTGCTCGGTCTGGTTGTGGGCCTGTTGGTGGATATGATATAGGAGAAACGCATCCATTTACCGCAGGCGGAAACGTGGTCCGGCTCAATCATGTCTCGAAGGAATATCGCAGGGACGAGGCTGCCGTGGCGGCGCTTCGGGATGTCAGCCTCCGCGTGGCGGAAGGCGAATTCTGCGCGTTGATGGGACCGAGCGGGTGCGGGAAAAGCACGCTGCTGAACATTGTCGCGGGGCTCGATCATCCGACGTCGGGCGAATTGTTTCTGGAAGAACGCCCGACGAGTCATCTGTCCGACAGGGAATGGACGGGGCTGCGGCGATCCCTGATCGGCATGGTCTTCCAATCCTTTCACCTCCTGCCCACGCTGACGGCTGAGGATAATGTGGCGCTCCCGCTCCTGTTGCAGGGAGAGAACGGCCGGTCGGCGCGCCGGCGCGCGGCTGAGAGCCTGGCGCGTGTCGGGATGGAGCCGCGCGCGCGGCACCGGCCGGGTGAACTGTCCGGAGGCGAACAGCAGCGGGTGGCGATTGCGCGCGCGCTTGTGCACCGGCCGCGCCTGCTCCTGGCTGACGAGCCGACTGGCAACCTGGATTCGCGCAGCGGTGCGGACGTCATCGCGCTGCTGCAGTCGCTCTCGAAAGAATTGAAGCAGACCGTCCTGCTGGTCACTCACAGCCAGGAGGCGGCATATGCCGCGGATCGGTTGCATACGATGCGGGACGGACAATTGGACGGGGCGACCTAGCTCATGGACCTTTCAGTCACCATTGCCGGCGTGCGTTTTCCCACGTGCATGATGAATGCGGCCGGCGCCTTGTGCGTGACGCGCGAAGAATTGGACGCGTTGGGTCGTTCGCGATCGGGCGCGATCGTCACCAAATCCATGACGATCGAGTCGCGCCAGGGCAATCCGGAGCCGCGCTACCACGGCTTCCCCGGTGGATCGATCAATTCCATGGGGTTGCCGAATCTGGGTTATCGCGCCTATGCCGCGCTTATTCCCGAACTGAAAAAATTCGGCAAGCCGGTCATCGCCAGCGTGGCGGGTTTGTGCGAGGACGATTTCATCACGATCGCGACGGCCATCAACGCCAGCGCGCCGGATTTCATCGAAGTCAACCTGTCCTGTCCCAACATTCCCGGCAAACCACAGATCGGCTATGACCTGGAGGCGTCCGAGCGCCTGTTGAAACGGGTGCGGAAGGTCATCTCTGTGCCGATGGGCGTGAAACTCCCGCCGTATTTCGACCCGGCGCACCACGAACAAACATCTAAAGTGATTGAACGGGTCGGCGTGGACTTTCTTTCGCTCATCAATTCGGTCGGCAACGGGTTGGTCGTGGACCCGGAGCACGAAACAGTGGTGATCAAGCCGAAAGGCGGATTCGGCGGGCTGGGCGGGCCGCTTATCAAGCCGGTGGCGTTGGCGAACGTGCGCGCATTCTGGAAGCTGTTCAAGGGACGATTGCCGATTATCGGCACGGGCGGGATCGTTTCCGGCGGCGATATATTCGAGCACCTCTTGTGCGGAGCCACGGCGGTCCAGGTGGGAACGGTGCTGGTCGAGGAGGGATTGGGCGTGTTTGACCGGCTTCAAGCCGAACTGGCAGCCATGCTGGGGAAGAAAGGGTATGCCTCTCCGGCAGCCTGCATCGGAAAGCTCAAAGAACTCTAATTGGATGTCAGAAAGTCATCAAGTTTTCTTTCTAGTCATCAAGTCCCTAAAGTCGTAAAGTCTTCAGGTCATTTGGACTTTATGACTTGACGGACTTTCTGACTTGATAGACACGAACCCAGATGGACTTTATGACTTTCGACTGCTTGCGGAGTCTCGATTACGAGAAGAAACTTTTCGGCAGGAGGCGCAGTATCAGTGACTGGCGAAGGAGTTGAGCGACGTTCCGTACCCTGAGTCGCCTCATCAAATTGAACCGGTGGACCTCGACGGTCCGCACACTGATCCCAAAATGATGGGCGATTTCACGGTTCGTCAGTCCCTCTGCGACGAGGCGGAGAATTTGCTTCTGACGAGGTGTAAGGGCGGGCGGATCTTTCTTCCTCGTCGCGGGCCCTCCGCGGCTCGTGTTCTGTGTTGCGCGCGGCATGCCGTTAGTATTCCTTTGTGGTGAATATGTGTTCACTCTAACACGTGGTTCTTTGTCGGTAAATACCCGCCAGTACTGAGGGCTAGGACTTTCCGGAATGTTGAAAGCGCTCCCAATCATCGCCCGCTCCCACATGGTCGAACGGCCTGTTCGCACGGCCATGACCATCCTGGGCATTGCCCTGGGTGTGGCGGTGTCGGTTGCCATCCGCACGGCGAACGTGGAGGTGCTGCGGTCGTTCGAGGAAGCCGTGTTGACGGTGGCCGGCCGGGCGACCCTGCAAGTCTCCGGCGGCGAGTTGGGTCTGGACGAACGTGTGATTGCCAGGCTTCGGAATGAGCCGGGTGTCCTGTCCGCCCTGCCGGTGGTACAGCAACAGGCACAGGTGGCGGCGTTACCGCATCGAGGCAAGCCGCTGGTGGTGATGGGGCTGGACCTGCTCGACGCCGCCGATCATCGGACGTTTCACCTCAAGACGGAAGCCGGGACGGAGCCGACGCTCGATCCTTTGCTGGAACCGAACGCCGTGTTTATCGGCGCCCGGTTGGCGGAAGAATGGTCGCTCCAGGCTGGAAGTCAGATAGACCTGTTGGTCGGGACCGTGACTCACCGGCTGGTGGTGCGCGGGGTGGTCGAATCGAGCACCGGGGTTCGGACGGCATGGGAGCACCTGGCGGTCATGGATATCGCCGCGGCGCAATCGCTGTTCGGATCGATCGGTAAAATTGACCGGATCGACCTGATTACGGATCCGGCTCATCCTGTTGAGGAGGTCGCCGATGCGATCAAGCCGAGGCTCCCTCCGCCGTTGACGGTCCGTCGTCCGGAGCAGCGCAACGAGCAGGTGGAGCGCATGGTCAGGGCTTTTCAGTTGAACCTGGCGACGTTGAGCGGGGTCGGCCTGCTGGTCGGATTGCTGCTGGTCTACAACACGATTGCCTACTCGGTGGTCCGGCATCGCCGGGAAATCGGCATTCTGCGCGCGCTGGGTCTCTCGCGCCTTGGCATCACCACGCTGTTTGTCGGCGAAGCAGCGGTGATGGGACTGATCGGCGGCGTAGCGGGGAGCCTGTTCGGCGTGCTGCTTGCGAACCGGCTTGTCTTATCGCTCAGCCGTACGGTTTTCGATCTCTACGTGCCTGTCCGCGTGGCGGCCGACGGGCTTGCCTCGGTCACGCCTGCGTTGTTGATCGAGGGCGGGCTGTTCGGGCTGGTGGTGGCGATGCTGGGTGCCTGCGCGCCGAGCATGGATGCGAGTCGGACAGCGCCGGCGCAGGCCCTGGCTCCCGGTGAATATGAAGATACGCAGGTGTTCCGCGCCGGTCCCCTGGCATGGTTCGGTGGCGGGTGTCTCGTCCTGGCCGGACTCCTGGCGTTGCCGGGACCGGTCGGCGGGCTTTCTCTGTTCGGGTATGCCTCCGCCTTCTGCCTGTTGCTGGGTCTGTCCTGCCTGGCTCCGTTGTTGGTATATGGCGTCGGGACGCTTGTGACCGGGAAGGACCGGGCGGAGCGGCGGCGAGTCGGCGCTCTTGGCCTGATCGCGGCTGAGCAGATTGCGCGGGCTCCGGGCCGGAACGCCGTCACCGTCTCGGCGCTCATGGTCGGCATCGCCATCATGATCGGGGTGGGTATCATGATTCAGAGTTTCCGGCAGACGGTCGAGGCCTGGATCGATCAGACGGTCATGGCGGATCTCGTCGTCGCCACGCCTGGTTGGCCGACAGGAGAGGAAGGCGGCATGCACGCGAAGCGGATGCCGCTGGCCTGGGCGGCGCGGGCTGCGGCTGTTCCCGGCGTGGCGGCGGTGGACACCTATCGCGACCTGACGGTTGAAATTGCAGGCCGGCCCGTTTCGCTCGTTTCCCGGGATCTCCGCGTGCATGCCGAGCGAAGCCGGTATTTGTTTGTGAATGGAGACTCCGCCGAGTTGCTGCCTCGAACCGTGACGGCCCGCGGCGTCGTGATCTCAGAGGTGTTGGCGGGCCGTCTGGGCGTGCGGGAGGGCAGCATGCTCACGATGATGACGCCGGCCGGGGACCGGTCGTTTCCGGTGATCGGCGTGTTTTACGACTACGCGACCGACGGCGGGAAGCTCGTCATGGACCGGTCGCTCTACCGGACGCTCTGGGACGATGACACGACGACCGTCATTGCCGTCTATCTTGCGCTGGGCGTCGAGGCTGGTGTTGTACGGCAGCGTCTGGCCGACGCGATGGGACAGGTCGGGCAGATCGTCGTCATTGCCAATAGGGAGATCAAGCGGGAGATCCTGGCGATTTTCGACCGGACCTTCGCCGTCACCTATGCGCTCGAGTTTATTGCGGTCGCGATCGCGTTGCTCGGCATCGTGAATACGCTCTTAACGTCGGTCCTGGAACGGCAGCGGGAAATGGCCACCTTGCGGGCCATCGGGGCGAGTGCCGGGCAAATCCGCCGGCTGGTGCTCTGGGAAGGGCTCTATCTTGGCCTGCTGGGGGCCTGCCTCGGCGTCGTGGGCGGCGTGTCGCTGTCTTTCTTATTGATCCACGTGATCAACAAGCAATCGTTCGGGTGGACGATTCAGTTTCAGTTTCCCGTGTGGCTGGTGGTCGAGGGCGTGGCGCTGGCGGTCGGCGCCGCGCTGGTCGCCAGTTACGTGCCGGCATTATGGGCGGCCCGCCAGCCGATCGTGGACGGGTTGCGGTACGAGTAATGGTTACGCGTGAGGCGTGGCCAGCTGGTAAGCCGGCTCTACTTCACAGGCTGCTCAAAATGGCCACCCGGCAAGGCCGCAGGGAGCGAGGATCCTGAGGCGTATTGGGGAAGTACGTTGAGGGGTTTGAGCGACTGAGAACGAAGCTGGGGGTCATTTTCAGCAGCCTGCTTGTAGTCCACTTCGATCTCGAAGCCCAGATCGGTGATCATCTTCCAGGCGTCCGGAGCCAACTGGCCCGGCGTGGTCAGGTAGCCGTTCACAAATAACGAGTCCGCCGCGTAGAGAGCCAGCGGTTGCAGGGAGCGCAGGTTGAATTCCCGCCCGCCCGCCACGCGAATTTCCGTGCGGGGATGGAGGAACCGGAACAGGCTGAAAATTTTCAGGCACCGTTGCGGAGTCAGTTGCCGGCAGTCTTGCAGCGGAGTGCCCTCGACCGGATGCAGCATGTTCAGCGGAATCGAATCCGGCTTCACGTCCCGCAGCGCCAGCGCCAGCTCGATGACATCATCGTCCTGCTCGCCCATGCCGATGATGCCGCCTGAGCAGATTTCGAGCCCGGCTGTTCTGGCGTGCCGGATCGTCGCCAGCCGGTCCTGGAAGGTATGCGTCGTGCAGATCTCAGAGTGATACGCTTCGCTCGTGTTGAGGTTGTGGTTGATCCGGTCCACGCCGGCGGCCTTCAGCGACCGCGCCTGCTGCTCGTTCAAGAGGCCGAGCGAGCAGCACACCTGAATCGGAATCTCCTTCTTGACCGCGCGCACGGCGTCCGCAATCTCTTCAACTTCGCGGTCGAGCGGGCTGCGCCCGCTGATCACGACGCAATAGCGCTGGGCCTTGGAGGCGGCGGCCCGTCGCGCGCCGTCCAGCATCTGTTCTTTGGACACCAGGCCGTACCGCTCGATGTCGGCCGTGGAGACGGCGGATTGGGAGCAGTAGCCGCAATCCTCCTGGCACGCGCCGCTCTTGGCGTTGAGCAGCATTTGCAGGCGGACTTTTTTCCCGAAATACCGCTCGCGGACCGTGTAGGCGGCGGCCAGCAACTCGATCGTGCGATCGTCCGGCGTGGCCAGCACGTCGCGGCATTCGTCACGGGTGAGAACCTCGTCCCGGAGGGCTTTCTCGGCATAGCGATCGTAGGATGTCATCGAATCATGTCCCTTCACACGGTTTCAAACGGTGTTCCGAAGCCGTGATAGGCGACGGAGCGGGTTTCAGGCATGCTCGCTTCCGCGTGCGCGGCCGTGCTGGAGGCATCCACCCATGGCAGCGCGACGAACGTGTTCCATGAACCGCACCGGCTGCACCGGCCGGACCAGTCCGAAGATTCGTGCTGGCAGTGGGTGCAGAGATACGGAACCACGACCCGCTTCTTGAACCCCAGGGCCTTCTTCAATTCCTCCACCGCCAGGTCCATGAGCTGCTTGCGCAGGTACAGATTGGCCATGATCTTGTGGTAATCGGCCATCTGGTCCGACGGGCCTTCCAGGCTGGAGAGGAGGTCGTAGGCTTCATCCACCATCTCCAGGCGGTAGTAGAGCTTGCCCAGATAAAACTTCAGCACGGGATTGCGCGGATCGCGTTGCGAGGCGTGCTGGAAAATGCGGATGATTTCGCCGGGCTCTCCCATCTCCAGATAAAGCTCTTCCAGCCGGTGCAGTAGGATCACGTTGCCGGTTTTGGTGTAGACCTTCTCCAGAATCTCCGCGGCGTTTTTCGTTTTGCCTTCCTGGATAAGAATCTCGCCCATGCCGATGTAGGCCGGCAGGAATTGTTTGTCCCGCTTGATGGTGGCGCGGAAATAATGGCGGGCCTTGTCCGGCTGCCCCCGTTCCAACAGATGGCGGCCCACTTCGTAGGTCAGCCCGACGAGCACGTCGCCTTCCTTCTGTTGGTCGGCTTCCGACAGGTGCGCCTTCATCAGGCGGTGCTGGATCTCCAACGCGTCGTTCCAGGATTCCAGCCGGATATGCAGGTCCCGCTTGCCCATGAGTGCGGTGAGATTGGCGGAGTCCAGCTTGAGAATGTCCCGGAGCACTTGCAGCGCCTCCTCGAAGCGCTTGGCGCCCTCCAGATCCTTGGCCAGCGCGAGCAGTACCTCGATGTTGCCGTCTTCGATGCTGCGGGCTTTGCGGTGCAGCCGGATGGCTTCCGTAAAGTTTTTATCGGTCCGATAGATGTTTCCCAGCCACAGCAGGGAATCGACATGGTTGGGATCCTGCGCCAGCGCTTTCTGGAACAGGCCGATCGCTTCGGACGTCCGTTTCGACAGGAACGCGTGCGTGCCCTCGCGGTGCAGGGCCGTCACTTTTTCCTCGCGCCGGCGCAGGCGTCCGCTCCGCCAGTTCATGATGGCGTGCGCGGTTTCTCGGATACCGACGATCGCCGTGACGAGCCCGGCGCCGATGGCCATGGCCAGCAGAACCAGCGAGGCCAGGCTGAACTTATGCCCGACGGTGGAGCTGAATCGCAGCGTGATGGCGCCGGGGTTCAGTTCGCGGAAGTGATCGTAGAGCACGCTGGCGACGATCACGAGGAAGACTGTCAGCAACAATCGCAACATAGGCTTTCGTTACCCTCGTGCCCGCGCCGGCTTGGTCCGCGAGGGACGTGCGGTGCCTGCTGCAGGCGCCGGAGGGTTGTCCGACAGCAGGACGCGTGTGGCATCCCCCCACAGCCGCTCCAGCGCATAGTGAGCCCGAACATCCGTCCTGAAAATATGGACGATCACGTCCCCGTAATCCAACAGGACCCACTGCGATGTAGATGTACCTTCAATGCTGAGCGGGCGGATACGTTGTTGGGCCAGGCTGCCGTCAATATGGTCTGCAATCGCGCGCACCTGCCGGTCGGACCCTCCCGAGCAGAGCACCAAATAATCGGCAACGGAGGTGAGTTTTCCGACGTCGAGCACCACGATGTCCTCGGCCTTTTTGTCGAGC
This sequence comes from Nitrospiraceae bacterium, assembly GCA_009692155.1. Lineage (GTDB taxonomy): Bacteria > Nitrospirota > Nitrospiria > Nitrospirales > Nitrospiraceae > 2-02-FULL-62-14. The sequence goes on from SHZW01000002.1 coordinate 100,184, forward strand.
GACGCGGCGGCGATGGCGATGGCTTTAGCCTTTGATTCCAGGACGATCAGGTTCCTCTTGATAGAGTCTGACGCGCATTATATAGGATTCAACGGGGGCAGGCAACAACGAGGCGATGCTCATCCGGCTGCGAAGCCGCTGCCGGATGTCCGAGGCCGAGATATCGCACGGCGGAAGGCAGACGCAAGTCAGGTGGGTGCCTCCCGGCAACGGCACGTCGAGCCGGTCCTGCGTCCGGCGATCCAGGGATTCGAGCGCCTGGCGTGAAATGGCCGGCAATGGAGGACGATCGGCCAGCGGCGTAAAAGACGCGCCGGTTCTTGACATGACGATGAAGTGGCAGAGGCGCAGCAAGTCTGGAGCCTGTCTCCAACTGGGAAACTCCAGGAAGGCGTCGAGCCCGATGATGAAGGACAGGTCCGCGGTCGATCCATAGTGGTCGCGGAGCGCCCGGACGGTGTCGACCGAATAGGACTTCGCCGCCCGACGGACCTCGATGTCGGACACGGCGAAGGCGGGATCGGCGGCAATGGCCAGCCGAACCATCTCCAGGCGATGCGATGCGGGCGCCAGATTATCGTGTGGTTTGTGCGGCGGCTCGCCGGTCGGAATGAACAGGATTTGATCCAGGGCGAGGCGCTCTCTGATTTGCGCCGCAATCGTCAGGTGGCAACGGTGGATGGGATTGAACGTGCCGCCGAATAAACCAATATGCATAGATTGTAGCGAGTAGCTGATAGCGAATAGCTCAGAATTCTTGTTCTGGCTGCTGGCTATTAGCCCGCATAATTCATGACGGCTTCTACTGTAACCGCCGATACGCCGCTACGACAAGCCTGGCCGCTGGCTCGGCGCGTCCAGGCGGGCGGGCTCGCCGCTCGGTCGGTCCACAGCCTGTTCAAGGCTGCCTCCCTTCCTCGCGGCTCCACGCGCCCGTCTCGCCAGACGTCTCAGCGGTTTCGTCACGAACCCTCATGAATAATGCGGGCTAGCTAGTTACTGCCTGCTAAAGTATCACCAAATTATCCCTGTGGATCGCTTCTTCATATTCCTGTGCCCCGACGGCTTTTTGAATCTCGGAGGTCTTGAGTCCCTTGATTTTCTTGAGCACGTCCGCCTGGAAATTGACCAGTCCCTTCGCGATCTCCTTGCCCTGGCGGTCGGTGCAGGTCACCGCATCGCCCGGACTGAAGTCGCCGGTCACGGCGGTGATGCCGGAGGGAAGCAGGCTCTTGCCCCTGCGCACGAGGGCTTCGACGGCGCCGTCATCGAGCGCGAGCTGACCTTTCACGCGGAGCGTGAAGGCGATCCAGTGCTTGCGGCTGGTCAGCCGCTTGCCTTTCGGCAGGACCAGCGTACCGGCCTCGGCGCCGTCGAATACGGAGGGCAGGAGACCGGCCTGCTCGCCGCTCATGATCAAGGTTGCGCCGCCGTACTCGGCGACTTTCTTGGCCGCCTGAATCTTCGTGGCCATCCCGCCGGTCCCTTCAAAGCTCTGCGTGGCGCCGGCGCGCCGTTCGATGTCCTTCGTGACGTCGGTGACGATCGGAATGAGCGTGGCGGATTTATTTTTGCGGGGATCTTCCGTATAGAGCCCTGCCACGTCGGATAGAATCACCAGCAGGTCGGCGTCCACCAGGTGGGCCACCTGCGCCGCCAGGTTGTCGTTGTCGCCGAAACGAATCTCGTCCACGGCGACCGTGTCGTTCTCGTTGATGATTGGAATCACCCCGAACCCGATCAGCGCCGCGAGCGTATGGCGGGCGTTCATGAACCGCTTCCGGTCTGCCAAATCCTGATGCGTCAGCAGGACTTGCGCGATTTTTTGACCCAGCGGCTCGAAGGCTTTTTCGTAGGCCCACATGAGCCGGCTTTGCCCGACGGCGGCGGCCGCCTGCTTTTCCGGCAGGTTTTTGGGGTAGGCTGTGAGGCCGAGTTTCTGGATGCCGGAGACGATCGCGCCGGATGAAACGACGAGCACTTCGCGTCCGTTTTTTTTCAGCGCGGCAATGTCGGCGGCGAACTGCTCGATCCGCTCGGGGCGCAGGCCGGTGCCCTTGGACGCCACCAGGCTGCTTCCGATTTTGACGACCACCCGCCGGGCGTCTTTTAAGATACGGTCTCGCATGCAGCCCTCAATGTCGCCACGCGTTCGCCCACGTGCTGGACCAGAGTATCCAGTCCTGTGCGCGTGGCGGACGAGATGGCAAAGAACTTGATGCGTTTCTTCTTGCAGAAGGCTTTCAACTCCTCCAGCCGTTTGCCGTTGCCTTTAACGTCGAGCTTGGTGCCGACGACGGCGAACGGCCTCGCCTTCAGGGCGGAGGCGTAGGACGCCAATTCGTTCCGAAGGGTCTCGAAGCTCGTCACCGGATCCTCGGCCCATTCCGAAATGTCCACCAGGTGGAGCAGGAACGACGTCCGCTCGATATGCCGGAGAAATTGCGTGCCCAGGCCCTTGCCCTCGTGCGCGCCCTCGATCAAGCCGGGAATGTCGGCCACGACAAAGCTGGACTCCTCCCCCCAGGAGACGACGCCAAGATTAGGCACCAGCGTGGTGAAGGGATAGTCGGCAATCTTCGGCCGCGCCGCCGAAATGGCCGCGATCAGCGTGGACTTGCCCGCGTTCGGAAACCCGACCAGGCCGACGTCGGCCAGCAGTTTGAGTTCCAGATGCAGCCAGCGTTCTTCGCCGGATCCGCCCGGATCGGCGCGGGTCGGTACCTGAACGGTCGACGTCGCAAAATTCGAGTTGCCGCGTCCGCCGCGTCCGCCTCGCGCGATGATATGCGATTGCCCTTCGACAGTCAGGTCGGCCAGGAGTTCGCCCGTGTGTTCATCCTTGACGATCGTCCCCAGCGGCACGCGGATGACGACGTCCGGCGCTGTCTTTCCATGGCACCGGGCGCCTCCGCCTGGTTCGCCGTCCTTGGCCTCGTAGTGCTGCTGATAGCGGAGGTCCAGCAGTGTGGTCAGCCGGCGCGAAGCCACCATCACCACGTGGCCGCCGTTTCCGCCGTCGCCGCCGTCAGGTCCCCCCCGCGGAACGAACTTCTCCCGGCGGAAGCTGCACGCGCCGTTGCCGCCGCGGCCGGCTTTCACGAAAATTTTAACGTCATCAACAAACATGGCTCACCAGTATCAGGATGTTGAAAAAGGCCTCCAGCTTTGTTCTCGCATCGCTTCCATCCTGCGACGTACATAGAAACAGTACGTCTCGTCTGTTCGCTCGCTGCGGCATCGCCGGAAGACCTTTTTGAACATCCTGCGAGACAACACGAAAAAGACCAATCTCGCCGCCTGAACGCGGCTGGAAGAGGAGAATACCGTAATTAGTTGAAGACTGGAAGAGAAGCCGCGTGCGGGACGGGATTAAGAAGCAGCCGGGTAGACGCTGACCCGCTTCCGGGCGGGCCTTCCCTCGAACTTGATGACGCCGGTGATGCGGGCAAAGAGCGTGTGGTCCTTGCCGATGCCGACGTTGAAGCCGGGGAAGAATTTCGTGCCGCGCTGACGGACGATGATCGAGCCGGCCGGCACCATTTCGCCGCCGTACGCCTTGACGCCGAGATACTGGGGATTGCTATCCCGGCCGTTTCTCGATGACCCGCCGCCTTTATTTGTTGCCATGGTCTAGTCCTTTGCGCGCACTAGGCTGTGATGCCGGTGATGCGGAGTTTCGTAAAGCCCTGCCGATGGCCCTTCGTGCGCCGGTAGTTCTTCCGACGATGCTTCTTGAAGATCGTGATCGAACGCGTGCGGTCCTGGTTGACGATTTCCGCCGTCACCGTGGCTTTGTCCACCCAGGGCTTGCCAATCTGGAGGCCCTTGTCGCCATGGACGAGGCAGACCTGCTTCAGTTCGATGGTCCCGCCCACATCCCCAGGAAGGGACTCGACTTGGACGACTTCGCCGGGCTGAACCCGGTATTGTTTTCCACCTGTTTGAATGATCGCGTACATCTGATCCTCTTCGGAGCCTTGTTTTGTAACACAGGCCTTTTCGGGGTGTCAAGCGCACGCAGGGCTTTGATTTATGGTGCTTTGAGCCGCTTCACAGGGCTAGGGCAGAGGCGTATTATGCGGCGAGTGTTTTGCGAATGGATAGAAGGCCATGAGCGATTGCGGCAAGAGACAGTTCATCGTCGTTATCGGTTTAGCCTTGTTGCTCAGTATGGACAGCGTGGTAACTGCCAGTGAGCGATTCACGGTGACGATGAATGGCGAGGCGGTCAAAGATAACAAAACCGGTCTGGTCTGGGAGCAGGCGCCGGATCGCGATTTCGATGTCTGGGGCGCGTCCGTCGCGCGCTGCTCGACCAAGACCGTCAGCGATCAACAAACATGGCGCGCGCCGACGAAAGACGAACTGGCGACGCTCATCGATCCTGAGCGCAACGACCCCTCACTGCCGGAAGGTCATCCCTTTTCGAATATCCGCTCAGACATCTTCTGGTCCTCGACGCCGCACGCCACGGACGATATTCTGGCCTACTATGTGAGCTTCTTTACGGGGAAGGTGATTTCGGATCAGAAATCCCAGACTCGGCGGATGTGGTGTGTGCTTGGGGGAAAGTAGGATTGGGCGATCTGGTGATCTGGCGAAGTTTCGGAGAAATCACCAAATCGCTGCTCAGAGTTGATTTAATTGGAAGCGGTAGTACAGTCCCAGCCCGTTGCCTTCCAATAGATGAGTCGGCGTCGTGATAGAACCACCCTGAACGGCAAAACTGCCCCGATGCTGGCCCACCGTCAGCTTGGCTTGAAGCTGCGGTAAGTTGCTCAATAACTTCTCGTCCGTGCCTGGGCCGACGCTGCCGATCAACGACAAGAGGCCGATCGGATCGCTGAGCCGCCGGATCGGATCGGATGTGGCGATGACGATGACTTCGCTTTGCCCGGCCTTGTCGTTGAGAGAAAACCATCCTCGTACGCTGTTGGGGGCGGGGAGCCAGAGTTCCGTGCCGGCCAGCACGGGATTCTCCTGCGGCGTGACGGCAGGACTGGGAAACAGCCTGGTCACTTCACCCGAAGACGAGACTCGCAGCACATAGACATAGGTCGTGTCTTTCGGCTTGACGTAGACCGCCATCCGGTCGCCCGGCAGGAGCGAATCGCCCTGTTTCAGCACGGACGGTGTGCCCTGCTGGACCTGCCTCAGCACGCCCAGATGAATCGCCACGGTCGGCATCAGTGTGGCTTTGGCGATGGGCCAGCCAAGCCAGCCGACTGCCGGCAGCACGACAAGCATCAGCCCCGCGATCAACGACGATTTCTTGCCGCCTTTTCTGGATCTCCTGGTCGTGCCCTCTTCCGCGTCCTGTTCTACCGGCTGTGCCGGTTCGTTGACCTTCAATGCGAGGCCGCCGCTTGAGAACCCCGGTGTTTGCTGGACCGACGGTGTCGGGGTTGCGCGTGGCGCCGATGTCGCGAGGCGGGGCGTCGTCGGAGCTTGTGGTGGTTCGGTGGCTTGAGGCTGCGTGAGCGCTTTCTGCAGCGCCTTCTCCATCTCGATCCCACGGGCAAAGCGATCGTTAGGATTTTTGGCCAATGCTCTCATGACCACGCGGCTGAGCGCAGGAGGAATGACGCCGGGCCTCACGTCCGCCGGCGGTACCGGCGTGTTGGGGGCCAGCGCGGCCGTCATGATCGCGGGCAGCGATTCGCCGGGGAACGCCTTCTGGCTGGTGAGCAGCTCGTAGAGAACAACTCCAAGCGAGAACAAATCGGAGCGCCCGTCGACAACTTCCCCGCGCCACTGCTCGGGCGACATGTAGTGGGGCGTGCCCAGGATGGCCTGTGCCTGGGTCATGTTGGCGCCTTGCAGCCGGGCGACGCCGAAATCCACGAGCTTCGGGGTCAGGGAGTCCACGTCCACGAGAATGTTCGCCGGCTTGATATCACGATGGACGACGCCGGCCTGCGCCGCGTAATCGAGCGCGTTGGCCACATGGCCGACCAGGGTGACCGTCTCCTGAAAGCTCAGGATTTTCTGCGTGTGCAATGATCCCAGCGGCACGCCCTGGATGAATTCCATGACGATGAACGTCCGGCCGGTGGCCGCATCGTCGTCCACGTCGTAGACCGACACGATATTGAGGTGCTTGAGCGCGCGGCTGATTTTGACTTCCCGCACAGCCGCTTAAGTTCTTCGCTGGTCGCGGGATCCTTGGGGTCTGCCAGCAGCACCTTGATGGCGACGTCCATCTCGAGGCGGGTGTCCCACCCGCGATAGACCACGCCCATGGCGCCCTGGCCGAGAGTGCCGCGAATCTCGTAACGACCTATTTTCTGTGGTTGATCAGGCATAATCGGATTGAGCGGCGCTACCTTACCTAATTGTTCTCCAGCGAATCAATCTAATATGGGCTCAATGCAGGCCCACTGCAGGCCCGGCGAACGAGGGAGGGTCTGTGGGTGTGTCATGGTGCGCCGGAATGCTTGACGGTTCTTCGGGGGCGCTGTTATAGTCCGATCCATTCTACGACAGTTTGCGAGGAGCGTGCGCGCGATGCTCGAACCCAGCGAAAAAATCTGGATGGACGGGAAGTTCGTCAAGTGGGCGGACGCGACCGTGCACGTCCTGACCCATTCTCTCCATTATGGCCTCGCGGCCTTCGAGGGCATCCGGTGCTACAAGGGCAAGAGCGGCTCTGCGATTTTTCGCCTGCCGGAGCACGTGGATCGCCTGTTCGAGTCGGCCCACATCTCGATGATGACGATGCCGTATGACAAGAAGCAGATCTCGGAAGCGATCGTGGAGACCGTGCGGGTCAACAAGCTGGATGCCTGCTACATCCGCCCGCTGGCCTACATCGGCTACGGGGCGATGGGACTCTACCCGGGAGACAACCCGATCAAGGTGTCGATCGCCGCCTGGAAGTGGGGGGCGTATCTGGGCGAAGACGGTCTGGAGAAGGGTATTCGCGCCAAGATCTCGACATTCACCCGCCACCATGTCAACGCGGCCATGGCGCGCGCCAAGATTTCCGGCCACTACGTCAATTCCATCCTGGCCAAGCGCGAAGTCAAGGCGGATGGCTACGATGAGGCGATTCTGCTGGACCCGGACGGCTATGTGGCCGAAGGCACCGGGGAAAACGTGTTCATCGTCCGCAACGGGCGGTTGGTCACGACGCCGCTGACGTCCATCCTGGAAGGGATCACCCGCGGCTCCGTGATGCAGCTCGCGCGCGAGCGCAACATTCCCGTGGCCGAAGAGCGGTTTACGCGCGATGCCATGTACGTGGCGGAGGAAGTGTTCGTCACGGGTACTGCGGCGGAACTGACGCCGGTGCGCGAACTCGACGGGCGGAAGATCGGCAGCGGGAAGCCAGGTCCCATCACCAAAGCGTTGCAGAAATCATTTTTCGAAATCGTGCGCGGGGAAGATCAGGCGCACGCATCTTGGTTGACGAGAGTCTAGTCTCTCTCTGTCTACTGCAGCCTTCAGTTCATAGCTCTTCGCTATAAGCCATCAGCTATTCGCTCTTTAGGGCTTCGCCGGTTCGGATGCCGGGGGTGTCGTTGTGCCGGTAGCCGGGGTGTCGTGGCTTGCCTCATCGGAATGGCTCGGCGTGGCGGGCGACTGTTGCTTGTTGATGTCAATGACAGTCGAGGAGAAGGTTCGCTCCTTGGACAGGATCGCGAGGCCGAGAGATGTGAACATGAACACGATCGCGGCGACGACGGTGACTTTGCTGAGGAATGTGCCCGGCCCGCGGCTGCCGAAGACGGTCTGGCTGGAGCCGCCGAACGCCGCGCCGATCTCGGCGCCTTTGCCGGATTGCAGCAGGATGGACGCTATCATCAGAAAACAAACCGACACGTGAATCACGACGGCTAACGTATACATCGGGCTCCTTCCTTGTTCTCGCGCGCTACTGCTTCGCGGACTGTGTCTGGGTGATGATTCTAGCAAACGACTTGGGATCGAGACAAGCGCTGCCCACCAATGCGCCGTCGATCTCAGCTGTTCCCAGAAAGTCGATGATGTTGTCCGGTTTCACGCTGCCTCCGTACAGGATTCGCAGGCGCCCGGCGGTGACTCGTCCCCATTTACGGGCGACACAGGCCCGAATGGTCCGGTGCACGGCATCAATCTGCGTCGGCGATGCGGCATGGCCCGTGCCGATGGCCCACACCGGTTCGTACGCGATGACCAGGTGCCGGCCGGCCTCGTTAGGAATGCCGTGCAATCCTTTCTGCAGTTGACGGAGCACCACGCGGGTTGTTTGCCCGCGTTGCCGTTCAGCCAGTGACTCGCCGATGCAGAGGATCGGGCGAAGCCCGTGCCGGAGCGCGGCCAGGACTTTCTTGTTGACCGCCGCGTCGTCTTCACCGAAGAGCCGGCGCCGCTCGGAATGGCCCAGGATGACGTAGCGACATCCCAGCGTCGTGAGCATCGGCGCGGAAATTTCACCGGTATAGGCGCCCTCGTCCTCCCAATGCAGATCCTGCCCGGCAAAAACGAACCGGCGCGCGATCGGCAGGGCGGCCACGGAGAGGGCGGTAAACGGCGGCGCCAGCACGATCTCAACCTTCGCGCTCTGGCGTACCAGCCTGGCGAGCCGCCGCACATATGCCTCGGCCTCAGCGGCCGTCTTGTGCATTTTCCAATTGCCGACGATCAGGTGCCGACGCACGGGACCTCAAATGGAGTGGACTGGTCGAGAGCGATGTTCACGCGTCCTTGGCGGGAAGGGCGGCCAGGCCCGGGAGTTCCTTCCCTTCCAGCAATTCCAGGGCCGCGCCGCCGCCGGTGGAGATGAACGACATGCTTTCGGATTCACCCGCGCGGTGCACGGCCAGGGCGGTGTCGCCTCCGCCGATAATTGTGAGCGCATAGGCGTTGGAGACGGCATGCGCGAGCGAGAAGGTGCCGCGCGAAAAGGCGTCCGTTTCGAACAGGCCCATCGGGCCGTTCCAGAGAATCGTCTTGGCGTTCTGGACGGCTTCGCTGAACAATTTGACGGAGGCCGGGCCGATGTCCAGCCCGTACCAGCCCTTCGGGATTTCCTGCACCGGGACGAGTTTGGTTTCCGCGCCCGGCTCGCGGCTGGCCGCGACGACGCAATCCACCGGCAGGTAGAACTTCACGCCCCGCGCCATCGCGTGTTCCTGGATGCCGCGCGCAAAGTCGAGCATATTGTCTTCGACCAGCGAGTTGCCGATTTCCATTCCCATGGCTTTGATGAAAGTGAAGGCCATGCCGCCGCCGATGATGACCTTGTCCACGCGCTTGCCGAGATTTTCGATCACGCCGATTTTCCCGGACACCTTCGCGCCGCCGAGGATGGCGACGAACGGCCGCATCGGATTGGCCACGGCGCCTTCCAGGTACTCGATTTCTTTTTTGAGCAGGTAACCGGCCGCCGACACCTTGACGAATTTCGGGACGCCGACGATGGAGGCGTGCGCGCGGTGCGCCGCGCCGAAGGCGTCGTTGATGTAGACGTCGGCGAGCGCAGCCAGGGATTTCGAGAACGCTTCGTCGTTGCGTTCCTCGCCGGCGTGCAAGCGAAGGTTTTCCAGCAGCAGCACGTCGCCCGGCTTCATCCTGGCGACCAGCGCTTCCGCAGCGGGACCGATGCAGTCCGGCGCGAACGCGACCTCCTTGCCGAGCAGCCGCTGCAGCCGTTTGGCGATTGGCGCGAGACTGAATTTCAGGTCGGACGGACCCGTGGGGCGGCCCAGGTGCGAGCAGAGAATGACTCTCGCGCCTTCGTCCACGGCGCGATTGATGGTCGGGAGCGTGGAGCGGATTCGGGTGTCGTCCGTGATCTGGAGCGCGTCGTCGAGTGGGACGTTGAAGTCGGCCCGAATCAGCACGCGCTTGCCGCGCAGGTTGACGTCCTCGATTGTCTGCTTTTTCAGGTTCATTCCGGCTCGCGGTCAGTGCGGGATTAAGATTACGATGCGAGAAACTTGATCAGATCGCGTACGCGGCATGAATAGCCCCACTCGTTATCATACCAGGCGAGCACCTTCACCATCCGGCGGTTCGACACGATGGTGAGCGGAGCGTCCAGCGTGGCCGAGTGGGGATCTCCGTTCTGATCGACGGACACGATCGGGGCTTCGGAATATTTCATAATGCCTTTGAGCGGACCCTCTGCGGCCTGCTTGAAGGCGGCGTTGACCGACGCGACGTCGCAGTCCTGCTCCACTTCGACCGACAGGTCCACGATCGACACGTTTGGCGTGGGGACGCGGATCGCCAGTCCGTCCAGTTTCCCTTTAAGTTGGGGGAGAACAAGGTGCAGGGCCTTGGCTGCGCCGGTGCTGGTGGGAACCATCGAGAGCGCGGCGGCCCGAGCGCGGCGCAGATCCTTATGCGGCAAGTCCAACAACTGCTGATCGTTCGTGTAGGAGTGAATGGTCGTCATGACGCCGTGCTTGATGCCGAATCGATCCAGCAGCACCTTGGCGACCGGGGCCAGGCAATTCGTGGTGCAGGAGGCGTTGGACACGATCGTATGCTTCGAAGGATCGTAGGCCTGCTCGTTGACGCCCAGGACGAGCGTCACGTCGGCATCCTTGGACGGCGCGGTCACGATCACCCTCTTGGCTCCGGCAGACAGATGCTTGCTTGCGCCCTCCCGGTCCGTAAAGCGGCCGGTGGATTCGATCACGATGTCGACACCGAGATCTTTCCAGGGCAGTTCCTTGGGGTCTTTCTTCGCCAGGACCTTGATGGATTTCCCGTCCAGCAGGATGGCATCCTCGCGGGCTTCGACCTTGGCGGCCAGCGTGCCGTGCACCGAGTCATATTGAAGGAGATAGGCGAGCGTTTTTGCGTCGGTGAGGTCGTTGACGGCTACAAATTCGAGCGTGGGGTCGCCCATCGACGCCCGCAGCACGTTGCGCCCGATCCGTCCGAAACCGTTGATGCCGATCCGAATGGCCATGATGGTATTGTGCTCCGTTATGACGAGTTAGAACAAATAAAAAATGCCGGCCGACTTGCGGACCGGCATCGAGAGCCGCATCGTACTGAGCCGACCGTGTGAAGTCAAGATGATGGCATGGGCGCTCGATGCTGCGCGCCGTGCCGATTATGGCGTCGAGGGCTTTGGCGAGGGAACGTCCGCGCGCTTTGTCAGCGTCACGTAGACGTTCTCGTCGAAGGTCCAGAAGCCGCCGTCTTCGCGGTCGCTCTTCACGCATGAATAGACGAAGATCACGCAAAATGCGTTCCACCACACCCATCCAGACATGCTGCGTTCGATCTTGATGGTGGTCGGTTCGTACCCGTCTTTTTCGATGACCGCGATATGGTCGGTGAGGCGGCTCAGGTTGACCGTGCCGGCCGTGTGTGCATGGTTCACCCTTTCATATCTGCATTGCGTCGTTGACTTCTTCCAACGTCCGATGCGCGACCGCCGCGGCACGCCGGCTGCCTTCGTGGACGATCTCCTCCACCTGGTTGGGCTTCGCGGTGATCCGGGCCCGGCCCTCCCAGATCGGAGCCATGCGCGCTACCATGCCATCCGTCACCAGCTTTTTGCAATCGATGCAGCCGATTCCGGCGGTCCGGCAGTCCCGGCTGACCTGCTCGATCGTGTGCGCGCTCGAAAAGATTTTGTGGAAGTCATAGACCGGGCAGACGTCGGGATTGCCCTTGTCGGTCCGTTTGACGCGCGCCGGGTCCGTCACCATCGTCTTCAACTTCTGGCGCACGACCGGTTCGGCGTCGGAGAGATTGATGGTGTTGCCGTAGCTCTTGCTCATCTTGCGGCCGTCGGTGCCGATGACTTTGGGGAATTTCGTCAGGTGTTCCTTCGGTTCCGGAAAGACGGGCCGGTAGAGGCTGTTGAACCGCCGGGCGATTTCCCGCGTGAGCTCCAAGTGAGGCAACTGATCTTTGCCGACCGGCACGTAGCTGGGCTTGTACAGGAGAATGTCGGCTGCCTGGAGCACAGGATAGCCGAGAAAGCCGTAAGTGGAGAGGTCGCGCTCCTTGATCTCCTCCTGTTTTTCCTTATAGGTCGGGTTCCGTTCCAGCCAGGGAATCGGCACGATCATGGACAGCAGCAGATGGAGGATCGCATGATCGGGCACGCGGGATTGGACGAACACCGTGGCGCGATTCGGGTCAATCCCGGCCGCCAGCCAGTCGATCAGCAGCTCGCGGGTGAATTCCTTGATCCGGGACGAGTCCGCGTAGTTTGTCGAGAGCGCGTGCCAGTCGGCGGCGAAGAAAAAACATTCGTGCTGTTCCTGAAGTTCCTTCCAGTTTTCCAGCGCGCCCAGCAAATTGCCCAGGTGGAGCAGCCCGCTCGGCTGCATGCCGCTGAGGACACGGGATTTGCCTGCTTGTGGTGCCGTCACGCGGTTACTCCAGCACGGTCGTGAGAATGGTGCCGGCCATCGCGTTGACGAGTGTGCCGGTGATGGTTCGGATCACGTGAATCTGCGGATCGAACATGATCAGCGCCACGATGATCATCATGCCGTAGGGTTCCAGACGGCTCAAGGCGAGCGCCGGCTGCGCGGGCAGCAAGCTGGTCAGGATGCGTCCCCCATCGAGCGGCGGGATGGGGATCAAATTGAACGCCATGAGGAGGACATTGATAAAGACGGAATAGAGCGCCATCGCTGCGAGCGGCAGCAGCAGCATGCCCAGGAAATCCCCTCGCGGGGCTTGCCCGGGCTGGGGCGGCCAGGACGCCATCAGCGTGGGATCAATGGAGAGGAGCACGCTGAGGCCGATCGCGGAGGCGATGGCCAACAACAAGTTCATGCCCGGTCCGGCCGCGGCGACCAGTGCCATGTCGCGGCGAGGGTTGCGCAGCCGCGCCGGGTTGACCGGCACCGGTTTCGCCCAGCCCAGAAAAAATCCGCCCGGCAGCATCAGGCAGAGCAGCGGGAGGATGACGGTTCCGAACGGGTCGATGTGCGCCAGCGGGTTCATCGTCAGCCGTCCTTCCAGGCGAGCGGTGGCATCCCCGTAGCGGTTGGCGACCCAGCCGTGCGCATATTCGTGGAACACCATGGCGAGCAGCAGCGGCAACGCCATGTAGGACATCGTATGCAGAATGTGTGGCAACGAATTCATCTCAGTCCACCTGCACGAACTTGCCCTTTTTGATTTCGATCACGAACAGTTTGCGGTCGAGCGAGCCGTTGGTTCCGAAAGCCGCCGGCCCGCTCAAGGCGGGCAGGTCGGGACTGCGCATGAGCTGGTCGCGGATCGCGCGGCCGGATGTCGCCCCTCGCGTGACGGCATCGAGCACCACGCGTGTCGCATCGTACGCATGCGCCGCAAAGCTCGTCGGGTCTGCCTGGTGACGCAGGCGGTAGCGCACGACGAAGTCGTGGATCGTCGGATCGGCGCTGTCCGCAAAAAATCCGTCGACGAAGACGTCGCCCTCGATCGTGCGATCAGCGGCGCGCAGCAGGTCGGGGGAATTCCAGGTGCTGTTGCCCAAAAAGCCGACTTTGACATCATAAAACAGCAACTGGGCGGTCAGGAGGCCGATCTGGGAGGAGCGGCCGGGGAGAAACACCGCGTCGAATCCGGGCTCGTAGACCACGCGCGTGCCGCCTTTGCTCATCGGGACGGTCTTGGTGCGACCGTGCCGCTTCAGGTCTTCAAGTTTCAGCCGCTTGATCGGCAATCCGAAGTCGGTGTCCGTTTCCTTGTAGGATTCCACGGCGATGATTTCGCCGCCGAACTGCCTGGCTTCCTGGGCGAACAGGCGGGCCAATTCCTGCCCGTAGGCGGTGTCGGGATGGAGAATGCCGAAGCGGGTATATCCCAGATACTGCACGGCGTAGTCGGCAAGGCGGTGCGCCTGCTGATAGAAACTGGCCGAGGTGTTGAACAGATAGGTGCCGAGGCGTCGGACATCCGCGAGCGCGGCCGTCGGGGTCAGGAACGGCGTCTCGGTTTTCTCCGCCAGTTCCGCGACGAGCGGGAGATCCCGCGAGAACAGCGGGCCGATCACGGCCAGCGGCTTATATTCGGCGATCGCCTCCGAGAGCTGAAAGCGCAACAATCCCTTGTCGGTTTCGCTGTCAATGACGACCAACCCGACCGACGTCAGGCCCAGGGTTTCCTTGCCCTTGTCCAACGCCAGCTTGATGCCGTTGTAGACTTCAGTGCCGAACGGGCTGTGCCGTCCCGACGTGGGGATCAGGGCCACGATGACGTACTGGCTGGCTTTGAGCCGGCTCTTCAGCGACTTCAGCGTCTCCGTGGCGGTCTGCGCGTATTCGTGGGCCGGAAACCGGTTCAGGAAAATGCGCAGGTTCCGCTCTGCCTGGTGGTCTTCACCTTTCGCTGTGAATAACTCGATCAGGCGGATCAAGGCGAGGTCGCCGGGGAACGTCGTGGGATAGGTGTCGCGAAGCCGGTGCAACGTTTTGCGATCCATTTTGTCCTGGATCAGCGACCGGATTCGCGCCCGCACATCGGGCCGTTCATTGTCCGGCGTCAGGTTCAGCTCGTCCAGCCAGGATTGAATCGCGTGCGCGTAGTCGCCTTTCGTGATCAGGATGTCGCCGCTGAGCTTGAGCGCGTCGCGTTTGATCTCCACCGAATCCTCGAGGCTGCGCGCTTCGGCGAGGATGGCCAGCGCCTGGTCCGGATTGCCGAGATCGGCGTGGGCGGTGGCCAGGAGCAGACGCGCGCGGCCGATCAGGGGAGAGGCTGGGTGGTCGGCCATCAGTTGGTCGAGCGTGACGATCGCCTCCGTCGCCTGCTTGTTGTTGATCTGCGCGGTGGCCAGGAGCAGCTGGGCCTCATCCACGTAACTTGAGTTGGGATAGCCGGCCAGAAACGTTTTGAGCGCGGCGGCGGCGGCGGCGTATTGGTGCGTCTCGATCAGTGCCTGGGCTTGCTCGACCATGATCTGTGCGGCGCGTTCGCTTTGCGGGCTGGCCTGCTCCGTTTGCGCGAAGGCGGTCTCGCCTAAGCTGCCCAAGCTGCCCAAGCTGATTGGCATGAACAGGGAGACGAAGAGAAACAGGGAGGCGGCGTGTCGCTGCAGGCCAGCAGGGTTCGGCATCGGTGGGGCATCGGCCATTCGTCCGACTATACGAAGGCGTACGGGAGGGTGTCAAGGTCGCCGAGGCTTCACTTTGGTACGTTGTCTTCGCGGTGCGGCTTGGTTATAGTCGCCACAACTTCATATGGATACGCTCGCGCTCATTGACCGTTACCTCAGCGAACTGCGGATCGAAGGCGGGGTATCGCGCAACACGTTCGAAAGCTATGGGAACGATCTGGGAAAGTTCCAGGCGTTTCTCAAGACCCAGCGCATCCGTGATCTTGCGCGCGTATCGCAGCGCACGGTGTCGGCCTTCGTCGGACAGCTGTCGCAGCGCAAACTCTCACCGGCCTCGATCGCCCGATGCGTATCGGCCCTGCGCGGCTTCTACCGCTTTCTGTGTCACGAGCGCATGGTCAGAGAGAATCCCACAACGGATGTGACGACACCGCGGCCCTGGCTCCGGCTTCCCAGGATACTGTCGGCGGATGACATCGACCGGTTGCTCCGGGTCGCGGCAGGAAAGAAACCGGAAGACCTCCGCGATGCCGCGATGCTCGAGCTGCTGTATGCCACGGGGCTGCGCGTCTCGGAACTGGTCGGACTCGAACTGACGCGGCTCAATCTGGAAGTCGGCTATGTGCTCGTCAGCGGCAAGGGCAACAAGCAGCGGGTGGTGCCGATGGGAGAGCCGGCGCGGCGTAAACTCGACACGTATTTGACGGGTGCGCGTTCGACGCTCCTGAAGGGGCGGATCTCGCCGGGCGTCTTTGTCACGCGGCGCGGTGGACAATTGACGCGGCAGGGATTCTGGAAGCTGCTCCGCACGCGCGCGCGGCAGGCACGCATCGCGAAACCGATCTCCCCGCACATGCTGCGACATTCCTTTGCCACGCATCTGCTGGATCACGGCGCGGACCTGCGGTCCGTCCAGGCGATGCTCGGCCATGCCGACATTTCAACCACCCAGATCTACACCCACGTGGAGCGTGCCCGGATGAAGAAATTGCACACGAAGTTTTTCCCCCGCAAGGCGCGCCGCGTTCGAAGACGTGATGCGTGAAGCGTGACCCGTGATGTGTTGAGCGAAAGGTCCAGTCGTTTTTGCTCATCACGCATCACTCATTACGGATCACGCGGCTTCCGTCGGTTGACTTCCCTCAGGGGCCTTGATACCATTCGCAAGTGCTCGGCAATTTTGAACATTCGGGCGGATAGCTCAATTGGTAGAGCGCTGCCCTTACAAGGCAGAGGTCACAGGTTCGATCCCTGTTCCGCCTACCAACATTGACCTTCACAGCTCGATCTCAGCGGGGCCGTCGTTCAGCCTGGTTAGGACGCCAGATTGTCAATCTGGAGGTCGCGGGTTCAAATCCCGTCGGCCCCGCCATTTTTGGTTAATGACGTGATCCGTGTCGTCGCGCCGCCGTCAGGCGGCGCGATTGTATGTAGGGGGGTGTGATGCCATCCAGTGCCATGGGAGCGGTTGCGTCGCTCGGGTTGGTGTCCAAGCTCGTATTGTTCTCCTTGTTCATCTTTTCCGTCGTGTCGTGGGCCATCATCATCGCGAAATGGAGAGCCTCCAGCGTAGCGGACCGTGAAGAGCAGCAGTTTCTGGGTGCCTATGCGAGAAGCAAGGATCGGGACGAACTGCGGCGCCAGGCCCGCCGTCTGACGGCCAGTCCGAGCGCGATCGTCTTCCTCGGCATCATGGACCGTCTGGCGCCTGATCGCGATGGCGAGGCAGCCGGACGCCGGGGAGAATCGGAGGAGCCGCCGCCGCCGGACCGGCAGTATCTCGATCGTGTTATCGGACACGTCATGCAAGGCCAGATTTCGAGACAGGAAGCGTACCTGCCGTTTTTGGCGACCACGGGAAACATCACGCCCTTTATCGGATTGCTGGGGACGGTGCTTGGCATCATCGACGCCTTCCAGGAAATCGGCAAGATGGGCACCGCTAGCATCGCGGCCGTGGCCCCCGGCGTGGCGGAGGCGCTGGTCGCCACGGCGGCCGGCCTGCTGACGGCCATTCCCGCCGTGATCGCCTACAATTATTTTCTGACGCGGATCCGCAAGTCGGTCTTTCGCGCCGAATCGTTCAGCATCGAATTCATGAATGCGCTGCCGGGTCGCGCGAAGCACGCGGGGTCCCGCACATGATGTTCGATACCCGGCGCCGCCGGTTCCTCGCCGAAATCAACATTATTCCCCTGGTGGACGTCGTGCTCGTCCTGTTGATCATTTTCATGGTCACGGCTCCGATGCTCTACCGGGGGATGGACATTAATCTTCCGACGTCCCAAAGCAATACGATCAGACCGGACGAACGGCTGGTCCTGACCATCGAACGGGATCAGAAGGTGTATCTGGACAAGGATCAGTTGAGCCTGGAGCAGCTCGAGTTCAAGCTGAAGCAGGCCAAGCGGCACAATGCGGACGTCTCCATTTACCTGCGGGCCGACCGCGCGGTGCCGTATGGCACGGTGGTGCGGGTGATGGATGAGATCAAGCGGGCTGGAATTGAAAAGCTGGGCATGGTGACGGATCCCGCTCCCGGCATGCGAACTCAAGAAGAGCGTATTGAGTAGTCGAATTGACGTATGACGGCGGTCTATCCGGCATGGCTTGATTCAGATGGGGCGGCGTCCTCGTTTGCGCCGATCAAGCGCATGCTGGCCGTGTCGCTGGCCGCGCATCTCCTGTTTCTCGCACTGATGACAGGCCTCCGGTTCACGCCGAAAGTCGAGCGGCTGCAGGCCACGCAAGTGACGCTGGTCAGCCTGCCTCAGGCTCAGCCGGAAGCCGCGCCCCCGCCTCCGGTGGAAGAGGCATCCCCGCCGTCTCCCAAGCCGGCCGCGCCTCCGGCGAGGGCGAGCGCTCCGATTGCCGCGAAGGTTCCGGTGATGCCGTCGATCAAGGACAATGTCACGAGGCAGGCCGCGGATAACCGGCTGCGGGACGCCCTGCGGGACATCGAGCGGCTGCCGGAAGCTCCGCGGCTGGGAGAGTACCGCCCGGCTCCTGCTCCGCCGGTTGCGCAGACCAAGCCACAGGAGAAGCAGCCGTCGCTGTCCGAACTCGCCAGGCAACTGGAGCAGGTGCAGCGCCCGCAGCCGAAAGCGGCGGTGGCCTCGAAGCCAAAACCGGTCGTGAAACCGGTCACGGCGATTCAGGTGTCTGGCGATGAGTCGGGATTAGGCCGGTACCTGGCCATCGTGCAGAATAAAATCAGCGAACAGTGGGTGGCCCCGCCGGTGGATGCGGCGGACCGGTCGTACCGGGTCGTCATCAAATTCCGGCTGCACCGGTCGGGCCGCATCAGCGACGTGGTGGTTGAACGGGAGTCTGGAAACGGGTATTACGATGATGCCGGGAGGCGGGCCGTGTTGTCGGTGGGACCGCTCCCGTCGTTTCCTCCATATGTGACCGAGGAAATGCTGGAGACGCATTTCAGTTTTACGGTGGGTGAGGAGGCGGGATGACATCACGAATGACTCGGCGGTCGAAAATTATTGCGGGCGCAGTGCTCGGTCTCGCCGGCGCCGGCATGCTGGGAAGCATCCTGGAATCGGGTGCGGCGGATGTGTATCTGGAGGCCGCCAGGCCTGACTTCCAGAAAGTGCCCATCGGGATTCTGGGCTTTCAGGACGGCTCGCTCCCATCACGCCCGGGCAAGGAAGCCGCCGCTGTGCTTGCGGTCGATCTGCGCCGCTCGCAGGTGTTTGCAGTCGCCGATGCCTCCAAGCTGGGTATTGCGCTGACCGGTCCCAACGCACCGGAAAAACAGAAACTGAAACAGGCGGTCGGGTTGGGCGTCAAGGTATTGGTCTGGGGCACGATCGGCACGCGCGATCCGGACTATCTCCTGGACCGGTTCGTCTACGACGGCGGCAGCGACGAGATCGGCGCCAGCAAGCGCTATGTCGGGTCCGCCGCGCTGCTGCGGCAGATCACGCACCGGCTGGCGGATGAACTGGTCGCGCGCTATACGGGCGAACCGGGCATTGCGCGGACGCGGATTGCTTATGTCTCGGAACAGAAAGGCGCCCGCGAGCTGTTTATCATGGACTACGACGGGCATGCCCCACGGCAACTCACCTCCGACGGGTTCCTGAATCTGACGCCGCAATGGTCGCCGGATCGAAAATTTCTGGTCTTCACGTCGTACCAAAGCCGCACGCGACAGAATATCGAGATCGTGGATCTGTCCACCGGAAAACGCTCGCCCCTGGTGTCGCTCTCAGGGCTGAATATCACGCCGGCGATGTCTCCGGACGGCGCGAAGCTGGCGTTTGCGACGAGCCAGGACGGCAACTCGGAAATCTATACGATGGAGATGCAGACCAAGGCGCTGCAGCGTCTGACGGTCCATTCGGCGGGCGATCTCTCGCCGTCCTGGGCGCCGACCGGGAAGGAAATCGTCTTCACGTCCGACCGGGGAGGAGGGCCGCAGATATATTTAATGAGCGCCGATGGCTCGAACGTGCGGCGGCTGACCTTCGATGGCGATTACAATGCGGCGCCGGCCTGGTCGCCTCGCGGCAACTGGGTTGCCTACGTGTGCCGGAGCGAGCAGCGGCAGTACAAGATCTGCCTGATCAGTCCGGACGGGCAAAAACGCGCGCAATTGACATCGGGGCAGAGCATCGACGATTCGCCGTCCTGGTCCCCGGATGGGCGGCATCTCGTGTTTAGTTCGACGTCCGGAGGCAAAACGCAACTCTACATGATCAACAGCGACGGCAAGGAGATGGAGCCGTTGACCTCGATCGGGTCGCACAACAGCATGCCCGCCTGGTCTTCGGCGGAAATTCAGACGGTCGATTCTCAACCCACAGAGAAGAAATAATGTCTGCACCAGATGATCAACAACGACGGCAAGGACATGGAGCTGCTGACCTCAGGCGGATCACACCACAGCATGCTGGGTTATTTTTGGCGGAAATTCAGACGGTCGACTCTCAACCAAAGGAGGAGAAGTAATGTCCACACCAACACGGGAGCGTGATGCGATGAGCAGAGCCTGCCAGACAATAGGCGCGGTGATGATGGCCGGGTACCTGCTGGTGTCCATGCAGGGGTGCAGTAAAACGGTCGAAGGGACGTCGGGCTCGAAAACCACGGAGCAGGGAGTGGTCAAGGCGCCGGTGACCTTGCCGGGCGAGGAGCGGGTGTCCGACGACATCGTGGTGGCGAAGGCCGAGCCGGAAGCCGCCCGCCAGCGCACGGAGGAAATGAAGCAGGAAGCGGCCGCGACGGCCGGCACGGGGCTGCAGGATGTGTTTTTCGGGTATGACAGCTGGACGATTATCGACGGCGGCAAGCAAGCTCTCGGGGCGGATGCGCAGTGGCTGAAGGCCAACGGCGGCAAAGCGCTGACGATCGAGGGACACTGTGACGAGCGGGGTACGCAAGCCTACAACCTGGTGCTGGGCGAGAGGCGGGCGAAGGCGGTGCGCAGCTATCTGACGGATCTGGGCGTTGATGCCAAGCGGATGGCCGTGGCGTCCTACGGAAAAGACCGGCCATTCTGCCGCGATCACAACGAGGATTGCTACCAGCAGAATCGGCGCGGCCATCTGGTGCTGCGCGTTAAATAGCCAGGCAAGGGGCCAGTGACACGAGGCGCGAGGCACGAGACGTGAGAAAGGGTAGCGAGGTGCGGGGTTGCGCGGGTGCGGGGCAAAGCAACAGAATGGCTTGCCTCGAACCTCGAACCTCGAACCTGGGACCGAAAGTCCCTAACTTTGCGATGTTGGCCGGCTGCATGCTGATGCTGTCGCTGGCCGGTTGCGCGCAGCAATCGGATCTGGTCAGGCAGGAGAAGGAATTGACGGCAAAAATCACCAAGCTGGACCAGTCGATCGGCGAGACCAGGGCCAAGTTCAACCAGGAACTGGCGACGCTGCGCGAGGAGGAACTGCCGGCTTTTCGAGGGAATCTGGACAAGGGCTCCAACCGGTTCGAGACCATCCAGCGCCGCCTGGACGATGTGGAGAATAAATCGGGGGCACGGCTGAACGTGATCGAGAAGATTCAGCACGACCAGGCCAACCTCTTGAAGACGGACCGTGATCGCATGCAGGAGGAATTGGCGAAGCTGGCCGAGACGATCGGCGCGCTGGCCAAGACCGGGGACGCGAAACTGGATGGCCATGACAAGACGCTCGCACAACTCAGTCGCGCGTTGACGGATCTGTCCGCCAGGGTGGACACCGACGCCAAACTGACGTCGGATCATCTGGCGGAGGTGAACAAGAGCGTCAGTTCGGTCGCAAAGGCGCTGCACGGCATGGCGGCCCAGGCCGAAACGGTCAAAGAGGGCAAGTCGTCCAAGAGCGGCAAGCGGGATTCACGTCCCGGAGGATCGTCGGAATCCGGCTCAACCAAGAGTTCGGGACGCGCACCGGCAGGCCCGGCGCCAACTCCAGCAGTTGTTGCCGCTGAGGGGACGCCGGCAGGCAGCGAGGGGAAGAGTTACGAACAGTCTCTGCAAGCGTTCAAGGACGGCGATCTGGAAGGGGCGCGAAAGGGATTCTCAGACTTCCTCCAGCGCCATCCGGACTCGAAGCTTGCCGGCAATGCCCAATATTGGCTGGGAGAGTGCTATTATGGGGCCAAAGACTACGGGCAGGCGATTGCGGCATTCGACCGCGTGCACCGTTCGTATCCCGACAGCGCCAAGGTGCCGGCGGCGATGCTCAAAAAAGGGTTCGCCTACGCGGCGCTGAACGACCGCGCGCGTGCCTCGTCTGCGCTGAAGCAGGTCGTGGAGGCGTATCCGAGAAGCCCCGAAGCGACGATGGCAAAAGAAAAATTGTCTCAACTCCGGTAGCCATGAACGAAGAGAACCCTGCCATGCGCGAACATTCCGTGAGACGCCCGGCCGGTTCGTTTGTCCTGCGCTTTGCGTGCGGGCTGCTCATGACCGCGTCCGGCTGCGCGAAGCACGCCGATTTTGTCGAAGTGCGGGAAGACCTCCGGACGGTGACCAAGTCCCAGGAGCAGGCGCATAAGCAGCAAGAGGCGCTGCAGCGGCGGTTGCAAGCCCTCGAATCCAAGAAGGGCGGGGAGGCCGGGAAGGATGCGGCGGCGCTCAAACCGCAGATGGACGAGTTGCAGGACCGCTTGAAGCTGGTCGACGGCCGGCTGGCGAATCTGGAAAGCGCGCTCCGGCCGATGCCCGCAAAACCGGATGGCACGGCCGGCGAGCCAGCCCGCCAGTCCAAACCGGCGGCCATGGCGCCTCGTGCCGAGCCTGTGCTTCCGCTACCCGGCACGCCGGACATCTCTCCCACGTCCGCCTATAACCTGGCGTATAACGACTACCTCAGCGGACGGTATGAATTGGCCGTCGTCGGGTTCCAGCGGTTTCTGCAGGATTTCCCGTCCACCTCGCTGGCTCCGAACGCGCAGTACTGGCTGGGCGAATCGTATTACAGTATGAAAGACTACGTCCGGGCCATGCAGGCGCTTGAAAAGGTCGTAGCCGACCATCCGCACAGCGAGAAAGTCGCGGCGGCGCTCTACAAGCTGGGGTTGGCATCGGCGGAAACTGGCAACACGAACAAAGCGCGCGAATATCTGAAACGCGTGCTCCAGGATTACAAAGATTCCAACGAAGCCAAGCTGGCGAAGGGCAAGCTTGCGGAACTGCGATGAGTGTCGCCAGCGGCATCGGGAAAATCCGGGTGTTGCCGGGTGAGGTCATCAGCCGGATCGCAGCCGGCGAAGTGGTCGAACGGCCGGCGGCCGTCGTCAAGGAACTGATCGACAACAGCCTGGATGCCGGCAGCACGCGCGTGACCGTCGACGTCACGGACGGCGGGCGGCGATCGATCCGTGTCAGCGACGACGGCGAAGGCATGACGCCGGCCGACGCGCCGCTTGCCTTCCAGCGCCACGCCACCAGCAAACTGCGATCCGAGCACGATCTGTTCACTCTCCGGACCCTGGGATTTCGCGGCGAAGCCCTGCCGTGCATCGCGTCGGTCTCGAAAGTGCGGCTGGTCACCGCCTGCCGGACGGAACCGGTCGGCACACGGTTGCTGCTCACCGGAGGCGCGCTGACGAAATGTGAAGAGACCGCCGCCGCGCCCGGCACGCAGATCGACGTCGAAGAACTGTTCTTCAACACGCCCGCCCGCAGGAAATTTCTCAAAACGACGACGACGGAGTTCTCCCACATCTGTCAGGCCGTCCAGCAGGCCGCGCTGGCCTGGCCGGGCACGCGATTTCGTCTGACGCACAACGGACAGGATGTTGCGGACTATCCGGCGGCGGTTTCGCGGCGTGACCGGATTTTACAGGTCTATGGGATGCGATTCGTGGAACAGGCGGCGGTCGTGTCCGGGGAGCGCGCCGGGATACGGGTGGAGGGGTTGACGATCCAGCCGATGCACAGCCGGGCCGGCCGAAATCCACAGGAACTCTTTGTCAACCGGCGTGCCGTCAAGAACGCCGCGGTGTCGCATGCGGTCTATGACGCATACGGAACCTATCTGGCGAAGGGGCAGCATCCGCAGTTCGTGCTGTTCCTCGATGTGGATTCCGAGCGGGTGGATGTCAACGTGCATCCGACGAAGCGGGAGGTGCGGTTCGCCGACCAGGATCTGGTGTTCCAGGCGGTGCGGCAGGCTGTCCGGGCGGCCATCGGCGCGGAGGCGAAGCCGGAGGCCGTCACCAGGCACTGGTCATTCGTTGATCGTGAACCGATGTCGTCTCAGGCAATGCCGGGGTTGGATCAACAGATGCTGACCGGAATGGCCGGCGGGATGCAGCCGGCCGGCAGCACGGTGCAGGAATCGTCCCAGGCCTATCCGGCCGGAGTGGAACGGGACATCATCCCGTTGGGACAGCTCAGCCGGACCTATCTTGTGGCACAGGTGGGATCGGAGTTGCACGTCATCGATCAACACACGGCGCACGAGCGGGTGCTGTTCGAACGGCTGTGCCGGGCCCGACTCGGTCAGGCGCTGCCGGCTCAGCCGTTGCTGATTCCTGAAACGATCGACGTGCCTGCGCAGCACGCCGTGCTGCTACAGCGGCATCTGCCCGAGCTGGAACAGGCCGGGCTGACGATCGAACCGTTCGGTGCACATACGTTCGTCATCCGCGCCGTGCCGGCGTTGCTGAAACCGCTCGATTATGCCGCGCTGGTGCTGGATCTGGTGGACGATCTGTCGCAGTGGAACCAGACCTCGCCTCTGGAGACGCGGCTTCGCTCCGTGATGGCGTCCCTGGCCTGCCACGGGGCGGTGCGTGCCGGCCGCGCGATGGAACTGCCTGAAATCAAGCGGCTGATCGAAGAGTGGGTGGACGAAGGCCTGCCGACCACCTGCCCGCACGGACGACGCGTGGCGTTGCGCCTTCCCGAGGACGAGCTGGCGCGCATCTTCGGCAGAGCGTAATGCGTGATGCGTAATGCGTAATGAGTGACGAGCGACGAGTGAGTGGGACAGCAATGAAGAAGCAATCTTTACCCATCACGGATCACGCATCACGATTCACGGCACTCAAGCCGCTCGTCGTCATCGTCGGCCCGACGGCGGTCGGGAAAAGCCACATTGCGATTCTTGTCGCGAAGGCGCTGGGGACGGAGGTGTTGACCGCGGATTCCCGTCAGGTGTATCGCGGGATGGACATCGGCACGGATAAACCGTCTGCGGGAGAACGTCAGGGCGTCCCTCACCGGTTGATCGATCTGGTCGATCCCGATCAACCGTTCAATACGGGGGAGTTTCGCCGGCACGCCGTGGCTGAAATTACCCGGCTGCATCACGAGGGAAAAGTCCCGCTTCTGGTCGGCGGGACCGGGCTCTATGTGCGGACGGTGCTGCGTGGCTTGTGGGAAGGGCCTCCGGCCGACTGGGAGTTTCGCCGGAGACTGGCGCAGGACGCGGATGCGAACGGGGCGGACCGTCTCTACCGGCAGCTGGTCCAGGTGGATCCGGAATCCGCCCGCCGGCTGCACCCCAACGATCGCGCGAAGATCATTCGCGCCCTGGAAGTCTTTCATCTGCTGGGCCGTCCGTTGTCGGAAGAACACAAGCGGCATGCCTTTGCCGACCGGCCGTTCGCGCCGCTGCTCATCGGCCTCACCCGCGAGCGGCCCTCGCTCTTTCGGCTGGTCGATGACCGGGTCGAAGTGGAATTGGCCAAGGGCCTGGTGGAGGAAACCCGCAGCTTGATGAGCAAAGGCTACGGGCGGGATCTGGGTTCGATGAAAGGGCTGGGGTACAAGCAGATGGCCGGCTATCTCGCCGGCGACTACGACTATGAGGAAGCGGTTCGCCGTCTCAAGCGCGACACCCGGCACTTCGCCAAGCGTCAACTGACCTGGTTCCGCAAGGAGCCGGGGATGATGTGGCTGTCGATTGAAGATACAGAGACACCGGCGCAGGTTGCCGACCGGATTGTCGGCGAGGCGGAACGGTTTTTACGGGAGTTGATGGAGCAGACGGGATCACCGGTCACGCTCTCAGCAGCTCGTGCGGAGTAGGCATGGCGAAACCTCATGCGGACATCGGCATCATCGGCGGCAGCGGCCTCTATAATATAGAGGGACTGTCGGGTGTCCGTGAAGTGCGGGTCCGGACTCCATTCGGGGAGCCGTCGGACGCGCTGATCGTGGGCACGCTCGATGGAGTGCGGGTGGCGTTTCTGTCCAGGCACGGACGCGGGCACCGGATTGCGCCCACCGACATCAATTACCGCGCGAACATCTATGCGCTCAAGACGCTCGGCGTGGCGCGGGTCATTTCTGTGAGCGCCGTGGGAAGCATGAAGGAGACGCTCAAGCCGGGGCATATCGTCCTGCCGGATCAGTTCATCGACCATACGAAGCGGCGGGCCGGCACGTTTTTTGAGAAGGGGATCGTTGCGCACGTGGCATTTGCGGATCCGATCTGCGGCGCGTTGAGCCAGGCGCTGCGCAAGGCCGCGAACGGCGCCGGGGCGACGGTGCATCACGGCGGCACCTATCTGTGCATCGAAGGCCCCCAATTTTCCTCGCGAGGAGAATCGCTCCTCTACCGGCAGTGGGGGGTGGATGTCATCGGAATGACGAGCATGCCGGAAGCAAAGCTGGCGCGCGAGGCGGAGCTGTGTTACGCCACCATGGCGCTCGTGACGGACTATGATTGCTGGCATGCCAGCGAGGAATCGGTGACGGTCGAGATGATCCTGGCCACGTTGCACAACAATGTCGCCCAAGCCAAGCGCGTTCTGCGTGCGGCCGTGCCTGCCATTGCGGAGTTGCGGACGTGTCCATGCGGGAGCGCGTTGCAGTACGCCATCGTCACGGCGCCGGAGCGGATTTCCGTCGCTCTGCGCAAGCGGCTGCAGCCGCTGATCGGGAAGTATCTTAAAAAGAAGTGAAAAGTGAAAGGTGAAAAGTGAAAAGCGGGCTGGTGACAAAGTTCCTGGCCGATAACCTTTTACCTTTTACGTTTCACCTTTCACTGGAGTTGTAGAGATGGGCAAGTTGTTGGTGGTCGGTTCCGTGGCGTTGGATACGGTTCAGACGCCGTTCGGTCATGCGGAAGACGTGCTGGGCGGCTCCGCCACCTATTTTTCGACGGCGGCGAGCTATTTCACGAGTGTGGATTTGCTCGCGGTCGTCGGCGAGGATTTCGCCGATCAGCACGTGATGTTTCTCAAGAGCCGTGGGATCGACCTGACGGGACTGGAGCGTCGGCCTGGCAAGACCTTTCGATGGAAGGGCGAGTACACGTATCAGATGAACGAAGCGCATACGCTCGACACCAAGCTGAACGTGTTCGAGACCTTCCGTCCGAAGATTCCGGAATCGCACCGGGCGCCATCCATGCTGTTTCTGGGCAACATTGATCCGGAGTTGCAGCTCGACGTGCTCCGCCAGGTGAAGCGGCCGGCGCTGATCGCCTGCGACACGATGAATTTCTGGATCGAACGCAAGCGCGAGGCGCTCTGGAAGGTGCTCGAGCAGGTGGATGTGCTGATCGTGAACGACGCGGAGGCGCGGGCGCTCGGCGGCCATTCGAGCCTGGTGCAGGTCGGCAAGACGATCCTCGCACGCGGGCCGAAGCATCTGATCGTCAAACGCGGGGAATACGGAGTCTTGATGTTCAATCACAAGCAGACGTTCGGCGCTCCCGCGTTTCCGCTGGAGCAGGCCAAGGACCCCACGGGGGCCGGCGATACGTTTGCTGGCGGGTTCGTGGGCTATCTGGCGGCGACGGGGAACGTGTCCGAAGCCGCCTTCCGGCAGGCGGTGATCTTCGGCAGCGTGATGGCCTCCTTTACCGTGGAAGCCTTTAGTCTTGACCGGCTGCGCGTCCTCGATTACAAAGAGATTGAAGCGCGGTTCCGCGAGTTCAAGCGATTGACACACTTTGAAGATCTAACAGGAGCGTAACTGTGACACTTGAGCAAAATAGTCTCGTTCGTCGGAATCCTGTTTCATCGTGGGTTGCCGCCGGTGTGTGTCTCGGCCTGCTGGCCGCGGCCGGCTGCGTGTCCGAGGAGCGCAAGAAGAAATCAGAAGGCTACTACCAGGAAGGCGTGGCCGTCCTCAACACCGATCAGCAAAGCGCCCACGTAGCCTTCGAGAAGGCGCTGAAGGAAAATCCGCGCCACCGGGACGCGCACTATTATGTGGCGTTTATTTACGCCAACCAGGAGAAATTCGATCAGGCTGAGGCCGAAATCCGAGAAGCGATCCGTACCGATCCGGACTATCCTGATGCCTACAATTTCCTTGGCCAGTTGATGATCAAGCAGAATCGCCGGCAGGAAGCCATTGCCGCCTTTCGCAAGGCGATAAGCTACCCGCTCTATGCGACGCCCGATGTGTCGTATTACCAGCTGGGCCTCGTGCTGGAATTGGAAGGGGACATGCAGAACGCGAAGCAGGCGTTCGAGGTTGCGCTGAAAGTCAATCCGCCCAACGTGCCTCAGGCGATGGTGTATCTGGAGCTGGGCCGGGTGCACTACAAGCTCGGCGAGGACAGCAAGGCGCGCGCCGTGGCGCTCGACAAGGATAAAAACGGGGCGGTTTCGGCGGAGGCCAAAACCTTGATGGAGCGGCTCAAGCGATGACGGGCCCGGTGGCAGAAACCAAGGAGTCTGTCGGCGAGTTTTTCCGGCAGGTCCGCGAGACCAAGGGACTCACGCTGGACGAGGTCGCCATCAAGACCAGGATTCATCCGGAGTATCTCAAGGCGCTCGAAGATTCCAATTTTTCCAAGTTGCCGGAACAGGTGTTTGCCAAGGGCTTTGTGCGTTCGTATGCGCGCTCGCTCGGGCTGGATGAAGACGACGCCATGCGCCGATTCACGGTCTCGGCCGGAACCTTTTACGAAAAGCATGAAGAACGCGAACGGCTGCGACAACAGCAGGCGGAGGATGAGCGCAAGCGCAAGGCCAATCGCAAGGCTGTGATCGCCGCAGCTGGCGTGGCGGTGCTGGGATTGGTGCTGTTGTTGACGCGCGAGCAGGGATCGGTGTCGGTCATGCGGCCGGATGCCGATGCGGCCCGCGCAAAAACCGCGCGGGAGGCCGATCGCCGGGCCAGGACCGAGACAGCGCCGGCTGATCATGCGGCCAAGCCCCAGACTTCCGCGCCTGCGGCTGCTGCGCCGATCCAATCCGGGAAGCCGTCTTCGTTGCCGACACCGCCGACGACCAGCGATCCTCTGGCCGGTCTGCCGTTTGACGTTGGTGCGTCCACGGAAGCGGGGCTGGTGTTGACACTGGAAGCCTCGGTGTTGAGCTGGGTGGTGGTCCAGACGGACGATGCCAGCCCGCACGAAGCGCTGCTGCGGCCGGGCGACCGGCTGACGTGGAAGGCGCAGGAGAAGTTCGCGCTGACGATCGGCAATGCCGGGGGCATCCGTGGAGAATTGAACGGCAAGCCGCTGGCGCCGTTCGGGCCCAAGGGCAGGGTGGTCAGAGACATCGTCATCACGCGGTAAGAGGAGGGGTGGCACGGGTCACTCGCTCCAGCGCTTTCGGAGCGACCCTTCTGGCCTTTGCCAAGAGGAAACCTTCGGAAATTCCCTCGAAGACTCGGTCAGTTTCCGCTTTCCTTCCTGGCAAAGGCTCAGTGGGTACCCCGATCCTTCAGCGAATTCCGCTCGTGCCCGCGCCACCCCTCATAAATAAACTGGAAAGGTGACAGGCCGCTGATGGACCTGCCACCTTTCCGCTTCGCGCTCCGTTCCTGCCCGGTTGTGTTCTTGCTTTTACCTTTGCGCGCGCCTAGACTTTTCTCGTGCTCCTGCCTTTCAACGGGAGGTCCGGTCATGCTGTTTCGCGTATGGGCGGTTGTAGGGTGCTTCGTTCTGTTGGCCTCGCTGAGTGGATGCATGTCCGGGTTGCATAAAGCTGCTGAGAATGGCGATGTAGAGATGGTCAGGATGTACCTTGACCGAGGCATAGACGTGAACATGAACGCTATGGGGATGAATGATTATTACATGCCGATACATCTTGCGGCCGAGAAAGGGCGGGTGCAGGTTGTGCAGCTATTACTAGAGCGCGGAGCGAATGTTAATGCAAGAACTGATAGGGGACATACGGCCCTTACTTTAGCGGCAGTGTACGCTCATCTGGAAATGGTGCAATTTCTGCTTAACCGTGGGGCTAATGCAAGCTTAGTTGACAGTGCCGGTTATACGGCTTTGAGGCATGCGGAACGGTTAGGTCATTCTACCATTGCGCAATTGCTCAGACAGGCCGAGGCGAAAGCGGTGGGCCTTGCTCAAACGCCCTCTGCTCCGACGCAGGTGGCGGCTGTGCCGACACCAAGCATGCCAGCCGTTCAGTCCGATGTGGATCGGGTGCCTGTCGGCAAGAGCACGCCAAGAAGAATGCTTATGCGATCGTGATTGGGATTGAGCAGTATCGGGAGCAACTGCCGAAGGCGAACTTTGCGGCGCATGATGCGTCTGTGGTTGGGGATTATGTGACGAAGGTGCTGGGCTATCCGGAGGAAAACGTGGTGGTGCGGCTCAATGAGAAAGCGACCAAAACCGATATGGAAAAATATTTTGAGGGCTGGCTGCCTAATAACGTGGAAAAGGACAGCTCGGTCTTCGTGTATTTCTCCGGCCACGGTTCGCCGCATGCGAAAACCGGTGATGCCTACCTGGTGCCCTATGACGGCGATCCGACCTTCGTGGACAAAACCGGCTTTTCGCTGAAGCGTCTCTATGCGGCGCTGGATAAACTGCCGGCGAAAGACGTGATGGTGGTGCTGGACTCCTGTTTTTCAGGAGCAGGTGGTCGCTCGGTGCTGGCGGAGGGTGCCAGACCGATGGGACTCTCGATCGAGAACCCCATCCTTGCTTCAGGCAAAGTCATAGTGCTTTCTGCGAGTGCTGGCGATCAAATCTCCAATACTTTTAAGGAGCAGGGGCATGGCCTGCTGACGTACTTCTTTTTGAAGGGCCTGCAAGGGGAGGGCGATGGCAACAAGGACGGCACAATCGAGATGGTCGAACTCCTCGACTATGTGAAACCGAATGTCCAGCGCATCGCTCGCAAGCAATACAACAACGAGCAGACTCCGCAACTCCTGGCCAGCCCGGATACCCTCAAAAAGGCGGTGGACGATTGCTGGAGCGCACACGCCCTTAGTATGGCGGAGGGCAGGACCAAGTCACAGCAGAAGGCACAACGACAACAACAGGAGCGCGAAGCGGAAAGGTGACAGGTCTACCAGCGGTCTGTCACCTTTCCAGTATAAAGTAGGGTGGTAGAGCCGAGAGCGGACTTCACCGGAAGCGTGGGGCACCCACCGAGGCTTCAGCGAGAAGGAAAGCTGGAACTGATTGAAGCGCCGCGATCGCAGATCGCGGCTGAAGGAATTCCAGAAGGCTTCCACGAGCTGAGGCCCGGAAGGGTCACGCTGAGAGGTGAGGAAGCGATAGGCACTACCACCCCCTGTTCTTCTGTGGCATTTCAGCTCGTGCTGTGGCGGAAATGCCCGATGAGGCAGGAGGCCAGGCGCACGCGCATGCGCAACTCCTTAATAATGCAACGAGCCGGTTACGACTGCCGGTGGCATGAGGCTTGAAGCATCAGAAGCCAGCTAAGGCCGCGGTTGCTTGACAAGGCCACGGGCGCATTGCTATAGTTCCGCCGCTTTTTTCCCCGACGGACTGTCAGGCACCAATCAAGGCTGCGGACACGCATCGTTGGACGGTGGTTCTTAACAAGGAGGAGTAGTAATGGGTTATCTCAAGACAATCGGTCTCTTGACCGCATTCATGTTCGTCGCAGCCACGGCAGCTGTGGCCGAAGAAAAGGATCCGCTAAAGACGCGCGTTCCAGCGGATGAGTTGGCGGATGCGAAGGCCATGAAGAACCCGATTCCCGTGAACGATGCGAACCTGGCCAAGGGCAAGGCGTTGTTCGAGGGGAAGGGCACCTGCTTTAACTGCCACGGGAAGGCCGGCGATGGAAACGGCCCGGCTGGCGCGATCCTGAATCCGAGCCCGCGGAATTTCACGAACTGCAAGTTCCACAAGAAGCGGAAAGACGGCGAGCTCTTCTGGGTGATCAAGAACGGCAGCGCCGGCACCGGGATGGTGTCGCTGGTTCCGGGCACGATCACGGAGGAAGAGGCCTGGACGATCATCAACTACGAGCGGACTTTCTGCAAGAAGACCGCGGACGAGTAGTCGTCAGCTCCGTACTGGAAACAAAAAAGGCGGAGGGGGCGATCCCCTCCGCCTTTTGTTTTTGCGAACAGTCTGAAAGTCAGAAAGTCTGTAAAGTCATAATGTCTGGATGCTCAGCGACTTTACGACTTGATGGACTTTGCGACGCGCGCTACCGCGAGGCTGATTTCGTGAGCACGAGGCCGGCGGACTTGCTCGATGGGAGAATGGGCGGAACCGTGAACGGGCGCTGCTCCTGATTGAAATCCTGCTTGGCGGCAGCCGGGACGGCCCGTCCGACAAATGCCGTCAGCTCTCCCAATGTCACGTCGCCATCGCGATTGGCGTCGGCTTCCCCTTTCATTCCCCGCAGCATATAGTAGGTAAAGAGGCCGTGGCGCAGCTTGGCTGGTTCAAGTCCGCTGTGAAAGCCTGTTGTGCCGACGAGATGGAGAACCGGACCTTTGCTCGAGCCCCATCGAGGCGCCTGGCGTTTCGCGGCTCCGCCAGGGCCGATCGAGAGCACCCCGCCGTCAAAGATGAACAGCGTCTGCTTTGTTTTCAGGCGAGCCAGGCCGGCCTCGAGGTCTTTCAATGGATAGAGCCGGGCCGTCGAATTATGCGTGCCGTCGTAGGGGATCAGGTAGGTCTCGCCTGTCGGCGACACAGCCGCTTGTCCTGAAAAATACACGATGACGACGGAGTCGCTGGTCATCCGGTGCGGCAGCCACTCCAGGATGAAATCTTCAATATCGGAACGCAGCCCCTTCCAATCCTGCAACAGCCGGACGTTGGCGGCCGGGACCCCGCCCACTGTCTGGAAATAGGTCGCGATGAGCTCCGCATCCAGCGACGCATATTTTCGCGCGGCGATCTGCGGGTCGCGGTAAGTGCTGATGCCGACAGCCAGGACGTAGGTGTGTGGGCGTTGGAGTCCCGTATTGGCCGGGACCTGGTCCACCGAGTCGAATCGGCCGCTGACTCCGCGGAGTGCCGCCGTGACGGTTTGTGCCGCCGGCGCGCTTGCGCCGGACGCGGCGCGGGCCGACACCGTCAGCTCCGCCCGCTGGCCTTCCATCGATTGAGGCAGTGTGGCGGTGAACTCGACCGATCGGGACTCGCCCGGTTGGAGCGCATCCACCGTCAGAGTCGGAGACGCGAAGTGCGCGACAATGGACGGTGTGCCGCCCAGCGTGACGGCGATGCCGGTGATCGGTGTCTTGCCCGAATTGGTGAGGTCCACGTGAACTTTGACGCGCTCACCGCTTTCCAGTATCGCGTTGCCGTTTTCATCGAGCACGGTGGTTTTAAAGACGAGAGATGAAGCCGGCGCAGCCGACCCGCCGGCCGTCTGGCTGTCCGGACCCAAGATGTCGCGGGAGGCTCTGGCGAACAGGGTGGCCATGCTCACGGCCGCAGCACGGACAAACGGATCCATCAGATAGTCGCAGCGGCGCTGTTCGACGGTAAGAAACAGCCGGTCGCGGTGCGTGACTTTCAGCGGCACTTCGCCCAGGACTTTTCCGGACGCATCGCGATAGACGATCACGGCCTCCAGCAGCAACTCGGCGGGCACGCGGTCATACAGCGCGTCCGGAAACATCTTGAATCCCTGTTGCTGCAGGGTAATTTGCACAGTCACATCGGATTTGGTCTCGCCGGATGGTTTGTCGGCAAGGCGTACTGTTTTGAAGGTTTGGTCAGCCGCGTCCGTCAGCGCCGACTCAAGATCCTTCCCGACGAACGCCGGGATTCCGGGCTGACCACAGGAGTTTGTGTAGGTGTATTTGGCCGAGACGAGGGACGGATCGAGGGACAGCGTCACCGACAGGGGAAGTTGCGGTCCCATGTCCGGCAGCGTGGCTCGCGTGTAGCCGATTTTGTCACAGCCCGACGCGAGCAGGGCCAACAGCAGGACGCCCGGGATCGATTGCGCGATGCCTGTGATCCGATGATGCAAGGAAAACCTCCTGCTGTGATGATTCGAGGCGCCACCGTACCGAAAACGATGTCGGAATGCAACCTTTGTTCTGCTTGCCAGTCGGAGCGGGCTCGTCTATTCTAACGCTCATGCTTGTTCTCGGTCTGTCCAACATGCGCGATGCGGCAGCTGCGCTGGTGCGGGACGGCCGCGTCCTCGCGGCAGCCGAAGAAGAGCGATTTGTCCGCATCAAGCACGTGACGGCATTGCCGGTTCAGGCGATAGCCTGGTGCCTGCGCCATGCCGGCGTCGGTCTCAGAGACGTGGATGCGATCGCGGTCCCGTGGAAGTATTGGGTGCTTGGCCGGCGCGCGCGCCTGGCTCTGGGGGCCATGCTGCGCTCGCCGGCGCTGTTTCGCGTCAAAGGGCGGCGGAGTACTGAGCGGCTCCGGCAGGAATGGACGGAACTGGCTTTCCTCCCGGGATACCTCCGGCGGCATTTCGGCCCTGGCCGCTACCAGCCGGTGTTTCTCGATCATCATCTCTGCCATGCCGCGAGCACTTTTCTTGTCTCGCCGTTCGAGCGCGCGGCGATTCTCATCGTGGACGGCGCATCCGAGGCGCATACGACCATGCTGGCTGTCGGGGAGGGCAGGCAGATTCGCGTGCTGCAGCGCACTCCGCTGCCGCATTCACTTGGCCAGTTCTATGCGGCCATCACCGCGTATCTTGGATTCACGCCGGATCAGGACGAATACATCGTCATGGGGCTGGCCGCCTACGGAGAGCCGGGATTCGCCGGGGTGATCCGCCGGCAGGTGCTCAGCCTGCGGCCGGACGGCCAGTTTGCGTTGAATACGGGACTGCTGGACTTTCATCTGGCCAGGGCCGGCATTTTTGCGCCTGAATTAGAGCGGCTGTTGGGCGTCCATCGGCAGCCGGGTGACGACATCCAGCAACGGCATCGCGATGCAGCGGCCAGCGCGCAACTGGTGTTGGAAGAGACGCTGCTGCACATCGGAAAGCATGTGAAGCAACTTACCGGTGCGGACAATCTGTGCCTTGCCGGTGGAGTCGCGTACAACTGTGTCGCTAACAGCCGGCTGAAGGAGGAACTGGGATTCAAGCAGGTGTTTGTGCAGCCGGCGGCCGGCGATTCGGGCGCCGCGCTTGGCGCGGCCCTGTGGCTGGACAGCCGGCGCGGCGAGGCTACGGAACGTGAGCCCATGACGCACGCCTACCTGGGGCCTGAATTTTCCGAAGAGCAATGCCGGCGCGCGCTGGAGAGCGCAGGACTTTCCTGGCAGCGTCTTTCCGATGACGCGCTCTGCGAGCGGACGGCGGATGAATTGGCCAACGGCCGCCTGGTTTTGTGGTTCCAGGATCGCATGGAGTGGGGGCCGAGGGCGTTGGGCAATCGGAGCCTGCTGGCCGATCCGCGCCGTGAGGACATGCGCGAGCTGATCAATGCGAAAGTGAAATTTCGGGAACCGTTCAGGCCCTTCGCGCCTGCCGTGCTCGAAGAGCGGGCCGCCGACTATTTTGAGGTGTCGGGCCCCTCGCCGTTTATGCAGTTCACGTGCAAGGTGTTGCCGTCGGCCAAAGGCCTGCTGCCGGCCGTGACCCACGTGGACGGCACCGCGCGTATCCAGACAGTGGATCGGCACTCGAACCTGAAATTTCGAATGTTGCTGGAGGCGTTCGGGCGGAAAACTGCCGTGCCGGTTCTCTTGAACACCTCGTTTAATGTGCAGGAGCCGATCGTGTGCACGCCGGAGGAAGCCGTCCGGTGTTTTCTCCGCACGCAGGTCGATTGGCTGGTGCTGGGGAACCTGTTGGTGGGAAGAGCGTAACGCGTGATGGGTAATGCGTAATGGGTAGCGGAGAAAGCGCAGCCCAGTCTCCTCTCGTCACGCATCACGCGTCACGCATCACGGCCTTTTATCCTGCGCTCGACGCCATTCTTCTACTCTTCATCCTGACACTCGCGCTCCAGACGCCTGTTGAGCCGGATTTCGGCTGGCATCTGCGGACCGGCCTGGATCTGCTGCAGCACGGCTGGCAAATGCCGACGACCGATCCCTATTCGCACACCATGCCGGATTGGCCGTGGGTCGAGCATGCGTGGCTGACGGATGGCGTGATCGCGCTGATCTATCGCGGATTGGGAGGGGCCGGGCTTCTGGGCGCGATCCTGTTCTTTACCGCCGTGACGGTCGGAACGTTTGCAGCGGCAACCGGGCCGGCCCGCGCAGATCGGACATCCAGACTGATTGCGGTCGCGGCAGCCCTGTGGGTGGCGCGGCCGTTCCTGGGCGCGCGGACGCAGTTGGTCACGCTGCTGGGGTTCGCGCTGGTGTTATGGATGTGGCACTGGAGCCGGGAGGGACGCCTGGAGAGACGATCGGTGTGGTTGTGGGCAGTGCCGCCGCTGTTCCTGCTCTGGGGAAACCTTCACGGAGGCTTTACAGCCGGCCTGTTCACACTGGCGTTGATTCTGGTTGTATCGGCCGCGGCGCGTGTCGTGGTCGTCCGATGGCCTGAGGTGGCGCAGCAGTTGGAGGAACCGGTACCGGCTTGGCCGCAGATCGGCTGCCTCGCGCTGGCGATTGGTGCGGCGACTGCGCTGACGCTCGTCAATCCCTACGGCTGGCGCCTGCATCAGGAGATTCTTCAGTCGCTCTCCGACCGGTTCATGCTCGAGACGCTCCATGAATGGCAGCCGCTGTCTCTCGAAACCTACGCTGGAAAACTCTATGTCGGATATCTCGTTGTCCTGGGAGCGGCCATGGGCATGGGCTATCGTCGCATCGAGCCGGTCCGCTGGGTCCTGCTGGCGGTGTTCCTCGGCTTGTCGCTTCGGCATTGGCGCAACGTGCCCTTCTTTCTCATCGTGAGCCTCCCACTCGTGGCGGAGATGCTGGCGATGATCGCGACACGCGCCATGGCCTGGATGCCGGCTGCGGCACGGCATTCACGACAATGGGGTCTGGCGGCGGCACTCGTGGTGGCGATCAGCCTGAGCGCGCTTGGCCCGGAGCACCTGACCCGCGTCGTTTGGGCGGGCCTGGCTGCGGAGGAATTTTTCCACGACACGAGCTATCCGATCGAAGCCGTGCAATGGATCAAGGCTAATCGGGACCAGGTCGGCGCGCGCATGTTCAATGAGTACAGTCACGGCGGGTTTCTGCTCTGGTGGCTGCCGGGGGAGCGGATCTTCATCGACGGTCGGATGCCGGCCTGGCGGATCGATGACCGGCGCATCTTCGAGGATTATCTGGCGCTGACCAATTGGGATCCTCCGGCGCTCGGCGTACTCGACAAATACCTCGTGGATTGGGCGTTGGTGACGCGAGACGGCTCGCTGGAGCGGGCGCTGGGCGGTGAACGCGGTTGGCGGACGGTCTATGCAGACGCCAAGGTCAGGATTTTTGTCCGGCAGGAGTAAGTGTACCTCGGCTGCTGAAGGACGGACGGAGCAGCCTAGTTGATCCCCTTGCTGCGTAGCGCGGATGGAGGAGCGAGCTGGCGGCCTGGTCTCCCTTCGTGCTCGCGCAACGCGCGGCCTCAGAAGGCCCTCGTTGGACGCGCGCAGTTGAAGGGAGACCGGGCCGCCGCTCAGGGAAGGGAAAGTCATCGGCAAATATTAAAATAGAAAGGCGACAGGCTTGGAAGCGGCCTGTCGCCTTTCTATTTTATTTATCGGAGAAACTTTCCATTCCTTCGAGCAGCGGGTGGGTTTCCTCCAACTGCGCGCATCGAAGGAGCACATTCCGATCGTGCGCGTTCTGCGAGCACGGGGGAGACCCACCCGCTGCTCATCTTGCTCCACCACGCTTCGTCAGCCGCTGACGGGGAAACGTTGCCGGGCCGCATACAGCCCGCGTGCATTGTTGCGCCGCACGGCCAGCATCTCGCGTACCATCGCCAGTCCGTCGCGCAGCACTCGCACCTTGGAGCCCGGCTGGTCCGTCCAGTTGATCGGGACTTCCGCGATACGAT
Source organism: Nitrospiraceae bacterium (assembly GCA_009692155.1). GTDB lineage: Bacteria > Nitrospirota > Nitrospiria > Nitrospirales > Nitrospiraceae > 2-02-FULL-62-14. The sequence continues at coordinate 137,751 of SHZW01000002.1, forward strand.
ACCCCCGCTGCTGAGCAATGTAGAGTAACTCCAGATCGAAGCCATAGCCGTCAATGCGGCCCACGGAAAACAGATCCTGCGCCACAGACTGTCGAAACAGCTTGAAGCCGCACTGCGTGTCGTTGATGTCCCTGATGCCGAGCAGGCGGACGATGCGATTGAACAGATTTCCCAGCACGGTCCGGTGGAGGCGGGCTTGTACCCGGTAGTGTCTGTCGCGTGATGCCAGGGTGCGGGAGCCGATTGCGAGATCGGCGCCATTGTTCATGGCGACTTCCAGTCGTTCCAGTTCCTGGATCGGCGTGGCTCCATCCGCATCAGCAAACAGTTGGAGTTTTCCCTGCGCGGCCTGCATGCCGGCGCGCACGGCGGCGCCCTTGCCGCTATTATGGGGCAGTCTGAGCAACCGGAGACCGGGATTCTGCGTGGCCATCCGCCCGATCAATGCGGCGGTTTCATCCGTGCTGCCATCATCGACGACCAGGATTTCGAAAGAGAGGCCACGCCCGTTGAGATAGGCGATGGCCGATTGAAGATAGGGCGGAATGCGTCGAGCCTCGTTATAGGCCGGGATGATGACGGAAAGTGACACAATCTTGCGGGGTTCGGTGGCTGTCACGCGTCTCCTAGACGTCGCCGGAGGGTAGCTGACCGTGGTGGGGATTGCAAGGTGTCGAAGGCTCTTGACAATCCGGCGATTGCGAGCGAACGTATAGATATGAGAGCGGCAACGAACCGGGTTGGGGGGTGTGAACGATGCGTCTAGCAGGAAAACACATCGCGCTTTTGGCGGGGTCTCTTATGCTGGCGGCTTGCATGGCTGATGTTCCACCCAGCCGGATTACGGATTACATGGGCGCGCCGGGCAAGGGTGCTCCTGAGATGACGCCGCCGCCGGCGATCCAGGCGGGGATGGTGGTGATCCCGGATGCGTCCGCACCTGACGCCTCACCGACGTTGCCGGACGAAGCGTTGCAGCGGATGGCTGAAAGTCTCTCGCAGGAGATGAGCCAGAGCCTGCCGATTCGGATCACCAAAATCATTTCTCCCGAAGGGCTGCGGCCGATCGTCGGCGGCGATCCGGATCAGTTCGCCGAGTTCGGGCGCAAGCACGGCGTGGATTACCTGGTGGTCGTCGTGGCCTCCAGCACGGAGCAGGAATATCCCATGATGGTTTTCCTCGGCTGGACGGCGCATAGCCAGCCGGGCCTCCGCCGCGACAACTGGTCTCTGCTGGAAGCGGCGGTCGTGGATGTGAAGGCGGCACAGTCGCTCACGCGGGCCGAGGGGCGCGGGTGGGCCACGCTGGACCGTCCGATGGCGCCGGGGATCAATCAATGGTACCCGGTGGTCTGGCTGCGTCCCATGGAGCCGAGCCGGCGCTACTGGCCGCCGACCTATGAAGGCGCCCCGAATACATTGCGAGTGATCGCCATGGAGGATGCGTCCAAGCGGCTGATTCTGAACTTGCGCAAGGCGTGGAGCGAAAAAGGACAGGCCGCGCTCGCTCCGGTCCCGGCACGCGGCTGACGAGTCGAACCGTTCGGACGGTGAACAACTCCCTTCCGAGGCTGTCCTGAGCCGCCTCGGAGGGGAGTTTGTTTTTGAAGATGGGCGCGGGGTTTGAAGGTGGGCGCGGGGATGGTGTAGTATGCAGCATATTGTCCCGCGGAAGATAAACCTAGACACTTAATAATTGAGGGCACTTCTATGCGGATGCGCGAGTGGTTTGGCATGGTCCGGAAGAGAGATGCGATGAAACTGATGTTGCCGGTGCTTGTTGCCGTGGTGCTCGCCGGGACGGCCTGGTGGCATGCGACCACGCCGTCTTTGGTCGATGCGGCGGTGCCGCCGGTGTTGGCGCAAGGATTCTCCGACATCGTCAAGAAGGTTACGCCGGCTGTGGTGAATATTGCGGTCACCGGCAGCCATGAAGGCCGTCGCGGCGGCCGGCGTCAATTGCCGCTCCCGCCTGGTCCGTTCGGCGGGCCTCCCGGAGAAGACGCGCCTGGCGAGGAGCCAGGACCGCAGATTCCTCCTCCGCCCGGACCGCCGGGCCGGCCGGAGCAGAGCGCAGGGTCAGGCGTCATCATTGACGCCAAGGGCTACATCGTGACCAATAATCACGTGGTGGACAATGCGTCGCAGATCACCGTCACACTGAGCGACAAAAGGGAGTTCCAGGCCAAGCTGATCGGGGCCGATCCCAAAACCGATCTGGCCGTAGTCAAGATCGAAGCGGAGAATCTTCCGTCGCTCAAGTGGGCCGATTACGAGAAGCTTCAAGTGGGCGATGTGGTGCTGGCGGTCGGCAGCCCCTTTGGATTGAGTTCGACGGTGACGCTGGGCATCATCAGCGCGCTCGGCCGCGGCAACGTGGGCATCGCCGATTACGAGGATTTCATTCAAACCGATGCGGCGATCAATCCGGGTAATTCAGGCGGCGCCCTGGTCAATATGAGCGGCGACCTGATCGGCATCAATACGGCGATTTTCTCCCGGACCGGCGGGTCGGAGGGCATTGGATTCGCCATTCCCAGCAGTATTGCGGTCGACATTGCCGAAGCGCTGACGAAGACGGGGAAAGTGGTGCGGGGCTGGATGGGTATTGCGATTCAGGAAGTCACGAAGGATTTGGCCAAATCCTTCAAGCTGCCGGAGCAACGCAAAGGCGGGGTGCTCATCAGCGAAGTGAACGAAAACGGGCCGTCCCATGCCGCCGGTGTCAGGCGCGGCGACGTCGTCGTGGCGTTCAATGACAAGGAAATCCAGAACGTCAGCCAGTTGCGGAACATGGTGGCGCGCACGCTGGTCGGAACGACGGCCAGGGTCAAGGTGCTGCGCGATGGCAAGGAACAGGTCATCCCGGTCAAGATCGGTGAGCGGCCGACGGATGAGATGCTGGCACGGCGAGAGCCGGCCGGGTCCACTCCCGCGCCATCCGACACCGAGAAGCCGCCGGACAACGTCTTGGCGACGCTCAAAGTCCAGGCGCTTGATGCAGCCATGCGGAGTCAGATGAACATCTCGCCGAAGATCAATGGCGTGGCAATTCAGCATGTCGAAGCGGGCAGCCCGGCGGAAGCGGCGGGCCTCCAACGGGGTGACGTGGTTCAGGAGATCAATCGCGAGGTCGTCAAGAGCCTGGACGACTACAAGAAAGCGGCGGCCAAAATTAAGAAAGAAGAAATGGTCGTATTGCTGTTGAGCCGGCAGGGGAACACGCTCTTTGTGGCGGTGAATCCGAAGTAGAAAGTACGAAGTATGATTTGGTGATTTCGTGATATTGTTCAACACTTCGCCAGATCACCAGATCGCCAAATCACCCAATTTCCATGGCTGATTGGAACGATTTTCAGAAGTGGCTTCAAGACTCGGTCTTCACGCCGCTGGAAGACCGAAAAATGCCGGTTATGGAGCACCTGGTGGAGCTCCAGGCCCGGCTCACCCGCGTGGTGCTGGTCGTGGCGGCGGTGTTCGTCGGCACGTTCTTTTATGCCGATACGCTGGTGCAGTGGCTGAGGGTCCCCCTCCAGAACGCGTTCATTCCGGGAAAGCTGCAATGGGTACCGACCGATCTGCCCCTCGTGCCGCTCGTCTTTCTCGCGCCGGGCGAAGCCCTGTGGCAAAATGTGAAAGTGGCCGGGCTGTTCGCCCTCGTGCTGGCGACGCCCTATGTTCTCCGGGAAGTGTGGCAGTTCATCGTGCCGGGCTTGCACGCGCAGGAGCGGCGGTTCGTCGGGCCGTTTGTCCTGCTCAGTGCCCTGGCGTTTTACGCCGGCATCGGTTTTTCCTTCTTTTTCGTGCTCCCGTTCGCATTGAACTTCCTGATTTCCTACGGCGTGAACGCCGGCTTTATCCCCCAGCTCTCGATCGCGCAATACGTCGGCTTTGCCCTCTGGTTCCTGCTGGTGTTCGGGCTGATCTTCGAGGTGCCGCTGGCGATCACGCTGATGGCCAAGCTGGGCTGGGTGGACGTGCCGTTTCTGAAGCGTTACCGGAAGTGGGCCTTTCTGGGCGCGTTCATCGTCGCGGCGATCCTGACGCCCACGCCGGACCCGTTCAATCAGTGCTTGATGGCCCTGCCGATGTACATTTTTTATGAAGTCGGCATCATCAGCGCTGGGTTCTTCAGGAAGAAGCCTGCGCCGGGATCGGAGCCGGAAGCGGCGGGTTCCGCAGCGCAAATGCCGGTCGCAGCCGCGCCGGTGATGAGCGATGATCCCTACGTGAGTGTGCCCGGTTCGAGCCGGCGCGGGTGAACAAGGCGTGAAAGGTAAAAGGCCAGACGAGGGGGAGACCAAGGAAAAACTTTTCACTTTTCACGTTTCACTTTTTACACGGAGAACAGAATGGCCAAGGAACTGAAAGTGGTGCAACCCTCAGGCGGCGGGAACGGCGATATCTGCACGTACTTGTGGGCCTGCGCCATCTGCGACGAAAACGAGACCTGCCAGAAGGACAAGGAAGGGCACAGCCGCTGGCTCGTGTCGAAACGGCTGGAGCGGATCGAGTACACCGTCCTCGTCATGAGCAACAAGGGTGGGGTGGGGAAGAGCACGGTGACCACGAACCTCGCCGTGAGCCTCGCGCTCAAGGGCTGGCATGTCGGCATCTGCGACATGGACATTCATGGTCCGAACATTCCGAAGATGGTCGGAGCCGAGGGCCAGAAGCTGAAAGTCAGCACCTCGGGCGGTATCATTCCGTACCAGGCCTATAATATGAAGATCGCCTCCATGTCGTTCCTGCTGCAGAATTCAGACGACCCCATCATCTGGCGCGACGCCTATAAATACGAATTCATCAATCAGCTGCTTGGCGGCGTGGAGTGGCAGGATTTGAATTTTCTGCTTGTGGATCTGCCGCCCGGCACCGGCAACGAGTCGGTCACGACGATCGATCTCATCGGCAAGGTGAGCGGCGCGGTGATCGTCACGACGCCGCAGGAAGTGGCGCTGCTCGACTCGCGCAAGTCGGTCACGTTCTGCCGGGACAGCCAGGTGCCGATCATCGGCATCGTGGAGAACATGAGCGGGCTCGATTGCCCGCACTGCCACAAGCACATCGAAGTGTTCCGCAAGGGCGGCGGCGAAGCCTCGGCGCGCGACATGGGCGTGCCGTTTCTCGGCCGCATCCCGCTCGATCCGGATGTCGTCATTCAAAGCGATGCCGGCGAGCCCTATGCGTTGTTTAATTCCGACACGGTGACGGCACAGGCCTTTCACGACATCGCCAACCAGGTGGAAACGTTCTGCAAGAAAAGCGGCTCGCTGATCAAGGTAGCGCCGCGCCACCAGCACTGACCATGCAAGGGTTAACCTCCCTCCAGGACGCGCAGAAGATTGTGCTCGATGCGGCCTCTCCGCGCGGGCTGGAAAAGATCGGCCTGCTGGAGGTATTGGGCCGCGTGCTTAGCGAAGACATCATTGCGCAGCGCGATAATCCGCCGTGGGACAATTCTGCGATGGACGGCTTCGCCGTCCGGCATGAGGACATCAAGCAGGAGCACGCCATCGGCAAGGCCGTCACGCTGAAAGTAATTGAGGACGTGCCGGCCGGCAAGATGGCCACGAAGACAGTCGGCCCCGGCCAGGCGATCCGCATCATGACCGGCGCGCCGGTGCCCAAGGGGGCGGACACCGTTCTTAAAGTTGAAGATACCGAACATACGCCGGACTCCGTCAAGGTATTTAAGCCGGAGCCGCGCGGCTCGAACATCCGTCCGCAGGGCGAAGACGTCAAGAAGGGCGAGTGTATCATCGCCAAAGGCACGCAGATCCGGCCGGGCGAGGCGGGCATGCTGGCGATCCTGGCCAAGTCCTTCGTGTTCGTCTACCAGCGGCCTCGCGTGGCGATTCTGTCCACGGGCGACGAGCTGGCCGATCTCGACGAGCGGTTCAGCGAAGAGAAAATCATCAATTCCAACAGTTGGGGCATTGCGGCGGCCGTGCAGGAAGCGGGCGGGGTTCCGTTCCTGCTCGGGATCGCGAAGGACAATCCAGCCGCGCTCAAGGAAAAGATCATGCACGGGCTGAACGCCGATATCCTCGTGCTGTCCGGCGGTGTCTCGATGGGCGATCACGACTTTACGAAGGCGGTCTTCCAGGATCTTGGCGCGGAGATGCACTTCTGGAAGCTGGCGATCCGGCCAGGACAGCCGCTGGCCTTTGGAAAAATTCAGGGCAAGCTGGCCTTCGGGCTGCCGGGCAATCCGGTGTCGTCCATGGTGACGTTCGAGCAGCTCGTGCGGCCGGTCATGCTCAAGATGGGCGGGCATCGCAGCTACGGACGGCCGGTGGTACAGGCGCAATTCCAGGAGAAGTTTTCCAAACGGACGGACCGCCGGCATTTCCTGCGTGGCATCCTGACCAGAGAAGACGGTGTGTTCAAAGTTCGCACGACGGGCGAGCAGGGTTCCGGTATCCTGACCTCGATGGTCAAGGCCAACTGCCTGATCGACATTCCGCAGGAGGTCGAAAAGCTCAATCCCGGCGATACGGTCACTGTGCAAATCCTGAGTGCGCAACTATGGGACCGAACACCCGTTAATCGTGAAACGTTAAACGGAAAACGGGCGGATAGTGGCTGCTGCGATTAACGAATAACGGTTAACGAGTAACGTCTATGTCCATTCCCATACTGTGTTTCGTCGGGCGGTCCAACAGCGGAAAAACCACGCTGATCGAGCGGCTCATTCCCGAGCTGGTGAAAGCCGGCTACAAAGTCGCAACCGTCAAGCACGCTGGTCACGGCTTTGATCTGGACACCGAGGGCAAGGACAGCTGGCGGCACAAGCGGGCCGGTGCCAGCACGGTCATGGTGCTTTCCAAGGGCAGCCTCGCCATGTTTGCGGACGTGAACGACGACATTAAGGTGAGCGAGCTGCGGGACCGGTTTCTCGACCAGTCCCTGGATCTTATCATCGCTGAGGGGTGGAAGAGCGAAGGGTTCCCCAAGATCGTTGTTGTCCGCGATCAATTGAGTGAAGTGCCGGTGTCGCACGACGGCCTGCTCGCTGTCCTATCCAACAGGAAGATGGATGTGAAGGTCCCGCTGATCGATCCGGACGACATTCCTGCGCTCGCGGCACTGATCGTCCGCCAGTTTCCCAAACGATCCAGCCATGAGCTGGAAGCCTAGGGCCACCGTCATTCTGGCGATCGCGGCCGGGGCCATGGCCCTCGGGGGCGCCGCCATTCCGCTCACCGACCATCCGAAGTTCTGCGCCACCTGCCACAACATCGCGCCGTCCTACGATTCCTGGATCAAGTCTTCGCACAAGGATGTGGAATGCGCCAGCTGCCACGTGCGACCAGGGCTTGAAGGGTTTTTGCGCGACAAGGCCTATGCCGGCACGAAGGATGTGCTGATCACGGTTTTCGGCACGCCGACTGACGCGCATAATCTCGATGCGAAAGTCCATTCCGAAGTCTGCCTGAGCTGCCACCGCGAGATTTTGCGCGTCTCCGAAGTGGCGCCGCGTGACCTGCCGCCTCCGGTGAAGGATGTCGGGCTGATTATGAGCCACAGGAAACACATGGAGGCCTTCGGCAAGCGCGGACAAGGCGAGGGGTGCACCACCTGCCACTCGGGAGTCGTGCACGAGACGCCGATCAAGGGCTATCCCATCGTCTTGCCGCGTGGACACCTGTCGGTGGACAGCAAGCCGTTGTATCCCGATCATCCCAAGGACAGCGTCCTGTGGAAAAAAGGCACGGCCGATTGCTTCCGGTGCCATGATGGGAAGACCGAGCACGAGGGGAAAGTCCTCAGCAAAAAGTGCGAAACGTGCCATTTGCCTGACAAGATCAAGGACTACCTGTTTTAGCGAGACGAGCCCGCCGCAATGCCTGCGCCCATTCTCGAGGTCAAGAGCCTGAAGAAACGATTCGGAGATTCCATCGCCGTCGACGACATTTCCTTCGACATTCAGCCGGGAGAAATTCTGGGTCTGCTCGGGCCGAACGGCGCGGGCAAGACGACCACGATTCAGATGCTGCTGGGCCTCGTGACGCCGACGGCCGGTTCGATCCACATGTTCGGCCTAGATCTGGCCACGCACCGCGAGCAGATTCTCCAGCAGGTCAATTTTTCCTCCACCTATATTTCCATGCCGTACTCGCTCACGCTCGAGGAGAACTTGTGGGTCGTGGCGAAACTCTACGGCATGACGGACATCGCACGACGGATCGACGAGGTGCTGAAGAAGGTGGAGATGGAGGATAGCCGCACCAAGGTCACGAGGCGGCTCTCCTCCGGTCAGATGACGCGGCTTGCGCTGGCCAAGGCGATTCTCACCGAACCGAAAATTCTCTTTCTCGATGAACCCACCGCCAGCCTCGATCCGGACATTGCCCATAAAATCAGGGCACTGCTGAAGGAAGTGCGCAAGTCGTCCGGCTTGAGCGTCCTGTATACCTCGCACAACATGAAGGAAATGGAAGAGATGTCCGATCGGATCATCTTTCTCCAGAAGGGTAAAATTGTCGCCCAGGGAACAGCGCAGGAAATCACGCAGCGCTTCGGCCAGCGCGATTTGGAAGAAGTCTTTCTGAAATTGGCAAGGGAGTCGTAAAGTCCATCAAGTCTATAAAGTCATCAAGTCGGCTGATGGACGTTCTGGCTGTGGGTGAGACTTTATGACGTTATGACTTTCAGACTTTTAGACTGACTGATATGAAACTCCATCGCATCAACGCCCTCGTCCAGCGGCATCTGTTTCTCTATCGGCGCAGCCTGCCCCGCCTGATGGAAATATTCTACTGGCCGTTTCTCGACCTCGTCGTGTGGGGCTTTATCACGGTGTATCTGATGAAGTTCCAGGGGCAGTTGCCCGGCGTGGTGACGTTCTTTCTCGGCGCGTTGATTTTGTGGGATGTGCTGTTCAGGGCCCAGCAGGGGATCACCATTTCGTTTCTGGAAGAGATCTGGGCCAGAAATCTCATGAATCTCTTTGCGAGCCCGCTCAAGCCCAGCGAGTTTCTCGCCGCGACGATGGTGCTGAGCATCTTCAAGGTCGCAGCCGTCTCGGTCGTGATGGCCACCTGTGCGCTGGTCTTCTATGATTACAACGTCTTCATGATCGGTCTCTCGCTGGTTCCTTTCGTGCTCAATCTGGTGATCACGGGCTGGGTCATCGGCGTGCTGACCACGTCCATCATCATGCGTTATGGGCAGGAGGCGGAGGTGCTGGCCTGGGGCATGGTGTTTCTCTTCCAGCCGATTTCCTGCGTGTTTTATCCGATCGAGGTGCTGCCGAAATGGCTGCAGGCCATTGCCTGGGGCAATCCCGCGGCGCACATCTTCGAAGGCATGCGAATGGTGCTGAACACGTCGGTTTTTCCGACCGAACACCTCGTCTGGGCAGTGGGCCTTAATCTCCTCTACTTTGCCCTCATGGTCGGCTGGTTTCACCACACGTTCAACGTCTGTAAAGAGCGCGGATTACTGGTGCGGGTGGGGGAATAGCGCTTCGCTCGTTTTTCCACATCGCACGCCGGACTGATCGCTTGTTTTTCCTGCCTGCCCTCGTTACTGTCCAGCGCACTGGCTGCCGATTCTCACATGCGACGAACATGATGCTTTTCCGGGCTCTCAGCGCATTGCTTCTGGTCACTGTGTGTGCCGTCGCCGAACCGCTGGCGGCCGCCCCGACGACCGTAACGGCGGAGGGCGTGGCCTCCGTCACGCAGGGACGGGCAGATGTGGCGCGTGATGTGGCTCTGGAGGATGCCCTCCGGCGGGCAGTCGAGCAGGTCATCGGGACGATGGTCGAGTCCGAGACCCTGGTCCAGAATTTTCAGCTGGTCTCGGATAAGATCTATACCCAGACCAAGGGATACGTGACGAATTATCAGGTCGTGTCCGAACGGCGGGACGGTGAGTTGTTCCGGGTCACAGTCAAGGCTGCCGTGGATGCCGGCCACCTCCAGGCGGATTTGCAGGCGCTGGGGCTGTTGTGCCGGCACATGAGCAAGCCCCGGGTGATGATCGTCGTTGTCGAGCGTCATGCCGGTGGCGGTGCCTCCGACCCGGCCGGCGAAACCGAGATCATCCGGCTCCTGGTTGAAAAGGGCTTCAAGGTGGTGGATCAGGCGCAGGTGCGGACCATTCGCGAGAGCGATCAGGTGAAACGGGCGGCGGAGGGTGATGCGAAGGCGGTGCAGCTGCTGGGGTGGCAATATGGCGCGGAAGTGCTGATCGTCGGCGAGGCGTTCAGCGAAGGCGCGATGCGCGGCGGGATGTTGGGGGATCTGGTCTCGGTCCGCGGGCGGGTGCAGGCCAAGGCGATCCGGGCCGACACCGGAGAAATCCTAGCTGCGGAAGGGGCCCTGTCGCCTGGCGTGGACATTTCCGAGCAGGTCGCGGGCAGGAAGGCGGTCACAGCGGCCGCGAAAAAATGGCTCGAGGCCGCACTCCCGGTCATCCTCGATCGGTGGACCAGGGAATTGGGCGGTGACAACTCGGTGCAACTGGTCATCTCGGGACTGTCGCTTCCGCAGGTGGGCGCTTTCAAGGAAGTCCTGCGCACGCAGGTGCGCGGCGTGAAAGATCTCCAGCAGCGGAGTTATGCGGCGAACACGGCAACGCTCGATGTGGATCTGAAAGGCACGGCACAGACGCTGGCCGACGACCTGGCACACAAGGACTTTGGAACGTTCCGGATCGAGGTCACGGGCATGACGCCCAATCATCTGGACCTTCGCGCCGTTTCGAAATAACGACGGCGCACAGGCCTGACCTGAGGGAGGAAGCATGGCGACGCAGAAAAAAAGAGTCGGGGCATGTGTGCTCATGACGGTCTGCGGACTCATCCTCCTGGCCGGATGCGCCGATGTGCGAGTGGCCGTGGGGCCGCGGGTAACCCAGGCCGATCTTCAGAAGATCAAAAAGGTTGCGGTCCTGTTCGGGGCCGGCGCCGCGTCGGCCGGTTCCGGAGCCCACCTTGGCGGCGACCCGACTGCGATGCTGGGGATGCTTGCGATGCGCATGCCGGGAATGGGGACAGGGTCGATTGAAACATTTAACGACCATCTGGTGCTCGAACTTCTGAGACTCGAGTGGGATGTGGTGGAGCGCAAGCAACTGGATAAAGTGACGTCCGAGCAGGCGTTGAGCCTCAGTGGATTGACTGAAGCCGACAAGAATGTCGCACTGGGAAAGATTCTGGCGGTGGACGCCATCATTACCGGGAATGTCGATATTCGTCAGGAATATGACACCGGATGGCTGTTCGGCATCGGCGCCGGCATGAAGGAAGTCGTCAAAACCGCCACGCTACGCATGCTCGATGTCGAGAAGGGCAACACGTTGGTGGCGATTTCGGCGTCTTATTCCAGAGGGGAAGAGCAGCAGGATGTCGCCAGGGATCTGGCCGATGCGTTGAAAATGAAAATAGGGAGGTGAGGATGCCGGCGCCAGCCCTATCCAGCCAGAGCGCACGTTGCTAGAAAGAAAGGTTGCTATCTGGGGAAGGGCGTGGTACCGTACAGCCACTTCATCGCATGGGCCCGGCGGTGACAGTTGAAGAAGTGAGGCCCATAATCGATGTTGTGTTGTTCGGGAGTCTGATTCGGAAGCCAGACCTAAGTCGCTGTAGTGTTCGCGCCTTCGGCCCGTTTCTTCCTCTTCTGTCTTCGCGTTCAAGACAATATCACAATTCAAAGGAGGACCCACATGGGTTCTAAAATTTATGTCGGTGGGTTGCCGTACGCGGCGACCGAACAGCAACTCAGTGATCTCTTCGCGCAGCACGGTGCGGTTGAATCGGCGCGGGTGATCACGGATAAGTTCACGGGACAGTCACGGGGCTTCGGCTTCGTGGAAATGACCGCGAGCGAGGACGCGCAAAAGGCCATTGCAAGCCTGAACGGGACGCAGATGGACGGCCGGACCTTGACGGTGAACGAAGCCAAGCCAATGGAGCCGCGCACCGGTGGTGGGGGCGGAGGCCGTGGTGGCTTCGGTGGTGGTGCCGGCCGCAACAGTGGTGGCGGCGCCGGCGGTGGCGGAAATCGGGGTCGCTGGTAAGTCCAGAGAGAACCGACGAACGAACGGGGCTGCTGTCTTCGGACAGCGGCCCCGTTTTCTTTTCTGAGAGAGAAGAGCCCGGCTTATCGGCAGGTTGCCGGCTCGAAGGGGGCCGATTGCTTGCTGTTCATGAGCCAGTCAATGTAGTGGATGGAGTCTTCAATCTTGCGGTAATCCCAAGTGACGTCAAGGAGATAGGGGTTCCCCAACTTAAGATCCGGCAACGGCGTGACTTCGATCATCAGGACCGCGTGTTTCTTTTGGTAGTGAAAGATGACCCTGGCCGCCTTGGACTCCTCATACTGCCGGCGCCCCGCTAACTGATCCAGCTTTGCAACATGGACTGTGATGCCGGCCTGGTGCATCCTGTGCATGACGTTGCACAGCCCATGTTTGGGACTCTTCTCTGACACGATGAAGATGCGCGTGATGGTGACCCCTCTTCCCAGCGCCTCCAGGTTCGCCCGGAGGTAGGGATTAAAGTCCTGTCCTTCCCAATCGATGCCGTAATCTATCGCCAGGATATAGTCCCCCTGTTTCGTATTCTCGATGCCCCTGAGCAACTCAATCGGGGTCGAGTTCATGAGCTGTGTTCTGAGTTGCCCCTCCTTTAACTCCTTCGCCAGTTGCTGCACGATAGCGCTGTTATGGTTCTCCAGATAGGGATTCCCCTTGGCCTGTTGCACGACCTGATTGAGCAGCGAATCGAGAGAAGGCTTGTCGTCACTCGTATCCGCGTGAACGGAGTTCAGGCAGATTGTTCCCACAAAGGCAGTCAGCCCTGCTGTCCTGATCAGGCGAGCTATCCAATTACAATGGTTTCTCATTGCGTCCCTCGTCCAGTTTGGTGAGCGGCTTGCCCCGCATGGGCGTACCCTTTCAGGATAGGTGAAGATCGCGAGAAAAGCACGCTGAAGCCGATATTTTCGTAATGGGCTCGGTCAGACGCAACCCGGAGAGTGTTTAAGCCGGTCGAGCCGCGTGCGATCGAGCTGGATGTAGATCGCCTTTTCCTGTGTGACCGTGACGGTACCGGGAGGGCGGCCTTTCGCTTTTCGAACGTATTTTCTTCTGGTATAGATCACATCCCCCTTGCCGCTTTTCTTGAAATCGCTATAGAGCAGCGCCAGCGTGGCGGCGTCTTTGAGTGTGTCCGGAGGCGGGTTCGCCCCCTTTTCCAGCCTCACAACGACATGCGAGCCGGGCACGCCCTGCGCGTGCAGCCACAAATCCTCGCTCTGGGCGAATTTCAGTGTCAGCTCTTCGTTCTCTTTGGCGTTCCGACCCACATAGATCGGCAGGCCGTCGGCAGAGATGAATCGGCGGAACGGGCCGGAACGCTTCGAGTGCTGGGTGCTGGGTGCTGAGTGCTGATCGGAAGGTCGGGGACGCCTGTCTCGCGCGGGAGCCGTCGCCGGCTCCGGCGGCGTCCAGGACCCGTCTTGAATAGCCTGCTGCTCCTTGCGGAGCGCGGCGAGTTCCTCTTCAATTGTCTCGATTCGTGGCCTGATCTCCTGCCCGGCGGACAGAAACTTGCGGTGCTTTTTGAAGTAGTCGTCCATGTTGCCCTGCGGCGTCTTTGCGGGATCGAGCGGGATGACCAACTCCGTTTGGGCTGGATCGAAGTAGTCCACCACCGTCACACGTTCATGGCCCTTTCTCATCGTGCCGAGATTGGCCTTGAGCAGTTCGCCATAGCGGGCATAATCCTGATAGCGATTGGCCTTGTCGAGATCCTCGCGCAGCGCGTCAATCCGGCGTGCCGCCTTCTTGATGCTTTTCTTCAGTTCGGCCAGCCTGGACTGTCGCTGGTGCGCCGTTGCCCCATCCGCCTCGCGCTGCCGGTACCGTTCTTCCAGCAGGGTGGAGACCGGAAACGGCCGGTCATCGCTCGGCGCCGGCCAGGACTCGGCCATCTCGCGGGGAGTGTGAGGCTGCCGAAGGGGAGGCTGATAGCTCTGTCCCACCCGGTCGCGATCCTCGTTCAAGGAAGCCAGCGCCTGTTCCCGGCCATCGAGCAGCAATAAGTCGGCATGACGCCCCGTCAATTCGGCGACGAGGACGCATGCGCCTTCACGCGCAGTCAGGTTCATGCGAACAATCCGGTCGCCGGATACCTGCCTGATCGCGTCGATCCGGGCTCCCTGAATATGGGCGCGCAGGAATTGGCAAAAAACCGGCGGCGCGGGCGGGTTGGGGAGCGGTTGGCGCGTGAAGTGGAGTCTGGCTGTTTCGGGGCCGGTGGAGAGCAACAGCGAATGCGTGTGACCCGGAACACGCACTTCCAGGGTCACGGCGTGGAGGGTAGGCTGGTGGATTTTTTGAATCCACCCCCCGGTCAAAGCAGGAGCAATTTCCTCAACCACGGCGGCGATGTCCGCTGTGGACAGTCCCATGAACATCCTCGTCGGTGAGCGTCGCCGGTCAGTCTGACCGTGCCGCAAGAAGAATGCAAGACGGGCTAGGCTGGGCGGCCTTCCTCGTCGCAGCGGAGGCAATTGAGTTCGCTGCCGAGCCGTCCCTGCCGGCCTTCCTCCGTCGTCGCCCACAGGCGCACGCTGAGTGGCGGCTGATGGCGGACGTGCTGCCCATGCCCGCACGTCAAATCGGCCACCCAATCTCCATGTTCGTCCTGATGAAAACCGACGATCTTCTGTTTCACCCGCCATCCTCCGTGCGAGGCGTGACATAGCACAGCCGGATTTTCTCCACAAGCGGACGTTTGAGGGCGCTTGTGCCGGTGGAGTAAGATGGCCGCGGATGAATGCCCAATCGTTTCTGGCACAGGCGATGACGGTGCTCGAGTGGAACCGCGTACTGGAGGTTCTGGCCGGGCAGGCCCGTTCGGCGATGGGCGCGGAATGCTGCCGCGCGCTTCCGCTGGAGACCGATCTTGGAGCCGCGCGGGTTCGGTTTCAAGAAACCGCCGAGATGATGACCCTGCGGGAGAGCAGCGATCCGTTTCCGGCGGTGTCGTTTTCGGACGTCCGGGAGGCGATCGATCGCACGGTCAAAGGCGCGTCGCTCGAGACGCACGATCTGCGCGATGTCTCGATCGGACTGGGCCTTGGCGTGGATATTGTCCGGTACCTGGGACGGCATCGCGACGCCATCCCCTCGCTCTCCACCGCAGCGCTGGCCCTCGAGGCGTTCTTTGATCTCCATCAGCTCAAAGTATCCATTGACCGGTCGGTGGATGCGGAGGGAAACGTTCGTGAATCCGCCACGCCGGAGCTGCGCCATCTCACGCACCATGCGGCAAGCCTGAAGCAGCAGATACGTCACCGGCTGGATACCATCCTTGTGTCCCAACGCTATGCCGAGGTACTTCAAGAAAAGTATTTCGCCCAGCGCGAGGGTAGATATGTGGTGCCGATCAAGGACGAAATGCGCGGGAGGATTCCCGGCATCATCCACGACGTTTCGGCCAGCGGTGCCACGGTATTTCTGGAGCCACGCGAGCTGGTGGAGCTGAACAATTCGATCAAGGTGGCTGATCTGGAGGTGCAGCGGGAAGTCCGACGGATTCTGCAGGAGTTGTCGACGCTGGTGGCCGGCCAGGCAACGATCATACTGGCCGGGCTCGACGCGCTGGCCCGCCTGGATGGTATTGCCGCCAAGGCTGCGTTCGGCCGTCTTGTCGGAGGGCAGCCGGTCGCGTTGAACGATCGCGGCTGCATCCTGTTGCGGCAGGCCCGTCATCCGTTGCTGGTACTGGGGCGCGAGCACGTCGTCTCCAACGACGTGCTGTTCGACGACACGGTGCGCGTGCTGGTCATTTCCGGGCCGAACACGGGCGGAAAGACGGTCACATTGAAGATCGTCGGACTGTTCGCCTTGATGGCCCGCGCGGGCCTGCCGCTGCCGTGCGAGGCCGGTTCGGAGATGGCGGTGTTTCCTGAGATTTACGCGGACATCGGCGATGCGCAGGACCTCGCGAAAGACCTCTCCAGTTTTTCGGCGCACATGACGCAGATGATCCAATTGTTGCGCCATGCGTCCCCGGGCCGATCGAGGGCGCTGGTCCTGCTGGATGAGCCGGTGACTTCCACTGATCCGGCTGAAGGTGCGGCGCTGGCGGAGGCCCTGTTGCTGCGGCTGGCCGACCTCAACATGAAAGTCGTGGCGACGACCCACTATAACCAGCTGAAAATTCTGGCCCAGAGCAAGCCAGGATTCAAGAACGCCAGCGTCGAATTCGACGTCGGCACGCTCTCACCTACGTATCGGCTCATCATGGGGCTGCCCGGCGGCTCCTCGGCGATCGAGATTGCCGGGCGGCTGGGGTTGGACGAGGCGATTCTGGACCATGCCATGGGGCTGTTGAATAAGGCCGACCGGTCGTTCGAGCAGGTGCTGGGCGAACTACAAGAAAGGCAGCGCCGGTTGAGCGAGGACACCGCGCGCGCGGCGGAGCTGCGCGCAGAAGCCGAGCGGGCGACCAGGGAAGCATCGGAGATCGCGGAACGGTTGCGGGCATCCGAGCAGGAGGAGCGAAAAGGGACGAAAAAAAAGCTGACGGACGAGCTGCTGCGCGCGCGGGCGCAGGTGCAGGGCGTTCTGGAGGAGGTCAAGCGCGAGCGGACATTGGTGAAGGCCAGGGAAGCCAAGCAGAAGCTGGCTGAGATTGAAGTGCAGGAGCAGTCCCGCTTGACAGATGCAGCCACAACGGTGCCGGTGGACCGCCTGCGGGCCGGTGATCGCGTCGAGTTGGTTCGTCTTGGGAAAACCGGCACGTTGCTGGAATCTCCGCAGGGGAAAAAACGCGTGAGGGTTCGGGTCGGCGATGTGGAGATGTCGGTGGCCGTGTCGAGCCTGATCGGGCTGGCCGGGCCGCATGAGCCCGAGCGTGTCTCAGCCGCGGCTCCGCGCCGCCTGCCGCCGGGCGCATTGCTTGCGGAAACCGAGGCGGCGACGGTGCTGGATCTCCGAGGCAGGATGGCCGATGAAGCGCTGGACGCCACCGTGGCGGCGCTGGATCGGGCCGCACTCGCCGGCGCGCCGCTGCTGCGGATCATCCACGGTCACGGGACTGGGCGGCTCAAGGCGGTCGTCCGCGATTACTTGAAAAGCTCGCCCTACGTGGCGGCCTTCCGCGCCGGCGAACGTGCCGAAGGTGGCGATGGTGTCACGGTCGTCGAACTGAAATAGCAGACCGTTCAGGCGGCGCTGGAGAGAGGAAACTGGATACGGAAGGTTGTGCCGTTGCCAGACTGGCTGACCGGCTCGATGGTCCCGCCGTACTTATTGACGATGGTCCGCACGATATACAGCCCCAGCCCCGTGCCGCTGCCTCGTTCTTTGGTCGTAAAAAACGGGGCGAACACCCTGGCTAAATCCTGAGGCGCGATCCCCGGCCCCGTATCCTGGATGGTCACGGTGAGATATCCGCCCTCGACGCCGGTCGAGAGGGTTAGGTGGCCACGGGCGTTCATCGCCTGCACCGCATTGATGATCAGGTTCACGAATATCTGGTGCAGCTCGCTCGGATTGACCTGCATGTCCGGAACCGGCGCATAATTTCTGACGACGGTCACCTCATCGAGCATGGTGGAGAACGCCGCCATCTTGATGGCTTCGTCGAGCAATTGCGGGATCTGGACGTCCGTTATCTCGGGCATCTGGCCGGTACGGGCGTAGAGATTCAGTCCCTTGGTCATTTCCGAGAGCCGCCTGGTCAACGTGACAATTTCACGGCTGTATTCGCTGATGATCGCGGGATCCGTCTCGCCCTGGAGGTGTTGGGAAAATCCCATGATGCCATGGAGGGGATTGTTGAACTCATGGGCGATGCCGGCGGTGAAAATGCCGAGCGTCGAGAGCTTTTCCGCATGCGCAAGATGCTCGTACATCTCATGCTCTGCCTGGATCAGGCTCCAAATCAGCCTGGCCGCGATTCCCCCCAGCACTTCTGTTTTTGGCGACTTGTGCCGGGCGATCAGTGACGGGATCGCCGGGTCGCCGGTCACGTCGATGATCAGGCTCGCTTCGTCCCGGGCGACCAGCCAGGCGATATCCGACGTCGTGGGAATGTAGTGGTAACGGGCCAGTTGCAGGCCGGGGGCATCGGGGTTGCTGTCCGCTACGCCCAGAATCCGAATGCCCGAACAGCGGGTCAGCAATTCGATCAGGGCGGAGCCGCCCTTCCCGGCGCCAAGGATGACGACGAAGAGCGACTGCTCGGCAGCTGTCGGCTTCATGCTCGACCTCAGCCCGCCGGTCATGATTGGCCGGCGGGCGGCGTCGGTGAGACCGGGCGAACCGGTCCCGTGCTCGTCAGGTGTTGCAGGTGGTGCGTTGCTCCGCCGCTTTGGAGACGGCGGCGAGCAGTTTTTCCTTCTCGACCGGCTTGACGAGATAATCCACGATGCCCTGCTTCATGAGCGACGTGGCCAGGTTCAGGTCGGGAAAGCCGGTTTGCACGATGATCGGCACGGAGGGGTACTGGGTCCGGAAGTATTGAATGGCTTCGACGCCATTGATTTTCGGCATCCGGATGTCGCAGAGGATGACATCCACCGTCAAAGGATTTTCGCCGGTATTGAGCACCTCGATCGCCTTTTCACCGTTTTCGGCTTCGATGACCTCGTAGCCGGCTTTGGTGAGGGTCAGTCGTGAAATCTTGCGGATGCTCTCCTCGTCGTCAACGACGAGGATGACCCCGAGGCTGGGATGCTCCCGGTCATGTACTCCGAACGGCCATAGTGCCATGGTGCCCTCCTTGTTGTTGGAGCCCACTGCTCTTGGACCAGCCAATAAGTACGATGAACGGACGGTTAAAATGATACTCCTTTCAAGAATGAATGCAAGAGGGGTAAACGCCGCGTCAGGACTGGTGATTGTGTGCGGTGGTGTTTTTGATTGCCAGCCGGATGTTGCGTAGAAAACCGGCGTACCTGGATCGTTTGATGGGGCTCTTCCGAAAAGCCGACGCAAAACTCTGTTCATCCATGACCGCAAGTCGGTCGAGATCGGCTGCGAGCGCCAGCGGCGATGGCTGGAATGCCGGCTCGCTGGTCGGCGTGGCGTTGACGTTGAAGGGGCAGATGTCCAGGCAGTCGTCGCAACCAAAGATGCGGTTCCCGAGTTTGGGGGCCAGATCGGCCGGAATCTCTTCACCGGGCTTGTGGAGTTCGATCGTCAGATACGAGATGCATCGCCGGGCATCCACGACATAGGGTTCCGTGATCGCGCCGGTCGGGCAGGCCTTGATGCAGAGAGTGCAGGAGCCGCAAAGATCGGCCGCCGGCTCATCTGGTTCCAGCTCCAGCGTGGTCAGCACTTCGCCCAGCACCAACCAGGAGCCGAACCGGGTGGACACGAGATTGGAGTGCTTGCCGATCCAGCCCAGGCCGGCCTGCTGGGCCCAGGCCTTTTCCATCACCGGGCCTGTGTCCACGTAGGAACGGGTCACGGCGCCCGGCGCCAGTGCTTTGATTCGAAGCTCCAGTTGCCCCAGTCGAGCCTGCAGCACGGCGTGGTAGTCCTCGCCCCAGGCATAGCGGGCAATGCGGCCGTGTCCGAGCCGTTCGTCCGCTCGATGGTCCGTATAGTAGTTGATCCCGACGGAGACGATGGAACGGCAACCGGGCTGAACCTCTTGCGGATTCGCGCGACGGGTGAGATCGCGTTCCATCCAGCCCATCGCGCCCTGGTAGCCCCGGCGGAGCCACTCGCCCAGACGGGAATATAGCGAATCGGGGTGCGAGGGTACGAGGTTCGAGGTTACGCGGCTGATGCCGACGGCATCGAAGCCGAGCACGCGTGTCTCCTGCTTGATGGCTTCCGTCAGATTCATGAGGACCGTCCAAAGTCCATCAAGTCCGTAAAGTCATCAAGTCCAAAGACTTTCGACGTGAAGACTTTATGACTTTAAGACTCTGTCCTGCTATTTTTGTTGCGAGCAATCAAACTTCACAATGAACTGCACCGAGCAATGGCCGGTCGTGCATTTTCCGCAGGTGCCGGTGATGCGGGTTTTCCAATCCGTGACCTTGTCGTCGAATTTGCACAGGGTATTGCCGCCCCTGGAAATGCTTGTCCATGGTCTGGTCGAGCCTGGAAAATGCGCGACGATGCAGCCGGCTGGAATGTGAACCTGGCACGTTTGCTGTGTTTCGCCTCTGGCCATGCCGAAGCTGCAATTGAACTCGGTGGTCGCCGTCGAGTCAGCCAGCGGCGGGGGATTCGGCGCCGCGTGGGCCTGGGACAGATCCGTTCCCCAGAACCCCACCCCGGTCAGCACAAGTGCTCTCAGAAGCATACGCGTTCCTGTCATTGGCATGGTAATCTCCTTGCGCGCATCCTAGCATAACGGGCAGTTGCGGCGAATGGGATCCCTGCGTAGAATTGCCAACAAACAAGTATGAACGTAGAACGCTGAAAGATGAACGTCACAATCTCATCGGTGGCAGTGCTCACGGTGTGTGGCGCGCTGCTCGTCTCGGCAAGTGTGCATGCGGCGGATGCTCCGGCCACGGTGCTGGACATCCGGGATGATCCGGGCGGGGGCAAGAAAGCTGTCGCCACACTGCGCATTGCGGCTCCTTCCGACGCCGTGCGTGCGGTGTTGAGCGACTACGAACGGTGGCCCGATCTCTTTGACGGGCGATTTCGCATCGCCAAGCTGGAACGGCTGGACGGGCGTGTGGTGACGGATCTCCTGATCGATCGGTCGCCGCTCCCTGGAGAAATGCGCCTGCTATGCGAAACCAGGGAATTGCCGAACGGCGAGATCGTCACCAGCCTGATCGAGGGCCATTTCAAGCGGTACCTCCGCCGGTGGCGGTTCGTGCCGGAAATGAACGGGGGCGTCGTCCACACACGCGCAGAGATGGAGTTGCTGGTCGATATGGATTCGTGGGTGCCGGACTGGCTCTTTGCGGCGATGCTGCGCCGCGATCTGGAGGCTCACTTCAAAATTTTGCGCGAACGGGCGATCGAGCGAGCCGGAACTTCCCAGACTCCTTAGAGAGTCTGTCCCTTGTACGAAATCAGCAACTCGCCGTTCTGGACTTGCACGTTGGTGATATGCGGTGGGAGCGCGAATTTTTCACGGTTGGTCGGTGAGTCGAACAGGCTGGCGGTGACACTGCCGAGCGTGGCTTTCGGAATGGGCAGGGTGCCGAGCATGCCTTCCGTGGCGTCCATGCGGATGCGGCCGTCTTTCACCTGCAGTTTACCCTTCAGTTGGAGCATCACGTCTTTTCCATACAGTGTGAACAGGGTATGGGCCTGTATCTGATCGCCGACGAGATGCAGCTTGATGTCCTTCATGGAGGATTGAACCTGCTCCTGGGTGGGCGGCCCGCCCGTCCCAGCCTGGGCTGCGCCGCCTGATGGTGCCAGACTCGATTGCAGCCATGCGTTCAATTCGGCTTCAGTGAGCGGCATCGTGAAGGATTGGCTCTGCGTGACGGCTTCCTGAGCCGCGAGGAATTTGTCTCCCGCCTTCTTCGCGCCTTCCGGATCCATGGCCACGATCGGTGGAGGGGCCTGCCTGAACATCATGAACAGGGCGACCAGGCAGCCCAGCACGATCGTCTATCTGGCGAGGCGGAACAATTGCGAAAACAGGCCAGGCCCGGAGGGCGGCGGGGCGATCGCCTTCATTTTTTCGATGGCCACCTGCTCTTTTGTCATTTCCGGCTGCCGCATGGGGGGCGGTGCCGCCGGTTCGGGCGACGCCTTGTAACGGGCGAACACAACCCCGCAGCGGACGCAGTCCTTGCCGCCTTCCGGCTGCACGAAGTGGCACTTCGGACATTCAAGGGTGGCTGCTGGAGGAGGCGCGTCCTGAGAAGTGGAGTCTGTGAGCTTCAGGTCCATGGCGAGGTGGGATTGTGCCGGGAAATGATTTGTAAATCAAGCCCGCAGGGAACCTTAGGGGTACGCAAATTCGGCTAATTCCACCCGTTCGAGTCCCTGTTTCACCAGCGTGTCAACCTCGAGCCCTCGCTCAGCCTTGCGGATCTGGTCCAGACTGGTTTTGGTGCTGGGATGAGGCGGCACAAACAGCTTGCAGCAGTCCTGGTCCGGCTCGATGGACGTTTCGAAGGTGCCGATCTGCTGCGCCTGTTCGGTAATCTCTATTTTATCCATGCCGATGAGCGGGCGCAGGATCGGGAGTTGGGCCGCTTCCTCGACGACGCTCAGATTCTCAGGGGTTTGAGAGGCGACCTGGCCGAGACTGTCGCCGGTCACGAGGGCCCAGCACTTATCCCGACGGGCCAGTTCCTCGGCAATGCGGATCATCATCCGGCGATAGAGCACGACACGAAACGGCGCCGGCGCGCCCAGGACGATCTGCCGTTGAATCTCGCCGAAGGGCACGAGGTAGAGGCGCGAATAGAGCTGGTAGCGCGTCAAGAGTTCGGCGATCTCGCGGACCTTTTCCTCCGAAGCCCGCGTAACGAACGGCCGCCCATGAAAATGGACGAACGTGGCTTTGCAGCCCCGCTTCAGCATGCGGTAGGACGCGACCGGGGAATCGATCCCGCCCGATAGGAGACAGGCCACCTTTCCGCTGACGCCGGTCGGCATCCCGCCTGGTCCCGGCTCCTTGCCTGCCGCCACATAGGATCGACGGGCCATCATTTCGATATAAATGGTGAGATCGGGATCGTTCAGGTTTACTTTCTTTCCGGTCAGGGCGCCGACGTGTGCGCCGATCGCGCGATCCACGTCCATCGAGGTGAGCGGAAACCGTTTGTCGGCCCGCCTGGTCGAGATACGGAAGGTCGAGAAGGATGCGTCGCGGATCACCTCGCCCGCAGCGGCTTTCAGGGATTCAAGATCGGGTTTGTGCAGGTCAACCGGCACGCCACGATTGAGCGAGAAGTTCGCAATGCCGAAGATACGCGCGAGCCGTTCCCTGATCGGTTCCCATTGTGCCTCGTCCTTGAGCATCACTCGAATACGCCCTTGCAGCGGTTCTACGCGCGCGATGCCCAATCCCTTCAGCGCGGCGCGAATGTGCCGGACCAGCTTGGTTTCGAAGTAGGGCCGGTTGCGCCCTTTGAGCGCGAGCTCGTGGTAGTGGACGATGATGCAGCGCATGCTTAAGCGTGAGGCGTGAGGCGTAAGGCGTGAGGCGAGGGTGCATGCTCCAGACGCCGTGAGTTTTTTAGGTGACGGATGAGTCCGCTGATCATCTTATCGATTCGTTCAATCTGATCATCGAGCACCGTCCAGCGATCTTTATCTAAGTAGCCGAGTTCTTTAGCGACCTCGAGTTGCGTGTCCAACTCACTGAGAGAGCCCTGTGCTATGTGGAGGAAGTTAATGAATTCTTTCTTGGTTTGCCGAGCGGCACCTTCAGCGATGTTGGAGGGAACGCTAAGGGCAGACCTTCGTATCTGGCTTGTCAGACTATATCGCTCTTGCTCGGGAAATCTATCCGTCTCCCGATAAATGGTTAAAACAAGATCGAGAGCCATTCTCCAGGCATCCAACTTCTTGTGTGGTTTTTTCATGACAAACCCCTAACGCCTCACCCCTTACCCCTCACGGCTTTCAAGGTACCTTTCGGCGTCAATTGCTGCCATGCAGCCGGAGCCGGCAGCGGTGACGGCCTGGCGGTATTTTGAATCCTGCACGTCGCCTGCCGCGAAAACACCCGGCACGTTCGTGGCGGTGCCGTTCTTCGTCAAGACGTAGCCTTTCCCGTCCATCTCGATCTGTCCTTTGAAGAGGTCGGTGTTCGGCTTGTGGCCGATCGCCACAAAGACGCCGGCGCAGGGAAGTTCCGAGATTTTGCCTGTGACATGGTTCTTCAACTTGACACCGGTGACGACCTGGCCTCCAAGAATATCTTCGACCGACGAGTTCCACACGAAGGTGATTTTTTCATTCTTCATCGCGCGGTCCTGCATGATCTTGGAGGCACGCAGCTTGTCGCGGCGATGGACAACATACACTGTGGTGGCGAATTTGGTCAGGAAGTTGGATTCCTCCATGGCGCTGTCGCCGCCGCCGACCACGACCAGTTCCCTGCCCCTGAAAAAATAGCCGTCGCAAGTCGCGCAGGCCGAGACTCCGTGGCCGAGCAGTCGGCGCTCGTTGGGCAGGCCGAGGTATTGTGCCGAGGCTCCGGTGGTGATGATCAGCGACTTCGACTCCACCGGCTGTTCACCCTCAATGACGATCCGAAACGGCTTTTTCTTGAGCTCCACGCTCGTCACGTCGCCTTGGAGAAAGGTCGTTCCGAAACGCTCCGCCTGACCCCGCATCTCCTTCATCAATTCCGGGCCCATGATCGCGTGGGAGAAGCCGGGATAGTTCTCGACGTCGGTCGTGGTGGTCAGTTGCCCGCCGGCCTGGAGGCCTTCGATGACGAGCGGGGACAGATTGGTCCGTGCCGCGTAGATCGCGGCGGTCAGGCCGGCAGGCCCCGAGCCGATGATGACGACATTGTGCATGACGCAAACTGTAACACAGGCTGGAGGGAGGCGGGAAGGTGGATCAGGCGAGTTTCTTCAGTTCTTCGTAAATCCGTTCAACTTCGTGCTTGGTCTGTTCGTAGGACAGGGTGCCGTCGATCACGTGATCGGCGAGTGTGATTTTCTTGGCGAGCGGCATCTGGCTCTTGATGCGGCGGAGGGCTTCCGTTTTGGAGAGGTGGTTGCGATTGTGGAGCCGCTTGATTTGAGTCTTCTCGTCAGCAGACACGACGAGAACTTTATCCATGCGTTTGTGCGCTCCGGCCTCGATGAGCACCGGCGCGTCATAGATGACCACGGTCTGAGGCTCCTGGGTTTCGATCGAGCGGGTGAGCTTGGCCTGTTCCCGTGCGACGCGGGGATGGACGATGGCGTTGAGTTTTTTCAGCTTGGCCGGGCTGCCAAAGACGATCTTCCCGAGGGCGGGGCGGTTCAGCGTGCCGTCCGCTTGAAGCGTTTTCTTGCCAAAGACGCGCGCGATGTCTTTGAGGGCCGGCTTGCCGCATTCGACGACCATCCGGGCGAGCACGTCGGCATCAATAAGGGTGGCTCCGCAGTCTTGAAAGAGGCGCGCGACACTGCTTTTGCCGCACGCAACGCCACCGGTGAGCCCGACCAGAATCATGGGGGCAGCATAGCATGAACTTGTCGACAAGGGTCAATCGTCATTCGCCTCTTGCGAATAACGATTCACGACTAACGAATAACGTTTTCCTCTCTTGACTTCCTGCGCAACTCGCCTGTATCACCCTCTCATGCTTCTTCCGCATCTTGCTCGAATTCCCGCGCTGCTCTGTTCTGTGGCGTGGCTGGCGGCCTGTTCGGGCGCGCCCGTCATCGGAGGGGCGCGAACGCTGGTTGTGGCGTTGGACGGAAGCGGGCAGTACACTTCCATTCAAGAGGCCATCGACGTGGCCCGCAAGGGCGACGTCGTCCACATCAAAGCCGGTTCCTATCCGGAAGACGTCACGATTCACAGCAAAGAGCGGTTGAGGGTTGTCGGCGACGGCGTGGACAAGGTGACGATTCTTGGACGTAAGCGCGTGGGGTCGTTCCACGTTGGCAAGTGGCCCTACGGCGCGACGAATATTGAAATCAGCGGCCTGACGATCCAGGAACATGGCGGTCTTGCTATGGGGATCTTCAACGGAAAGAACATTGTGCTGCGCAACGTGTTGGTGAACGGGATGCTGTTCGGACAACAAGTCGCGGGGGTTCGGATCGAACAGTGTTCGCTGGGCGGGAGCGAAACGACCGGCGTGCAGTTTGCCGACTCGCAGGCGGTTCTGTCAGACAATGTGATTCACGACAACGATCACGGGGTGACGGTCGGGGGAAAATCCGACGTCCGGCTGGAACGCAATGTCATTATGCGAAGCCTCTTTGAGGGTGTGGTGGTGACGGATCAAGCGCGCGCGGTGCTGGTCAGTAATACCATCGTGAGGAACGGCGGCGGCGCCGCGTTCCTGGGCACCTCGCAGAGTGAGGTCGCCGGCAACATCATCGGGCTGAACACCGCCGGCATTACGATTGCTCCCGCGGCCCGCGTCAGCCTGTCGTACAACGCGCTTTATAATAAAGACGATTATCTTCGTTCAGGGCCGCCGCCGACACCGGCGCCTGATCTGAAAGCTGAGTCCGATGTCCGGGAAGACCCCCGGTTTGTGAATCCTCATGATGGCGATTTCCGACTCCGCGCCGACAGCCCGCTTAAAAAAATAGGCGATTTCAGTTATTTAGGGGCACTTTCTCCGGTCAGTGGCACACCATGAATTGGCGTAGTATGATGAAGGCAGGTCAGGAGAGGGCACTCGCAATGGCCGCCTTTCGCTCGGAAAATGAAAAAGCGATCCTCCAATCGCTCCCTGCGTTGGAGCAGATGGAATCAGGACGGCCGATCGGCGCCGTGGTGCCGATGTCCAGGAAGGCCCAGCGGCTCATGCTCGACCGCATGGAAATGATCGAATATCTGCTCCATGAAGACGACGTGACTTGGAACTAAATAGGATGTTGAAAAAGGCTTCCCGCTGCGTTCTCGGTCGCCGGGCTCCCTGAGGCCTTGCCGGAAGACCTTTTTGAACATCCTCTAAGACCAGCCTTCTAAAAACTTCCATCTTTCCCTGAATTTACCTGACGCGTCCACGCACTTACGTTATAATACCGCCGCTATCCGACCGATAAGCCGTTAGGCTTTGTGCGAGAGTGACTGGGAGGAACACTATGGCGACGCAGCCGATCGAAACGCTTGCCGTGAACACCGTCCGCACGCTCTCCATGGATGCCGTGCAGCAGGCGAACTCGGGCCATCCAGGAACGCCGATGGCGATGGCGCCCGTGGCCTACTGTCTCTGGCAAAAGTTCCTGCGTTTCGATCCACAAGATCCGTTCTGGCCGAATCGTGACCGGTTTGTGCTCTCCATGGGGCATGCCTCCATGCTGCTCTATTCGATGCTGCACCTGACCGGCGTCAAAACCGTCAATCGCGCATATGAAACGCTAGGCCAGCTCTCGGTCACGCTCGACGACATCAAGCGATTCCGCTAGTTGGACAGTCGTTGCCCGGGACATCCGGAATACCGCTGGACCTCCGGCGTCGAGACGACCACCGGTCCGCTGGGACAGGGCTATGCCACCAGCGTCGGCATGGCCATTGCTGGCAAGTGGCTGGCCGACCATTACAATCGACCGGGGTTCGACATGTTCGGGTTCAAGGTTTACGCGATGGGCGGCGACGATGCGTCGCTACGCCCCAATCAGATTTATGCCGTGGCGTTTCCCGGCGAGTTGCTCGACGCAAAACAGGCGAAGCGGGTCGTGCAAGTGGTGGAAGAGCGATTGCTGACGCCGGTCGGTTTGCGCACACTCGCGCCCGGTGATCCGCAGTATCGGCCTCGGTATGAGGGCGGCGTGCACAGCCGGGATGGAGCCTACCATCAAGGGACCGTCTGGCCGTTTTTGCTTGGCCCGTTTGTGACCGCCTGGCTGAGAGTTCACGGACAAACCGCAGAAACGCGCCGCCAGGCGCGGGCGTTTCTCTCAGGCATCGAGCAGCATCTCGGCGAGGCCTGCATCGGGCAAGTCTCGGAAATCTTTGATGCCGACGCGCCGCATCTCCCGCGTGGGTGTTTCGCGCAGGCCTGGTCGGTCGCGGAGCCGCTGCGGGCGCTGATCGAAGACCTCGGCGGGCGTGAAATAAGCGTGCAGCGGCCGGCGCCGGTTGAGGCGACTGCGAAAGCGTCGAGAAAAAAGGGTCGACCGGCCGCCCGGTAGGATGTTCTTGCCTGGCGGGCGTCCATATCCCGCCGTACTGCCGCCTCCGAATTCACCCTTCCAGCCGTTAATTAAAATGGAAAGGCGACGAGCCGCTTAAAAGCCCGTCGCCTTTAGAGAAGCCGACGCGGACTACTTCACTTCGACGTGCACAACGGCCGAGGCCGGCAGCAGCTTGTGATCCTTGCTCGCCGCCTGCACCTTGATTTCATGCTTGCCGGGCGCCACGTTCGT
Source organism: Nitrospiraceae bacterium (assembly GCA_009692155.1). Taxonomy (GTDB): domain Bacteria; phylum Nitrospirota; class Nitrospiria; order Nitrospirales; family Nitrospiraceae; genus 2-02-FULL-62-14. The sequence continues at coordinate 165,728 of SHZW01000002.1, forward strand.
AAAGGTGCCCTTGAAGCCCTTCTGGTACTGGCCGTCCAGGTACACATGCGCGTGATGGGCTGCTGATCCTGCGTGGAGATCGTGCTTGAGGTCGAACGTCTGCCCGACCGACTCTCCCTCCTTCGGCGCGTTGATTTGAATAAGCGAGCCGTCGTCCTTCAACGTTTCATCGGCCCAGGCGCCGAGAGGGAACGTGGCCAATCCGACAACGGCGGTGACGAAAAACATGCGCAACAGCTGAAACATGCAACCCTCCTTTGGTGGATGAACCGTGAGTGGTCCGAACGACGTGGCAGTGTACTGGGCCGTGCCATCACATTCAAGCGGCGATGAGAGTGAGAGAGATCAGGATGAGCCGGTTTCCCAAGGTTTCAAGGGGTCAGGCTGACCCCTCCCGGGCAAAGGGTTGACACCATAGAAAGAGGCCGCCATGATGAATCATGAGGTGACGGTGTCGACAGCGGTGGATCCCCCGGCAGTCCGATCTGAATCGAATCGCGGCAAGTTTGTCGTCGCGCTGCTGTTTGCCGCGGCGATCGGCGCGTTTTTCTATTTTGACCTGGGCCGATATCTTTCCCTCGACTCGCTCAAGGCCAACCGGGACAGTTTGCTGGCCTTCACCGAGAGTCATTATGCCGCCTCCGTGGCTATCTTCGTCGGGGCCTACTGCCTGCTGGTGTCGGCATCGCTGCCGGGCGCCGTCTTCTTCACGCTGGCCGGCGGATTCCTGTTCGGGAGCGTATTGGGTACGGTGTATGTCAATCTTGGGGCGACGAGCGGTGCGACCCTGGCCTTCCTGAGCGCGCGGTACCTGCTTCGGGATTGGGTTGAAGGAAAATTCGGCAACAGGCTGGCGCCTCTCCAGCAGGGATTTTCGAATAATGCTTTCAGCTATCTGATGACGCTCCGGCTGATTCCGCTCTTCCCGTTCTTCGTTGTCAATATGGCCTGCGGCCTGACCCGTGTCAGCCTGGCGACATACGTGACTGCCACGGCGATCGGGATTATTCCCGGCAGCTTCGTGTTTGCCTACGCCGGCCGCCAGCTCGGCACGATCAACTCGCTGAAGGAAATTGCTTCGCCGAACGTACTGATCGCCTTTACCTTGCTGGGACTCTTGGCGCTGGTACTGATCGTCTATCAAAAGATGACCGCCAAGAAGCCCGCGGTGCAGTGATGGGGGAGCCGACTATGTCGCACGAGACCGTCACGGTGCTTCCGGACGACGAGCATAATCGCGCGCTCGTCAACAACGTCCATCCGCCGCAGTGGGTCAACCCGGAGCCTGATGGCCGGTATAACATTGTGGTGATCGGCGCCGGCACGGCGGGGCTGGTCACGGCGGTGATTGCCGCGGCCGTCGGGGCCAAGGTGGCGCTAATCGAGAAACATCTCATGGGCGGCGACTGCCTCAATGTCGGCTGCGTGCCGTCCAAGGGCGTGATCCGGGCTGCGCGGGCCTGGGCGGACGTGAAACGTGCCGAAGAGTTTGGCGTGCACATTCCGGCCGGCGTGAAGTTCGACTTTGCGGCAGCCATGGCGCGGATGCGGAAGCTGCGGGCCCGTATCAGCCATACGGACTCGGCGCATCGCTACAAGAAACTGGGCGTGGATGTCTTTATCGGGAGCGGCACGTTTACCGGGCCGGATACGATTTCGGTCGAAGGACCAGCCGGGAACCGGACGCTCCAGTTCAAGAAGGCCGCGATCTGCACAGGCGCCCGCGCCGCCGCGCCGCCGACTCCGGGATTGCAGGAAGCCGGCTACCTGACCAACGAGACGGTCTTTACGCTGACCGATCTGCCGAAGCGCGTGGCAGTGATCGGCGCCGGTCCCATCGGCTGCGAACTGGCACAATCCTTTGCCCGGTTCGGGAGCCAGACCTATCTGATCGAAGCCCAGCACGGCATCATGCCGAACGAGGATCGCGATGCGGCTGACATTGCCCTGAAGTCCATGCTCCACGACGGGCTCCAATTGATGTGCTGCGGCAAGGATCTGAAGGTCGGCAAAACGGACGGCGGCAAGCGGCTCACGGTGGATTCGCATGGCCGGCAGTACGACATCACGGTGGATGAAATCCTGGTCGGCGTCGGCCGCAAGCCCAACACGGAAGGCCTGGGACTGGATGTCGTGGGGGTGGCTTGCGACAAGACTGGGATAAAAGTAAGCGACCGGTTGCAGACGACCAATCCCAATATCTACGCGGCGGGGGATATCTGTTTCCCGTTCAAATTCACGCACACGGCCGATGCCATGGCCCAGATCCTGATCCAGAATGCCATTTTTCCGCATCCCCTGGGCCTCGGCTATGCCAGCACGAACTCACTGGTCATTCCCTGGGCCACCTTCACGGAACCGGAAGTGGCGCACGTCGGCATGTACGAGGCCGATGCGAAGGCCAGGGGGATCGAGGTCGAAACCTTCACGTACAAGCTCGATGAAGTGGACCGGGCGATCCTGGATGGGGAGGATGAGGGCTTTGCACGGGTGCATGTGAAGAAGGGGACGGATCAATTATTGGGCGCGACCATCGTGGCGTCCCACGCCGGCGACATGATCAGCGAATTTACGGTCCTCATGAAGTCCGGCAAGGGACTGAGCACAATCTGTTCGACCATCCATCCCTATCCGACTCAGGCCGAAGTTGTGAAAAAGGTCGCCAACGCCTGGCGCAAGACGACGTTCACCGAAGGCAAGAAAAAGTTCCTCTCGAAGTTGTTTGCATGGATGCGATAACTCGAGGCGTGAGGCCAGCGGCTAGGGGCGAGAGGCGTCCGGGAATGAAGCAGGTCATCTGCTCGTTTGCGCTGCTGGCTGTCCTGGTTTTACCTGGCGCGATCCTATCGGAATCGCCGGCGGTACTCGAAGTCGGAAAGTTTTCAGCCGAGGTGGAAGGGAGCGCGTTGCCGGAGGGCTGGAAACCGCTGGTGTTCAAAAAGGTTCCCAAGAACACGACCTACGCCCTGGTGAAAGACGGCGGGACAGTTGTCGTTAAAGCGGTCAGTGAGGCAACAGCCTCAGGCCTGACCAAAGAAGTCAAAATCGATCCGAAGGAATATCCGGTCGTTCGCTGGCGCTTGAAAATCGAGAATCTACTCAAGACTGGCGATGTGCCCAAGAAGGAAGGCGATGATTATCCGGCCCGGCTTTATATCACGTTCGAGTACGATCCGGAGAAGGTCAGCTTTGGGCGAAAGGCCAAGTACAAAGCGGGTCGGGTGATCTTCGGGGATATCCCGATCGCAGCGATCAATTACATTTGGGATGCAAAGGCGCCGCAGGGTCTGTTCATTGATAACGCCTTTACCGATTTCGCCAAGATGATCGTGGTTCGCAGCGGCCCGCAGGGCGTGGGGACCTGGGTGGAAGAGGAACGCAACCTCTACGACGACTATACAAAGGCCTTCGATGGCGAACCTCCGATGATCAACGGCGTTGTAATCATGACGGATACGGACAACACGAAGGAATCGGCGACAGCATATTATGGGGATATCGTGTTTAAAAAGGTGGCGAAATGAAGTCTGCAATATTGATCGCGAGTTTGGTTGTCCTGTGCGGAAGCCCTGCGCATGCAGGCGTTGGCATGAACGCGCCGGATATTCTGAATGAGACCTGGCTGAATGGTATGCCCGTTTCTTTTGCCGAGCTGAAGGGCAAGGTGGTGATGGTCGAGTTTTGGACCTTCGGCTGCTACAACTGCCGCAACGTCGAACCCTACGTGAGAGAATGGCATAAGAAATACCGGGAGAAGGGTTTTGTCGTCATCGGCGTCCATTCGCCCGAGTTCAGCTACGAGAAGGACGTGGAGAAGGTGAAAAAGTATCTGAGGGACCATGGCATCGACTACGCTGTACCGATCGACAACGAGTTTGCCACATGGAACCGCTACGGCAACCGGTACTGGCCGGCCATGTATCTGATCGACAAGAAAGGCGTGATCCGGTCCGTCCAAATCGGCGAAGGCCGATATCAGGAAACCGAGAAATTGATTCAGAGTCTGCTGGCCGAAGCTTCGTGACCGGGAGAGATATGCGGAGACTTTCGCGCCGGAATTTCCTGAAGTTGGTGGGTGGGGTTGCCGTGGCGGCTGCTTTGCCAACGCCGGCGCTCGCCGGCATGCTCGACCAGCTCTTTCGCTCGGCTCCCAGGCTCAGGCCGGCGCTCACGTCGAACGACGAGTTGTACGTCACGTCCTATAGAAACCCTCCGGATACCGCATCGAACATTGGTCGCTGTCGATTCAAGGGTTGGTTGAACGGCCGTTCGCGCTGACCTATTCGCAACTCACGGTGCGACCGACGGTTTCCGAGGTCGTCACCTTGGAATGTGTGGGTAATTGGTTGGCGGCTGATGCGATCAGCACCGCGCAGTGGGAGGGCATCCCGCTCAAAGCCTTGCTGGAAGAGGCCAGCGTACTTTTGCATGGGATGGACGTGGTGTTCCGAGCTGCCGACGGCTATTCGGACAGCATCCCGCTCGCCCCGTCCACGTGCCAGACCACGAAATAGGTGCCCCGCGCTGCCGCGACGGCTGTCGGGGTGTGGATCTCGAATTTTGACCCCGATCCGGCAAAGGCCTTTCCAACCAGCGCGCGCACACTGCCTTGAACGAGATTGACGACCACGCTACGCACGTTGCGGGTGGGATCGTAAATGTGCTCGGTGATTTCGACGCGGCTGTGCTCGCCGACTGTGAGGATGCTGTCGTCGTTCAGGAGAGCCTTGGTGCGGGATTCCTTGTCGGTCTCGATGGTATCGCGAAACAGGACGCTGTTTTGAAGCTTGACCGCCGTGGCGGCGCCTGTTGACGGACGAGTGACGGTGATGCGGCCTTCCACGGCGGTAAAGATGCCGATGTCTTCCTGGACGGGCGCCTGGATGGGCGATTGTTCTGCGATTGCCGCCGCTGCCAGGCAGAAGGAACCCGCAAGAATTGCGGTGATCGGGAATAACTGGCTGGGGAATCGGGTCACGGCTTTCATAGAAAGAAGTTCCAACGAAAGATGACCGCGGCTGTGCAAAACAGTGTACCGCGAGCCCTGTTCGTTGTCGAGGGTGGAATGTGATGATCTGCCAACGCGTGTGCGTCACCGGCTTGCAGTGTTCGTCTCAGCGGCGGCCGCCCCGGCCGCCGCGCCATCCGCCGCCGTAGCCACGCCCGGGATGGCTCCGGTACTGACCCCAACCCGATCCTCGCCAGGTTCGACCGTAACCGTAAGGCCGGCCATAGAAATAGGGGTAGGCGCCGGTTGGTCCTGACCAATACATGGGAGGGCCATAGGGGGTGCACAATGCTGAAGGGAGCGTGCCCCAGGCAGCTGCGTCTCGTGCCATGGACGAGCAGATGTCTCTCCTTTCCTATTTCAGTGGCCGTTGCGTTCCCATAACTGGATAGCAAAAGGTTGTACAGTCATTGGGATTGCTGACGTTGCAACAGGTGGTACACAACTGTGACCCGTAGGGGCCAGTGACGATCTGTGTCACGCATCCACCCCCGCCCCCCATACCGCCCCCTTCATGGTATGCGCAAGTATCTGGAACGTCGTGGATCGTAAACACTCCACAAGCACTTGCTACCAAAAAGACCCAGTACAGTTTATTTCGCATGGTGTTTTCCTTTCTCTTTTTATAGGCGTTCATGCCGGCGGGCTGTGCCGGGCCTGAGTCATAGGCCAACGGATCGTCCATCGCGACGGCCATGGACTGGCATCCGACGGTGGTCAGGCCGATGGCGGCCACGAGCGTGAGTTGGAGCATGGCGGAATGGCAGGGCATGGTGCACCCCCAGGGTTTGCCTGTCGGGGGGCGCGGCCTGGTGCGGGCCGGCCCCCCCGACAGTATTCAGGCTGCCGGCATTTCCAGGCCCAACTCGGGAAACGAGTAGAGTGGAGCCGCGTGCGCCGGTGACTGAGCCATATGAATCGGCAGCACCGGCGAGAGCCCGACAGCCCGATGCTGAATAATCAGGGGATCGACGACATTCCCGCAGCACACGCACCGCCAGCCGTGGAAACTGATGTGCTGTGGATCTCCCCGCAGATCTTCGAATCGTTCCACTACCATCAACCCGTGACACCTCAGACAATCCATGGCAGCCCTCCTTCCGCCATCCGGCCTGGTGCAATAGGAAATAGGATCAATGCGCCGAGCGGTTCTGTGGTTCTCCAGCGTCCATGCATTATGTGTAACGTAAAGACGCAGCTACGTGGTAGGGCGTAGGGGGAACGAGCAAGAGGTTTTATGGCTCTAATGTGTCAGAGCCGAATGGCCTTAGACGGATGTTGAAAAAAACTTCCAGCATCGTTCTCGCGTCGCTCCCAGCCTGCGGCGTACCGAAACCGTACGCCTCGGCTGTTCGCTCGCTGCGGCCTTGCTAGAAGCCTTTTTGAACATCCTGAGAAGAATGCGGATTGCGCGGAACAGCTTGCGGCGCTTAGCTTTTTTGAGGCTTGCCTACTGTCGACTGTTTGGCAAAGATGACGGCGGCCTGGGCTCGACGGGTGATTTGAAGTTTCTGGTAGATGTTGGAAAGATAGTTTTTGACCGTTTTCGGGCTGAGTCCCATGTCGGCGGCGATTTCCTTGTTGGTTTTGCCGTCTGCAACCAGCGCCACCACCCGCTGTTCCTGCGGAGACAACGCCTCGCGACCAGGTTCCGGAGGGGCGGTGCTGCGGGTTTTGACCCAGGTGAGGACGCGTTTTGTGGCGGCCGGGTCCAGGATGGATTCGCCGGCAGCCACCCGCTTGATGGAGTCTATGAGCGTGTCCACGCCGATTTCCTTGATCAGGTAGCCGTGCGCTCCGGCCAGCACGGCAGCCAGAACCGTGTCGTCATCCGCAAACGATGTCAGAAACAGCACGCGGATCTGCGGCCATTGTTCCAGGATGTCGTTGCAGGCCTGAACGCCGTCTTTTCCCGGAAGACGGATATCCATCAGGATGACGTCCGGTTTCAGCCGTTTGGTTTCCGTGATCGCTGCGTCCGCCGTCCCGGCTTCGCCGACCACCTTGATCTGAGGGTCGCGGGCCAGCACCATCTTGAGCCCCTCGCGGACAACCGCGTGATCGTCCACCAGCAGGACGGCGATCGGTTTGCCTGTCGTCATGATCCGGAACTCCTTTGCGGCAGAGGAAGCGCCAGCGCGATGCGGACCCCCTGGCCGGGCTGCGAGACGATCTGCAGGTCCGCCCCGATGGCCTTGGCGCGTGCGCCGATGTTGGCCAGGCCGTGACTGGCTTGTTGCATGGCTGCAGGATCGAACCCGATGCCGTCGTCCCGGATTTCGATCCGGAGAGTGCCGTTCTGTCGTTGGGCGGTCACCACTCCCTCGTGGGCCCGGGAATGTTGCAGACAATTGCTCAACGCCTCGCGGACGATCAGCAGAATAGAGTCCGCCTGCTCGTGTGACAGATGTGCAGCCAGGCGTGGTTCCATGTCCACCCGGAGTTGCGGACCCGTGCCGATCGTCATGCTCTGGACCAGCGCAGGGAGGGCGGTATCGAACGGCGGCTGTCCCTCGTGGGCAGGCTGAGGGCCCGCGATATAACTCCGGATATGCTGCATGGTAAGTTTGAGTTGATCGAGGGCTTGCGGGATGCGTCCAACCGCCTCCGTGGGGTCTGCCTGCTGTCCCGCCCGACCGGCTTCCAGACGCAACCCGACGGCGTAGAGCGATTGCAGGACGTCGTCGTGGAGGTCGCGGTTCAATTGCTCACGTTCTTCAAAGACCCGCGAGAGGTCCCGTGTCCGATCTTCGACGCGGGCTTCCAGCTCTTGATTCAGTTGATGCAGTTGATCGTGCGTGCGCCGGTAGTTTTGGACCAGCAGGGCGGTCGCCAGGAACAGGACGACTGCAATCGAGCGGTTGAACAGGATGATGTAAAAATCGAATGTCGGTGGAGAGAGGTATGACCCCAGTGCCGTCAGAATCGTGCAGAGTGTCGCCATCCACCAGAGTGTCTGCTCGCGCGGCGACCAGACGGTCAGCAGGATGCACAGGACGTACAGATACTGCGGTGGCATTTCCTGCGGGGTGTAGACATCGATGGCCAGGACTGCCGCGGCAATCGCCAAAGCGATCGGGAGTACGGGGACCTTGCGCGATTCGTGAACGGGCTCGGGGTTCATCCGGCCTCGCGGTCAGGAAACTGCTTTCACTATTACACCTTCCGGTTCCGACTGCAAGCGGGGCGGCCTGGTTTTGCGGGCGGCCGGTGTCTTGGTAGAATGAGCCATGCCTCGATCAGGAGCATACGACATGCAGAAGCCGGCGCAGCCGATGCCGGCGAACGTGCGGGAACTGATGATCCGGCATTTGCCGGCACGCAGCCACATTGTTTTAGAAGCAGCCGGCCGTTTGGCAGACGAGATGGGGGTGCCGGTCTTTGTCGTGGGTGGCATCGTCCGCGATCTGCTGCTCGGTGTGAGCACCTTCGATCTTGATCTGGTCGTCGAGGGCAACGGCATTGACTTTGCCCGGGCGTTCGCCCGCGACACCGGCGGACAGGTGTCGGTGCACGACCGGTTCGGCACGGCGACGGTGACACTGGAAGAAGGCCCAAGGATCGACATTGCCACCGCGAGGAAAGAGTCGTACGCGCAACCGGCTGCGCTGCCGCTGGTCGTGCCGGCGTCGATCCAGGACGATCTGCTCCGTCGCGACTTCACGATCAACGCGCTCGCGGTTCGACTCAATGCGCAGCGATTCGGCGAGATGGTGGATGCCTGTAACGGACAAGGCGATCTTGCCGCGCAGCGCATCCGAATTCTGCACAGCCGAAGCTTTCTCGACGATCCGACGCGGATTTTCCGGGCCATCCGGTTCGAGCAGCGCCTTGGATTCCGGATGGACCGGCCTACGCTCGCGTGCTTGCGCGACGCGATCGCAACGGGCGTGATCGGGCACCTTTCAGCCCATCGACTATCCGAGGAACTGAAACGGATGTTTGCTGAACGGCATCCCGGGCGTGCGATCGCCCGGATGGGCGAACTGGGCGTTCTCCGCACGATTCATCCGAAGCTCGCGTGGTCCGAAAAGCTTGAAGGGATGCTGAAGAGGGTCGGGCACGCGGTCGCATGGCATGAACGGAGTTTGCCGAAGCACAAGCTGGAAGTCTGGTTGCTGTACGTGATGGCGCTGCTGGAAGGACTTCCGCCCAAGCCGGTGGCGGACATTCTGAAGCGGCTGGCACTTTCGAAGCAGGAGGCGGAGGCGATCCGAGCCGGCCACGCCCATGCCAGGACGGTTCTCCGCCGTCTGGCCAAACGGCCGGCGCCGAAGCCGAGCGACGTCTATCGCGCTCTCGCCGGTTTTCCCAGGGAAACAGTCGTGTTTCTGCTGGCGTCGGCGAAGTCTGAATCCGTGAAGCGCCTGATCCAGGCGTATGCGACCACCTACCGGCAGGTCAAACCGTCCCTCACCGGAGCCAGTCTGAAGTCACTTGGTCTCAAGCCGGGTCCGCAATTCAAAAAGATTCTCGGCCGCTTGCTGGACGCCCGCCTGAACGGTGATGTGAACAGCGACATGGAAGAGCGGGAGCTGGCCAGAAAGCTCGCACGCGTGTAGCCGCGTGCTGTTCAAGGCGCTCGTTATTCGCCGGCACTGAACGGGATGCTCGTGCTTGAGACTTCACCCGGCAGCAGGATGGTGAGCGCCGTCGGCGCATTCGCCTCATGATGGGCGACGGCAAACAGGACGCAGGCCTGCGGGATTGGATCGGGCGGAAACGCCAGCAATGCTGGAAATTCAATCAGCGGGCTGGCCACGCGTGCGGCCGCCAGCTTCAGCCGAAAGGCCATGAGCACGTCGCGCACGCGGCGTTCGTATTCTTCTTCGGGCACGTTGCGGGTGGCGGTAATGCCGATCTCCCAGAGAGGACGCGAGAAACTGACCGGGAGCCGAAGTCCCATCCGGTGTGCGATTGGTGTCACGTCAATCAAGGCACCGGCCTGAATCGCTTCCTCTCGCGAGAGAGTGTGGGGTTGCGGAGATGTGACCGGAAGCTCCGGCGCCTGTCCGGTCTGTTCCGAGGAAAGCGCAAGGGGTGTCGGTGACGCGCCTGTTTCCGGCTCGCTTGCCCACGCTTCGGGGTGTTCCGGCTGTTCTGTTTGTGGTGCTGCCGGTTCCGGAAGGCCTCGCGCGGCCAGAATACCGTCGTACACGGCGCGGGCAGCCTTGGACCAGGACGGGTCGAACGGGTGCCCGGCAAAGGCGGCATTCGCGGCCCTGCGCTCGTCGTAGGTGAGGATGTGTGGAGTCTGGTCCGGTTGCATATCTCTCAGATAGGCTCGGAAATCTCGAAGTCAAGTAGTGTGGCGGCCGTTGCATCGAAGCGTCGCTCGCGGTAGGATGCGCGGCCAATTAAGGGTGGGTAATGGCTGATCCGAACAAGGGCCTCTTCGATCATCAGTACGGGCGGTTCGTGGCCGACCGCGACAGGGCGGAAGGCTACGATTTTCAACACCAGACCACCGGCAACGTCCCTCCGCCACCAGTGACCTTCGCGCAAAAGCTTCGCTGGTGGACGTGGGATCGCTGGAAGCGCCGCAAGCACATTCGCGAGGCGCGCGATCGTCGCGTCCAGGACATCGTGCAACTCCGTCATTCCACGTCTCCTTCAAAAAAGTCCTAATGGCACGCTATCGCCGGTTGGTGGTGGCGTTTCTGCTGCTGGTCGGGGTGAACTTTGTTTTCGCAGTCGGCTACTGGCTCATGCAGCAGGGCCGCACCAACCCCGACGGGTCCGAAATCGATTTTTTGCAGTGTCTTTATATGACGGTGATCTCGACCTTCACGGTCGGGTATGGCGAAGTCCTCCCGATCGTGACCCCGACGGACAAAATCTATACGATGCTGGTGATTGTGCTCGGGTTAGGCACGATGGGTTATGGCGTGAGCCAAATGACGGCGTTTCTCGTGGAGGGGGAACTCCACGGCATCTTAGCGAGGCGGAAAATGGAAAACTGATTGCGGCGATGAAGGACCATTTCATTGTGTGCGGCGTGGGGGATGTAGGCCATTACGTGATCGAGGAAATGCTGGCCACCCAGCGGCCGTTCGTGGCGGTGGATGAGGATGAGGAACTTCTCAAGAAATTGTCCGAAGGGAGTTCGTTTCCCTATGTGGTCGGGGATGCGACGGCTGAAGAAATCCTGGCTGCGGCGGGCATCATAGCAGGCGGGAGGCGTCGTGTGCGCGTTGCCGCACGACCGGGACAATCTGGTCCTGGCCATGACCTGCCGGATGAACAATCCGAAAATCCGCATTGTGGCCAAATGTCACGACATCAAGCTGTCGCAGCGAATCAAAACCGCCGGCGCCGATTCCGTGGTTTCGCCGCAGTTTATCAGAGGCATGCGGTTGGTGAGCGAAATGGTCCGGCCGACCGTGGTGAGTTTTCTCGACCTCATGCTGCGGGACCGTGACAAGGGCATGCGGGTGGAGGAGGTGCGGGTGCAGACCGGCAGTGCCCTGGCCGGCAAGCCGTTGACCGATCGGGCCGTGGCCGACACCGACGTGCTGATTTTGGCGATCCAGGCTCCCGGCGAACAGACCTTTGCTTACGGACCGTCATCGGGTTCGGTTCTGGCGGCAGGCTGCACCATGATCATCCTGGGAAGTGCGGCCAGTGTGAATGCCGTCCGCGAAAAAGCGGGGGCGGGAATCTGACTATTCCCGAATCAGCCCGCGCAGCCGGAAGTTGAACTCGTTGTTCAGGATCTGGTTCCAGCTGATTTTTTGGCCAGGGTTGCCCGCGTGCCGTCTTCCGGGCTGACGACCTTGCCGTAGGTGTAGAACCAATTGATGATGGGGTCGCCGGTGAATCTGAGGATGATCCAGTACCGGCGGTTTTCCTTCACGATCGTCTTGCTGCCTTCGAACGAAAACGGCACCCACTCATAGCGGTTCGCCGGTGTGCGGATTGCCGCGGATCGAACCGGGCGGCTCTTGGTGATGAGCGTGCCCGGGCCGTCGTTGTCCTCGTACAGTTCAATCCAGAGTTCGCCGCTGTCGCCGCCGAATCGGTGCAGGGCCAGCGACAAATCCGTGAGCAGCAGCGGCTGATCTATTTCAAACGCCTGGGCGTACAGCGTGTCGCCCGTCACGTACTCGGCGGTCTCCACCATATAGTTTTGTTCCAGCGAATACTGTCCCTTGCCGGATGTTTTCACCGGCTCGAAGAGCCGGATCTCGCGCGGGAATTCCAGATTGCCGAATGCTATCGGGAATGTGAACGATTCCGGCTTGAGCGGTTGAGCGGGCGGCGCCGGCTTGGAAGCCGGAGGTGGCAGTGGCGTCGGGACTGCGGCTACTGGCGGTGGAATTGGCGCCGGTGGAGCGGGTGCAACGGCGGGCGGTGTGGGCGGAATCGGTACGGCGGGAGAGGGCGTCGGCTTGGCAATCACAGGCGGCGGTGCCGGCACAGGAACCACGGTGGGGGCGGCCGTTGGAACCGCAATCATTGCGACCGCGTAGATCAGGTTTTTCGGCATACTTTCGGATTTTTGTGCTTTCACGATGTCCTTATCCTGCGTGAAGTCGGTTTCGACGTGCACGTCCAGGATTTTCGGCCGGGCCGATCCTCGTGTGGACCACAGGATCAGGCCGTCCGTATGCACGGCTTTGTTATCCGGTCCGACTTCGATCCGAATGAAGCGTGTCGAGACGAACTGGTGATAGGCCTGGCTGTCGTACATCAGCCAGCCCTGGTCCGGATAATAGACCTCCAGCCACGCGTGCCGTCCTTCGCCCCATTTGGCGGTCCAGCGACGCTTGCCGTTATCCTCGTCCACTTCCCAACTTTTTCCAAGCGTGCGGCCCCGGACAAGGCGGGCCGGAATACCGGCTGCGCGCAGTAGTGCCATGGTGAGATGGGAATAGTTCTGGCAGTTGCCTTTGCGTTTCGTCGCGAGGGCATCGTATCCGGCCGGTTCGAGCGTGTAATGCAGGTGATCCACGATCCAATGCATGACGCGGGTGACCGCCTCGCCCTCCGTTTTCGCGCCTTTGACCAGGTCCGAGGAGAGATCCTTGATGCTCTGGTCCTCGGATTGCACCTGTTCAGACGGTTTCAGGTAGCGTGCGACATCGGCAGGCAGCGCGCCGGTCTGCACAGGGTAGGAGGCCGTGGATGTCACCGGCACGAACTCGACGGAGGCCGTGACGTCGTATTCGCTCACGATCTTGATTTCTCCCCTCGGCGCTTTCCATTTCAACTCCAGAATACGGTTGCCGTAGGCATCCGTGCGCTCCTGCGTCGAGGTCGGTGGCGGCGTGGTGGCATGCCGGTAGTTGGAGATGGTCTGCTTGGAGGTTTTGCTCGCGGCTGACGGCGGGGGCACCAGATGATAGGTGAAATCCTCAATGCCGCCATGATCGGATGGGGCGCCGATCACTGCGGTGTCTTTGACATGAAACGACGACGTGAGGGCGCCATCCAAAATCAGCGTGCGGGCTTGTGAAGAAGAATGGGCGGAACAAGCGAGCCACATTACGACAAACAGGATGTGGCGCATGTGGAGGGCCTGACGTATGGCCATGTTCGCTTATAGGCCGCACGCCGGGGACTGTCAAGAATGCCCTGTGTTAAGATGGCCGCTATGGCTGACGTGAAATCATTCAAACTCGAAGCGCCGTTCAAGCCCTGTGGTGACCAGAGACAGGCCATCGAGAAACTCACGGCCGGAGTGCATGCCGGCAAGAAACACCAGGTCCTGCTCGGTGTGACCGGTTCCGGCAAAACCTTTACGATGGCGAACCTGATCGAGCGGGTGCAGAAGCCGACGCTCGTGCTTGTCCATAATAAGACACTCGCCGGGCAGCTCTATCAGGAATTCCGTCAGTTTTTTCCGCACAACGCGGTCGAGTATTTCATCAGCTACTACGACTACTACCAGCCGGAAGCCTATCTCCCTTCGACCGACACCTACATCGCCAAGGATTCGTCGATCAACGATGCCATCGACCAGATGCGGCACTCGGCCACACGTTCGCTGCTGGAGCGGAACGACGTGATCATTGTCTCGTCCGTCTCCTGCATCTACGGCCTGGGCTCGCCGGAGATCTATCATGACATGCTGTTGTATCTGGAAGAGGGCAAGGACATCCGGCGCGAACAGATTTTAGAGAAGCTGGTGGAGATTCAATATGAACGCAACGACGTGGATTTTCACCGCGGAACGTTTCGGGCCCGCGGTGATGTGATTGAAATCTTTCCCGCCTCGTCCGAGGCCCATTCGGTGCGGATCGAGCTCTTCGGCGACACGGTGGATGCGATCCATGAGATCGACCCGCTGACGGGGAAATCGCTCCAGCGATTGCCCAAAGTGCCGATCTATCCCAACACGCACTATTTGATCGCCCCGAATCGCTATGAGCGGGCGCTCAACGGGATTGAGCAGGAACTGGACGAACGGATCGCCGACTTCAAACGGACCAGTCGATTGGTGGAGGCGCAGCGCATCGAACAACGGACACGTTTCGACCTGGAAATGATCCGGGCCATGGGCTACTGTCACGGGATCGAGAACTATTCCCGCCATCTCAGCGGGCGCGCACCGGGTGAGCCGCCGCCGACGCTGATCGACTACTTTCCCAAGGACTTTCTGCTGATCGTCGATGAGTCGCACGCGACTGTGCCGCAAGTCGGCGGCATGTACGAGGGCGACTATTCTCGCAAGAAAACGCTGGTGGAATATGGGTTCCGCTTGCCATCGGCGGTGGATAATCGCCCGCTGAAGTTCAAGGAGTTTGAACAATGTCTCAACCAAGTGGTCTATGTCTCGGCGACCCCCGGACCCTATGAATTGGAGAAAGGGCACGGCGAGGTGGTGGAACAGATCATTCGCCCGACCGGCTTGATGGACCCGGCGATCGAGGTGAGGCCTGCAAAGGGCCAGGTGGATGACCTGTTGGGAGAAGTCCGTGCCGAAGCGGGACGAGGCAGCCGCGTTCTTGTCACCACGCTCACCAAGCGCATGGCGGAGGACTTGACCGAGTACTATCACGATCTTGGCGTGAAGGTGCGCTATCTCCATTCAGACATTAAAACGTTGGAGCGGGCCGAGATCATTTGCGATCTCCGTAAAGGCGTGTTCGATGTGCTGGTGGGAATCAATCTCTTACGGGAAGGACTGGATCTGCCCGAAGTCAGCCTTGTCGCCATTCTGGATGCCGATAAAGAGGGCTATCTGCGTTCGCACCGGTCGCTGATCCAGACGGCCGGTCGCGCTGCGAGGAACATCGCCGGCCGGGTGATCCTCTATGGCGACACGGTGACCCATTCCATGCACCAGGCGATGGATGAAACGGCGCGCCGGCGGCATATTCAACAAGCATATAATAAGGCGCACGGCATCACGCCGGAAAGCATCAAAAAGCATATTCCCGAACTCGAATATCAAATGGCCCAGGCCGACTATCTGGACATGCCGCTGGCGGCTGAACCTGTCGAAGAGTATGCGCGAGCCGGGAATCTGGCGCAGGCAATTCAACGGCTTGAAATCGAGATGAAAGCGGCGGCCAAGAATTTGGAGTTCGAGCGGGCAGCCGGCTTGCGTGACCGCATCCGTGCGTTAAAGAAGAAGGACCTGGACCTGAAGGAAGTCGGGTGAACGTGCTCAGACTTGCTTATAGAGGTAGACGCCCAGGAACATTCCCAGAAACGTCAGAAGATTCATTTTGAGCGTGAAGCCGACGGTGACTTTGAGCAGAATGAGATTGACGACGAAGGGGGGCTCAATGCCTGGGGTCAGCGCCGTCGTGAAAATTCGTTGAATGGTCCCCTCTTGCACGGCCATCGCTCGCAGAATTTCTCCTAGGATACCCCCCAACAGCCCGCCAATCAGGACAAAAAGCAGCAACATCCAGGGGGATTTTCGCATGACACTCCTTGCTCGGCTACATGAATGGACGGGTTGGTCCAACTTGGCTCGCGGCACGATAGCGAAGCCCTTTCTCGAAGTCAAGGAATGTCAGGCGAATGAGAGCGGTACGAGGGGAAATTTACTTTCTTCGTGCGGTTTGGTTTCCTCTTGAACTGGTAGAGTCCTAAATGGAGATTATCTGCTTGACACGGGTTGGTTTGCCCCATATAATTCAGCGTTTCTAAAAATAAACCTGTTGCCGCCCTGAGTCAGCCACCCGGTTTCTGGGTGCCAGAAGACCGGTTTGCTGTATTTGGGGCGGTCTGTTTTTCGTTGAAGAAAATATGTGTGCGTTCGGGTGCTGGTGTCGGCGGGCAGGTACCCAAGTGGCCAACGGGGGCAGACTGTAAATCTGCTGGCTTATGTCTTCCAAGGTTCGAATCCTTGCCTGCCCACCAAACCGCACTGCGTGTGCGGCTGGCGGCGAGTTTGAATTTAGGCGGGCGTAGCTCAGTGGTAGAGTTCCAGCCTTCCAAGCTGGCTGTCGTGGGTTCAAATCCCATCGCCCGCTCCACTTGGAAGACGTGAAGCGTGAAACGAGCAGAAGCGACAGATAGTCGATCGGCGTTTCACCTTATCACGCATGACGGTTTGCGAGACGGTGGCCCACGTAGCTCAGTTGGCAGAGCACGTCCTTGGTAAGGACGAGGTCACGCGTTCGATCCGCGTCGTGGGCTCCAGACCGCGCTTGCGAGTACGCCGGCTTAGTGGAGTCTTTTCGTGCGTGGTGCGTGGTGATTGATGCCGGCGGATAAACACCTTGGTGTGATTTGACTTTGGTTTTGAGCGAACGAGCTGAACGAGACTTAACCTAGGAGAGCGTTATGGCGAAGGGCAAGTATGAGCGGCGCAAGCCGCACGTGAACATTGGGACGATCGGGCACGTGGACCACGGCAAGACGACGCTGACCTCGGCGTTGACGAAGATTTGCGCGGACAAGGGGATGGCAACCTTCATCACCTACGACCAGG
>SHZW01000019.1 GCA_009692155.1 Nitrospiraceae bacterium
ATGCAGCTTCGCGTGGTGAGCGACCGCGAAAGAAAAGGTCGCTGGCTGAACCTGATCGCGCGACAGAGGGGATGACATGCCACTTGATTACCTGGGGAACTCCTCCACCGGTATCAATGGCGATCAAGCGATAACAAGCGGCGGCTCAATTTTGATCTGCGGGCCCTGCACCTTCGGAAGCACGCCGGCTCCGCCACTCTTCAGAATCCGCTGATTATTCGGATCTACGAGCTGCTGTACCGAGCGGGCATCGTCAAAGCCCGCTGCTTCATTCAACGCTTTCTCGCCGCCGGCGTTAGGCTGCCCCGAATCATTGGTCAGCGGCTGCCCTGTCACAGGCGAGACCTCCTTTTTGCTCGGATAACCGGGATGCTTGGGCAGCATCTCCGGATTTGCGAAGGCGAGCGATGCGACGAATCCGAACACGATCACGACGATCCAGAATGGCTTCATGGGACACCTCCTGGTGAAAAGACAGCGGCCTTCCCGGGCATGTAAAAGCCCAAGAAGGCCGACACGTGTTGCCTTGCAGTGAACTGCGAGAGATGTGGGTCGCTACCCCGGTTTCATGGTGCCTCCCCAATCCTGTTCAGCATGCGACGCGCGCGCTTCAAGATGGGGGTGGTACGTAGGCGTTCCAGGCTTGGGGCTATAGGCAATGGGCAATAGGAAAGAACGCGGTCGTAAGCCCCATAGCCTCTAGCCTATCGCCTCGTGCCTGGGCGAAGCCTTGACACCTCGTCCCGGCTTCCACAGAATGCAGCGTAGCATGCGTTTGACGAAGGAGAAGCCATGAAGATCGAAATTCTCTATCCCGGCGCCTTTCCAATGGCGCGCGTGCAGTTGGCCGCGGGGGAGAGTCTCAAGGCCGAATCGGGCGCGATGGTGTCGATCTCGACGACGATCGACGTCGAAAGCAAAGTCGAAGGCGGATTGCTGAAAGCCCTCTCGCGCAGAGTGCTGACCGGCGAACATTTCTTTTTCCAGACCCTGCGGGCGGTGCGCGGAGCCGGCGAAGCGTTGCTGGCGCCGACGGTGCCCGGCGACATCGTCATCATCGAACTGGACGGCGTGCACGAGTATCTCGTGCAAAAAGACGGGTTTCTCGCGGGGTCGGAGCAGGTCAGGATCGAAAGTAAAATGCAGAGTCTCGCGCGCGGCCTGCTCGGCGGCGAGGGGTTCTTCATTTTGAAAATCAGCGGCGAGGGGCAACTGATCCTGAACAGCTTCGGGGCGATTCACAAGGTGGAGTTGAAGCCGGACGAAGAATACATCGTGGATAACAGCCATCTGGTGGCCTGGACGGCCACGACGACCTACAAAATCGAAAAGGCGTCCAGCGGGTGGATTTCCAGTTTCACGTCTGGCGAGGGCTTCGTCTGCCGGTTCCGGGGCCCCGGCCTGGTCTATCTCCAGAGCCGCAATCCTCAGGGCTTCGGCAGCTGGATCCGTCAGTTTATTCCTGCTTCTTCCGAATAGCCTTCGCGCGATGGCATTCCAGTCCAATGCCCTGTGTTTCGGTTCTGATCTGCCGGGACAGGGGATTCCGTCCCATGTCGAAACGACACCGGAAGGTCTCGCCCTCACATTTTCCGATCAACACAGTCAGCCTCCCGTGCCGTTCGATCAGCTCTCGCTGGAAGCGGGCGGCTTCGATCACGATCAGCTTGTCGTGAAGTGGACGCAGGGCGGCGCCAGCCGCACGCTCTATATCAAGGATGCAGCCGTGATCGCGGCGTTCCGCCACGCGGCTCCACCGGAACTGCTGGCCCATTTCGATCGGGCCGCGGCGTCCGTTCGACAGGTGCGCACCACCCGGCGCACGGTCCTGCTGGCAGTGGTCGGATTGCTGGTGACGCTGGGGTTAGGGGCGTGGTTCGGGTCGGACGCGCTGGCAACCTGGGCCGTCAGCTTGATTCCACCGGAGTGGGAGAAACAGATCGGCGAATCGGCCATGAAAGATGTCCTCGCGCAACAGGAAGTCGTGCGGGAGGGCCCGGTCGTCGATGCCGTCAAGGAGATGACGACGCGGCTGACCGAACAGATCGCCAACAGCCCCTATCAGTTTACCGTCACCGTTGTGAAGAGTCCCGTCGTGAACGCCTTTGCGTTGCCGGGCGGGTCCGTCGTTGTGTTCACGGGACTGGTCAAGGAAGCGAAAAGCCCGGAGGAGGTGGCCGGCGTGCTGGGGCACGAGATCAACCACGTGCTCCAGCGGCATGGAATGGAGCGGATCGTCAAAACGCTTGGGGTGATGGCGATCGCAGCCATCGTGTTCGGGGATCAACAAGGCCTGATCGGACTGGCGAAGCAGTTAGGGGTTGAGATCATCACGCTTAAATACAATCGGGACCAGGAAACGGAAGCGGACCTCACCGGCCTTCGATTGCTGCACAAGGCCAAAGTGGATCCCGCCGGCATGATCGCGTTTTTCGAGCGATTGGCTCAATCGGAGAAAGAGACGCAACGCGTCGAACTGCTCTCGACCCACCCCATGAGCGCCAGGCGGGCCGGGCAACTCACAGCCGAGCTGAAAGCCCTGCCGAAATTCCTGCCGGAGCCATTCGCGTTCGACTGGGAAAAGGTCCAGGCGTCGATCAAATCCAGCGACGCGCAGCCCAAACTGTAAGGGCAGAGTCGCGCAAGGCAGTTTTGCCATCCCGGAGGTTTCTTGGTACAGTTCCCGCCATGCGAACAGGAGTCAGCCTAACGATGAGGCATTGTCGAAGGCGCCGATCACAACGACACCTACCAGGTCGGTGGACGCGCCTACTTTCAGCGCTTGAAGCAATTCATCCAGGAAGTCGTCCGGTAACGGGAGCCGGCGCGACAGACGTGGTTTCCTGACGGGTGTTTTGATACAGTGCGCCACCAGAAACTCTGAGCAATTCATGAAGGGGACATTTGTGCGTATCCCGTTCGTCTATGCCGGTGGTCCGGTCGTCCTAGCCGGGATTCTTTTCCTGGCCTCCGGCTGTGCCGCCCTGTCCGACGGCCTCTCGCCGGATATCGGCCCGGCCTTGACCAGTCTGGATTCGCCGTCGATCACAACAACCGGTGCCGATCTGATCGCACTCGATCAGCCTCCAGTCGCCGCCGCCGAGCTGGAGGGTGCGAAGGCAGCGGACGCGCCGCCTAAAGATGCGGCGGATGAACTCTACGATCCGTTCGCGAAAGAAGAAGAAACACTCGGCGCGGGGGAGGATTACGATCCGTGGGAGGGGTTCAACTCGGCGATGTTTACGTTCAACCGCAGGGTGGACAAGTACGCGCTGAAGCCGTTCGCGAAAGTCTACGACACAATCATGCCGAACGCGCTGCAGAAAGGCATCAGCAACTTCTATTACAACAACATCCATTTCGGGCCGCGCCTGCTGAACAATATTTTTCAAGTCAAGTTCAAAGGGGCCGGCATCGAGATCAGCCGGCTTCTGATTAACAATATCATCGGGCTGGCCGGATTTTTCGATCCGGCCAAACACTGGTTCGGGCTGGAGACACCCAAGGAGGATACCGGACAGACCCTCGGCGCCTACGGCGTGCCACCCGGTCCTTACCTGGTTTTGCCGTTGCTCCCGCCGCTTACCCTGCGGGACCTGGTCGGCTACATCATGGACTTCTGCCTGAACCCCGTGAACTATTTCCTGCTGCCCACGTTCGAGGTCGATGGTTGGCCGTCGGCTATCGCGCACTACAACCGCGACACGACGACGATCCTCCAGGTCACCAGGACCGTCGAAGAACTCGTGAACGAGCGCTCGATTAATCTCGAAACGTTCGAGGGCGTGGAAGAAGCGACCGTGGATCTCTACAGCGCCGTCCGGAACGCCTATCTGCAAAAACGCGCCAAAATGGTTCGAGAATAATCCTGCCCGTCGAATTCTTGCTCTTCGTGAATTTCCAGGTACACTGATATCAGTTGTGGGCGACAAGTGGCTCCAAGGGGATTCCCGCTGGACGAAAGCATGACTGGATCGACACATCCCAATCCAATTCCCGAAGGCATGCAGCAGGTCTATACCGTGCCGCGCGGCGTCGAGGCTCACCACGTCGTGCGGTTCATGGCGGCACGGGGAACGCGCGCCGTCGTGGTTGTGGGCGGCGTGAGGCCGATCGGGATTGTCACGTCACGCGATCTGGCGACCGGGTTTCCGGCGGCGGACTGTCGGCGACCCTTACGAGAGTGGAATCGGCCATGTCGTCGCCACTGATTACGATCGGCGAGTGGGGCGCCGTTGTCGATGCCATCGCGATGATGAACCAGCGGGGAGTCAGCCATCTTCCGATCGTGAGCGCAAACGGCTATCTGGTTTCGCTGATCACCCTGGACGATGCGCAGCGCCTGCGCGGCAAGGGCGTGCCGGGGGTCGCCGAATACGTCCGGACCTCGGTGATCGTGCCGATGGCCAGGCGTCGTGCATGGGAACGGATGGTGTATACGGTCCGGAAGCGGGTTCGCGAAAACCGGCTCTGGTGGTTCCTGGCCGTGGGACTGGCGCTGGCGGGCGCGGTGCTCGCGCTGGCTCTGGGCCGGTCGTGGCTCGGGTTTCAAAATTATCAGCCGAAGGACTATGAACCCAAGGACCTTCCGCGCCAGCAATACAAGGAGCAAAAAGAAAAGTCGAAACAGGCAGACCAAAACCCGCCCACGCGCTGAAATCTGAATCGCCGTCCCGGTTCACGCGCTACGGTGCAATCGTCAGCACCGCCGCGCCCTTGACCGTTCCCGCCTTGAGTTGCTGCAACGCCTGATTCGCATCTTCCAATTTGAATCGCTGCGTGCGGGAGCGGATCGGAATGGCCGCGGCCTCCCGCAATAAATCCACGCCGTCCTGTTTCGTGTTGGCCGTCACGCTCCGGATCGCCCGCTCTCCAAATAGATCGCGGTCGTAGTCGATCGATGGAATGGCTGTCATGTGAATGCCGGCCAGCGCCACGGTCCCGCCCCGCTCCACTGCACGCAATGCCGGGATGACGATCTCGCCGGCCGGCGCAAAGACGATCGCGCCATGCAGCTTTTCCGGTGGCTGGTCCAGCGCGCCGCCGACCCATGCAGCTCCCAACTCTCTGGCCAATGTCCGATGTTCTTCCCTTAGCGAACAGACGTAGACCGAACAGCCCCAATGTCTGGCCACCTGGATCGTGATGTGGGCGGAGGCGCCGAACCTGTACATCCCCAGCCGCTGGCCTGGTTTCACCCCGCTAAGCCGCAGCGCCCGGTACCCGATGATGCCGGCGCAGAGCAGCGGCGCAGCTTCTTCATCGCTGAAGACCGCCGGGATCGGGTAGAGAAAAGCCTCCGAGACCAACGCGTACTCGGCATAGCCGCCGTCCGTGTGATAGCCGCTGAAGGTGGCCCGGGTGCAGAGGTTCTCGCGTCCGTTGCGGAAGAATTCGCACCGGCCGCACGTGCCCTGGAGCCAGGCGATCCCGACGCGGTCGCCTTCCTTGATGGAGCGGACTCCGGCGCCGGCCCGATCCACGATGCCGACCGTCTCATGGCCCGGGATGATCGGGCGTTTCACCAGCGGAAGATCGCCTTCGACGATGTGGAGATCGGTCCGGCACACGCCACAGACCCGGACCCGAACCAGGACCTGGCCGGAGCCCGGCTCGGGGACCGGCACGTCATGGAGGCGAAGGGGGCTAGTCCCCACATCGGCGCTCCGTTCCAGGGTCATGGCTTTCATAAGAATGAGTTATTCATTGAGAGATCTGATCATTGATTCATTGAGCGGGCAATCATCAAATCAGCGAATGATTCAATGAATCAATTCCCCCGCGTGATTGAATCATTATCGAAGCAATGAATCAATGAACCGATGGTTCAATGAAACAATTCTTCCTGAGGGAGTCTACACGATCGTGTCAATTGTGGCGAGAGAGGGATGGGCGGAAACGGCGGTCGATATGTTAAAATCTGATCGATGACACGAGCGATCTTTCTCGTCATTTTTTGCGCGGTCTGGCTGGCCGGCGTGCCGCAGGCCGGCGCGTTGGAGTTCAGCGCCGACCAGATCACCAAGATCAACGGCCACAGCCGCAAAGCGAACATCTATTATCGCGATGAGATGTGGCGGCTGGAACATCACGACCTGGGACCCGTCAACGTCACCATCGTCCGCAAAGACAAGCAGGTGATGTGGCTGTTGCTCTCACGCATGAAGCACTTCAAAACGGTGCCCTACGATCCCGATCAGGCGCCGAAGGTGGCGGAACGGATGGACGGCGAGATTACCCGGGAAGAAATCGGAACAGAAGTTCTGGACGGACATCCGACGACCCTCTATCAGGTCACGGTGCAACGCGGCGACCGGACGGACGTCTATTATCAATGGCTGGCCACCGACATCCGGTTTCCGCTGAAGCTGGCAAAAAAGGACGGCAGTTGGATCGTGGAATACCGCCATGTTAAGCTCCGGCCGACTTCGGATTTTCTCTTCCAGTTGCCGCTGAATTTCCAGCCGCTTGAAGAGTTCGATCGGGGAACCGAAAAGAAACCACCTCAGCAGGCGATGTGAAAAACAGGTTTATCTGGTCTCTCTGGTTCGTTTGGTTTGTCTTGTGTTGAAACAAACCAAATAAACGAGACAAACCAGGCAGACCAGAGAAACCCATAAACCGTTAGAGGAAGGAGTCGTACGCGTGAAGTGGAACAAGATCAGCATGATGGCTGCCGTGATTCTCTCCATGGCCGGCGCCGTCTGGGCGCTGGATGTCGCCGACATGACGATCGAGTGGACGCCGGAAGGAAAACAGCTCGCGGCAGAGCGGGCCAAGTTGCCGGCCAGGGATGAAATGGTCACGATTCCAGCCGGCGGGTTCCTGATGGGCAGCGACAAAAAGATGGACAGGCTGGCCTATCTGCCGGAAATGCCGCAGCGCAAGGTCTATCTCGATGCCTATGAGATCGACAAATTCGAGGTCACGACCGTGCAGTTCATGAAATTCGTCCTGGCCATGAACCGGCCTCCGCTCATTGATTGGCGCTACGACGGCGGAAATTTTCAGGACACCATGGCGGCGCATCCGGTCATGCACGTGTCCTGGTTCGATGCCGACGACTACTGCAAGTGGGCCGGCAAGCGGCTGCCGACGGAAGCCGAATGGGAGAAAGCGGCGCGCGGCGACGATGGACGAATATACCCCTGGGGGAACCAGCCAGCGGGACTCTCCCGCGCGAATTTCGGCCGCGGCGGATTATCCGGTCCCGTCCGTGACCGGCCGGAACGGCTGATGCTCTATCCGCCGATCATTTCCGTGGACAAATATGAGAATGCGCTCGGTCCCTACGGCCACTATCAGATGGTGGGCAACGTCGCCGAGTGGGTGGCGGATTGGTATGACAAGGACTATTACAAAACGGCGCCGGAGAAGAATCCCGCAGGTCCTGAGAAGGGCACGCAGCGAAGCTTCCGCGGCGGCGGGTGGGTCGACAGTACCCCCAGCGTGCGCGCGGCGCAACGCAACGGCACCGATCCGGACACCAAAATGAACTGGTTGGGTTTCCGCTGCGCGCGGGATGCGCATTAGAAGCAAACGATGAATGCGGAACGATGAACGCTGAACTAAGGATGTCCTGAGATTTTCCTCTAAGACCTATCGATCCGTTCTGCGTTCATCATTCATCGTTCAGCGTTTCTGGCGCAGCAGCGCGGCGGCCCGCTCGGCGGTTTCCTTGACGAGCGTGCCCATCTTCGGGTGGGAGGGTTCGACGTCCACCGGCCAGCCGTAATGCCGGAGTCGCTCGCTGGCGGTCGGTCCCACCGAGGCGACCACCATGCGTGTCACAGCCTGCTTGAACTGTTCCACGCCGCCGTCATTCGCCAGCATCTGCATCACGTGATCCACTTGCACGGCGTTGGTGATCAGCAGTACGTCCACCTGCCCGGCCAGGATGTTGCCCAGCGCCTCGCGCAGCTGGTCCAAAATTTCTGGCAGCGCCCACCGGTACACCGGCACACGGAACAGGGTCGCGCCGCGCTCGCGCAACTCCTCGAGCAGTTCGGCGTTGCTTGCGCCGTATTCCTGGAGTGCGACTCGGAGACCTAGCACCGGGCTGTTGGTATCGAGCGTGCGCAGGAGATCGCGCCAGGTATTCGGTTCCGGCACGGTGAAGGTCGGTGTCAAGCCCAACTGTTTGAGCACTGCCACCGGCTTGGGTCCGCGCGCGACGAGCGTGATGCGCCTGAGCGCTTCCGTGATGGATTCGAGCGGGTGACGGGTTTTCAGAACGCCGATCAGGGTTTCCAATCCCACGCCGGTCATGAGGATCAACACATCCACCTGATCGGCCAGCAAGCGCTCGCCGAATTGCAGGGCTTCGCGGTTGTCCTCCAGCGGCACTTCGCGCATGGCCGGTGTGACCATCGGTCTGCCGCCGTAGCGCTCGATCAATCCCGTCATCTCGGCGGCCATCCGGTTTTCGAAGGCCGCGACTGTCAGCCCGTTGAATCCTGTGTCGCTCATTTCGGTGCGTCCATGGCGCAGCGGAAGCCGGTGGATTCATTCCGTATGAGTGGATCGCTTTTCACGCGCGTGAAGATGCGGACCAGCGGCGTTTCCACCGCCCAGCCGGAACTGCGGAGCACCTTGTCCGTGCCGGTCACGGGACCCGGGGGATTTTTTGCCGGGCTCTTCTCATAGTAGGCTGGATCGTACCAGTCGGCGACCCATTCCCAGACGTTGCCGGCCATGTCGTAGGCGCCGTAGGGACTTTTGCCCGCTTCATAGCTGCCCACCGGCATCAAGGTCTTTTCGCCGATCCATTGCTGGTTGAAGTTCAAGTGTTTCGCAGTGGGCTCAACGTTGCCCCACGGGAAGCGTCGATCTTCGGTCCCCTTCGAGGCTTTTTCCCATTCGGCTTCCGTCGGCAGCCGCTTGCCGGCCCATGCACAGTAGGCTGCGGCATCATGCCAATCCACATTCACCACCGGCCGTTCGGCAACGGCCTCGGAAACCTGGTCGCCTTTCCAGAGCGTGCGCGCCGGGTTCTTCGGATGTTGAGGAATGCGGTGTCCCGTGGCTTTCACGAATTGCCGGTAGCGTCCATTAGTGGCTTCATGCTTGTCGATATAAAAAGCATCCAGGTCGACCTGATGGCGCGGATATTCATCGCGGCCGCCGTCCCGGTCGCCGGCCGGCACGCCCATCGGGAAGGGGCCGGCGGGTACGAGGATCATCGGCGCGCCGTCTTTGCCGGCCAATTTTTCCGCCTGCGGCGCGTCCGCGGCCTGCAGCGGGACGGCGAGAAACACTGCCAAACCAATCAGACTGGCGTGAAGCAACTGCATAACGCTCCTTCTTGCGAGATTTTCCCTACGGTTCCGATGGTACCATATCGTTTCCTGCGATGCCCAGAGGAGAAGACGCGTTTCCGGTTGACGCGTCATAACCTCCGTCATATAACAGGTTCGTGAGAGGACGTCGTCATGGCTGATTCCGGCATCCGCGGACTGCGGCATCTGGCCCTGAAGGTCACCGATCTCGCACGCTCGCGAAAATTTTACGAAGAATTATTCGGCATGAAGGTCGTCTGGGAACCGGATCCGGAGAATGTCTATCTGAGCTCGGGTCCGGACAATCTGGCGCTCCATCAGATTCCCGCCGCCGATGTCGCGCGCTACCGATCGGCCGGGGATCAGTTGCTGGATCATCTCGGGTTTGTCATGGATTCCACGGCGTCGGTGGATCGCTTACTCAAACAGGCCGAGCGATTCGGATCGGCCATCGTCAAGCCGGCCAAACAGCACCGCGACGGCAGCTATTCCTTTTATATGGCCGATCCGGACGGCAACGTCGTGCAAGTGCTCTACGAACCGAACATAAGCGGAAAGGTTTAAAAGAAGGTTTATTTCGTTTGTCTTGTTCATCTGGTTTCAGTCGAACCAGAGAAACCAAACAAACCAGACGAACCAGATAAACCGGTCATCGGCCAACACTCATGCAACTCTGGGATTCCCTTAAGGGCGATCAGTACGTCGGCTTGGTGCCGTGGGTCTGGATTCAATTGGAGAGCTCCGAGGCGCCGGGGCCGTTCCCATTCGTGGGCGGCGTGGACCCGGAGGTGGTGGCCGGTCTCCACGAGGCACACAGCCTGTTGCAAAGCAGCGTTGAGACTGCTATCAGCGACGTGTTTTCGCATCGCGCCCCGCTGGATGATCCCGACCGGCGCGCGCGGCTCGAAGACGCCTATGCCGAACTGGTCCATTCACGCCCGCATTTGAAAGCCCACATCCAATGCGGCCGCAAGCCGGACGGGACCTTTCAATGGGAGTTTCACAAGGATGCGTCGAAATCGGCCGCGATCACTCACACCGGGCTGCGCATTTTCAACGCGGTTGCGCGGCAGGCCATTCCGATCGGATTCGAACGGCCGGTGGCCCCGGCGATCGGGAAGTTTCTGGGCTTTCTGGGCGGGACGCACCGGGTGTCGGAACTGAAGACCGTCGTCACGTCGGCCGGCCGCGAGGTGTCCGGCATCATGATGCAGGTCATGGAGGCGTTGCACAAATACGACTGCTTGAGCCTGTCGCCCAACGTCACGGTGCGCGAACAGTGGCTGGCGAACACGCGCGATCAGGATATGGTGCACCTCGGCCATGCCGCGCTGCTGTACCGCCAGCAGGACCGCTTTTTCCTGTTCGATCCCTGGCTGCTGCCTTGGTTCGCCGAATCGTCGGTGCCGTCGCTCTGGGGCGGGCTGTTGCCGCGCCCGGCCGCGATCTTTCTCACGCATGACCATGACGATCACGTGGATCCGCGCACCCTGCTGCACATGCCGAAGGACATACCGGTCGTCGTTCCGAGCAAGCGCGACCGCCGCGCGCTCTTTTTCGATTATCCTTCATTGCTTCGCGAACTGGGGTTCAGCCAGATCGTCGAGCTGGCGCACGGGGAAAGCTGGACGTTCGAGGGCGGCGCCGTCGTGTCGGTGCCGTTTTTCGGCGAAGATCCCTGCGATATCGAAATGCCGCGCAACTGCTATCTGATCAACGACCGCGGCCGCAATACGATGGTGCACGTGGATAGCGGCCCCACGAACGACGGCAAGTCCGTCGTGAAGGAAGGAGTGATGGGCGACCTGGTCAGGAAGCACGGCCCGATGGCCACGCTCTTCGCCTCGCAGCAGCAACTTCTTGAACTCCGGGCCTACGCCGCGCACGGCTGCCTCTCTCACCCAGGCCGCTGGCTCGACACGGGCGAGAACGGCTATCTCACCAACGGCTACCTGGCGGAACTGGCCGGGGCCGCGCAGGCGAAATTGTTCGTCTCCTACGCGACCGGCGGCGCCGATTGGCTGCCGGACCACCTGTCGTTTACGTTCAGCCGGCGCAATCCCGCGCGTACCGCGCTCATCACGTCGCACTGGGAGCCGCCCGGGAAGCTGAAAGACCTGCTGGCGCCGCAGGGGTGCGGCTACCATTATACGCATGCCCTCGATGCCTTCCGGGCACAAACCGATGGGGGCACAGGGGTTGTCTCGCTGGCCGAGCCGCTCTCGCCGTTGGCGCTCTACCAGCTCGATCACGGCGATCCGCCCTTTATGAAACCGGGTCCCGGGCAATCGAGGCGATGATGGCACGCTCCATGCTACCCATACTGGTCACCGGCGCCGCCGGCTTTATCGGCTACCACGTCGCCCGCCGCCTGCTCGAGCGGGGCGAGGCGGTGCTGGGGGTGGACAATCTGAACGACTATTACGACGTGCGGCTCAAGAAGGCGCGGCTGGCGCAACTCAAGCCGTTCAAGAAATTTCAGTTCCAAAAACTGGATCTGGTCAATCGCAAAGGGACGGCGGCGCTCTTTGCCCGGCGCAAGTTTCGCCGCGTCGTGCACCTGGCGGCTCAGGCGGGCGTGCGCTACTCCCTGGTCAACCCCCATGCCTACACCGACGGCAACGTCACCGGATTTCTGAACGTCCTGGAAGGTTGCCGGCGCGCGAAAGTCGAACACCTGGTGTACGCCTCGTCCAGTTCGGTGTATGGCGGGAACACCCGGATGCCGTTCTCCGTGCACGACAACGTGGACCATCCGGTGTCGCTCTATGCGGCGACGAAGAAGGCCAACGAGCTGATGGCCCACACCTACGCCCATCTCTACGGCATTCCCTGCACCGGGCTGCGATTTTTCACCGTCTACGGGCCGTGGGGCCGTCCCGACATGGCGCTGTTTCTTTTTACAAAGGCGCTTCTCGCCGGCAAGCCGATCGACGTCTACAATCATGGCCGGATGCAGCGGGACTTCACGTACATCGACGATATTGTGGAAGGCGTCGTGCGGGCGCTGGACCGGCCGGCGGCGCCTGACCCGGTCTGGTCCGGCGAGACACCCAATTCAGCCACAAGTTCGGCGCCCTACCGGCTGTACAACATCGGCAACCATCAGCCGGTCGAACTGATGCGCTTTATCGAAATTCTGGAGAAGGCACTTGGGAAAACCGCGAAGAAGAATTTCCTGCCGATGCAAGCAGGGGATGTCCCCGCGACCTATGCCGATGTCCAGGATCTGAGTAACGACGTCGGCTTCAAACCTGATACGCCGCTCGAAGAGGGCATCCAGCACTTCGTCGAGTGGTACCGTTCCTACTACAAAATCTAGCCGCTACTCCCGGAACAATTTCTCGATCTCGATGAAGGTGATTGCCTTCAGGCCGGGATAGACTGCATCTGCGTCCTTCAATGCCGCGGCCAATTTCAGGTGAACAAGGAGATAGTGTATAGTCCCCGCAAGCGGAGACGATGCTGTGATCGATATCAAAATCATGACCGATCTGCTCGTGATCTTTGCGATCTCGATCGGAATCGTCTTCGTCTTCCATAGATTTCGTCTGCCTCCCATCGCCGGGTTTCTGGCTGCCGGGGCGCTGATCGGCCCGCACGGACTTAATCTTGTCTCTGACCTGGAGCAGGTCAAGGTCATGGCCGAGATCGGCGTCGTGCTGCTGCTGTTCACGATCGGCATAGAGTTTTCGCTCGCTCACCTGGCCGCGGCTCGTCGCCTGCTGCTGGTCGGTGGGCCGCTGCAAGTCGTCGGCACGCTGCTCCTGGCCACGGTCGTGGGCCTCGCCGCGGGCCTGTCGATCCAGCAGGCCCTATTCTGGGGCTGCCTGCTGTCGCTCAGCAGCACGGCCATCGTCCTCAAGGCCCTGGCGGATCGGGATGAGAGCGATTCGATGCACGGCCGCGCCACGGTCGGCATCCTGATTTTTCAGGACCTCGCGGTCGTGCCGATGATGCTCCTGCTGCCGCTGCTCGCCAATCCCGCGGACAGCGTGCGACCCGAGGTGCTGCTGCCGCTCGGCAAGTCGGTCCTGCTGGTCGGCGCGCTGGTGGCGGCCGCCTGGTACGTGGTTCCCCAGCTCCTCGAGCAGATCGTGCGCAGCCGGAGCCGCGAGCTGTTTCTTCTGACCATCATCGTGCTCTGCCTGGGGATCGCGTGGCTCACGTCGCTGAGCGGCCTGTCGCTGGCGCTGGGCGCCTTCATCGCCGGCCTGGTGATTTCAGAGTCCGAGTACAGCCACCAGGCCATGGCGGAGGTGCTGCCGTTCCGGGACAGCTTCAACAGCCTTTTTTTCGTCTCGATCGGGATGCTGATGGACGCGCGGGTGCTCGTGGCCCATCCTGTGCTGGTGGTCACGTTGATCGTGGCGGTGATCGTGGGCAAGTTCGTGATGGGCGCGATCCCGGTGGTGGTGTCGGGCTACCCGCTGCGCGCGGGGATTCTGGCCGGGGTCTCGCTGGCGCAGGTCGGGGAGTTCAGCTTCGTGCTGGCGCAACAGGGCGAACAAACCGGGTTGCTGGTCGGAGAGCCGTATCAGGTCTTTCTGGCGGTGTCGGTGCTCACGATGGTGATCACGCCGCTGCTGATGCAGTGGGCGCCCCATCTGGCGAGGCGGGTCGAGGCGATTCAGCGCCTGCGCCGCTGGTCTTCCGACAAGACGACCGCGCAGGCGCAGCACGCGGAATCACGGCATCTGAAGATCAAGGACCACGTGATCGTGATGGGCTACGGGCTGAGCGGCCGCAACCTCGTTCGCGTGCTGGAAGAGACGGAAATCCCGTATGTGGCGCTGGACCTCGACGGCGACACCGTGCGGCGCGAGTCTCAGAACGGCGTGAAAATTATTTACGGCGACGCGACCAATCCCAGCGTGCTCCATCATGTGCGGATCGACGATGCCCGCGTGCTGGTGGTCGCCATTTCAGATCCCTTCGCGGCGCGGCGCGCCGTGCAGATCGCGCACGGAATCAATCCCGATCTCCATATCATCGTGCGCACGCGCTATTTGCGCGAGATGGACGACCTGCACCAATTGGGCGCTGACGAGGTCGTCCCAGAAGAGTTTGAAACCTCGATTGAGATCTTTGCCCTGGTCCTGCAGACGTACAAGATGCCGCAGTCGGTCATCGTCCAGAAGGCGGAGCAGGTGCGGAAGGAAGGGTACGCGTTGTTCCGGCGCGGCGAACTGCCGGATCTCGCGCACCATCTGCGCCGCGGCACGCTCACGGATGTGGAAGTGGACACCTGCCGCATCGACGCCGACTCGCCGGCGCTCGGCAGGACCATCGGCCAGGTCTCGGTCCGCCCCAGGACGGGCGCGTCGGTGATCGCGCTCACCCGCCGGGGGGGCACCGAATCAAATCCGGGAGAGAAAGTCCGACTGGAGGAAGGCGATGTGCTCTCGCTGCTCGGCACCCGCGATCAGATCAGGCGGGCCGTGGGCTTGCTGATGAATGAGCAGGTGTCGTGAGGAGAGTCCAAAGTCGTCAAGTCCTAAAGTCCAAAGTCTTCGTCATCCAGACTTTATGACTTTACGAACTTTCTGACTTGATAGACGTGCGTTATCGCTGCTACGGCCTGATGCCCGTCATGAATTCGTAGGCTTCCTGCAGCGTCGCCACTTCGACCACGTTGATGTTGCGCTGCCGTCCCAGTTCGAACAGATCCCACTCGGCCGTTTTCGCCTCGCCTTTCGGCACCAGCATGGTCCGCATTTTGGCCGCCGCCGCGCCCTGCAGCTTGACGGGAAGATCGCCGACCTCCTCGATACGGCCGTCCGGCTCGATCACACCGGTGATGACGATACCGGAGCGAATGGTATCGCCACGCCAGGCGGCAATGATGCCGACGGCGATCGCGCTGCTGGCGCTGGATCCGCCGGACATGCTGAAGCGGGAGCGGTTCTTGATCGTGAGCCGCCAGTTCCGTTCGTCCTCTTTCATCACCCGCGCCGCCGCGGTGATCGCCGCCCGGGCCCCGTCCTTCCAGACATCGTCCACGGCAGACCCGGGCAAGGATTCGCTGAAGAGAATCGTGGGGCCGCGTCCTTGCGGGTCACGATCCAGTTGCAGCGCGATGTAGTGAACGTTGCCGGTTTGTTGCCCGCCGATCACGCTGACGGCGAGGGCGGGAACGCTGACCATTCGTGAAGATTCCGCCCGGACGGCGGATGGGGATGCGAAGCCGGCGAGCAGCACCAGTGCCAGAAGGGTCACCCGATCGGCCAATCGGTTGCGGTGCGACATCGGATTCCTCAGTCTGACGCGGCGCCGAGCATACGCAAAACCAGTGGCTTCTGCAAGGCACGAACAGGCGCGCCGGCCCCTGCCGCTGCCTTGACGCTTCGACGGCGCCGCTCAGCGTCAATCCTGAGCAGGGTCGACGGATTGACAGCCAAAAGAATCGCATACTATAGTGACGTGTGTTCTGCGCATCTGGAACAGCGAACGGTGGTGCGAGGTGAGGCATGAGTCCCACAAAGCTTGAGCCGGCTGTGGCGCTTGCGGAACTTCAGGAAAGCAAGCCCGATCGGGTGACCATCGTGGTTCTGAGCGGGGATTTTGACCGCGTGATGGCGGCATTCATCATCGCCACCGGCGCGGCGGCCATGGGGATGCAGGTCACGATGTTTTTCACCTTCTGGGGGCTGAACGTCATCCGCCGCGAGGGAGCCACCAGCGGAGCGAAGGACCTGCTGCGCCGGATGTTCGGGCTGCTGAACAAGGGCGGAGCCGGCCGCCTGCCGCTCTCCCGGTTTCATTTCTTCGGATTGGGAACCGGCATGATGAAGAAGGTCATGAGCCGGAACCGTATGCCCGGGATCGCGGAGTTGCGCGAGACAGCGCGGGACCTGGGCGTGCAGTTCATCGCCTGCACGACCACAATGGGCATGATGGGCGTGACGAAAGACACCTTGATTGAAGGCGTGGATCAATTGGCCGGCGTCAGCACCTATCTGGCCGAAGCCCGCCAGGGCAACGTCAACCTGTTCATTTAGTTTTTCTCGTTTATCTGGTTTGTCTTGTTGATGAGAACTGAACGAACAAACCAGATGAACCAAACGAACGAAACAAACCCATGCTGAAAGCCGATGTGAAACTCGACACCCTGGGGTACTTCTGCCCCATGCCGATCATCATGACCTCCAAGAAGATCAAGGAACTGACGCTGGGACAGGTGCTGGAAGTGGTGTCCGACGACGAAGGAATCAAGAAGGATATGCCCGCCTGGTGCCAGACCATCGGCCACGAGATGGTCGGTCTCGAAGAAGAAGGCAATGCCGCCGCCCGCGTCTACAAAGCCTTCGTGAGAAAATCCAAGTAAGCGTATCGCGCGCCCACAAGATATAGATTAGTTCTCAGTAGACCCCACTCCATATTGTGATTTTAATTGACATTCCCGGGAGGGTTTGTTACAGACATCACTCCAAGAGCCTGAAAAGGCTTGGAACCTGGCTTCTCGAGTCCGCACCACAGGCCTGAATCCCCGATAGAGTCGGGGCGATTCAAAGAGGTGCGATGCCTGGAACAGTCAAGTTCAGACGTCCCGCTCGGGCCGCCTCGCGGCGCCGGAGCTTTCTTCGCCGATCCTCTCGTACGCTGCCTGCATCGCTTACCGGTCAGTTACTGTCCGCACGGCCGCCACAACCAGGAGGTGCGTCCATGAGCTCTCGCGGGCTTGTGCTGAATGAGTACGTGTCGAAAGTTGCCTATCAGGCCGTCGCCAAAGCCGGCGAGTCGACGCTGCTGCCGATCTTTGACCAGCAGAACGGGGAGCCGGAAGGCGTGCTGGTGGCTTCGTCGCTGGAGCGGATTGTCGTATGCGGGCGCGAGCAGGCCTTGCTGTCGTTGACGGACATCAAGACCGTGCAGCGCACGATGACCCGCGTGCAGGCGCGCCGGGCGGTCCTCTATGTGCCGGCGGAGATGATGATCCCCGGCCCTGTCATGTTGCTGGCGACGCTGTCGAAGATCGATGTTGTGAGGATGGCTCCGGCATCCGTGAATCCGTCCTAGTCCGTGCCGGTCGGCGTGTCCGCGCATCGAAATCGCTCACCAAGGGGGGCATCATGCTGGGGCCGTTTCTCCTGAAATACCATCATATGTTCGTCGGCGTCGCAGCGGCCGGCGCTTTCATCCTGTCCAGAAACGGGCGGGCGGCCGATTATGTCGGCGCAAGCGCAGACGACCTGATCGGCACGCTGGGCCGCTTCGCGCAGCAATCCGACTATCGCTACTTCTGGTTTGTCGACGCCCGCTCAGCCGAGGACGCGGCAAAGATCGAACAGGCCTGGCTGCACCGCTACCGCCCGACGGATAATCCGTCCCGTTCGTCCGTTCCTCACGGGACAGGATGGCGCTGCACGACCGAAGGGTGCGCCGCCTGCGCGCTGGCCGGGGCCGCACGCTGACTCTCCCGCCAGGCTCTTCCCCGCCCCATGCCGACGCGGCTTGACCCTGCCGCCGCAATCCTCCTAGCATGCTCTCGTGGCCAATCGAATCGTCGAATGCGTGCCGAATTTCAGCGAAGGGCGGGATGCCGCGACCGTCCGCGCGCTCACCGAGGCCGTGTGCGCCGTGCCCGGCGTGGTGTTGCTGGACCAGACGATGGATCCCGACCACCACCGGGCGGTGCTGACCTTCGCGGGCGCGCCGGAAGCGGTGGCGGAGGCCGCCTTCCACGCGGCGAAGACGGCAGCCGCGCGCATCGATCTTCGTACGCACCAGGGAGTGCACCCGCGCGTCGGCGCGACCGACGTCGTCCCGTTCGTGCCGATCCGCGATGTGACCATGCGCGAGTGCGTCGAATTGGCCCGAGCGGTCGGCCGCCGGATCGGGGAGGAACTGAAGATTCCGGTGTTTCTCTACGAACAGGCAGCGACACATCCCGCGCATGCGAACCTGTCCGATGTCCGGCGCGGAGGATTGCCGGGGCTCGCGGCCCGCATGGCGGACGATCCGGCCTGGACGCCTGATTTCGGCCCGCGCCGGTTGCATCCGACCGCCGGGGCCACGGCGGTCGGCGCGAGGCGGATACTGGTCGCGTTCAACGTCAATCTCGCAACCAACGATCTCGACATCGCCAACGCCATCGCGAAAATTGTGCGGCAATCGAGCGGGGGTCTCGCGCACGTGAAGGCCATCGGGGTGCCGCTGGCCGGCCGCGGGCACGTGCAGGTGGCCATGAATCTCGTGAATATCGACGACACGCCGGTCCACGTCGCCTTCGAGGCGGTCCGCCGCGAGGCCGGGCAGCGCGGCGTGCAGGTGGCCGGCAGCGAATTGATCGGGTTGGTGCCCCGGCAGGCGGTGGCGCAGGCTCGGACAGCCGGCATCCAAATCGACTCGTTCGACCCATCCAAAATACTCGAAACGAGGCTTGAGCAGGCCGGTTTCGGAGGCGCCTAGAGTCTTGTAGAATGTCGGGGGGCTGTGCTACACTTCCGCGCTGTTAGCGATCCAAAACATCTTACGTAATAGGACGTACGCGAGCGCATGGAAATCAAGGTTTTCAACAACAACGTCGAAAAGGCCCTGAAGGTCGCCAAGAAGAAGCTGGCGGGCGAGGGGTTATTTCGGGAACTGAAACGGCGCCGATATTACGAGAAGCCCAGCATCCGGAAGAAAGCCAAGCTGCGCGAGGCGCAACGGCGCCGGCAGAAGTGGCTCTCCAAGCGCCGGATGGACTAGTCGGTCTTTCCACCCTCCGACTCTCTTGACTCCTCAGCCCCATTTCCGTAAGTAACGCGCATGCGCGCGTCCGAGATTCATTCCGCCATTCGGATTTTGCGGAAAGAAATACGTCAATGGCAGGAACCCATCCTGGGCGTCGTTGCCAAAGAATCCCATGATCCCTTCCGTGTCCTGATTGCCTGCGTCCTGAGTCTTCGCACCAAAGACAAAACGACGGCCGAAGCCAGCCGGCGGCTCTTCGCGCTGGCGCATACGCCGCGCACGATGCTCGCGCTGCCGCTGCGCCGGATCGAAAAGGCCATCTACCCGGTCGGGTTCTACCGGAACAAGGCCAGACAGATCAAAGACATCTGCCGGCGGCTGCTATCGCACTATGACGGACGGGTCCCGGATTCGATCGATGAGCTGCTGACCTTCAATGGAGTAGGCCGGAAGACGGCGAATCTGACGGTGACGGTCGGTTACAACAAGCCCGGCATCTGCGTGGACATTCACGTCCACCGGATCAGCAACCGTTGGGGCTATGTGAAGACCACGAAGCCGGAGGAAACCGAAGAGGCCCTCCGCAAGAAACTCCCGAAGCAGTACTGGATCACCTACAACGATCTGCTCGTGCCCTACGGGCAGAACCTCTGCCAGCCGGTCTCGCCATGGTGCAGCAAGTGCAAACTGATCAAGTATTGCGATCAGGCGGGAGTGACGCGCTCGCGCTAGATAAACAGAGTCGTCTCAGCGCCTGCAGTAAGGGAGAGGATGGCCGGCAGCCCCATCACCTCGTCCACGTTTTTGGCCACCGCGTCCGGGTCTACGCCCATATACTCGAGGCCGGCACTGCAGGCCACCATGCGGAAGTGGCCGACCTGCTTCGCCTCCGCGAACATCTCAGAAATCTTCGGCACCTTTTTTTCTTTCAGCAGGCGCGCGACTTCCTTGCCGTCGATCTGATGCTCCGGCGAGAAGTCCATCTCGTCGATCCGCCCCTCGGCCAGCTTCTTGATCGTCCAGAACAGCAGGACGACCGTGACCTGCTTGCCCATGGCGGCCGCAGTCAGGCCGAGGGTGGCCACCTGATGCAATTTGTCGTAGGTGGAGTTGTGCGCAAAGATGATGAAACGGTGTTTTTGGCTCATGGCGGCGCGCTCACAAGAGTGGGTGGATTATAGCGCCAGGGGGGCGGGGCAACAAGCAGGATAGTCCTGTCATTTCTTTTTGAGTTTGCCCTGGGCCTTCACGCTGTTCACGAAGGCGTCGATCGCCGCGTTGACTTCGTCCGCGGTCATGGCACGGTCGTGCGTCTCGCTTTCGTCCACAAGGTAGACGTCCTTGTCCTTTTCCTGTCGGATGATGACGGTGTTTTCCGGCGTCACCTCGATCATCATGAACCATTCCTTGTCGCCTTTTTTGATCACGGCCTCCTTGCCGAGGCCTTTTTTCATGATGTCCACCTGGTAGTCGCCGCCGGACGGCTCGGCCGGCAGGGCGGGAACGGCCCAGGCCAATGCGACGATCAGGACTGGAACCGAAAGCGTGAGCACACGATGCGCGGCGCGACTCATGGCGGGCCTCCGAGGATAGTGCGGCTGATTATAGCGCAGCCCGCATCCTGCGTAAATGAACAGATCGGGGCCTTTGCCTTTTCACCTGTGCCTTGTTACGATGCCGCGCGATGGACGCCCTGATCGCACAAGCGGACGCGCTATTCACGAAAAACGTGCTGATCGGTTTAACCATCGCGTCGGTTGTCTTCTTTGTCGGCACGCTCATCGCCATTCCGTTCATTTTGCTCCGTCTGCCGCCGCACTATTTCGACGAACGGCATCCCCGTCACTGGATGCCGGATCGCCATCCGGCCCTGCGGCTGGTTGGCCTCATTGCGAAAAACGCCGTCGGGGTCGTGTTTCTGGCGGTCGGCATCGCACTGTTGTTTCTGCCCGGACAGGGCATTCTCACGATCCTGCTCGGCATCTCACTGATGGATTTTCCCGGCAAGCGGTATTGCGAACGCAAGATCGTCGGGCAACCGACCGTGCTGAAGGCGATCAATGCTTTACGCGCCAAATACGAGAAACCGCCGCTCACGGTCATCGGCGATCCATAGGGTAGTCATGCCAACATCCCGCCGCACCTGTTACCTGATCGACGGCAGCGCCTACATCTACCGCGCCTTCTTCGGGCTTCCCGCGCTGTCCAACTCCAAAGGGCTCCAGACCAACGCGGTCTACGGCTTCACGACGATGCTCATGAAGATTCTGCGCGAGCGGAAACCGGACTGTCTCGCCATCACATTTGACGAAAAGGGGCCGACGCACCGCCACGAGGAGTTCAAGGAGTATAAAGCCCACCGGCCGCCCATGCCCGACGACATGCAGGCGCAGATTCCGTACATCCACAGGGTCGTCGAGGCGTTCGGCATTCCCGTCATACGGAAACAGGGCTACGAAGCGGACGATCTGATCGGCACGCTGGCGCGCCAGGCGGAAGCGGCGGGTTGCGAGGTGATCATCGTCACGGGCGACAAGGACATGCTGCAGCTCGTCACGCAGGCCGTCCGGATCTACGATCCCATGAAGGACAAATGGCTCGGCGAGGCGGAGTGCCGCGAGAAGTTCGGCGTGGAGCCGGCGCGGGTCGTCGAGATCATGGGGCTGATGGGCGACACCACCGACAACATTCCCGGCGTCAAGGGCATCGGCGGGAAGACCGCCATGAAATTGATCGAGGAGTTCGGCACGATCGAGAACGTATTGAAACAGGTGGACGAGGTGAAGCCGCCACGGACCAAGGCGTTGCTCATGGAACAGGCCGAGCAGGCGCGGCTGAGCCGGAAGCTCGCCACCATTCAGACCGACTGCCCGGTTTCATTCGACGCGCAGGCGTTCACCACGCATCCGCCCGATCCGGAACGGCTCGCGCCCTTGCTGCGCGAACTGGAATTTTCGACGCTGCTCAAGAACATTCAAGCGGCGTCCGGATCGGCGCCGGCCGGTGAGGCGCTGGGCGGCGGGGTCGAAACCATCAAGGACGAAAAATCCGCCAAGCGCTTTGCCGACCATTCAGTGAAGGAAAAACTCGTCGGCCTGCATGTCGTGTTGGAGGGAACGGGCGTCAGCGCCGAGGTGCGCGGCCTCGCGTTGAGCACGCCGGACGGTACGACAGTCTTCGCGGCGCGGTTGTTCGGCCCGCTGAAGGATCTGCTCGCCGATCGCACAGTTCTCAAGGCTTCGCACGATCTCAAGCCGGCGTTGCTCGCGCTGCACCGGGTCGGCGCGGACGATGTGGCGCCGGCGTTCGACACAATGATCGCGGCCTACCTGCTCAATCCCAACCGGCGCGGTCATGCCCTGGACTCTGTGGCGCTGGAGGTGCTTGGTTATCAGTTGGGAACGGGGCAGGCGGAGCAGCCGAAGGAAGAGCCGGCCGATCTGTTTGGATCGTCCGATGCAGCAGTGACTGCCGTACCGAAGGCTGCTGAAGCAGCCGCCGTCACAGTCAGGCTTGTGCCGGTGCTGAGGGAGCGGCTGGAAGAGCAGGGAAGCCTGAAGCTGTTCGACGAGGTTGAGATGCCTCTCGTGCCGGTGCTGGCCGAAATCGAACGCAACGGATTCGGCCTCGACATTAAGGCGCTCAATGAGCAGAGCAAGGAACTGGAACGCGAACTGGAACATCTCATGGGCAACATTGTGCGGCTCGCCGGCCAGGAGTTCAACGTCAATTCGCCCAAGCAGCTCGCGACAGTCCTGTTCGAAAAGCTGGGCTTGAAGCCGCTCCGAAAAACCAAGACCGGCTATTCGACGGACGAAGATACGCTCACGCAACTGGCGGCGCAGCACGAATTGCCCGCGCAGATTCTGAACTACCGTTCGTTGAGCAAGCTCAAGTCCACCTATGTGGATGCGTTTCCCGCGCTGGTGCATCCTGACACGGGCCGCCTGCACACGTCGCTCAACCAGACCGTCGCGGCGACTGGGCGGCTGTCGTCCACCGAGCCGAATCTGCAGAACATCCCGATTAAGGGCGAGCACGGCTTCCGCATCCGCGAGGCCTTTGTGGCGTCCAAAGGCCACACGCTCCTCTGCGCCGATTACAGCCAGATCGAGCCGCGTATCCTGGCGCATCTGTCGGACGATCAGAAGCTCAAGAAGGTCTTCGAGCGTGGAGAAGATATCCACACGGCAACCGCCGCCGAGATTTTCAAGCTGTCGCCTGAGCTAATCATGAAGGAAATGCGCCGCGTAGCCAAGACCGTCGTGTTCGGCATCGTCTACGGCATCAGCCCCTTCGGCCTCTCGCAAAACATCGGCGTCTCACAGGCCGATGCGAAGAAATACATCGATACCTACTTTGAGCGGTACGCGGGCGTGAAAGCGTTTATAGACAAGACGATCGAGCAGGCGAAAAAGCAGGGCTACGTGACGACCATCCTGGGCCGCCGCCGGCCAATCCCTGAATTGCAAAGCTCCGATCCGGCGCAGCGAGGATTCGGCGAGCGCATGGCTGTGAACAGCCCGATCCAGGGCTCGGCAGCGGACCTCATCAAAGTGGCGATGATTTCCGTGCTCAAAAAACTCCACGCCGAATTGCCGACCACGAAAATGATTCTCCAAGTGCATGACGAATTAATCTTCGAGGTACCGGAGAAGGATGTGGAGAAAGCCAAACGGCTGGTGAAGACCGAGATGGAAGTGACGGGGGCGAAGCTGGGCCTCTCCGTGCCGCTCAAAGTTGATCTCGGTGTTGGTCACAACTGGCGCAAGGCGCATCCATAATAAATCCCAGTGAAGTGGTGCGTTTCTTTCATTCCCGCTCATTGACTCGCTTTAGAGAATCGAGGAGCCTCGCTGCTCCACAATATCTGAAGCCGTTCAATGACGACCAGCAGGTCTGCAGTCGACCGTACTTTCTCACACACGGTATCGTTGTCTCATGACAAGAAAAGGTCAAGAGCTTATCTGACGATCACTAAGCCTCACTTGGCAAATGAACTTCCCGTCGTCTTCATTTACGCTGCGATCAACCGCTCTGGCGCTCAACATTTTTCCGGATTAAGCCCTGCGGTCGAACGCCTGAGACTTTGAAGGGCAGGGATTGAACGATTAACGATCGCTCAGTTACTGAAGCGCTGTGTGAGCAGGAGACTGGGGGATAGCGGACCGATTCAGGAATACAACGCCTGTACCATCTCGCTTGTATTGAACAGCATCGCATGCGTGCGCGTATAGGCCGCGTGGCCGTAGAGGTGGTCGCGGGCGCTGGTGGAGCCGGTCGAATCCTTGTAATCTATCAACAGGCACAGCCCGTCGTTCTGACATCGGACGCTCTTCCGCGCGCATTCCAGCCAGCGTTCGAATCCGTCCAATGGTTCCAGCAGTTCCCACAGCGCCTTGTTGGCGGCCTTTGCCCCTTCCGATCCCGTGCCGGCGTCGCTGCCGGCCACGGCCAGTTGCTGCACATAATCGCCGCCCCAGGCAATCGGCATCTCCATCGTGATCTGCGGCAGTTCCATCTTTGCGAGCCACCGTTTGCCGTCCACGCGCATCGGGCGATGGTTGACGACGTGAAGCAGTTTGCCGAGTCCCGACGGGTCCCATCCATAGCGAACCGGCGTGCCGAACGTCACGACGTCCAACATGACGCCGTTCAACAGGCCGCCGCCCGGCACGGGCGATTCGAGGAGGGCGATCTCGCTGTCGGGCACGACCCCCTTGAGAACCTTGAGGACCATCTCGCGGATCGCCGACTTGCCGGGGGCCAGAAGATTCGAGAGCAACGCCATGATGAGTCCTGCCTGGCCGTGGGCCTGGACGAGAATGCGGTCACCGGCTCCAAAGCTGTGCTCGGCGCACAGGGCGTGAAGCCGATGGAACAGCCGCACGGCGGCCTCGGCGCGGCCCAGATGGTGCTGTTCGCAGGACCAGAGATCGCGCGCACACATGATTGGGCGCGGCGCATTTCGGCTCACTGCCCTTTTAAACAGCTCCACATAGGCATTCGTAAAGTTACCGGCGTCGCCGGCCTGCCCATCGATCAGTTGTTTAGTCGAGCCGTCGTTCGCATAGGGCAGTTTTTTTTCGCCTGGCATGGTGGGCACGCCGTTGGTGTCCTGCCGCATGAGCGCCAGCAGCGCTTCCATCCCAGGAATCCCGCGTGAGTAGCCGCGCTTGAGTCCGCCGGCTTCGTCCAACCGCCCTGCACCAAAGAGATCGCTGCTCAAATGAGTGCCATGGAGGAAGATCACAGCGCGCACGCCGGTGCCGCCCAGTCGCTTGCCGTGCTCAGCCATGGCATCGAGCCAGGCAGGGGAGTCCGGAGAGGCGCCGGTCGGCAGCTCCCCGTAAGCGACGCGGTCGCCGGGGTCCTTGCGGTCGTATTCACTGTGCTGAAAGTTGTTGCCGATTGGCATGGCGCCTCTTTTATCAGAAGGGTTCCTCCTATTGCTAGGCTCGGTTGACCCACCTGAAAACCGCATGCTAAGTTGAATCCTCTTATGGTTATTCGAGCGACCCTTACAGCGCTGACAGTAGCGCTCGGTTTTGTGTTGGCCTGTCCCGTTATGGCCGCGCCTCCGGCCGCTGAAGTCCAGCCCGAGCATGCGATTCTGTTCGTGCTGGAAGGCTTCGGGCAGGACTCGCTCAAGACCGGCGCCATGCCGGTGCTGAGCAAGCTGGTGAAAAATGGCTCGGTGGCCTGGTCAGCCGCCGCGGTCAATCCGCCGCTTCGCCTGCCGACCATGGCTTCGATCTTCACCGGCCTGCCGGTGGAGAAACACGGCATGGACTGGGACACGTTCGATTTCGCCCGTGGCTATCCCCGGCCTCCCCTCATGTTCGATTATCTGGACTTGAGCGGTGGCAAAGACACCGCCGTCTTTTTCATGGAGGAGTCGCTCTACCAGCTCGCGCGGCCCTCCTCCTACGTGGACTATCAAATTTGCGGCCGGCTCAGGCCGGAATGCCGCGCGGCCACCATCGTGACCTACGTGCAGGAGTATTTCAAAAAAGGCGAGCGGGGCGGATACAACCATTATGTGTATGGGCTGCCACACCTCTTGGTCGTGCACCTGCCGGACGCAGGCCGCGCCGGCCAGGAACAGGGTTGGACCTCCAAGGCCTACCGGGCGGCGCTGAAAGACGTGGACGACGCGATGAGCGCGATCCTCGATCTCTACAAGCAGTACAAGCTGTTCGATCACACGATGATCATTGTGACGGCGCTGAACGGCATCGGGGAGCAGAAACAAAACGGGTCGCTGCCGCATGTGCCGTGGATCGCGTCCGGCGCCAATATCAAATCGGGCCATACGATCGCAGCGCCCATCTCCATCATGGATACCGGGGCGACGCTGATGCGCGCGTTCGGCCTCGAAACGCATACGGAATGGCAGAGCCGTGCGATCGAGGAAATTTTCCGCGCCCCCCGCGCGATCGTGCGGAACGAGCCCGCGCTGAATCTCTATGGCCAGTAAGCCGGTCGGTTTTGTGTTGGGGATGCTGACCCTGCTGGCGGTGTTGCCGGCCGGCTCCGCGCAGGCCGCGCCGCCGCCGGCGCACATGAAGGAATACGCAATCACGGTTGATGCCACCACGCTCCATCCGCCGACCCGGTGGCAGGTACCGGGCATCACGCCGATGATCATGACGATGGACCCGGACAGCACCGAGGCCTACGCGACGACGGAGCGCCGCGAGCTCAAGCTCAAGCCCGGTTCGTACAAATTCGGGACCTTTACGTTCGACTTTCCGTTTCAGGTCACGTTGGACGGAAAACTCGACTTCGCCCAATCGCTCGATCAGTGCGTGGCGGGGCGCGGCACGCAGATGCTGATGGTCACGTGCAGTCGGATGTATCCTTACGGCGGTAAGCGGGAGTATGATTACAAATAGTAGGGTGTTGAAAAGGCTGCCAGCTTTGTTCTCGGTCGCCCGTCTCCCTGCGACGAACCGAAAAACGTACGCTTCGGTCGCCGGACTCCCTGCGGCCTCGCCGGACAGCTTTTTTAAACATCCTAGAAAAGACATAGAACGGAACGACCGTGAAGAAAACTAATGCCACAATCCATTGACGATCTCCTGGAAGCGCTCGAAGACGTCGACGACGCGACGCGGGAGGAAGCCGCGAAGGCGCTCGCCGAGCGTGCGGACCCCTCGACGCTCGAGGTCTTGTTGACCGCGGTGGGCGATGACTTCTGGTCGGTCCGGGCACATGCCGGATGGGCGGTCGCCAGGATCGGCGGGCCGAAAGCCGTCGAGGCGCTTGTCACGCTGTTCAACGATCCGATCATGGAAGTACGCAACGAGGCTGTGGCGGCCATGACGCATCTGGGTCGCGGCGTCGTGGACCGTCTGATCGCCTGCCTGAAGGACGAACGGTGGCGCGTGCGCGAGTATGCGGCCAAGACCTGCGGCGAACTCAAGGACGCGAAGGCCGTGGACGCGCTGCTGACCACTTGCCGCGACCGCGACGGGGCGGTGAAAAGCGCGGCGGCCGAGGCGCTGGGGAAAATCGGCGATGCGAAAGCGATCCCGGCGCTGATCAAGCTGTTCCGCGATACGTCGAAGATCGTCCGTGAAACCGCCGGCACGGCGCTCGTCGCAATCGGCGAGCCGTCCATCGGTCCGCTGATCGAGTGCCTGCACGACAAGGATTTCGTCGTCCGCTGCCACGGCGTCCGCGCGCTCGGCGGGATGACGACCGACTATCAAATCGGCCGCGCCTGGACCAAAGGCTCGAAGGTGGTGGAGGACGCGCTGCTCGCGGCATTGAAAGACCCCGATCGGGCCGTGCGGGAAGACGCGACGATCGCGCTGGGCATGATCGGCAGTCCGCGATCGATCGATGCGCTGATCGAGGCCATGAAAGACGGGGCGGTGAAGCGGCACGCGATCATGTCGCTGGGCATGATCGGCGACGCGCGCGCGCTACCGGCGGTCATGGATGCGCTGAAAGGGAAGGGGATTCGCCAGGAGGGCACGCCGACGCCTGGATGCATCGTCAGCGAAGACGCGTTCATCAAGGAAGCGGCGGCGACGGCGCTCGGCCACTTCCGCGATCCCCGCGTCA
This sequence comes from Nitrospiraceae bacterium, assembly GCA_009692155.1. Taxonomy (GTDB): domain Bacteria; phylum Nitrospirota; class Nitrospiria; order Nitrospirales; family Nitrospiraceae; genus 2-02-FULL-62-14. The sequence continues at coordinate 28,032 of SHZW01000019.1, forward strand.
TTCCCGACCTGATCATGCTGCTCAAGGATCAGAATCTGCGGGAGCGAGCCGCTCCGTCGCTGGTGCTGATCGGCGATACGGCGATTGAGCCGCTGATCGCATTTCTACACGATCCGAAAGCGTCGGAAGTGGAGTCGGAAGGAGAGCGCGTGATGTCGTTCGCGACCTCGCGCCTGACTGCCGTCGATGCGCTCAGGCAGATTACCGTTGAGACCCTGAAGAAGCTCGGCTGGGAGCCGCCGGATCAGGATGAAACCATGAAGGTGGACAGCTCCAGGGCGGACAACCTCCGCGTCAACCTGCCGCTCGGCGAGACCGGACGCTTCGGGCCTTCGGGCGATTTGGCCCGGGGCGACATGAAGGACGGGGAGGCTGCTGAAAAAATCCTCCGCACCCGCAAGGCCGAACAATAAACTAGAGAGGAAGTCCCACCCCGTTCATCGTTCTGCGTGCTTACTTTCTGACCGCGATCCCGTGCGGGTCGGCCGTTTCCTTCCCATCTTTCATGTTGCTTACCCGCGCAACCCCTATCAGCTCACCGCCTTTGCCACCGCCCGTCACCTTCACGACGCCGACGCCGGGGGTCGAGCCCACCGCGTTATTGACCGCCTTGTCGTTGCCGGTGAGCGGGCTCGGCCCGCGCAGCGCAACGAACACATAGCTGCCGTCCGGCGCCGTGTCCATCAGGTCTGGCGCTGGATCGTCGCTCACCTTGCCGGCCAGATCGATGGTACCGACGCTGGTGTTGCCGGCCGAATCAATGACCTCGATGTTGTTTCCGGCCCGATCGCCGCTCCAGACATACGAACCCACCGCTGCCATGCCGTGCGAGTCGGCCGTCTTGCCGTCGCGCGAGGTGATGAGCTTGACGTCCACCGACTTCGGCAGGTTGCCGAGGCTCACCGCATACACGTCGTAGGCCAGTGAGGCTGCCGCCGGGAACTTGTCAGCCGGCCAGCCACCGCCCGAATTGATGTACATCGTGTTGCCGACCTGGATGCCGCCGCAGCCGGCCGGATGGACCTGCTTGTTGTCCAATGTCGCGAGCACTTTCATCGGCGTCTCCGTGACGTCCGTCACGATGAGCCCTCCGCCTCGCAGGGTGATGAAGGCGAATTTGCTGGAGACTTCGGTGATCGGGCAGACCGGCGCATTGTCCGGGCGCTCAGGGCTTTCCATCGGGCCGAGGGCCATCACGTCTTTGCTTTCGTCGAAGGTGAACTTGTGGTCCTTGTAATCCGTCCAGATCCGGATGAACTTCTTGTCCGCCATGTTGGCGGCGATCGCCATCTTCTGGTCCGGCGTCGGCCAGGCCGCGTGCACGTTCTTGCCCATGGACAGGCAGGCCTCCGGTTTCTTCGTGGCCGCATCCATGAAGAGGACATGCCCGCTCAGGAAGGACAGGATGACGTGGGATTGATCCTTGGTGAAGAACAGCATGTGCGGCTGGCGCACCGGCTTCTTGGTCGCCTCTTCGCAGAGTTTGTTGACGTCGCCGGATAAATCCATCGTGACCGTCGGCTTCGCGCCGGACGGGTCGGCCGCCAGTTGGGCGCCGTCATAGATATGGAGATAGCCGCCGCTTTCTTTGCCCGTATCCGATTGATCGGCGAGCCAGACTTCGTACGCATCGGCCGGAGTGGTGAAGAGGGTGACAATCATGAGCACAAGCATGGACAGGATCTGCATGGTCGGCCTCCTTGGTGACGGATAATCGTCTGCGACTACAAACATTAAGAGACGATAGAAACCGGACGAGCGGGAGGATGTATGTATGAGGCTTAATAGCGTATGCTCCTGCATGCTAAAGCGGCCTCCGCAGCCCTGTCAACCGGGCCGCGCGGTTGACAGGGCTAAAAAAACCTGTGATACGGTCTTAACGAGTGAAAAATAAACGCATCGGCATCAGCCGATAGGTGGACATGGCCGACACGGTGCTGGAGCAGATTGCCGCGCTGAAAGACGAAGACTGGGCGGTCCGCGAGGACGCGGCGGTCGCGCTGGGCGGGCTCCGTGACAAACGGGCCGTGGAGCCTCTCATCGCGGTGTTGCGCGATGCAGACCGCGCGGTGCGCGAGGCGGCGATTGCCGCCTTGACCGCCATCGGAGAGCCGGCGGTCGAGCCGCTCGGCGCCTGCCTGCACGATCGCAATCTGACCGTGCAGGAATCTGCCGCCTCGATTTTGGCATTCATCGGGGATGCCCGCGTGGCGGACGAACTGATCGTCGCGTTGGCCGGCATCGATTGGGTCGTCCGCATGCATGCCGTCAGGGCGCTGGCCCGGATCGGCGACGCCCGCGCGATCCCGTCGCTCTTGCCGCTGCTGCAGGACAAGGTCAAGGCGGTCCGCGAGGAAACCAGCGGCGCCCTGGCGCGGCTGGGGCCTGCGGCGCTCCCGGTACTGGTCGAGGCGCTGGCGCACCAGGAATGGCTGGTGCGTCTCCATGCCGTCGAGGCACTGGGCAAGACGAAATCGCCCGACGCGGTCGATCCGTTGCTGCGCCTTCTGTTTAATGACCGGGATTCCTCGCTGCGCGAAGACGCGGTCCGGGCGCTGGGCGACATCGGCGATGCGCGCGCCGTGGAGTTTTTGCTCACGGCGCTGAAGGAGCCGGGCCTGCGCCCGCTCGTGGTCGACGCGCTGGGGAAAATCGGCGATCGGCGTGCCGTGCCGGCATTGGTGGCGGTGGTGCAGGGGACGGACCGGCCTGAGCGCAGCCGGGAGGTTGCCGGCTGCGGTGATAAATGGGACGAAGAAATGGCGGCGATGGCCGGGGCCGCCCATGCGCTGGGACAGATTCGGGACGCGGCGACGATTCCGACGCTGGTCGCGGCCTTGCAGAATACCGTGACCCGCGCAGAGGCGGCGACCGCGCTCGTGGCGTTCGGGCAGCCGGCTATTCCGCATCTGGTGGCGGTGCTCAAGAACGAGCAGGACGGCAACATCCTCTTTCATGCGAAGGAAGCTCTGGCCCGGTTGGGCTGGCGGGCCGGCAGAATATAAAATGAAAAATTAGAAATGAAAAATGGCAGAAATGTTTCATTTTGCATTTTAAATTTTTAATTTCGTGCGCCTATGGCGCACAGCATAATGGCCAAAGAATCGATTGAAACCCTGATCGGCGAGCTGGTCCATGAAGAGGACTGGAAGCGCATGCGCGCGATGGCGGCCTGTGTGCAGGGTGGCACCAACGCCGTCCTGGCCTTGATTCACGCGTTTGAGACCTCCGCCCCGGCGCTCAAGGCGGAAATCGCCGGCATGCTGGCGAGGCTCAAGGATCCCAAGGGCGGGGTGCCGCTGGTGCGGCTGCTGCGCGACCCGGAAGAGATGGTTCGGAAAGCCGCCGCGATTGCGCTGGATCAGATGGCCGGCGTACTGGATGCTGATGCGGCCGAAGCGCTGGTGCACGAACTGTCGATTTTGCAGGACGAGGCCCAACGTCACATTGTCGCCAGACTGATCGGCGCCATGCCGAACGCCGTCGGTCCGGTCTGCGCCATGCTCAAACACGACGACGCCGCAGTGCGACTGACAGCGGTCGAGATGCTCGAGCATCTGCTGGAACCGAAGTCCGCCGACGCGCTGGTGGACGCCATGATGGATCCGGCGTTGCGCGATGCAGCCACCCGGACGCTGAGAAAACTGACCGCGATCCGCGATCGCTTCGAAGAGGCCTTCAACGTGCTGCGCAACACCGAAGGTTCGTCCGAGCGGGAAGAAGCGCGGATGGCGACGGTGATCGGGTTGCTGCCGATCGGCCGTCCCAGCGTGGATATTCTGATCGAGTCGCTCGAGGACGACGATTGGCTGGTGCGCGAGGCGGCGGCCGATCTGCTGGGGAAGATTGCCGACGTGCGGTCGGTGGAGCCGCTGATGGAGCGGTTGCGAAAGGACAAGGACACGGGGGTGAAGGAGCTGGCCTTGAAGGCCCTGGGCTTGATCGGCGACGCGCGGCCGCTCGAGCTCTACGTCGAGGCGATTCCGATTCGACCGCTTCGCGTGTTTGCCATGGAGGCCCTGGCAAAGATCAAGGACGTGGAGACGCTCCGTTCCTACCAGGAACTGTTCGAGCGGTTGAAGACCGACCGGGACGGATTGGTTTCATATAATGCCGGGATGATCGTGGACAAGCTGGCCGCGCTTACGATGCAGGCGGAAGTTCAAGCGGGGCAATCAGAACAGGCGGGACAGGCGGAGGACACGGACCATGAGTGACGCGGAACAGCGGGAACGGATCGAACAACTGCTTTCGGCCCTGCGGGATGAAAACGAAGCGCTTCGCGGCCATGCGGTGGCCAGTCTCGGCCAGATGGGCATGGAAGCGCTGCCGCATTTGATCGGCATGCTGGAGGACGAGGATGCCCTGATCCGTGAGGCGACCACGAGCGCAATTGTGCGGATCGGACCTGAAGCCGTCGAGCCGCTGATCGAGGCGTTGAGGGAGGGGGAGTGGTCGGTGCGGGAGCAGGCGGCGTCGGCGCTGGGGAAACTCAAGGATCCGCGCGGGGTCGAGCCACTCGTGAAGGCGCTGAAAGACCGGGACGGCGCGGTGCGGACGGCGGCGGTGTGGGCGCTGGAACGGGTCGGTGATCCGCGAGCTGTGCCCGGTCTGGTGGAGGCCCTGGGCGACAGCCTGGTGCGTGAGGATGTCGCCCGTGTGCTGAAAAAGATCGGTGACGTGCGCGCGGTCGACGCGCTGATCGAGGGACTGAACGGAAACAATTGGATGGTGCGCCGCCATGCGGCCGAGGCGCTGGGGAAGATCGGCGACCCGCGCGGGGTCGACTCGCTGATCGGAGCGCTGCAGGACGAGGATTGGCTCGTCCGGCGCAATGCCGCCGAGTCGCTGGCCCGGCTCGGCGACAAACGTGCCGTGGACCCGTTGCTGCCGCTGCTGGAGGACGAGAACGAAATGGTGCAGGAAACCGTCGAGGGAGCCCTCTCCAGTTTAGGGTGGAAACCGAGCGAACAAACATAATACAGTAACGGCGTCATCCTCATATTCAAATAAGGAATGATCCATGGCTAACGAAACTCCGGAACAACCGCCGAAGCTGATCCAGATCGGACCCAAGGGCGGGGCCAAGCAGGACGGGTTTAACCTCGTCACTGAACGAGTGGTTTCCGTCAATCCCGCCGCGAAACAGCTTGAGGTGGAGCTGCTGGCCTACGACGGCAAGACCGTTGTGCTGGAGGTGGCGGAAGAGGCGCTCGCCGACCTGCAGACGATCAAGCCCGGCGACGGCGCGACGATCCGCGTCGTCGAAGAAGGCGGCAAGCGCATTGCCAAGAGCTTTAAGATTCGCTCGAAGGACCCCAACGCCGCCAGGGCCGACGCGATGCTGGTGGACCTCAGGGACACGCACTGGCTGAACCGGAAATATGCGGCCGAGACGCTGGGCGAATTGAAAGACGTGCGGGCGGTCGGGCCGCTCGTGGAGTCGCTGACGGACGAGGTTGGCGACGTCCGGCAACGGGCCTATGACTCGTTGATCAAGCTGGGTGGTGTGTCGGTCCCGTCACTGGTGGCGTTGCTCGTGTCCGAAGAGGACGAGCTTCGGCAGTCTGCCACGGAAATTATCCGCAAGATCGGCAAGCCCGCCGTGGAGCCCCTGGCCATTGCGCTGGAGGAAGCGGACGATCGGTTGAAGACGAGAATCCTGAAAGTGCTCGACCGGATGGGCTACAAACCGAAGACGAAAGAGACGGAAGTCGTCAAGCAGATCGGGCAGCAGAACTGACGATTATTTCTTCGGCGACTGCGCCGGACGTCCCACGGATACGTACCGGAATCCCATTCCCACCACACGCTCCGGCTCATAGACATTGCGCAAATCGATCAGGACCGGCTGGCGCAGCAGCGTCTTGAGCCGGTCAAACTCCAGATTCCGGACCTGGTTCCATTCGGTCATGATCACGAGCGCGTCACTACCCTTGGCCGCTTCGTAGGGGTCGGTGCAGGGCGTGATCTTCGGCAGCAATTTTGAGCCTTCCTCCAGGGAGACTGGATCGTAGGCTCTGACGGCGCACCCTGCGTTCAGGAGCCCCTCGATGATCGTCAGCGCGGGCGCGTCGCGCAGGTCATTGGTGTTCGGTTTGAACGAGAGGCCGAGCACCCCGACCGTCTTGCCCTGCAATCCGCCGAGCGTCTGTCGAATCTTCTCGACCATCGCCAGTTTCTGTCGCTCGTTGACCGCCGCCGCCGCTTTGGCGATCTGCATCTCGGAGCCGACCCGGTCGCCGGTCTGAATCAGCGCGGCCACGTCTTTCGGGAAGCAGGAGCCGCCGAATCCGGGTCCGGCGTGGAGAAATTTCGAGCCGATGCGGTGATCCAGTCCCATCCCTTTGGAGACGACCTGAACATTCGCGCCGACCTTCTCGCACAGGTTTGCGATCTCGTTGATGAATGACACCTTGGTGGCGAGAAACGCGTTGGAGGCGTACTTGATCATTTCCGCGGTGGGAATGTCAGTGATGACAATCGGTGTCTCGAGGAGGTACAGCGGCCGGTAGAGATTCTTCATGATGGCGACCGCCTCCGCGCTGTCCGCGCCGATGACGACCCGGTTCGGCCGCAGGAAGTCTTCGATGGCAGAACCCTCGCGGAGAAATTCCGGGTTGGACACGATGTCGAACCGAATCGGCTGTTTCTGGCTGGCCTTGATCACCTCGCGCAATTTCTCGCCGGTGCCGACGGGCACCGTGGATTTGGTGGCGATGACCTTGTAGCCGGTCATGTGCTTCGCGATACCGCGGCCGACTTCCTCCACGTACGACAAATCGGCGGAGCCGTCGCTGCGCGACGGTGTGCCGACGGCGATGAAGATGACCAGGGCTTCGTCCACCGCTTTGGCGATGTCGGTGGTGAAGGTCAGGCGGTTATCCCGGATGCCCTTGGCGACCAATTCCGTGATGCCCGGCTCGTAGAAAGGGACCTCGCCCTTTTCCAGTTTGCCGATCCGCTTGCTGTCGGAGTCCATGCAGGTGACGGTGAGGCCGAACTCGGCGAAGCACGCCCCCGTCACCAATCCGACATAGCCTGTTCCGATGACGCTGATATGCATATACAATCCTCGCGGCTAGAGCCCGATCACGTGCGTTGATGTCTATTTGTATCGGTTGCCGGCGAGTATAACATAAGGGTCTCGTGCGCCAAGAAAACTTCGCGCTCAGTGGCACGTGCACACGAACTGCCGGCTCGTTGACTCGCCCTCCGGCGTTCAGTAGACTGCTCCAGCGGGAAGGACTGTAGCATGGCATCCCAAGGCGGCACGATGATGCGGCCCCTGGCCGTGATGATGAAGCGGAACCCCCGGTCGATCAGTCCGGAGGCGACGCTGGCCGAGGCTGCGGCGATGATGCGGGACACCCGTGTCGGCGCCATTTTGGTTGCGGAACACGGGACTTTTATTGGAATCATCAGCGAGACCGACCTGGTGCGCAAGGCGCTGGCCGGCCAGTTGAATACCGCGCAGGCCAAGGTGCGGGCGATTATGAGCAGCCCCGTCATCACCATCGAGCAGGATCGCTCCGCGCACGACGCCAGCGACCTCATGGCTGAAAAGGGGATCCGGCATCTGGCTGTCACGGAGGACGGCCGCATCGTCGGAATTGTCACGGTTCGTGACTTGCTCCGCTATTTCAAAAACTGGGGGCCACATTAAGAGAATGTTGTTACCGGCCTCCGCGTGTTCTCCCCATCACGCGTTCCTTCCATGATCACCGATCAGACTCAGGCCCGGTGGGGCCGCTTGGAGCTCTTTGCGACCGCGTTCATCAGCGGCGCCGTCGTCATGGCGCTGGAGATTCTCGGCAGCCGCCTGCTGGCGCCGGTGTTTGGCAATTCGCTGTTTGTCTGGGGCGCGCTCATCGGGGTGATCCTCGCCGCGATGAGCAGCGGCTATGCGATGGGCGGCTGGCTGGCGGACCGTCACCCGGGCAGCACGGTTCTGGCCGGGCTGCTGCTTTTTTCCGGTGCCTGGACCTTGCTGCTGGCCTGGGCGGGGCAGCCGGTCATGTTCAGCGTGTCGGCCTGGATCGACGATCCTCGCTGGGGGCCCTGCCTCGCGGCGGGCATTCTGCTTGCGCCGCCGGCATTCGGATTGAGCGGCGTGTTGCCGGCGCTTCTGCGTCTCTCGATCGGCGACATGGGCCATCTCGGCCGCCACACCGGGGCCATGATCGCGGTCTCGACGGTCGGCAGCCTGATTGGCACGTGGGGGACGGCGTTTTATCTTCTGACGTGGCTCGGGAGCGCGACACTGGTCGCGGTGCTCGGCGTGGTCCAGGTCGTGCTGGGCCTCCTCTGGGGTTGGCGGGCGGCGGTCGGCGTTAGAGCGGCGGCGCCCACGCTCGGCGGCCTGGCCCTCCTCATGTGGCTGGCGCTGCATCCTGGTCAGGCCCTGCCAGAGGACCTCAAGAAATTGATCCCGCCCGTCCCGCTGCATCAGGAGGACAGTCCCTATCAGCAGATCCGCGTGCGTGACGACACGCAGGGTCTCTTCCGCTATCTGATTCTGGACCGCACCTTTCACGCCGTGATGTGGAATGCCGATCCGGTCGCCTTATTCCTCCCGTACAGCCAACTGGCGATGGTGGCGCTTGCGCTTCCGCCTGAGCCGAAGCGGGCGCTGATTTTGGGGCACGGCGGCGGCTCGCTGGCCAAGTGGCTTGCGCGATACTGGCCCGAGTTGGAGCTCGACACGGTGGAGGTGGATCCCTCAGTCGTCCAGGCGGCCGAGCAATATTTCAGCTACGTGCCGGTGAAGGGGCATCACGTCCACGTGAAAGACGCGCGGATGTTTTTGCGCCGCACGGCGGCCACCTACGACGTGATCTGGGTGGATGTCTTCGCCCGCCATCTGATTCCGTTCCATCTCACGACGCAGGAATTTTTCAAAGAAGTGCGCGCCAGATTGCATCCGGACGGCGTGCTGGTCGTCAATCTGGCCTCCTCCGGCGAGGGTCCGGACCTGCTTCGGGCACAGGCGGTGGTCACCACCCTGAGAACTGTCTTCCCGGTGATCGCTTCCTACGGCGTCAAGGGACCCTGGAAGACGCTGAAACAGTCCAAGGCGGAAAATCTCATCTTCTTTGCCGGCTCTCCGGTGGAGACAATGAGGCCTGCCGATTGGGGGGCGAAAGTCGAGGCCTTGCTGGCGCAGGGCCGCCTGCCGTTCGAAGCCCGCGAGCTACTGGCGACTAGAATTGAACAGGAATGGCCTGCCGGTGTCGTGTTGACGGACGACTATGCACCCTTCGATCTCCTGATCGGGCGGGGCGCAGAGCCCACGCCGGGTGACGTGTCATCATCGTCACGGTAGGAAGGACCGGTTCCGTTGAAAATCCACGTTTTTTTGACATTTGGAGCCTGTCCAGGGGTTTGTTTGAGGCGGACAGATCGATGGAAGAAGGGGCTTGCTTCCCTTTGGGGCTTATGCTATACAATCCAGCGTTTTGGGTGTAACTTCCCGAGAAACATATAGTAGAAATATCGGCTAAGGATTCGTCATCGTTCACTAATTCACAGCTTTTTTCGTTCAAGGAGGTAGGCAATGGGAAAGATGCTGGTAGCAGTATTCTTCGGCCTTATCGTGATGGCCGGGGCCTCAGCGGCCTTCGCGCACCAGTCGGGTGGCGTTGAGGTCGGTGATTTGGCAACGGGCTCCGTCGCGGGGATAGCGTTCAAGGAACTGGACGTGGATGCGCAGCTGTTCGCACTCGAGCTCGGCGGCACGGCGTCGAAGAAGGTGTGGTATCCGCCCACGACCGTGGTGGACTTTAAGGTCCGGCCAGGCCGTCCCTTCTTGATCAAGGTGACGAACGACTCGACGGCCGAGCACGGGTTCTTTTTGACGGCGGATCAGAACCAGTCCGCTCCGACTGTGCTCAAGGCGAAGATTGTCCTCAAGCCGGGCGAGACCAAGTACATCGGTATCCCGGTCAGCGACTTTGTTTATGCGACGTCGGGAAACGTGCTCTACTACAGTTGCCATCTGCATCCCGGCCACATTGGTGGGCAGCTGCTGATGATCAAGTAATCGACGTTCTGCTCGCTGTTTGAAACGACGCCCTGTCTGCCTCTGGCGAGACAGGGCGTCGTTGTTTCCAGGCAGGTGGGCCCTCTTCTGGTTGCGGTCAAAATAAAACGCCCCATCTCATGCGAGATGGGGCGTTCAATAAGTGACATCGAGCGAGCGGAGGTTAGTTTCGGACTCCACTCCAGACCTTGGCCGGATCGATGGCCTTGTCGGGATTCAGTTTCTTGGCTCTGTCGAGCAGAACTTGGGTGGTTTCCGGATAGAGCGGGTCTGAGATGCAGCAGTTGTCCACGGGGCAGACCGCCGCGCACTGCGG